>JAXKBK010000033.1:0-40980 GCA_036553025.1 Collinsella sp. | reverse complement strand
GACGGTGTAGCGCTCCGACAGGTCCGCGGACAGCCTGACCCTCAGGGCCTCGACGGCGCGGGCCTGGCCGGTGGTGCCGGCGGTGCCGCCGTTGCCGACGGCGGCCTGCCAGCCGACGTTGGAGACGTGGGCCTCGACGGATATGGCGTCGGAGCCGAGGGGCTCGCCGGTCGAGGCGTCGGACAGGACGAGGCGCAGCGCCTCGAGGGGGAGCCCCCTGCCGGTCGTGCCGGCGACCCCGCCGCCGGCGACGGCGCCCATCCAGCCGATATTGGAGACGTGGGCGGAATAAGAGAGCGAGACGGCCGCGGCCCCATCGGACTGCGCGGCCTCCGCATGGCCCCCGTCGGCCTGGGCGGATTCGGCCTGGGAGGTTTCGGCCTGGGCGGCCTCGTCCTGGGCGCCGGACTCCCCGCCGGCGGGCTGCGCCTCGCCGGGGAGCGGCTGCGTGTCCCCCGCCGCGGCGGGGGCGGCGTAGGCCGCGGGCCCGCACAGGGCCAGGGCGGCCGCGACCGCGAGGACGGCGGCGGCCCCGGAAACTCGTTTCATGGAGCGTTTCATGGAAAATCCCCCTAATCTAGCAACGGTTTAGAGTCTACTAGATTGGGGGGACGCGAGCCAAGCCATGGTGCGCCGAACGGTTAGCCACAAGGTCGCATTCGGCGCCAATGACCTCATCCGTATAACCATTGAGCTCCAGATGACCGGCATCGGTCCACACCCAGCCAACGCCCGAGACGTCTGGCTCGCAGCACGCAACGTTGCCTATAAACATGCCCTCCGTGTCCGCGGTAAAAGAAGGCCCGCCCAGCAAAACGCACGGACAGGCCATAGCAACAGGCAATTCGACGCAAATCGTTTGAGCAGGCGACGCGCGGAAGGAACGTATAAGACGGTTTTCTGCTGGCTGTCAGCCGCGGTATCCTCATGGAGACCTAATTGTCGCCGGAATTAAAGTCCCCGGCGCGGACTCACCTTATCTCCCCGGTGCGGGCTCGATATCCTCTCGGATATCTAATCGTCTTGGACTTTAACCTGCCCAAGCACAGTACAGCTTTTACGTGCCGCCACACGGAGCTTAACTCGTGGACTATTTTCTAAAATATAGACCTTCAAAGCAACTTGGGTTCAAGCACGGACAAACAAAACAGGCACTGAATACAAGACTTGTTTATCAATAGTTATCAATCGCATGCGTTACCAGCAAATATCGTCTGTCTCATACGCTGCGATACAATCAATCTCACCAAATGCTAAACCAGCATCCCGAAGGGAGCAACGTGCTAACAATTCACTATGGTGATATGGAAAACGTTATCTATAATACGTCGGTTTACTTCGATAACGTCTATTCGCCCGAATGGTTTCAAGATGCTTTTGCGCAAAGAATTATTAAATCCATCGATAAAGGCAGTGTGGTTGGACCCGGCGCAATAAACACCAAGATCCTAGGCATTATCCCACCGGAAAGGCTATCGGGCGGAACTAAGACGCTGCTACTCATGTACTTCATGCCTCAGAACATATACAACGCCACAACCTGTGGCGACAATTGCGCTTACTGGATTCTGAGAATCGCCGCACAGCACGATCTGACAATCAACCTCTACCATCTGATGGATTTTGGAAACGGCAAGTTCACGGCAACCGTTGCAAACACGGGTGATGTCGTTCACACGATGTTCGACCTTGTCCCTATAGCCGCAAAATGCCTAAGGGAGAACTCCTGACGCACGTTTTCGTTAGGCTCTGTTAGAGCAAGATTGACATACATATGTCATTACGGTGCCATATCGTTAGCCCCGTAGACCGCGACGATGGGGGCATCATGAACGCCGAGGACCTGGTAATCACCTTCAAGAGGGGCATTGCGAGCCTCAGCAGGACCGAACGCCGCCGGCTCCGCCTACGAGGCCGAGCGCTGCCCGCGCTGCGGGTTCGCCGCGATCGTGAAGAAGGGCAAATCAAAGAGCGGCGAGCAGCGCTACCTCTGCCGGGATTGCGGCAGGGCCTTCGGCATGGGCAGCGGGCATATCTTGGGGACGAGCAGGCTCCCGAAGGAGACCTGGATGGCTTATGCCGAGTGCTTCGTTCTCATGCTACCCCTGCGCGAATGCGCGGGGCGCTGCCATGTCTGCCTCATCAAAACAGCCTACACCATGCGCCATAGGCTCATCGAGTGTCTCTCGGCCTACTCGCCCTCGTTCAAGACCGGGCGGGGCTGCGGCTGAGAGCTCGAAGAGACCTACTTCCCCGAGTCGTTCAGGGGCAACCACACGAAGGGGTCATTTACGATGCCATGTCCCTCCCGACATCGCGACAAGCAGGTGCACAGGCGCGGACTGTCGCGCGAGCAGATCTGCGTCATGACCGGCGTGAACGACTCGAACGAGACGTTTCTCGAGGTCTCGGGACGAGGCATCCTGTCGAGGAAACGCGCCGTGGACGTGCTGAGGGACCGCATCGCGTCCGCTTCCGTCGTGGCGACGGACAAGGCGTCCGCCTATGTCGACGTCCTCGCGGAGCTCGAGGTCGCCGCACACACGGCCCACGATTCCAAGGACCGTTCCGAGGGGACCATCAACCGGATCAACACCGTCCATTCGCTCCTCGATACCTTCATGAAGCCGTTTAAGGGCGTGTCGACGAAGCACCTCGGCGCCTACCTCGCTTGGTTCAAGTGGTGCCGGACCTTCATGGCGATCGATTCCGGCACCGCCGAGCGCACGGTTGCGCGACAGCTCGCCAACGGCGTGTGCAGGAGCCGCATCCGTGATATGTTCAACGTCCTGCCGCCCTACATTGACTACTGGACCAAAGCCGCCGCATAGAGACGGTAGAATGGTCGCATCGCGATATACGAGGAAGGTGCAGCCATGCCGTCGAACATACCGGCCACGACGATCCAGATCGACCCGGAGGCCAAAAAGGAGGCCAGGCCATCTTGGACGAGCTCGGCCTGTCCATTTCCACCGCCGTCAACGCGTTCCTCAGGGCGCCCGTCCGGGAGGGCGGGATGCCGTTCGAGATGAGGGTCAAGACGCCGGCGCCCGACGGGAAGACGGCGAGAGCCGACAAATCGACTTGGGGCGATGGGACCCTCACGATGGACCCGACAGATCTTTAGCACATCGCCCCCTTGCCGGATTCAAACCCGGCAAGGGGGCGATTATCTTGCAATTTCAAAAAGATGATTGGGGCAGAATGTCAATCATGGTCCAACAGAGCCAAATCAATCCAACAGTTTAGATAACGGGTAATGATTCGGGAACAGGGCGTTCGGCCGGATGGGACAGATAGATATGGAAAGAACGAACCCCTTCTGGGCACACAAGTAGAGACAAACAATGGGGTCGCTTCGAGAAGCGATGCTTTCGAAGCGACCCCATTGTTTGCACAATTGACTTAGGTGCTGAGACCAAGTTGAGTCAATCTTAGACTAACAGAGAGAAGCGCCGCCCAAGTCATGTACTATCCGCTCCAACTCGACAATGTAGGACTCAACCAAATCATCCGATGGCGAGACTTCTGCTCGAATAATGTGGTCCCATTTATACAGGAAATTTTCAACCTGTCGATCTGAGTCATTCTTCCACAGTGGAGCAAGTGCAATCAACGCCGCATCAAAAGGATTGGAGGAAAAATTATCAGCATCAATATAGCCACCCATACCGGCCCTATCGCAGTCATATACACGTCTAACTATTCTCTCCAATTCAATAGCCTGATTATGATTCATAAAATCACCTCCCTTTCTACTCTTGATACCCCAAAATAGAGAGGAAAAGAGTTTCGATAACATTTATCCGGTTGAAAATCATACACAATCGCTAAACATCGGTTGATTTCCGATCTCAGCCGATCGCATTGAACCAATAGGCCGTTCCGGCAGTTATCCGAACGCCCCCGCGGACCTAGTGGGCCCCCGGGGGGGGCGGCGTTTTCCCAGTTGGAGGTACGGTGGAGATGTGTTTCGATGGGTTCGGTGGCCATGCTTCGCCCTCCGCCTGACACCGCTTCCCAGACCCAGTCGGACGTTCGGTCCGCCTATTCCGTTTTACCTTAAGGCTAGGCCAGCGGGGTATCGCCCATCTCGGCGCGCGCAGGCTCTATGAGCCCCGGCGTCAGGTCGATCATGTTGACGGGTGTTAATGATCACTAAAAAGAGGTCCGCGTGATCGCCGGCAATCGAGCACCGTGAGCACTGAAACTGAGCAGTTTGAGCAGGAGGGCCGTACCCCGGGAACCGGGAGCGCGGCCCTCGCCATACGGTTTCCCCGGGCGGGCACTTTGGCGAGGCCGCCCGGGAAGGATGGGGAGATGACCGTGCCCCTGGACACAGTGAATGATATACGGTCGACGGAGGCGGCCGGGCGCCCGGGGTTCAAGATAGCCCGGGCACTTCACCTGAGCCGCAACACCGTGGCGAAGTACGCCGACATAGAGGACATGTCACCCGCCGCGACGATACCCCAAAGGAGGGCCAGGTCTTCGGGGAGGGCGCGTCGCAAAAACGTAAGCGCCTTGCCGTTAATAAGATCCATAACGCCGGCGGGTAAGCCGGCAAAGGCAAGTGCAATATCTACTTATATCGAATAATATCGAGCTGTATAAGCTTGTATAAACTTATCGCGGAAGTATCGAGCTTTCGTAATTTGTCTTAGCAAGTAGTACAACTTGCTAACTTCCAAGCTCATAGCAAAAGAAAGTTAAGGACTTCCTAAAAACCATTGCCTTAGACCGAGAAGTACTCGCTCTCAGCGGATAAGTTCGGCCCCAGCCACGGATCGCCCGTCAAGAAGAACTCCGGCCAGCATTGCATGAACAGTGCTTGCTCGCGCTTCCAGCGACACATCTTTTCCTCGTTGGCCTCTTCCCTGCCGCGCGAGGTGAACTCGTAGTGGTACAGCTCGGCATAGGGCGTAAAGATGGTGCGGAAGCCCGCCTCCCACACGCGCAGGCAAAAGTCAGCATCGTTAAAACCGACGGCGAATTCCTCGTTGTAGCCTCCGACCTGCTCAAATACGTCGCGTCGCACCATCTGGCAGGCGCCCGTTACGGCGCTAAAGTTGCCCGGGCGCACAGCGCGGGCAAGATAGCCCTCGCGCTTTGCTGAGAAGTCCTGGTTGCCATGGGCAAGTGCGCCACGCACGCCAACCAAAATGCCGGCATGTTGCACCAGATGATCGGCAAAGTAGAGTTTGGCGCCCACCACGCCCGCCTCGGGACGCTGCAGATACCCCATCATCTCTTCGATGAAGTCCGGGCTTATGACCTCGGTATCGTTGTTGAGCAGCAACAGATAATCGCCCTTGGCGTGCTCCACACCAAAATTAATGATCTTGGAGTAATTGAACTCACCCGGCCAGCACACAACGCGCGCGATATCCTTGCCTTCGGATGCTGCAGCCACGCGCTCTGGCAGGGTTTCGTAATACGCAAACGTCTCCGGGACTTCGCTGTTGTTCTCCACCAAAACGATCTCGTAGTTGGCATACGTTGCCTTCTGGGCAATCGACATCACACAGGCATCGAGCGTCTCAATGTGATCCTTGGTCGGAATCACAATGCTCACCAGCGGCGCAGGCTCTGGCAGCGCATAGCGCATGCGGTAGACAAACGGTGTCTCGGTCTCCACGACCGTTCCGTGAACGCCCAGCGAGTCAAAGTGGCGCTGAAGGGCAAGGCGCCCGGCTTCAATAGCATACGGCTTGCTATCGGCAGAGCCATCGGCAGTTGAACCGGGATGCACGCGCCAGTGATACAGCACATGTGCAACGTGCTCAAAGCGCGCGCCGGCTGCAAGGCAGCGAAGCGTCAGGTCGTAATCCTGGGCGCCCGCGACGTCTTCTGGCGACATGCCAATACGATCGATGAGCGCCTTCTCCACCATCAGGAAATGCGTTACGCAATTATGGCTATAGAGCAGGTCGACGTTGAGCCGCGTCTTAAAGACCGGCTGGCCCCACTCCCCCGTTTTCTGGAACATGTCCTCGTCGCAGAACAGGACCTGGGGACGCTCGTCCTCGGCAGCCTTGTTCAGCGCGGCAACATAGTGGAATAACGCGTCCGGTTCCAGAATGTCGTCATGGTCCAAGAACGCGATGTAGTCGCCCGTCGCTTGTTCAATACCAGCGTTGGTGTTGACCACAATGCCGCCGTTGCCGGACAACTCGATGCGGCGAACGCGCTCGTCATTGGCGTCGGCCGTAAGATTAGACACCGCGTCCCATTCGGGCGAGGCATCCATCAGCAGCAATTCCCAGTTGTCATAGCTCTGGGCTAGCACCGAGTCCAGCAGCTCGCGCAGGTAGACCCGATCGGTCTTGTAGCACGGCACCACAATGCTCACGAGCGGCCTATAGGCAAAGGCCGCCGAAGCGACACGCTGGCACACCAAATCGCCCGGCCTTGCGCGATGCTGTTCAAACCAACGTCGATAAGCTGCATCGTCTGCACGCGCGTCCTTCATGCGGTTCCAGCTGTCGTCGACCATGCCGTTGTACAGGCGACCATCCATGGCGCAAAACCCGCTCTGGATTAGGCCCGTGGGATCAGCCGCAATCGCGACAAAATCCCGTATATCCTGAGGCATCTCTACGCTCAGATACGTTTTATTGACGCGGCATCCGTTCTGCTGCGGCACGTCAACCTGCGATTCAAAAACATGCACGGTAACATCGATGGCGTTCATATGTGTATCGAAGATCTGGAACTCAGGGGTGCACTGGGGGTCTCCCGCCCAGGTAACCTCATAGCGCCACACCGCGCCGGCGTCTGCCGGCAAATAGCGAATGGCATCGATCTCGTAGCGACCGCAGCATTCGCCACGCTGCGCATCGCGGATAAGCGCGCACAGCGCAGGCTTTGCTTTGTAGTTAACCTTGGATTCCAGCTTGGCCACGCGGCTATCGGGGCGAATGGAGCCAAGCTTTTGGCCATCGGACGCAAATGCGACGTCAATCGTAGAGCCGTCCAAAAAGGGAAGCACCAAGACGGCGAGCTCGCGCTCGTAATCGGAAACGGAAGGGCAAAGCGCCAGCACACGGCCATGATCGACCGGGAGCACCAGCGACGGCACACAAGAACCGCTCGTCGTCGCATGGGCAAACGCTTGAGAACCCTCCCGTTCAATAAGCGCGGCGACATCCTGACCGGCAAAACGAAGCAGCACAAACAGACGGCCCTGACTGCGGCAAAGTGCCAAACGCTTGATACTCATCTACACTTCTCGCTTTCCCAGGGCGTTCGCCGCCATGCGCTTGCAGGCACCCAGGCGCCCAAACCTCAAGACGTCGTAATCGAACATGAGCTTTTTGCACTCACGGACATTGGGGGCCTTGCTGGTAAGCGCCGCGCGCACCATAGCAGCAACAGAAGGAGCGCATAGTGCGAGCGCGGCATCGCCGCCCACAGCAGAATCGGCAAGCGCCGTGGCAACGGCAGCAAGCACCTTGCCGCAGTCCGAACCCAGCAACCTGAGCGCATCGTACAGCACCAGATCGCATAGGAAGTACGCCAGGTCATCGGCGTGCTGTACATCGAGATCGTCGCGCTGCCAGTCAGCCATCACCGCGGAGTAAATCTTCACGTGCTCCAGCAGTCGCGTCTCGTCGTCATAGCGCATGGTGTCCATAAGTGAGCCTTTGCGCGCGACACGGTAGTCATACAGCTTGTTCGAGATAAGCGCGGTCTTGCGCGAACGACCGTACACGGCAAAATCGAAGACCTGGTCCTCGCCATACTTAACGGTTTCGTCGAACAGAATCCCGTTGTCCAGCAAAAAATCGCGCTTGCAGGCAGTGCGCCATGCAAAGGGGCGAGACGCTTCCTTAAACAGCAGGTCGGAGCTATAGCCTTCAAACGACACATCGCGCGGGCTCAGCACATAGTTAAGCCACGGATACCCCGCCTCGAGCGGATATGGATCCGCCCCAAATGTCAAAACGTCGCAGCCCTCGCGCTCAAAGGCATCGACGATCACGCGGCATGCATCGGGCGTAAAGCGGTCGTCGGAATCCAAAAAAGCAACAATAGGCGCCGTGGACGCAGCGATACCCGCATTGCGGGCGCTCGACAGGCCGCCGTTGGGCTTATCGACCAGCGTAAAGCGCGCGTCCTTTTCGCAATAGGCAGCCGCAATATCGCGCGAACCGTCCGGCGAGCCATCGTTGACCAGCACGCCTTCCCAATCGGGCATGTCCTGCGCAAGCAGGGAGTCCAGGCACCAGGCCAGGCACTCCTCCACGTTATAGATAGGAACGACAACGGAAATCTTGGGGGTAGCCATAGTCACTCGCTCCTACTGTGCGGCCGGAACGTCATCGGGATGTGGGTTGTCGCCGTAGGTACGCTGATACGTCAGCACGCGCCAGACCAGCGGCAGGCCGCCAATCTTAAAGTAATGCTTAAACGTATTGAGCTTGCCCGGCTTCTTAAAGCCAAAGCGCGAATCGATATAGGCGCGGGGCGACTTGATCATCAGGCGCAAGTCGGTCTCGCCACGCGGATCGAACAGCGACAGGTCAAAGCGACCGGCATCCCAATCGGACTTGAGCTCGGGTGAGGCCTTCTCCCAAAACTGCTCGCGCAACTCATCGACCAGGCGCTCATCATTCCAACGGTACGTATCGACCTTCATGCGCATTAAAATACCCTGAAGCTGAGCCTTAAGCTCGGGGCGTTCATCCAAAAAGCGCTGCATCTCGGCATATTCGTCGCACACGCAAAACACCTTGTTAGGAGAATTAACGGAGCTCTTCTCGTTATCTTGGCGATAGCACAAAATGGGGTCCGCGATAAAAGCGGCACGCTCGGCGCAAGCCCAAACCTTAAAGTTAAAGCCTGCGTCCTGATACGAGGCGCCCGGCGTGGGAAGGAACCGAATCTGATTGTCGTTGAGGAACTCGCGCCGATAGATAGCCGACCAAATGGAAGGTTTGCGGTAGAAGATGCCCGGGCGATCGACGGGACGATACGCGGCGCCCGTCATATGCTCGTCGATAATCCCAAACAGCTCACGGCGCTCGCTGGGCGTGGACCAATACAGGTAAAAGTCGCCCTTTACCACATCGGCATGCTCAGCATCGGCCTTGGCGACCAGCTTTTGGAGCGAATCCTCAAACATAAAGTCGTCGGACTCAAGGATGCCCACGTACTCACCGCGCGCCATCTCCAGGCCGCGGTTCATCGAGTCGCCGTAGCCGCTGTTGGCTTTATCAATCATCTTAACGCGCGCATCGCGCTCCATGTACTCGCGAATAATATCCGGCGAGCTATCGGTAGAGCCATCGTTGATGCAAATGATCTCAATGTCCTTGAGCGTCTGCGCCACGGCGGAATCGAGGCACTCGCGCAGATAGCGCTCGACATTGCAGATGGGAACAAGCAGCGAAACTTTAGGGGTATCAGAGTTCTGCAAGAGAACCTCCTGTTGAGTAGCGTGTAACAGGGTTATTTTAGCAGCCGAGTTGCGGCGGGCGGCAGCGCTTGGAACTAGAGAAAGCGCTCCAGGCAGGCCTTGAAACCACGGGTCGAAAGATAGAACAACGTGGCGTCTGCCATCGAAACGCCCGAGGTCGCCACAACGAGCTTATGGGCGACACGGCGAACGGCGCCCTTAGCAGGCATATCCGCCCACTCCGTTCCCAAAAACGTCGTGAGGTCCATGTTGACGCGAGCCGCCACGCGATGGAAGTCATCGGCATCCAAGCGCGCCAGGTCGAACACAATGAGGTCCAAAAACCAAGTTATCAGCTCGCCGGGGCACAGGCCTAAAAGACCGTAGGCCGCCCAGCCCTCCAAGACCTCCTCGAGCATCCTCATGTGGGCGTCAAGCTTTTTGGCGCGAGCCTCGGCACTGTTGAACTCGTGCGTCGCCGATTCGCTCTCCATCACATAGTGGTAGAACTTGTCCGGCATGACAACGGTCTTGCGGGCAAGCGCATAAGCCGCAAATTGGAAGACAACGTCCTCGCCCAAAGCCAAACCGGGGGCGAAGCGAATGCCTTCGCGATTGAGCAGCTCGCGCGAAAAAGCCGCACGGCAGGCATAGGGCTGCGCATTCGAATGAAACAGCAGTTGGGGATCACGGGCGCCGAAGGTACCAGCTTTGGGGCTCATGAGCTGCTGAACGCGTTTGGGGGCAGCATCGGCTGGTTCACAGACGCCGCCAAAAACGGCGGCCTCGACATCTGCAGACTCCATGGCATGCAGTACGCGCTCGACCGTCTGGGCATCGATGTAATCGTCGGCGTCCACAAAAAAGACGGTCTCGCCCTCGGCGGCATCGATACCGGCATTTCGAGCACACGAGACGCCCGCGTTTTCCTGGTCAATCACCAGTACGCGATCGTCGGCCTGCGCGACCTGGTGCAACACGTTCGACGAATCATCAGTCGAACCGTCGTTGACGCAGACAACCTGAATCGAGCGCTCGGACTGAGCCAACAGCGAATCGAGGCATCGCTGAATGGAGCGCGCAGAGTTGTAAACGGGGACGACAATGGTCGCTTTGGGGGTCAAAGTCTCTCCCATGTCGACCTACCCCCTCAGCGATTCGATAAGGAAGGCGGCGACCACGCCCGGGCCTCCAACCGAGGCGTAATACTTAGCACGCCCCAAGGCACCATCCGTCGCAAAACTCGGATGCTCGTCAACCCAGCCCTCAGGATCTTTGAGGATGGCAGCGAGATTTGCGCGCTTCCACGGCTTGAGGTCGTCAAGCGAAAACTCCCCCGCGTCCAAGGCCGCTTGGAACTCCTTGGCCATCTGAACCAGGAACTCCTTATAGAACTTAGGCGCCAAGCGCACGTAGTTCCACATATACGAATCGTACTTAATGAGTTGATTGAACTTGAGCATGCGCGCGACATCGCCGCTTGCGTGGTCGCGGGCATAATCCTCTCGAATCCAACGCTCAATCTCGGCATACTCGGAATTGACGCAAAAGACCTTAGCCGAAGAATTGACCGAAGAATTCTCGTTGTCCTGGCGATACGACAACACGGCATCATGCAGGTAAACAGCCTTATCGGCGCACGCGATCACCTTAAAGGCGAATGACGTGTCCTGAAAGGATGCCCCCGGAGTCGGCAGGAACTTAATGCCGTTGCGCTCAAGAAAATCGCGACGGTACACGGCCGACCAAATCGACGGCTTTTGCTTAAAGAACTGCGTCGTATCGCTCGGGTGCACCGGCTTGCCACAGTCCTTGGCTTTAAACATCTCGTGCAGCGAACGGCGCTCCTCGGGCTTAGACCAGTAGAAATCAAAGTTCGCCTTCGCGAAGTCGGCATTATTGCTATCGGCGGCCGAGACAAGCTTTTCGAGTGCGTCGGGCGCCATAAAGTCATCGGACTCCAAGATGCCAACGTACTTGCCACGCGCCATCTCCAGACCGTGGTTCATCGAGTCGCCGTAGCCGCTGTTGGCCTTGTCGATCATCTTGACGCGCCCATCGCGCTCCATATACTCGCGGATAATCGCCGGCGAGTTGTCGGTCGACCCGTCGTTAATGCAGATGATCTCAATATCCTTGAGCGTCTGCGCCAGGGCGGAATCGAGACACTCGCGCAGGTAGCGCTGAACATTGTAAATGGGAATAAGCAGCGACAGAACAGGGCTGCCAGAGGCGTTAGTAGACAAATGTGCTCCTTAGGAAATACCTGTCGTTTCATGGTATCAAAGGGTCAGCGCGCCAGCGGACGTTTATATAATCTATGGAGCCTCTTGCGGGCAGAGTAGCCGCACGTCATGCGGCGGGCCCGTGGCAGGTTCCTGCGTTTTATTCAAAGCTTGCCGTCAAGGTGCGCCGAGCCTTTACAATAGGACAGTCCCAAGGACGTATTCGATAGCTTCCGCGCAGCGCTCGCGCGCCGCGCGTGAAAGGATATATTGCCCCATGCCTTCAACCCTTCCCGCCCCCATCGATAAGCTCGCCATCGTTGTCGTCACGTACAAGCGCCAGGAACTCCTGGCCAGCTTGTTCGACTCCATGACCGAGCTCACGGCAACGCCCTGGCGCATCGTGATTGTCGATAACGAGAATTCGCGCGAGACCGAGGCCATGTGCACCGCATTTAACGAGCGCCTCGCCAACCTGTGGGGCATCGACACCGACCAGCCCGATTCACAGGGTGGCACCGACCGCGTTATATACGCGCCGCAGCTTGAAAACGGTGGCGGCGCGGGTGGCTTCTCCGCCGGCACCAAATGCGCCTACGACCTGGGCGCCCAGTGGTTCTGGGTGATGGACGACGACGTGCTCGTCATCCCCGAAGGCATCGAGCGCTTGGCCAAGTGGACCGACTGTTACGACGTCATTCAGGGTTCGCGCCTGGACTTTGACGGCGGCGCCTTCTTTTGGCAGTACCAGCTCATCCTTTCGCTCGGCATCCCTAACCCCATCGCCAAGTGGGATTTGGGACCCGAGGGCTACCGCACCATGAACCAACTGTGCTTTGAGGGCGGCATGTTCTCGCGCCGCGTGGTCGACAAGATTGGCCTGCCCGACGCGCGCTTCTTTATCTACGGCGACGATGCCTGCTACGGCTACGTGGCCAGCCAGCACTTCCCCGCCGCCGTGGTTGCCGACGTGGTGCTCAAGCGCGCCCGCGCCGTCTCTAACTGGGATATCGCCGGCAAGCGCCAGCTCAACTCCACGAGCGACACCAACCGCTACTACATCATGCGCAACCGCGGTTATCTGGCACGCTACATGCAGATCTACGGCGACTACCACCCCGTGCTGTTCCGTCTGGGCAATGCCGCGACCTTCTGCAAGGAGTTCATTCGTCTGGCAGCAGTCGACAAATGCTTTAAGACCGGTATTCCGGCGCTGCGCCGTGGCATGAAGGACGCACGCAAGATCGTTAAGGATCCCAACTGGAAGCCCATGCCGCCCCTGAAGGACGCCGAGTAGTAAAGGGCTTTCGCCCGCCGCTACAGTCGTTGACACACCACGGACACACGCTGACCGTCAAAACCAAAGCCCCAACGCATGCGCCCGACGGCGGGGCGCGGCACGCGGATATCATCGATGCCGTCGCGCTCTATGTCGAGCAGCGCCTGAACCGCTAACAGTTCCAGGCCCAGGGCATCGACGCCAGGGTCATACAACATGTTGATCGTAATGAGCGGTCGCTCATCGAGCATGCCGAGCGTGTCGGCCACGTCAAACACCCGACCGGTGGGAATCACCTGGATATCCCAGCGATCCGAGACGCCACTTCGCTTGGAGCTGGGATTGCAATAGCCGGACAGTCCAAAGCAAAGCCCCTGCAGCGCCAGATGATAGGCTGTCGGCATATCTGATTTGTCCACATCGATGCCCAGATCGCCGATAGCACAGCTCAAAGCTTGCTTTACAGCGTCCTCGTCTCCTCGACACAACCCGTCATGGAACGAGTCGATAACTCCAACGTCCTCAACGGCGCACTCAAACCATTCCAGAATTACAAGACGGAGCGCCTGACGCACTTCGTTGTTAGGCAGGCGCAGGGAACGAAGGCACGCGCCGTCCTCCGAATGCCCTGTCATGTCCGTCGTAAGAAATCCAGACAGATACAGCGCAGTCCAGATATCTTCGGGCTTGGCGGCATCGACCTCCTCGGCATGCACATGCACTGGCGCCTCAATAAACCCATGCGGCTCAACCAAATCGAACAATGCGGACAGGCGCATGAGATTCCAGTCACCGACGCATGCGCTCAGACGGTCGGCGTAACCATACAGATCCGCCCGAACGGGCGCGACGCAATCGCGCTGTGCGTAGTCCACCACGCGCTCCGGGCTCGAGCAATAAAAACCACCAAACAGATAGCCCTCGAGCCACTCACGCGCGTCATCCAGACAGCCGTTGCGACCGATGCAATCCAACAGCACTTGGACTTCGTCGTCCGAAAAACCGAACCATCGATCACACCAACTCGACAACGCTGTCGCCGACCGATAGGAAACCCCACGTTGGGACAACGCAAACTCGGCATGACCGGGGCGCTCGCCCATCAGACACGTCAATCGCAACGAGTCGCCGGCATCGGCAATGGTGTCGAACAACATTCGGCTGAGCGACTCTAGGGAATCCACGCTACCGTCGTCCTTAGCGTCCAAACGCTTTGGACATACCGCGTCGTAGTCGTCTATCAGAAGAACAACCTGCTCATCGAAAGCTGCCTGGAGCAGCTTGATAAGCACGCCAAGCGCCGCATCGATCTCCTTATCGCTGGCCACCCCACGCGCCGCCCTCTCGATAAGACGGACTTCACGTCTTGACAGATCAGGTGCGGCAAGCAGCGGCAGCAATCGGGCGCACTCGTTCGCGACAGCGCTGCGAATAGCCGCCGCATCATCGGCGTCGCGCCCCGCAGCGGCAGCTGAAAAGTCGAGCGTGATGATCGGATAACACGCGTACTCATCACGATAGTGACCGCCGCCCGCCTGCCAAATCTGGGAGCCGACGAACGGGCTTCGATCCGGCCGCCGGTAATCAGGTCGTTCCAAATAGCATTTGAGCATCGATAGATTCATGCTCTTGCCAAAACCCTTGGGCCGACAGCAAACCGCAACAGGTGCTTCGCTGTCCAATATATCGGCAATAAACATAGTCTTATCGACGAGTAAACACCGATTGATTGCATCGGAAAAGTCGTGTACATCAACCGGCAGAGCTGCGTTATCCGCATAACTGAGCAACCGTGCGCCAAACGCATGAGCAACACCATAATTCGCCTGTTCAGACACCGTAAACTCTCCTTCTAACGCAGCACGATGCCCATTGTAGCGAGCGGGTAGAGCGCAACAATATCGACATGCAAACGTTTCGGGCAACGGTAGCAGCAGACCCCCGAGGGGGCATAACAAATCGTTGCACAACAAAAACGGGGCCCGATGCCGCCGCACCGGACCCCGTCCCAAACTCTTATAGAAAACGATCTAGAAGATTACTCCTCCGAGCCGTCCTCCCCAGAAGCCTTCTTCTGCTGATCGAGCTTATGCTTACCACTTACGATAGACGTAGCGCCCAGTGTGGCCAAGCTCGCGCTGGCAAGGCTCGCCATCACAATCAGATCGCCCGTCTTGGGCATGTTGCCGCCCGAGGACTTGGTAGTTGTAGTCGTCGTGGTCGTGGTGGTCACCGTTTTGGAGTCATTTTGCTCTTGGACCTGGTTGTCAGCACCGCTCTTGTCGTCGTCTTCGGACTGTTTCTTTTCGCCCTCGGCCTTGCTCTTGTCCTTCTCCTCAGATTCAGACTTCTTATCCTCGTCCTTCTTCTGTTCGGACTTGTCGCTCTTCTCCTCAGAGCTAGAACCCTTATCGGATTCGGTCTTCTCGGAAGCCTTGTCCTTGGAGTCGCCCTTTGCGGCTTCGATCTTTTCCGTGGAAACCTGATCAGAGTTGCCCTTGTTCTGGGTCGAGCCGTTATTGACGCCAGCCATCAGCGAAGAGCCCAGCGTAGAGCCAAGCTGCTCGGAGAAAGAAGGCTTCTTGTCCGGCGAAGCAACGGGAACGTCCGGCGCCTTATTCGAGTCATCCTTGGAAGCATCGGAACCAGGGGTTGCGTCAGAGCCGGAGCCGTTGTTAGAGCCGGTGCCAACGGACGAATCGCTCGAGCCGGTGGATGAGTTAGAGGTGCCAGCGCCGGTCGAACCAGAAGCGTCGCTGTCCGTATTGCCGGCAGAGCTTGAAGACGAATCGCCCGCAGCAGAGCCGTTTGAATCGGAACCGTTCGAGGTAGAGCCGTTGTTGGTAGTGCCACCAGCAGAGCCATCACCGTCAGCACCGGTCGAGGGCGCATCCATCCTGTCATCGTTGGCATCGTCGCTCGAGTCGTCATTCGAATCAGGCGTCGGCGAGGGCGCCGGCGTAGGTTCGGGCTGCACGGGCGTCGCAGCGGCCTCGTCCTCGGCGATATAAACCAAGCAGTCCTTCAGCTCATTGCGGTAGCGGTTCTTCCAGCCCTCATGATACTGGGGCTGGCTCGAATACTTGGTCGCCACGTTATTGACCACACTGTTGGAAAGCGCCGTCACAAACTCGCGGTCGGACATATCGTTGGAGAGATTCGCCCAACGGAAGAAGTCCCTGCAGCCACCGGTGCCGCACATGTTGGTGATGCTCCACACCATGCCCTTAACGCAATCGGCACGGCCCGAAATATCAATGCCCAGGCCACTCTTGAGCCACGCCTCGGTCACCGCATAGTACGAGTTGTACGCATAGGCATCTTGAAGAGCTGAGAACTCAACAGGATCGATGTTATAAGCGCCCTGGAAGGCCTCCTGCGCAATACGGCCCAACTCGGTGAGCTGGCCGTTCTCGTACATGGCATTGCTCATGTTGGAAATCTCGCTGCCGCGATCAATCGCATCCTTGAGCATGCTGTATTTTTCGGGGTTGTAGTTGTAGGCCTGCTTCATAAACGGAATGAGCGACCAACGACGGTCGAACTGGTAATAACCCAGCGCGTTATAACCGTCACCGTACGAAAAGCCCTGGTTATAGTTGCCGTGACTCTCATATTTGGTGAAGTACTTCATCTCGGGAGTCACGTTAACAAACGAAACGCCCTGGACCGACCTCAGCACGCCCGAAAAGGACTGCTGGGTATAGAGACCCTTATCGATATCGGTCGCATCCGAGGCAACGCCCGGCGTGGGCTCCTCGGCAGCGGCGGGTGCCGGCGCGGAAACGGCGCCAAACGAAAGCGCCAGCGTCAGGCCCGCGACAATAGCAGAATGCTTGCGCTGCATAAGATCCTCCCTGCATTGGTGTAGTTAAAGTGCAGTTTGCAAAGATAAGAGTAAGTATTGCAGCTCGCCCGTTGTTGCACAACAACCCCTCGGTAAACGGCAACAACCCTCCGCGAAATCTTAAGGAATTAAACAAACTGGTCGTCGGGCGCCATCAAAAGCTCGCCGTATCGCTCCATCAGCCCGTCCCTCAACTGACAAAAAGCGGGAATATATACGTTCAAGATGCGCTGAATCAAATCTTGAGCGAGCTTGTTGTCATAGATATGGACGTTCGTATTGCGGTCTTTGAGCATATCTAGCCAGGCCGCCTCATCAATAAAGTCGTAGAATCGGTAGGACTCCTTCAAGATGGCACGAGGAGACCCCGACGCGGCAAGCGTGGCGCCCTCATACTCGAGCAGACGCTTAAGGAGCTTCCAGCTCAGTTCAAATTGAAGATTGAACTTATTAATCAAACCACTCTGAACAAAATCATTGTTGAGATCCTGATTGGGCGCATCCTCAAGATTCGCCAAGGCGCTGACAAAGTTCTCATATTTTTTCATACAGAATCACACCATCCCTGGCAATTTCATCGAGCAATTGACGCGATAAGGACTCGTCGAGATTGACGACATCTACATCTAAAAGAGTATCAAGGCGCTCCTCGATCAAATATGACAACCGGCCGAAATCCCGGCAACCTGCTACGGCGATGTCAATATCGCTCTTAGGCAAGTTGTCACCTCGAGCGCGGGAACCAAACAGCACAACCTTCTCGGCGTCACATTCCCGAGCAAAAACTTCAATTTGCTTATACACCTTGTCGAGAGATGTCATTTGCAGCCCTACAGCTTAATGTCGAAGTTGATCTCGGGGACGGCAGCAAGGTCGGCCAACGTCACGCCGTCGACGTAGTTTTCGATCACGTCGTCCAGGCCGCGCCAGAACTTGACGGTTGAGCACAGATCGCTACGGGCGCAGCTGTTGTCGATGCCGTCGCACGCCACCGGAGCCGTACTGCCCTCGACAGCGCGCAGGATGTCGCCAGCACGCACCTCGGCCGGGTCCTTGGCCATCATGTAGCCGCCGCCCTTGCCGCGCACGCTCTTAAGCAGGCCAGCCTTCATAAGCGGACGAACCAGCTGTTCCAGATACTTCTGCGAAATGCGCTCGCGGTCGGCAACCTCGCGCAGAGCAATCTTGCCCTCGGCGTCACCGAGCGCCGCGATATAGATCATCAGTCGGAGGGCATAGCGGCCCTTGGAAGAAATGAGCATACCTACCCTCCCATCGTTACTGGGACAAAACCAGGCTTGTTTGTCCCAAATCCTATGCAAGCGGAACAAACAAACCTGATTATTATGTCCCTCATCTAAAAAGTCGAGTGGATTAGTCGGGTTTTCCCTTGACTAACGCCGAACCCATAGTAACTTTATTCCGAGAAGATTCCTAGGGTTTAGCACACCTATGAGTACACCATATACAGAGAGGGACAGCATGAGCGCAAATCCGCTGCTTTCCATCGAAGGTCTGACCGCCTCCGTGGACGAGAAGACCATCCTCCACAACGTCAACCTCAACGTCGCCGCCGGCGAGACCCACGTGTTGATGGGACCCAACGGCGCCGGCAAGTCCACCCTTGGCCACCTGGTCATGGGCGACCCCGTCTACACGGTCAACGACGGCCGCATCGTCTTTGACGGCCAGGACATCACCGAGCTCACCACCGACAAGCGCTCGCGCGCCGGCCTGTTCCTGAGCTTCCAGGCCCCTGTCGAGATCCCCGGCGTGCCACTGTCGAGCTTTTTGCGCGCCAGTATCGCCGGCCGCCCCGGCCTGGAGATGAAGGGCAAGGAATTCCGTCGTCGCGTCAAGGAGCTCGCGGCCGAGCTTAACATGGATACCGCCTACCTCAACCGTGAGCTGGGCGTGGGCTTCTCGGGCGGCGAGAAAAAGAAGGTCGAGATGCTCCAGCTTCTGCTGCTGCAGCCCAAGCTCGCCATCTTGGACGAGACCGACTCCGGCCTGGACGTCGACGCCCTGTCCACCGTCAGCCACGGTATGGACGCCTACCGCAAGAGCTGCGACGGCTCCATGCTCATCATCACGCACAACACGCGCATCCTGGAGCACCTGGATGTCGACCGCGTCCACGTTATGGTCAAGGGCCACATCGTGCGCGAGGACGATGCCTCGCTGATCCCCTGGATCGACAAGAACGGCTTTGAGACCTTCGAGCGCGAGGCCGCCGAGCAGCGCGCCCAGGCCGAGGCCGCCGCTGCCGAGCAGCAGGCGTAAAGGGGCGACGCAATGACCAAGAACCGCACCGAGGTCGCGGACATCGACCGCAGCCTCTACGACTTCACCTACGGCGAGGAGGGATTCGAGCGCCTCGACGCCGGCATCACGCCCGACATCGTGCGCGAGATCAGCGCCAAGAAGGACGAGCCACAGTGGATGCTCGATCTGCGCTTAAAGTCCCTCGAGATCTTCAATCGTTTTCCCGACCCGACGTGGGGCCCCTCGATCGAGGGCCTGGACATGGACAACATCGTCACCTACGTCAAGCCCAACACCGACCAAAAGCACGACTGGGAGTCGGTGCCCGACGACATCAAGAACACCTTTGAGCGCCTGGGCATCCCCGAGGCCGAGCGCAGCTACCTGGCGGGCGTCGGCGCGCAGTACGACTCCGAGCTGGTCTACCACAACATGCAGGACACCGCGTCCAAGATGGGTATCGTCTATTCCGGCATCGAGGAGGCCCTGCACGACCCGCAGTGGGAGCCGCTCATCCACGAGAAGTTTATGACGCTCATCCCGCCCACCGACCACAAGTTTGCGGCCCTGCACGGCGCCGTATGGTCGGGCGGCTCGTTTGTCTACGTGCCCAAGGGCACCAAGCTCGACTTCCCGCTGCAGAGCTACTTCCGCCTTAACGCCAAGGGTGCCGGCCAGTTTGAGCACACGCTCATCATCGTCGAGGACGATGCCGACCTGCACTTTATTGAGGGTTGCTCCGCGCCCAAGTACAACGTGGCCAACCTCCACGCCGGCGCCGTCGAGCTCTTTGTGGGCAAGCGTGCACATCTGCGCTACTCGACCATCGAGAACTGGTCCAAGAATATGTACAACCTCAACACCAAGCGTGCGCGCGTGGACGAGGACGGCGATATCGAGTGGATCAGCGGTTCCTTCGGCAGCCACGTGGGCTACCTCTACCCCATGAGCGTGCTCAACGGCCGCCGCGCCCGCTCGAGCTTTACCGGCATCACCTTTGCCGGCGCCGGCCAGAACCTGGATACCGGCTGCAAGGTCGTGCTCAACGCGCCCGATACCTCGGCAACCGTCGAGACCAAAGGTATCTCCAAGAGCGGCGGCATTCAGACCTTCCGCAGCTCTATCGTGGCCACGCCCAAGGCAGAGGGTTCCAAGGCAACCGTGAGCTGCCAGTCGCTCATGCTCGATGACCAGAGCCGCTCCGATACCATCCCCGCTATGGACATCCGCGCCAAGAACGTCGACATCGGCCACGAGGCCACCATCGGCCGCATCGGCGACGACAAGGTGTTCTACCTGATGAGCCGCGGTATCTCGGAGGAAGAGGCCCGCACCATGATCGTCAACGGCTTTGCCAACCCGGTCTCCAAGGAGTTGCCGCTGGAGTACGCCGTCGAGATGAACAACCTGATCAAGCTCGAGATGGAAGGAGCGATCGGATAATGAAACAGACCACGAACACCGCCGCCACCACGCTCGAGCAGGTCAACGCGATGCCAGCCGCCACTTGGGGCTGGCTCAAGATGAACCAGGCCAAGCTCGAGCTTTCGGCCGAGCTTGCCGCCGCACCCGCCGAGACCATTGAGGTCGAGGGCTTGGACGAGCAGTTTACTGGCGTGACAGACGCGTTCGACGCCGCCATGGAGGCCATGGCCGAGCGTTTCCCCGAGCGCCGCGCCTCCGCCCCCGGTGATGCCGCCGACCGCGCCCGCATCACGCCCGAAACCGAGCTCGACGTGCCCGCTACCTCGGTCTACCAGGCCGGTGCCATTAAGCTGGAGGAGGAGCTCTCCCCCGCTGAGGCCTTCGAAACCGGCATGGGCGAGGCTGCCTACACATATCTGGCAGACCACGCCACCAAGCGCATCGTTATTGATGTGCCCGCCTACCAGCACGCCACGGTCACCGTGCGCGTAAGCGGCGTCGACGCTGCCGCGGCCATCGCCGCCATCGACGTCGTCGCCCGTCCGCAGGCAACGCTCGATCTGCATATCGCCCTGGACTCCCCCGTTACCGGCGAGGGTGCCGTGGGCTCCGTGCTACGCGTGTGCGCCCACGAGTACGCCACCGTCAACGTAACCTGCACGCAGACGCTCGACGACAGCTGGATCGCGCTCGACGACACCGGCCTGTTCCTGGACGAGGGCGCGCGCGTCAACGTGCAGCACACCGTACTGGGTGCCGGCGCCAGCGCCACCGGCCTTGCCGGCGACCTGCTGGGCGACACCGCCAAGGTGACCATCGATACCGATTACCTGGGTGCCCGCGAACAGGTGCGCGACTTTAACTACGAGCTGCGCCACCGCGGCCGCAAGACCGAGTGCGAGATCGACGCCAACGGCGTGCTGACTGGCACGTCCAAGAAGGTCTACCGCGGCACCATCGACCTCGTGCACGGCTGCAAGGGCGCAACCGGCACCGAGCGTGAGACGGTGCTCTTGGCCAACAAGGGCGTCGACAACAAGACCGTCCCTGTTATCCTGTGCGACGAGGATGACGTCGCCGGCAACCACGGCGCCACCATTGGCCACGTCCGCGACGAGCAGCTGTTCTATCTCGCCTGCCGCGGCCTTGACCAAAATGCCGCCGAGGACCTATTCATCCGCGCCAAGCTGGAGGACGCCGCGCTTTCCGCCACCGACGAGCGCACTCGCGCCGCCGTCGTCCGCCTGGGCAACAACCTGATCGACAACTTTGAGGAGGAGCTCGCATGATCGACACCGAGCACGTTAAATGCGATACCTGTACAGCCCCCGAGCCCATGGAGCTCGACGCCAGCGACGAGGCCTCACGCGGCTGGCCTACCGTCGACATCGAGACTAATCCCTACAAGGCGCAGTTCCCGTTGTTCCAGCAGCACCCCGAGATCGCCTTCCTCGATAGCGCTGCCACCGCACAGCGCCCCGCCTGCGTACTCGACGCCGAGCGCGACTTCTACCAGCGCATGAACGCCAACCCCCTACGCGGCCTGTACTCACTGTCCGTCGAGGCCACCGAGGCCATCGCGAAGGTGCGCCAGCAGATCGCCGACCTCATCGGCGCTTCCCAGGCCAACGAGGTCGTCTTCACCCGCAACACGAGCGAGTCGCTCAACCTGGTCGCCAAGAGCTTTGCGCCCACAGTCCTCGAGCCGGGCGACGAGGTCGTCATCACCATCATGGAGCACCACTCCAACCTGATTCCGTGGCAGCAGGTCTGCCGCGCGACCGGCGCCAAGCTCGTCTACCTCTACCCCACCAAGACCGGTCAACTCACCACCGAAGAGGTTTTGTCCAAGGTGGGCCCCAAGACCAAGATCTTGGCCGTGGGTCAGGTCTCTAACGTGCTGGGCGTCGAGAACCCGGTCAAGAACCTCGGCAAGCTCGTGCACAAGTACGGCGGCTACCTGGTCGTCGACGGTGCGCAGTCGCTGCCGCACATGCCGGTCGATGTGGCCGACCTGGGCGCCGACTTCTTTGCCTTTAGCGCGCACAAGGCCATGGGCCCCATGGGCATCGGCGTGCTGTGGGGCAAGATGGACCTGCTCAACGCCATGCCGCCCATGCTTACCGGCGGCGAGATGATCGACTCTGTCACCGAGCAGGACGCCGTCTGGGCGCCCGTCCCCGAGAAGTTCGAGGCCGGCACGCAGGACGCCGCCGGCATCTTCGCCACGGGTGCGGCACTCGACTACCTGGTCAACACGGTGGGCTACGAGAACATCCAGGCACGCGAGCAGGCACTCGTCCACTACCTGATGGGCGAGCTCATGCAGCTCGACTTTGTCCAGATCATCGGCTCGATCTACTGGGACAACCACCACGGCGTCGTGAGCTTTAACGTCAAGGGCATCCACCCGCACGACGTCGCGAGCATCATGGACATGGACGGCGTCTGCATCCGCGCCGGTCACCACTGCGCGCAGCCGCTACTCACCTGGCTGGGCGTCGAGAACCTTGCCTGCTGCCGCGCCAGCGTGGCCTTCTACAACGACAAGGCCGATATCGACAAGTTCATCGCCGGCCTGCATCACGTTTGGAGCACGTTCAATGGGTAATCTGTACACCTCCACCACGTTTATGGAGCACAACTCGCACCCTGACTACAAGTACGAGATGGACGCCCCCACGCACGAGCACGACGGCATCAACCCCAGCTGCGGAGACGAGCTCACCTTGCAGCTACGTGTCGAGAACAACGTGATCGAGGAGGCCTCCTTTACCGGCCACGGCTGCGCCATCAGCCAGGCCAGTGCCGACATCATGGCCGACCTCATCACCGGCGAGACCGTCGAGGAAGCTCGCCGCTTGGCAGAGCTCTTCCTCGCCATGATCCGCGGCGAGCAGCTCTCCGAGGAGGACTTGGAAGACCTGGACGAGGCCGCCCAGCTCCAGGACATCTCGCACATGCCCGCCCGCGTCAAATGCGCCGAGCTCGCCTGGCGCACCCTCGACGGCATGCTCACGGGACAAAATAATCAGTAGTATTTGTCCCAAATCTTAAGAATTTTATTGGCCGAATCGCTTGACAAGAGTGGTTCGGCCATTTTCTATTCCGAGCCCTCAGCCTGAGCATTCACCCGCGCATAAGCGCGCACGATACGAGAGACGGTACTCTTGCTGACTCCCGTATACCGTTCGATCTCGCGCACCGTGTAGCCGCCATCGTGCAGGGCGAAAACGATTCCGTCTCGCCGCGAGGGAGCTACGGTCTTGAGTTCGTTGAGCGGCACACCCAGGCGCTTCGCCATCTTGTCGGCAAACGCACGCCGCTCCCACTCTGTCTCATCCATATCGTGAATCACCGGATCGGAACCATCGGGCATCGACAGAGAATAATCCAGAAACCCCTTGGCAGACTCAAAGAGCTCAAGCACACAAGAAGGGTCCGAAAATCCCCTCGTCGTATCGTTGTCATACGCTCTCAGATACTCGGCAAAGCTGCTCCAGGGATAACGCTCGATCAGGGCGATACCCGCCTCCTGCGGATTAGCGTGAACATAGCGAATGGCAGCCATTAGATAACGGTCGGTATCGAGCGAGCGCCGGTCAAAACGGTTCTGGAACAGATGACCCGTGCGCCCCGTGCGTTTATTGAACCGCCGCGCGTACGTCAAAAGCAGCCGGTGCATCGCCGCGCTCATCGCGTCCTCGTAATCTGCAAGCACCAGATGCACGTGATTGCCCATAAGGCACCAGGCGATAACCGTCACGCCCGCCTCGCGGCAGCACTCGCGCATCAGCTCCAAAAACTCCCACCGGTCTTCATCGCCCTCAAAGATGAGCTGCTTGCCCACACCGCGGGCACAGACATGGTAAAAGCCGGTAACCGTTCTCCAAACGCGCTGCATGGCGCTCCCTTCGCCGGGATCTGATTGCCATCCAATACAGCACGATTGAAGCGTGCCATCAAAACATTCACGCAAAACAATACGCTCGCGCGGCCAAAGGCAGTAAACGGGCGGCGAACGGCACCGTTGCAACAGGTCAACCCCTGCAACGCTTACAAGAGCTGACCAAAAGCTTGCCCAAGACGAACCCCCTCTACGGAAGTTCGCGACCACAGAACATATAGTTAAACCGTTTCAATTAAAACTTCCGGACTTCTCGCTACGAAAACTGAGCCGTTCGCCGAATATTCCGTGCATTTCGCGGTATTATAGGGGCTGCATGTCATGTCCCTTTCGAAGGGTCGCCCGGCAATCGCCAGCCACGACCCCCAGACGGGACGCCAACACGATAGAGAGGAGAGGCATGCAGTACTCACAGGAAGTGGAGAACATGTGCCCCGTTGCCAAGGGTGCATACCACGGCCCCGCACCCATCCCCGAGGAGGGCAAGTGGGTCCAGGCTAAGGAGATTTCCGACATCTCCGGTCTTACGCACGGTGTGGGTTGGTGCGCACCTCAGCAGGGCGCCTGCAAGCTCACGCTGAACGTCAAGGACGGCATCATCGAGGAGGCCCTCGTTGAGACCATCGGCTGCTCGGGCATGACCCACTCTGCTGCCATGGCTTCCGAGATCCTTCCCGGTAAGACCATCCTCGAGGCCCTCAACACCGACCTCGTCTGCGACGCCATCAACGTTGCTATGCGCGAGATCTTCCTGCAGATCGTTTACGGCCGCAGCCAGACCGCGTTCTCCGAGGGCGGCCTGCCCGTGGGCGCCTCCCTCGACGACCTCGGCAAGGGCCTTCGCTCTCAGGTCGGCACCATGTTCGGCACCAAGGCCAAGGGCGCTCGTTACCTCGAGCTCGCTCAGGGCTACGTCACCCGCATGGCTCTCAACGACAAGAACGAGATCATCGCATTCGAGTTCCTGAACCTCGGCAAGTTCACCGACGCCGTCAAGGCCGGCAAGACCCCCGAGGAGGCCATCGCTGGCGCTATGGGCCACTATGGTCAGTGGGAGAACGCTGCCAAGTACATCGACCCGCGCACCGACGAGGAGACTCACTCCGTCGCCAGCGTGTTCCCGGTTCACGAGTAGAAAGGGAGGGAAATAACTATGACTGTTACGTTCGAAGGTTACGAGCGCCGCGCTGACAAGATCAACAAGTGCCTCGCCGACAACGGCATCGCCTCCCTCGAGGAAGCTCTGCAGATCTGCACCGACAAGGGCTTCAACCCGCGTGAGATCGTCAACAACACCCAGTCCATCGCCTTCCAGAACGCCGAGTGGGCCTACACCCTCGGCTGCGCTCTCGCTGTCAAGCGTGGCGCCAAGACCGCTTCTGAGGCTGCCGCCATCATCGGCGAGGGCATCCAGGCCTTCACCGTTCCCGGCTCCGTCGCCGAGGACCGCAAGGTCGGTCTGGGCCACGGCAACCTGGGCGCTATGCTGCTCTCCGACGACACCGAGTGCTTCGCCTTCCTGGCCGGCCACGAGTCCTTCGCTGCCGCTGAGGGCGCTATCGGCCTGGCTCTGAACGCCAACAAGGCTCGTAAGAAGCCGCTGCGCGTTATCCTCAACGGTCTGGGCAAGGACGCCGCCCAGATCATCGCCCGCATCAACGGCTTCACCTACGTGAAGACCCAGTTCGACTACTACACGGGCGAGCTCAAAGTCGTCGAGACCATCCCCTACTCCGATGGTCCCCGCGCTGCCGTTAACTGCTACGGCTCCGACGACGTCCGCGAGGGCGTTGCCATCATGTGGCACGAGAACGTCGACATCTCGATCACCGGTAACTCCACCAACCCCACGCGCTTCCAGCACCCCGTCGCTGGCACCTACAAGAAGGAGCGCATCGAGGCTGGCAAGAAGTACTTCTCCGTCGCTTCTGGTGGCGGCACCGGCCGTACCCTGCACCCGGACAACATGGGCGCCGGCCCTGCCTCTTACGGCATGACCGACACCATGGGCCGTATGCACTCCGACGCCCAGTTCGCCGGTTCTTCCTCCGTGCCTGCGCACGTCGACATGATGGGTCTCATCGGCATGGGCAACAACCCCATGGTCGGTGCCACCGTCGCCTGCGCTGTCGCCGTCGAGGAGGCCCTCAAGGCCTAATCGCGCCCGCGCGATGCTCATATAGTTGAGCTTTGGAGCCGCTACCTTTCGAGGTAGCGGCTCTTTTTGTTTACGCTGTCGCAGGGTAGCTAATGCCGATATACCAGTTGGGGCGAAATACGAGATGAGACGAGATGGAACGTCAAAGTGTCCATGACACCCACCTGCCATAATTGCCCTTTACCGATTTGCCGAGTCTTTGCGGCCCCATTGCCGATCACCCGTGCGACAATGCACCGGACGAGAAAGGAATCCGATGGAATCGACTGATGTACTGGTAATTGGATCTGGCATTGCGGGCCTTTGCGCCGCCATCGAAGCGGCGCGCACGGGTGCAACCGTCGCTGTGGCAAGCGCCGGCAAGACCATGAATGGATCGAGCTTCTTCCCCGGAACCTGGGGCCTGGGGCTTATCGGACCCTTTAACGAAGACGATGAGCAGGACCTCATCGACACAATCCAGACCGTCGGCGGCGGTGTTGCCGACCCTACGCTCGTCCAGACGTTTGTCCACGGCATTCCTCAGGCAATCCAATGGCTCGAGCAGGATCTGGGTGTTGAACTCCAGCGTCCGCATAGCGCCGAGAGCGCCCAGCAAAAGCAGTTTATCCCCTGCTTTGACCACAAGACGCGCATGTGGCGCGGCCTCACCCGCAAGCCCCTTGAGGACGCTCTGACGACCCGAATCGAGTCACTCGGCATTCGCCTGCTCCCCCGCCATGAGCTTATCGACCTTGTTGAGGACACGAACGGCAGAATAACCGGAACCGTGCTCTACGACCTCACCGAAAATCGAATCGTGCCCTTTGCTGCCAAGGCCACGATCATCGCAACCGGTGGCACAGGCGGCCTGTTCGAGCGCAGCCTCACTTCCGCCGACGTGCTCAGCTCATCACAGGCTATCGCGCTGGCGCACGGTGCGTCCCTTACTAATATAGAGTTTATGCAGATGATGCCCGGCTTTATAGAGCCCAAGCGAAACCTTGTTTTTAACGAGAAGACCTGGCGCTACGTCAAGTTCGACCAGCCGGTCGATAACGCCGACGATAAGCTCGACGATCTGCTCGAGCAACGCTCCGGATATGGTCCCTTCACTTCGCGTCTGGATTCTCGCGCTATCGACCTAGCCATCGACGAAGCGGGAGCCGAAGGCCTGGCGCTCCACTACGACTTCCCCCGCGAGGACGTCCCCGAGTTTGTGCAGACCTTTGCCACTTGGCTACAAGACGAGCACGGCATCGCGCCGACCGACGAGATGCGCGTGGCGATGTATGCCCACGCCGCTAACGGCGGCATCAAGATCGATAAGACCGCGTATACGGGCGTTGAGGGCCTCTACGCTTGCGGCGAGGCGACAGGCGGCATGCACGGCGCCGACCGCATCGGAGGCTTGTCGAGTGCCAACGGCATCGTCTTCGGGCGCATCGCGGGCGAATCGGCAGCCCAGGCAGCACAGAATGCACCTGAGGTGGCCCCGAAGTCGGATATCGCCCTCCCACAGTACGGCATTGCCGCAACAGATGCCGAACGCCTGACACGCAGCCTTAAGCACACGATGAGTACCTATTGCATGATCAACAGGACCGAAGCAGGTCTATCCAAGGCACTACACGAGCTTGAGGGCTTGAAGACGGAGGCAACGACCTTGAGCACACAGAAAGCCGCGGACAGCGAGATCGCAGCCCTCGCCCGCCTGCAATCGCAGAATCAGCTGGCAACGGAGATGGTCAAAGCCATGCGCAAGCGGACCGAAAGCCTGGGTTCGCACTATCGATCGAATTAAACTGGACACCTATCTAGAGCAGAGCACAACTAATCGATATCTATGGGCCCCGTGACCTCGAAGTGGCACGGGGCCCATTCGTGTCCGCACGGCAGCGTATCCTTATTCTGAGTACAGAGCGGGCAAAGCGCGCATAGACAATAAATCAGCGAGGAGGAGATATGGACAGTAGAGATATCGAGAAGTGGCGTGTCGAACTTGATAGCTGCGCCAATGTGGAAGACGGCGTTGAGTATTGGCTCGCACGCGATTTAATGGAACCCATGGGATACACTCGATGGGAGAACTTCGCCGAAGTTGTTAAGAGGGCAAAAGTCTCGTGCGAAACAAATAAAACTCCAGTTGATTCCCATTTTCGTGACACCACGAAAATGATAACTGCCGGTGTCGCCGCTCGCGCGGTTAAAGACTACAAGCTTACGCGCTATGCATGCTATTTAATCGCCCAAAACGGAGATTCAAACAAGCCAGAGATCGCGCTCGCCCAGGCATACTTTGCCGTGCAGACGCGCCGGTTTTACTGATCCCCAGGGTAGACTCGATCTGTGAAAGCGGCCGTGCCCTTTCGGGTTCGACCCCATGAAAGGTCAACAAAAAAGACGGCCAACTTTCGTTGACCGTCTAAACATGCTTTGGTGGGCCGTCAGGGGGTCAGCCTGCTGCGCAGGCGGCCGCTGCGGCGCTTCGCGCCTTGCGCGCTGCGCTGGCAAATGCTCGCGCATTTCCTCAGCTCCGCGCCCTTACGGGTTCGACCCCATGTACTGTTAACAAAAAAAGACGGCCAACTTTCGTTGACCGTCTAAACATGCTTTGGTGGGCCGTCAGGGGGTCGAACCCTGGACCTTGGGATTAAGAGTCCCCTGCTCTACCAACTGAGCTAACGACCCAAAGCTAAAGTCCGTGGTGGCGGACTTTAGAGGAGATATCGTGTGGTGGGCCGTCAGGGGGTCGAACCCTGGACCTTGGGATTAAGAGTCCCCTGCTCTACCAACTGAGCTAACGACCCGATATCGACACGAAGCAAGAACTGGGGTGGGTAAAGGGACTCGAACCCTCGACCTACGGGACCACAACCCGTCGCTCTAGCCAACTGAGCTACACCCACCGTGTCCTGTGCGCTTCGCGCTCGACTATTATTGCAAGGAACGCCACGCGATGCAAGCCCCAATTTTCAAGAATTTTGAAAAGAGTTTTTCGAGCCCGTTTCGAGCAAATCCCACCGGTTCCATAGGAGTAAACTTGCTCCACCCAATGCTCGAAAGGATAGGCATGAAAGAACTCTCCAACCGCACGGCGGCGTTTACCGATTCGGTCATCCGCCGCATGACGCGCATCTCCAACAAGTATGGTGCCGTCAACCTGTCGCAGGGCTTCCCCGATTTCGATCCCCCGGCGCAGCTGCTCGATAGCCTCAGCACCATTGCCACCGACCCCAAGCCGCTTTACCACCAGTACTCCATCACCTGGGGCTCCCAGGCCATGCGCGAGGCGCTTGCCGCCAAGCAGGAGCACTTTATGGGCATGCCGATCAACCCCAACGAGAACATCGTGGTCACCTGCGGCTCCACCGAGGCCATGATGGCCGCCATGATGACGGTCACGAACCCCGGCGACAAGGTCGTCATCTTCTCGCCATTCTACGAGAACTACGGCGCCGACACGATCCTTTCGGGTGCGGAGCCTATCTACGTGCCGCTCAACCCGCCCACCTTTGACTTTGACCGTGAGGTCCTGGAGGCGGCCTTCCGCGACAACGATCCCAAGGCGATCGTTCTATGCAACCCGTCCAACCCCTGCGGCAAGGTCTTTACCCGCGAGGAGCTCACCCTTATCGCCGACCTGTGCAAAAAGTATGACGCCTACTGCATCACCGACGAGGTCTACGAGCACATCGTCTACGCGCCCCACGAGCACGTGTACATGGCCACGCTGCCCGGCATGTTTGAGCGCACCATCAGCTGCAGCTCGCTATCCAAGACCTACTCCATCACCGGCTGGCGCCTGGGCTACACCATCGCTCCTGCCGAAATCACCGAGCGCATCAAAAAGGTTCACGACTTCCTCACCGTGGGCGCCGCCGCTCCCCTGCAAGAGGCCGTCGTCACCGCCCTCAACTTCGACGACAGCTATTACCAGGAGGTCCTCGACCTCTACACCGCCAAGCGCGACCTATTCTGTCAGGGACTCGACAGCATCGGACTCACGCACAACGTGCCGCAGGGCGCCTACTACGTGATGATGGATATCTCGGAGTTTGGCTATAACAGCGACCTCGACTTCTGCGAGGATTTGGCCTCCAAGGTGGGCGTGGGCGCCGTTCCGGGCTCGAGCTTCTTCCGCGAGCCCGTCAACCATCTGATTCGTTTCCACTTTGCCAAACGAGACGAGACGCTTAACGCGGCACTGGAGAACCTCAAGTCTCTGCGTGATAAAATCGAACCGCGCGGGTAAGGACGGTCAGTAACTAAAGGCACTAAAGAAACCTCGTGAACCCGTTGGGCCACGAGGTTTCTTTTTATAGCGACCTCATTTATTTTTTTGAGCGCTATACTTTAGTCACGGAGCAACTCGTCCCAGAGAGGAATACTATGGCAGAGCAGCTTATCGGAGCGCTCGAGGCCGGCGGCACCAAGATGGTCTGCGCCACGGGCTATGCAGACGGTATGGTCCTGGAGTGCGAGCAGATCGCGACCACGACCCCGCAGGAGACCGTCGAGGCCGTCAACGCATGGTTTGCGAACAAGGGCATCGCCGCGCTGGGCATCGGCGCCTTTGGCCCCACCGCAGTCAACCCCGCCTCGCCCCAATACGGCAAGATCCTGGAGACGCCCAAAACGGCATGGCGCTACTTTGACCTGCTGGGCACCATCCAAAACGAGCTCAATATTCCCTGCGGCTACGACACCGACGTCAACGTCGCCTGCCTGGGCGAGGTCACCTTTGGTTGCGCCCAGGGCCTCACGGACGTGGTGTATCTGACCATCGGTACCGGCGTGGGCGCTGGCGTGCTCTCGGGCGGTAAGCTCGTGCACGGCATGATGCATCCCGAGGCCGGCCACATCCTGGTCACTCGCGACCCGCGCGACACCATCGGCGAGCACAGCGGCTGCCCCTACCACGACGACTGCCTCGAGGGCCTCATCGCCGGCCCCGGCGTCAAAAAGCGCTGGGGCGGCAAGAGCGCCGGAGAGATGGCCGACGACCCAGATGCCATGGACCTGCTTGCCGGATACCTTGCGCAGGCGCTCATGACTTACATCCTGTGCTACGCACCGCAGAAGATCGTCATCGGTGGCGGCGTGGCCGACCACACCCCCATCGTGCCGCTCGCACGCAAGAAGTGCGCCGAGATGCTCAACGGCTACATCGTCACGCCCGAGATGGCCGACATCGATAGCTACATCGTCAACAACAGCCTCGAGGGCAAGCAGGGCATTATGGGCTGCCTGGCCCTGGGCGCACAGGCGCTTCAGTAGCAGACGCACCCACAGGACGTGGCGCGCCCGGCAAATCCGACCTACGGAACGACGCCACCACGCCTCATATAAGCTCTCAAATAAAATAGGCCGCCTAGGACCAAACAATACGTCCTAGGCGGCTTTTTTGGCGCACATCAGCGACCGTAAGAGATATCGGAGCACAACACCCGTTGCCGCTCCACAGCAGTCGATCATCACATCGGTGATCATGCCGGCACGTCCCGGCACAAAGAGCTGAATCGTCTCGTCGATCGAGGGAATCAGCAGCAGGAACACCGCCGTGGGCAGCAGCACGTCAAAGGTGCGCCGCCCCTCATAATCAAAGGCATGCGTTGCCAGGATGCCGAGCACCGTATACTCGGTAAAATGCGCGCACTTGCGAACAACAAAGTTGGTCACCCATGCATATGGAAGTCCCACGCCGTGCAGGAAACCGCGGATAGCTTCCATGACCGTTAGGCTCAGCGAGCCCGACCCCGAGCCGGGAACCAGCGAATTGCCCCAGATCAAGAGCGCCATCAGGCAGGTCACGACCGCCCATTTTCGATTGATCTTAACCATGCAGAAGTTATGCCTCCGCGCGGAGCGGCGCGAAGCTGGCGGTACCGCCCTCGATAACGCTCAGATAGGCACGGCCCGTACGCTTGGCGGTAGAGGACTGCAGGTGCTCGATCTCTTCCTCGAGGATCTGATTGACGCGCTCGTGACGACGATTTTCCATAATGCCGGCGGCAATAGCCTCGGCCCGCTCGATGCCCTCGCGCGAGATACGGGCGGTATCCTCGGGGAACACAACACTGTGACGGCCGACATAGGCGGGGGCAGCAGGTTGAGGGGCAGCGACGGGAGCGGGGGCTGCAACAGGAGCAGGCTCGTCGATCTCGTCCAGAATCGCGGTGGCGGCGGCCCACATGTCCTCGTGGCCCGAGTAATCAGCCATGGGGACATCAACCTCGAGCGAGGCATCCGGAAGGTCGCCGGTGTCGATGCGATCTTGGGCATCAATCGATGCGGTGATGGCTGCAGGCTCATCGAGGTCATCGAGATCGATGTCCGCGACACCGGAGATGATAGGCATGCTGGCGAGGTTTGCGTTGTACGGCGCAGCCTCAGCCGCCTGCTGCTGGGCAGGAGCGCCCCAAAGCGAGCTTTCGGCGGCGCGACGGGCGGCAACGGCCTCCTCGTCCGCGGTCATGGCTTCATCAACGTACGAATTATCGGCAGAAGCGTTCGCGTCCGCCGAGGTAGCGCTGTAGGCGTTATTGACTGCCGCGTTGGCAACGAGTGCCACGAAAGCCGCCGTGCTGCCCGCAGGGGCGGCCTGGGAGCCCGACACGGCGCGTGCCGCGGCGGCGATATCATCGCGATTGAAGGAGCCGGTCTGCCCGCCGTTGGTGAGCTCGTCGATGGCGACTTGATAGACGTCGCGCGAGCGTGCAGGGTCGCAGCTAACCGGCGAATCGTCGTCGAGCATGCTGTCGATCATGGACCAAGCCTCGGCCTCGTCCATAGCATCTGCGGCTCGAGCGATGGTAGGGACACCATCATCGGCATGACGGCGCTGGAACGCACCAGTCAGGCCGGAAAGGAATGCCGAGGTAGACTGCTCCAACTGAGCCTGAGAAGCAGAAGCCGCAGCGTACGGAATCGCATCCTGCTGCTGAGCTGGAATCGAGGCGGTCTTGAACTCGCTTTGATGCTGATTGAGATTGGCGGCACCGCCCATGGCATCGGGCTGGAACAGACGCTCTTCACGCTGCGCACGATACTCGGAGATACCCAGCGAGGCGGCATAGATACCCACGCCCGCCACCGCGCCCACGGCGAAGGGAACTGCACCCGCCACGACCGTCTCGTTCACCGACGAAAACGGCAGCGTCGCGGCATACATAACCACGGGAGCGGCAAGGCCGATCCCGCACGAAAGTCCGGCAAGGACTGCTCGTTGTGTTGCATCAGAAGAAGCCATGAGCTCTCCCCATCTTCCAGCACCCAAATCGCATCATTCAGTTGGCTGCGCGAGAGAAGATGAAGCGGGGCTATGCCCCAAAGCAACGGTATATGGTTCGTTTCATCTGCGTTTTCCGTCGCGAAGCTTAAAAGCTATTATGCGAAACCGCCCTGCCGATTGCAAGCGGCGATGCCGGATTGTGGCTCGAAAACCGCTGCTTGTCGGTCATAAGGTCAAAAAATGTTGCCGAGTGGCACCATAAAGAAAGGGCCGGGATATAAAACCCCGGCCCTATTGCCCATTCTTATGGCAGCTTTGCGCGCAGTTATGGTCTAAAACGTCTGCTCGTAGTCGCTGTGTTTTTTGGCCGAACGCACCAGGAACTCCTGGTTGGTGTTGGTGCCCTTCAGACCCTTGATAAACGACGCCGCCGCACGCTCGGTATTGTTCATGCCGGCAAGAATGCGACGCAGACCAAAGACAAACGGACGCATCTGCTCGTCGACCAACAGGTCCTCGTTACGCGTACCGGAGGCAACGGGGTCGATAGCCGGGAAGATGCGGCGGTCGGCCAGGTCGCGGTCGAGCTTAAGCTCCATGTTGCCGGTGCCCTTGAACTCCTCGAAAATGACCTCGTCCATCTTGGAACCGGTGTCGATGAGGGCAGAGGCCAGGATGGTGAGCGAGCCGCCGTTCTCGATATTGCGGGCTGCACCCAGGAAGCGCTTGGGCGGATACAGTGCCGCCGAATCGACGCCGCCCGAAAGGATGCGGCCCGAGGCAGGCGCCGCCAAGTTGTAGGCGCGGGCGAGGCGCGTGATGGAGTCGAGCACCACCACGACGTCGCCACCCAGCTCTACGATGCGCTTGGCGCGCTCGATGACGAGCTCTGCCACGCGGGTGTGGTTGTCGGCAGGCATATCGAAGGTCGACGCCACAACCTCACCCTTGATGGAACGCTGCATATCGGTGACCTCTTCGGGGCGCTCGTCGACGAGCAGGCAGATGAGGTGCACCTCGGGGTTGTTAATCGAGATAGACTGGCAGATCTTCTTGAGGATCGTGGTCTTGCCGGCCTTGGGCGGGGACACGATCAGGCCGCGCTGGCCCTTGCCGATCGGTGACACGATGTCGATGGCGCGACCGGTAATAGAGTCCTTGCCGTGCTCCATGCGCAGCGGCTCGTTGGGATAGACCGGGGTGAGGTCGCCGAACTTGGGACGGTTGCGAATCTGCTCGGGGTCCAGACCGTTGACGGTCGTGATTTTGGCGAGGCCGGCGCGCTTGTCGCCGCCGCGCGAAGGACGCAGCGAGCCCTCGATGACGTCGCCCGTGCGCAGGCGCGCGGAGCGGATGAGGTAGGCGGGCACGAAGGCGTCGTCGTTGGACTTCATGTAGCCATGGGCGTGGATGATGCCGGAGCTGTCCGGGCGAATCTGCAGAATGCCCTTGATGTCGCGGAAGCCCTCGGCCTTCGCAGCGGTGACGTAGATTTCCTCGACGAGCTCGGCCTTCTTCTTGCCGGTCGTCTCGATCTCGAACTCCTTGGCCTTCTCGCGAAGTTCGGCAACCTTCATGGCAGCGAGCTCCTCGCGCGAAAGCGTAGGCTCGGTGGGAGCGGCATTACGCTCCTTGTTGCGTTGCTTGCGATCGCGCTGGCGGTTGCGACGGTCGTTGTTGCGCTCGTCCTTGCGCTCGTTGCGCTCCTCGTTGCGCTTGTGCTGGCGACGGTTGGGGCGAGCGCCGTCTTCGCTCTCGGCGGGGGCGGCACCATCGGTTGCGGTGGTGTCAACATTGGCCGCAGCGGCGTCATTGGCCTCGGCGCCAGAATCAACCTGCGCTTCGACATCAGCATGCTGCTCGGCGGCCTTGGCCTTAACGGACTTCTTGCGACCGCGCTTGGGCTTCTCGGATGCAGGCTGTTCGACGTCCTGGGGCTCGGCGGCATCAGTCGATACATCGGCGGTCGTCTCGGTGGAATCCTCGGACGCGCCCTTCTTGGCAGCCTTAGCCTTGGACGTGCGCTTAGCAGCAGTGCGACGCCTGCGACCGGGACGGACGTCGGCGGGCTCGGCATCGGCAGAAACGGCCTCGGAAGTCGTAGCATCCTGGACGGGTTCATCGGCAGCAGTTGAGGACTTGGCGGTCGCCGCAGCATCCCGAGCGGCGGCGGCTGCGGCTGCGGCCTTCTCGGCCTCGACAAAGGCCTTAGGCTTGCGACCGCGACGGTGCGGGCGCAAAGCCGGATCGACAACGGGAACTTCGCTGGCCTCGACAGGCGCAGCGGGCTCAACAGACGATGCACCCTCCCCTGCCGCGGAACGGACCGAAGTCTCAGTGGGCTCGGGGACTACCTGTTCCGCAACCTGCTCGGCCTTAGCAGCCGTGCGACGGCGTGTGCGCGGTGCCAGCTTCTCGGTCGGCTGGTCGGCGGCAGGAACCTCGGTGGCGGCAGGGGTCTCGAGTACAGACGGAGCTGCAAGCTCGGTCAGAGCCGCGGCCTCGCGCTCGGCAGCACGACGGCGGGCGCGCACCACCTGAGCCTCGCTAATCTGCGCCAACGCACGTGCCTGCGCGACCTCATCGGAAATCGGCGCCGAGGAGTCAGCTGCAACGGTGAGCTTGGCGCGCGTCGTGCGCGTGGTACGGCGCTTTGGCTTGGTGACCTCCTCGCCGTCAGCGGCAGGCTTGGCCGTGCGGCGCGTGCGCTTGGGCTTTGCCGGAGCAGCCTCCTCACCAGTTGCAGGCACGGCCTTCTCAGCCGCTACAGGCATAGGCGTCGAAGCAGCCTTAGGCGTCTCAGGAGCCGAGGCTTGAGCGGGCGCCGCGACCTGGTCCGACGCAACCGTTGCAGCGGGAGCGGCCTGCGTCGTCGTTATTTCGTTTTCTTGCTGTTGATCAGACACAGTGTTTGCTCAACTTTCTTTTCAAGCCCTGTGATCACATGCTCCCTGCATAAACCTTCAGGGCGGCTAAACAGTCTAGTTCCGTTCAAAACGACGGACATCATTGATCTGTATCGAGATGATTGCGTCAACTACGCAGCGTTAGTGTAACACAACCGCCGCCACCTGCAACTTAGTCATTGGGGACGTTCTTAAACGACTAGTCATCAGGGACACTCCTCCTCAAAAGCGCCTTGAAATGTCGCGCCAGAGGAGTGAAGCCGTGGCACCCGGAATAGCCGCGCCACGAATCGCGCCCATCTACTACGTTTGCACCCGAGCCCCTGACCATACCCTTGTTTTTTTCATAAACAACGAGTCTGCTACCTGCGGTTTTAATATCGTACTTTTCGGCATGGTTCGGGATATGCGTCCAAACGTAGGAGATGAGCACGATTCGCGGCGGACGGTATCCCACCACCCCTCCGCGAGACGAAAATGATCCATTTTCCTCCGTCCCCAAGGGACAATTTTCAAAACTACGCCGGATTACGGGGCCAGAATGCTGCAAGCCAACCATACCCTGCATTTTCAAGAAACAATAAACCGTCTAGCTGCGGTTTTATTTTCACTGCTGTCGCTATGGTCGCCAGGCAGCGATTCAGCCCCGTAAACCGGTATAGTTGCGATTTGGTAGCATTTTCCAACACGCCTAAAAGCCCCGCCAAACGAAAAAAGCCCGACCTCCGCATGGAGATCGGGCTTATAGGGTTCAGCAAAGCCGAACCTACACGGTCAAATGACCCGTAGCTTACATCTGCTCGGGCGCGGAAACGCCAACGAGGGTGAGCACCAGGGCGAGCGTCACGCGGACGGCATCGCAAGCGGCCAGACGGGCACGCGAAAGCTCGGGGTCGACGGGACGGCCCTCGCTCGGCAGCACCTGGCAGGCAGCGTAGAAGCTGTGGAAGTCACCGGCGAGTTCCTCGGCAAAGTGGGTCAGACGGAACGGGGCGCGATCGCGAGCACAGCTGGCGATCAGGTCGGTGAGCTCGTTGAGCTTGCGCGAAAGGGCGAGCTCGGTCGGGTCGGTCAGCAGCGAGTAATCGACGTTCTCACCGATGGCCTTGGCGGCAACGGCCTTCATGCCCATCTCGTCGGCCTGCTCGGCGGTAACGTCGGCGGCACGGCGCAGGATGGAGCACACGCGGGCGTGAGCATACTGCACGTAATAGACCGGGTTGGAGTTGTCGCGCTTCTTAACGGCCTCGATGTCGAAGTCGACCATCTGGTTGGAGCTCTTGGAGATGAGCGTGTAGCGAGCGGCATCGGAGCCAACCTCGTCGACGAGCTCCTGAAGGGTCACCATGGTGCCCTTGCGCTTGGACATACGGACGGGCTTGCCGTTACGCAGCAGGTTGACGAGCTGGCCCAGTAGAACCTCGAACTTGCCGGGGTAACCCAGAGCGTCGCAGACGCAGCGGACGCGCTCGATGTAACCGTGGTGGTCGGCGCCCCAGATGTCGATGACGTGGTCGACGCGCTGGAACTTATCCCAGTGATAGGCGACGTCGGAGGCGAAGTAGGTGTACTCGCCGTCGGACTTGATCAGGACGCGGTCCTTGTCGTCGCCCAGATCGGTGGAGCGGAACCACAGGGCACCGTCCTTGGTGTAGAGGTAGCCCATCTTGTCGAGCTTCTCAAAAGCGCGGTCGACGGCGGAGGTGCCGGCGGTCTCGCCCTCGGTGTCCTTCACATACAGCGAGCGCTCGGAGTACCAACGGTCAAAGTCGCAGTTGACGGCGTGGCAGAGGTCGCGCATGTTGTCGACCATCTTCACGTAGCCGCGCTCACGGAAGCTCTCCATACGCTCCTGCGGATCGGCGTCGACCCACTTGTCGCCGTCGGTGCGCCAGAACTCGGCGGCCTCGTCGATGATGTAGTCGCCGCCGTAAGAGTCCTTGCCCAAGGTCTCGGCAAAGTTGTCCTGATACGGATGGGTCTCGGGGTGCTCGTCGTTCTCGTCGGCAACAAAGGCGTCACGGTCGGCGATCAGCAGCTTGTGAGCCTCGTCGATATCAACGCCCTGCTTGGCGATGATGTCGGCAAGCTGCATATAGCGCGTGCTGATGGAGTTGCCGAAGGTGTTCATCTGAGAGCCGTGGTCATTGATGTAGAACTCACGCTGGATCTCATAGCCGGCGTGGTCCATAACGCGGCAGAGCGAATCGCCCAGCGCGGCCCAGCGGCCGTGGCCGATGTGCATGGGGCCGACGGGGTTGGCGGAAACGAACTCGACCTGGGTCTTCAGGCCACCACCGACGTTGGACTTAGCGAAGTCCATGCCCTTCTCGCGAGCCTCGCCAAAGATGGCATTCTTGACGGCAACGGAGAGGTAGAAGTTGATGAAACCGGGGCCTGCGATCTCGATCTTCTCGATCGCGGGGTCCTCGGGCATATGGGCAACGATGGCCTCGGCGATCTTGCGCGGGGCGCAGTGGGCCAGCTTGGCGGACTTCAGGGCCATGGTAGAGGTCCACTCGCCATGAGAAGTGTCAGCCGGTCGCTCGATAGCGCAATCGTCAAGTTCAAATGCGGAAAGGTCGCCGGCCTCCTGGGCCGCAGCAAGCGCAGCGCGTACCAGCTCTTCAATCTTCTCGGGCATAGATCCTCCTTGTGTTAAAGCCCCCGAGCTCTTGGTCACTCGTAGGGCAAAAGCCAGAGTTTGTAGCACTCTATCACAAGCGACGGTCACTGTCGCAGGGTAAAGCTAATAGATATTGCATATGCACAAAAATGACTACAGCTTGCATGGAGTCACTCAAAGATGCCGGTCTGCCTGCAGATTATGCAGGCGTTGAAAATGCATAAAGGTGTGGATGAGCTGTGTCTTTTATCGAATACTCTTACCTATCAGAGTTGTGTGCTTTTCCTGCATAAAGTAAGGGTTTGCGCACGTCAGCGTGTTATTCTAGACATACGTAAATTCGTATAAGTTGGAGGTAGCATGTTCTCAATCGGTCAACACGTCATTCATCCGGGTCAGGGAGTCTGCACCGTCGTCGGTTTTAGGGACGACACGCCGCAGCCCATGTTGTTGCTCGAGGCCAAGCAGGGGCATGCGCAGACGATCCTTATGTACCCCGTGGCGCAGGCCGACCGTCTGCATGCCGCCATCTCTCAGCAAGATGCCGAGCATCTGCTGAGCCACTATGACGAGCTGGAGTGCGACACCTTTACCGAGCGCAACAGCTCGCTTGAAGAGACACACTTTAAGCAGCAGCTCAAGCTGGGCGCGCCCGAGACGGTCCGCGTGGCAAAGACCATGATGCACCGCATTCGCCAGGCCGAGGAAGCCGATAAAAAGCCCAGCTCTTACTATATGCGTGTACTCAAGGAAGCCAAGCGCCGCTCCATCGAGGAGTTCGCCGTGGCATTGGGCGTCACCGAGGAGGCCGCCGAAGCCCGCCTAGCCCAAGCCGCCCTCAACTAACCCATCCGCGCCAAAAACCACCACAAAGGGGACAGGCACCTTTGTGGTGGTTTTTTCGTTCTAGTCGTTCTAGTAGTATTCATTCTTAGCGATACCTGCGAGCACAAGGAGTCTTTTATGGCAGAGCCACTTTCCGCCGGAATCACCCGCGACCGTGCGTTCGAATTGCTCAACGAGCACAATAAGGACCCGTTCCACATCACCCACGGCGAAACGGTCGAGGGCACCATGCGCTACTTTGCGCGCGAGTTCGACCCCGAGAACGAGGAGTTTTGGGGCATCGTCGGTCTGCTGCACGACCTAGATTGGGAGGAGCATGAGGACGACCCCATGAACCACACCATCTATGCGGCCGAGATCCTTGAAGGCGAGGGCGCCTCTCCCGATCTCATTCGCGCCATTCAGACGCACACGTCGGACTTCAACACCTCGCTGCCCAAGCCCGAGCTGCAGATGGAAAAGATCCTGTTTGCCTGCGACGAGCTCACCGGCTTGATCGGTGCTGCCGTCATCATGCGTCCGAGTAAGAGCGTCATGGACTTTACGACCAAGTCGCTCAAGAAAAAGTTCAAGGACAAGCGCTTTGCCGCCGGCTGCTCGCGCGACGTGATTACGCAGGGTGCCGAGATGCTGGGCTGGGAGCTCCCCGAGCTCTTCGACCGTACCATCGCGGCCATGCAGTCCTTCGCCCCCGACCGCGACACCTTTCAGGCTTAATTCCAAAACCACCACAAAGGGGACAGTGAACTGCGCCCCGAAACTTGGACTGAATAAATAGCGACTACGCCGCAAGGGCCCGGTTCCGGAACTCCTCCGGCGTCAGGCCCTTCAATCTTACCTGCCTGCGCCGCGTGTTCCAATGGGCTATGTACCCCTCCAGGTC
>JAXKBK010000032.1:0-174457 GCA_036553025.1 Collinsella sp. | reverse complement strand
GCGGGGATTAGTATACACAGAAGTCTGTCCGGCGCGCAACAACTTTTTTGAAAAAATTTTTCGGTCCCTCCGGGAGGGTCTCCGGGGCTGGGGGCGGGGGTTAAGTTTGCTGCTCTACAGTCCTGCGCAAGACGGAAAGCACATTAAGTGCTTTCCTTTGCGTGCGGAACTCGCGACAAGCTTAACCCCCGCCCCCAGCCCCGGAGACCCTCCCGGAGGGACCGAAAAATTTTTTCAAAAAAGTTGTTGCGCGCCGGACAGACTTCTGTGTATACTAATCCCCGCAGCGCACGCGAGCGGAAACAAACGCGAACGTCTGCCTGGGGAGTTAGCTCAGTTTGGTTAGAGCGCCGGCCTGTCACGTCGGAGGTCGCGGGTTCGAGCCCCGTACTTCCCGCCAACGCAATTAAAGCCACGTCTTCGGACGTGGCTTTTTGCGTTTGATGCACTTTGTTTCGATAGAACGATCGCCCTGGCGCATCTTCGCCCAGAATCCCCGCCCCTTCGGGAACGCAAGTAAAATCTAATAAGCATATCTGTCTAAACAACAGCTTTGTTGCGCAACACCTGTTCAACGAGACAGGGGGTTAGGTTATACTAAATTGCACTGTAGGCCGCATCTGATGCATTTCGCTCCAAGCGCGGCACTCAGTGGATATCCGATTTACCATTTGGATGTCCTAGCGGTCATTTAGCGTCTCGACACAAGCTCGGCCTCGGAGCTCGTTCGAGCTGTTCGTATTCCTTGAAAGGGGAAAAATGGACATATCGAGGAAGACTGATTACGCCCTTCGTATGCTGGCGATGCTTGCCGAGGATCCGGAGCGTTTGCTTTCTGTTCGCACCGCTGCCGAAGAGGTCAATGTTCCGTATTCGTTTGCCCGCTCGATTCAGCACGGTTTGGTCCAGGCCGGTATTGTGGAGAGCCTGCGTGGCGTCCACGGTGGCATGCGTCTCAAGGTCAGTCCGGACGACGTCACCATTCGTCAGGTCGTCGAGGCCGTTCAGGGCCCTATGGTTATGAATGATTGCACCGCACCCGATGGCGACTGTGCGCGCATGGGCACGTGCTGCTATCATCCCCTGTGGGCCGGAGCTCAAGCGTTGATGCGCGACTACCTCGATTCCGTTTCGCTCGGCGACATCGTCGCTCACCGCCAGTTCCCGGCCGTCGATCCCAAGTTCGCCGACCGCGAAGCGTTTCCCGAGTACGCCACCTGTGCGTATACATGCCGGGAGGAATAGCGCCGCATAAGGAGCATAGATATGATTCAGGACCCCTTTCGTTCGATGATTCGTTCGGAAGGGGTCCTGCGTTATCGCGACCTTCCGTGGCGCCGCACGCGCGATCCGTACATCATTTGGCTTTCTGAGGTCATGTTGCAGCAAACACAGGTGCCACGCGTGGAGACGCGTATGCCGGCGTGGCTCGATCGCTTTCCGACCGTGCAGGCGCTTGCCCAAGCCGCGCCTTCCGATGTTTTGGACGCTTGGCAGGGCATGGGCTACAACCGACGCGCTCTGGCGCTCCACAAGGCCGCTCAGCGCGTTGTGGAGGACTGGGACGGTGAGTTTCCGCGTGAGACGCGTGACTTGGTCGCTCTGCCTGGTATTGGCCCGGCAACGGCGCAAGGTATCCGGTCGTTTGCGTTTGACCTTCCAGGCGTGTATCTGGAGACCAACGTGCGCACGGTCTTTCTGCATCACTTCTTTCCCGATGTACCGGCTGTTCCCGACCGCGAGCTGGTGCCGCTGATTCAGGCGGCCTGTCCGGCGGCCCCCGGTGCGGCGACCGACGAGATCGCTCCCTTTGCCGTGCCGCTCGATGATGCCGACACGCCGCGCGCGTGGTATTACGCGTTGCTGGATTACGGCGCATATCTAAAAAAGACGTTGCCCAATCCGTCCAGGCGCTCGGCGGGCTATAGCCGTCAATCAAAGTTTGAGGGCTCACGTCGCCAAAAGCGCGCGCATATCGTGCGCATGTTGCTGGCAGCGCGCGATGGCCAACCGGCGGGGATTACGCTTGCTGATGCCGTGGTGGGCGTTAACGATATGGAAGCGGCGGCTGGGCGCGGGCCGGTCGAGCGCGAGCTTGTCGCGGGCATTCTGGCCGACCTGGAGCGTGAGGGCTTTTGCCGAGCCGAGGGCGATCGCTGGCTGAGCATCTAGTCCGTGCAAATCTGAAGAACAGGATTGTAAGGTTTAGATTTCCGACATGAGGGCATCCTAAAGACGAGGCCGCTCGAAGCCTACGGGCGGCATGCGTTGAAGGGAAGTACACCTATGGATTTTGAGAATTCCCAAACCAAGAAGAACCTCGAGACCGCTTTTGCCGGTGAGTCCCAGGCACACACCAAGTATCGCTACTATGCCTCCAAGGCAAAGAAGGACGGCTACGTTCAGATCTCGAACATCTTTGCCGAGACGGCTGGCAACGAGTCCGAGCACGCCAAACTGTGGTTTAAGTATCTGCACGATGGCGCCGTTCCCGGCACTCTGGATAACCTGCGCGATGCCGCCGCGGGCGAGAACTACGAGTGGACCGAGATGTACGACGAGTTTGCCAAGACCGCCGATAAGGAGGGCTTTGCCGAGATCGCCGCGAAGTTCCGCGGCGTCGCTGCCGTCGAGAAGGCTCACGAGGAGCGCTACAACAAGCTCGTCGAGCGCATTGAGTCGGGTGAGGTGTTTGAGCGCGAGGGCGTAAAGGTGTGGAAGTGCCTGAACTGCGGGCACCTGCACGTTGGTGCCGAGGCGCCTGAGGTGTGCCCGGTGTGTAACCACCCGAAGGCGTACTTTGAGGAGCAGGTGGTGAACTACTAGCGCGTGACGCTAGCGTGAGCTGGGCCGGGAGGGCCGGACTACCTTCCCTCCTCGCTCACGGCTTCGCAGGGTCGCGTTGAGGGAAGGTAATCCGGCCCTCTCGGCCCGCTTTGGGTTGTCGCGTGCTCGTTACAGAAAAGCTGATAAAAAAGTTTGTGTGCCGCCCCTTTTGGGGCGGCACGTTTTTGTATGGGGCCAGTTGGGGCGGTGACGTTGCTTAGGGGGTACACTGGGTAGCGTTGGCTATTCGTTTCCTCTTGTGAGGTGTTGGTTATGGGTAAGAAATCTCGGGCTCGGGTGGCTGCTGCTGGGACTCGTAAGGATCCTGAGCGTCGGGTTGTTGAGGGCGGCAAGGCAGAGCGTGCCGATAAGAAGAAAGCCGGTGCGCATGCTCATCCTGAGTGGGCGCCTCATTTGAATTCGGCTAGTGAGGATTTGACTGCCAAGTTGTTTACTCTGGTCGAGGTCATCTTGGGCGTGGTGCCCGTGGTGGTCATTGGCCTGTTCCTGGCCTCTAAGGATGCCACGAGCGTGGATAAGCTCACCGATGTCTTTTCTCAGGACCCCTCGATGGTGGTCACGTTTATCTCTGCGTGCCTGCAGCCGTTTGTGGCATACATGTTGTACATGATTTATCACAAATACTGCGAGGGCGATGCGGGCTTTGCCGCCGGCAACCTGATTGGACTCTTGTGCTCCGAGATTTTGCTGCTCAATATTCCTGGCGTCATCGGCATGGGCATCTTGTTGTGGCGTGTCTGGCGCAATGTTGCTCCGCACTTTGAGAGCTGGTTGTTTGAGCGCCGTGCAATGGGCGTGCTGGTCGACATCGCGGGCTCACTCGTGATCCTAGTCCTGGCGTTTATGTGTGCCACCGCAGCTCGAGGTCTCGCGGGCATGTAATCTGCTTTCACCGACTGCGGAGCGCGGGGCAACTGCTGGCCTCACCGCTCCGGGCGTCAGGCCCGCGGCGCATTCCTTTCCCTCTCGCTCACGGCTCCGCAGGGTCGCGCGAGGCAAAGGCATGCACCGCGGGCCTGACGGCGCGGGCTTGCCAACGAGTTTTGGCCCATAGGTTAGTTTGCGTGCCGCCCCTTTTGGGGCGGCACGTTTTTGTGTGTGGTCCCGGCCTTCACATTTTTCGTCAAGCTTTTGGTTAGATTTTGGTCAGTTGGCGTAAGAGTGGAAGGCCAAAAGATTGCTGGCGAAAAAAGCTCAGAGAAAGTGCTGGTAGGGGAGTTGTTGAGCTTTTCGACAGCTTTTGAGCAAAAGAAACTTTGTGGCTATTGCCAGCGATTACGTTGTCGCGGTCATGGCGGTGCGGGATGCTGGGCGTAAGCGTCGAATGCTCCGATTTTGGAGGCCAGCATGGATTTGTTTCTTGAGACTCCGCAGCAACAAGCTGAGCGCATGCTGCGTCAGCAGCAACGACTCATGGAGATGCAAATGCAAGGGGCGGCAGTCCAGCCCTTTGCGCAAAATGTCGTGCCCGCTGCTGTACCTGCAGCTGTGCCCGGGTGTGAATCGGCGCCAGAGGCCTATTCCGTACAGCAGGATTCATATGCGCAGGAGCTCGCGTTCGATAAACGTCGTGCGCGTCACCGTCGCTGGGCCCAGCGCCTGCGTACGCTGGCGATGATCGTGCTGATCCCGCTGGGGCTCGCGGCAATCTTCTTGGCCTCATATGCCCTCACGTGCATTCTCAACGGCGCCTCGCCCAATGAGGTACTTCAGCACTTGGCAGCTCTCGGTCAGCGCTTGGGGGATGTCGCAGCAACCATCCGCGCCAGCTGGGAGAGCTAGCGGACCAGCACCCATAGCGCAAAGGTAACTTGTCTGCGCTCGATTGGACATGAGCTGCGTTTGACAGGGTAAGATTGATCGCGGTTTTGATTGGTGCTCGATTGGGTTTGTTGGGCGGAGTTTATGTCTGCTATTGATATTGTGCTTGTTGTGATTGCCTTGGTGGCGGTGGGGGTTGCTGTGGCTTGCGCCCTCCAGCTCAAGAGCCTGCGTGCCGAGTTGCGGGAGCGTGGCGACAGTAGCGCGGAAACGCTGGCAGCGCTCGAGCAGGCCAACAGCACGCTCGACACCCTGAACGTCGCGTTGGCCGAAACCCGCCGCACGGCAAATGCCATCGCGCAGCAGCAGACGACCGACGCCGCCGTAGAGCAGCAGCGCTACCTGACCATTGCGCGCGAGTTCTCGCAGGCCGGCGACCGTATGGATGACCTGCGCCGCGAGACGGCCCAACAGCTTGGCGCCAACCGCGAAGGCATCGAGCATCGCCTGGACAAGGTGCGCGAGACGGTCGATGCCCAGCTGGGCGCCATCCGCAAAGACAACAACGTGCAGCTCGATCAGATGCGTGCGACGGTGGACGAGAAACTCTCCCGTACGCTCAACGATCGCCTGTCGGCATCGTTTAAGCAGGTGAGCGACCAGCTCGAGGCCGTGTACAAGGGCCTGGGCGACATGCAGTCTATCGCCACCGGCGTGGGCGACCTTAAGCGCGTGCTGGGCAACGTCAAAGCGCGTGGCATTTTGGGCGAGGTGCAGCTGGGCGCGATCCTGGCGGACATCCTCACGCCCGACCAGTATCTGGAAAACGTCGCCACCAAGCCCGGCGCCTCGGAACGCGTTGAGTTTGCCGTCAAGCTGCCGGTGGACGAGGGCGACCCCGTGCTGTTGCCGATTGACTCCAAGTTTCCGGGCGACGCGTACGAGCACCTGCTCGACGCGCAAGAGTCGGGCGACGCGGAGGCCGTTGCCGCTGCGCGCAAGGCGCTCGATATGATGGTGAAGCGCGAGGCCAAGGATATCTGCGAAAAGTACCTGAGCGTGCCCGCGACGACCAACTTTGGCATTCTGTTCGTGCCTTTTGAGGGCCTGTACGCCGAGGTCGTCAGTCGCCCTGGGCTTATCGAGACCCTGGGCCGCGACTATCACGTCAACGTTGCCGGCCCCAGCACCATGGCCGCCATTCTCAACAGCCTGCAGATGAGCTACCAGACGTTTAGGCTGCAAAAACGTACCGACGACGTGCTACGCGTGCTTTCCGCCGTCAAGGCCGAACTACCGCGCTATCAGGCGGCGCTGCGCCGCGCCCAGCAGCAGATCGAGACCGCGGGCAAAACGGTCGAGGGCATCATCACCACGCGCACCAACGTCATGGAGCGCAAACTCAAGGACATCGACGCGCTGGAAGACGCGCGGGAGGCCGACGCGATTTTGGGCTTGGAGTCCGCAGACCTGCCCGCAGACCAAAAAGACGAGGACTAGCTGCATCTGACGGCGGGGCGCCGGCGCAAGCACGGCGCGGGCGCTTTTCGCATCGCGCTTGCCTGAAGTGCGCTTCAATGTGCAACAATGGCGTTTCGCCCTATCAGATGCGAAAGGAAGCCCATGTCTCAGAGAAGCACCAGTCCGCTCAGCCGCTCCACCGTGCGCCGCACGCTGCAGCGGTTTTGGGGTGTCACGCGCACACAGCCGCTGATTGTCTTTCTCTCGGTGCTCTCGTCGGCGGGCTACATCTTTTTGCTGACGTTTGCCAATACCTATGTGATGGCCCTCATTGTCGACCGCATTCAAGCCGGTCCCGTGGCGGGTGACCAGGTGTTTGAGGTCTTCGCCCCCTATATCCTGGCGCTCGTGCTCGTTAACCTGGTGGGTCAAATCCTCTCCAAGCTGCAGGACTACACCGTCTACAAGCTCGAGATTGCGGGCAACTATCACCTGGCGCGTCTGTGCTTCGACACGCTCTCCAACCAATCCATGACATTCCATACCAGCCGCTTTGGCGGATCGCTTGTGAGCCAGACAAGCCGTTTTATGAGCGGCTATACGGGCTTGGTCGACGTGACGGTGTATTCGCTCATCCCCACCATCACCTCGGTCATCTGCACCGTGGCCGCACTCGCTCCGGTGGTGCCCACATTTACCGTGATCCTGGTGGGCATCATGGTCGTCTACATTGCGTTTGTCTGGCTTATGTACAAGCGCATCATGCCACTTTCGGCCGCGACGTCCGCCGCGCAGAATAAGCTCTCGGGTGTGCTGTCCGATGCGGTCACGAACATCTTGGCCGTCAAGACCTGCGGGCGCGAGGACTTTGAACGCGATCTGTTCGATGCCGCCGACCGTGCCGCGCGCGATGCCGAAACGGTATCGATGCACGCCATGATGCAGCGCAACTTTACGACCTCGGGCCTTATCGTCATCACCATGGCCGTGGTGAGTGTGTTCGTGGCGGGCGGCAACGCGTGGTTTGGCATCTCGGCCGGCTCGCTCGTCATGATCTTTACCTACACCTATAACCTCACCATGCGTCTGAACTACGTGAGCTCCATGATGCAGCGTATTAACCGCGCGCTGGGTGACGCCGCCGAGATGACGCGCGTGCTGGACGAGCCGCGCCTGGTGGCGGACGACGAGCATGCTCCCGAGCTTAAGGTGGCCGAGGGCGCGATCGATTTTGAGCACTTGAGCTTTGCATACCGTGACGCCGCGGCGGGCGATAGCGTGTTCGACGACCTGACGCTCCATGTGCCGGCGGGCCAGCGCGTGGGCCTGGTGGGTAAATCGGGCTCGGGCAAGACGACGCTCACCAAGCTGCTGCTGCGCCTGGACGATGTTCAGGGCGGCCGCGTACTCGTGGACGGTCAGGATGTCTCGCGCTGCACACAGCAGAGCCTGCGCCGCCAGGTTGCCTACGTGCCGCAGGAGGCGCTGCTGTTCCACCGCTCCATTCGCGAGAATATCGCCTACGGCCGCCCCGACGCCACCGACGAGCAAATTCGTGAGGCGGCGCGCCTGGCCAATGCCCTGGAGTTTATCGACCGCCTGCCCCATGGCTTTGACACCATGGTGGGCGAGCGCGGCGTCAAGCTTTCGGGCGGCCAGCGCCAGCGCGTGGCCATTGCCCGTGCCATCCTCACCGACGCGCCGATTCTGGTACTCGACGAGGCGACGTCTGCCCTCGATAGCGAGTCCGAGGCGTTGGTGCAGGAAGCTCTCGAGAACCTGATGCGCGGCCGCACCTCCATTGTGGTGGCGCATCGCCTGTCCACCGTGGCGGCGCTCGACCGCATCGTGGTACTGGCGGATGGCGAGATCGTCGAGGACGGCACGCATGTGCAGCTCGTCGAGGCGGGCGGCGAGTACGCGAGCCTGTGGAGCCGTCAGACCGGCGCATTCTTGGAGGCGTAAACGTCTCGGACGTGGGACAATTGTGCCCATAGGTTTATTGTGCCGTTGAGCCGAGGAGTCGTTATGCCACGCGAGACCAATGCCGCCAAGCGCGAGCGCGCCATCGAGGTGTGTGAGCGCCTCAACCGTCGCTATGGCCCGGTCGAGTGCTTTTTGGACCACGAGAATCCCTTCCGCCTGCTGATCGCGGTGCTGCTTTCGGCGCAAACGACCGATGCGCAGGTCAACAAAGTGACGCCGCGGCTGTTTGCCCAGTGGCCCACGCCCGAGGCCATGGCCGGGGCGAGCGTAGCTGACGTGGCAGACACCATCAAGTCGCTCGGCTTCTACAAGAGCAAAGCCAAGCATGCCGTCGAGGCCGCGCAGATGATCGTCACCGACTATGACGGCGAGGTGCCGGCCGACATGAAGGAACTCGTGAAGCTGCCGGGCGTGGGACGCAAGACGGCGAACATCGTGCTCAACGTGGGGTACGGCATCGTGGAAGGCATCGCGGTGGATACGCACGTCAACCGCATTGCGCACCGCCTGATGCTGAGTCCCAAGACGCATGCCAAGGAACCGCTCAAGACCGAGCAGGATCTGCTCAAGATTTTGCCGCACGAGTATTGGGAGTCGGTCAACCATCAGTGGATCACCTTTGGTCGCGAGATCTGCGACGCCCGCAAACCCAAGTGTGACGAGTGTCCGCTGGCAGATTTGTGCCCCAGCGTGCGCGTGGCGAGGTAGGGCGGAACGCATCTTCGTCTGGCGTTTTTTGCGGGGCTGGGTTTGCCCTTGAGCCGGAGTCCTCTCCATGCGCTACCATGACAGACAATGTATTTGACGTACGACCCGCCGAGCTTGCCCCGGCGGGCTTTTGGCGTTGCGATGCCGGAGGAACAGCATGCTCATTCACCGTATAGCCGCGCAGCTCTACACTGCCGAGGCGCTGCAGACCGTCGAGGCCGGACTCGATGCCGGCGAGGACGTGACGCTGGCCGTGTCGCAGTCGGGCCGCACGCTCATGGCGGCAGCTCAGTTTGCGCGCCGTCCGCGTCCCACGGTATACATCGTGAGCGGCGAGGACGCGGCCGATCGCGCCGCGCGCAGCCTGGCCGCCTATGTGGGTCTGGCGCATGTGTGCCGCTTTCCCGAGCGCAAAGACTATCCATGGCGTGAGCAGGCGCCCGACGATGCCGTGGTGGCGCAGCGCTGCGAGGCCCTGGGACGCATCGTGCGCGGTGACAACTGCATTATGGTTGCCTCAGCCCGCGCGCTACTGCGTTGCGTGCCGCCAGTCGAGAGCCGCTACTGGGAGTCCACGACCTTTGCGGTGGGCGAGGAGATCCCTTTTGACGAGGTGCCGCAGCGCCTGGTGGGCATGGGCTATACCAATGCCGGTGCCGCCGACGCACCCGGCCTGTTCCGCGTGCACGGTGATACCGTCGAGGTGTTCCCCGCGCAGGAGAAGGCACCCGTGCGCATTGAGTTCTTTGGCGACGAGATTGATCGCATCCGCCGCATGGTGAGTTCCACGGGGCAGACCATCGGCAACGAGGACAGCATCGAAATCTTCCCCTGCCGCGAGCTGGCGCTCACCGACGAGGCCGTTCACAACATGCACGTGGCGCTCTACCGTGCCAGCCAGGACGACAGTAAGCTGGCGGCGCTGCTCGAGATGGTGGATGCACGCATCGTCACGCCCGAGCTCGACCGCTTTTTGCCGGTGATGTACGGCCAGACCGTGAGCCCGCTGTCGCATGTGAGCGGCAAGGCGCTCGTGGTGCTGTCCGAGCCGCGCTCGCTGTTCGACGACTGCCTGCGCGCCTACGAGGATATCGAGGCGCGTGCCGGCGAGGCGGGGGTCGACCGTCTGGACGGTCTGTACGTGCGTGCCCAGCAACTCGACTTTGGTGCCCAGCAGCGCCTTAACTACGTGAGCTTGATTCGTGCCGGCGGTGCGGTGACGGCAGAGCTCAAGATTGAGCAGCCGGCCATCGCGGGCTCGGACAATCGCTTTATGACGCGCATCCAGGAGGTCGTGGGCAAGCGCTATGCCTGCGTGTTTGCCATCCCCGACCGCGGTGCGCGCGAGTCGATGGAGCTCACCTTTGGCGATGAGGGTATTACCTTTGAGGAGTCGCTGACGGCCGCGCCCGAAAACGCGGGCGCTATTGGCGACCGTGTGCGCGTGGCGGCGGCGGATTCTGCCGATCGTGCTGCTCGTCAGGCGGCCCATGCTTCGATTCGCGAGCGCCATGCCGATGCGCTCAACGCCCGCTCGCTCGAGGCGGGCGCGGCCCAGGCTGCCGCCGGTGCCGCTGTGCCCACCATCTCGCGCGGGCGCGTGACCTTTGTGGATGCCGCCCTGCCGCAGGGCGTGGTGGTGCCCGATGCCAATCTGGCCGTGTTCTCGATCGCCGACCTCAACGCCCGCATGGATGCCAATCGCGCCCGCAGCCGCCGCAAGGTGGACATTACGCAGATCACCTTCCCCTTTAAGCCGGGCGACTACGTGGTGCACGCAACGCATGGCATCGCGCTCTTTAGCGAGATTGCGCGCCAGGAAGTGGGCGGCAAGGAGCGCGACTACTTTTTGCTGGAATATGCCGATGGCGACAAGCTCTACGTGCCGCTCGAGCAGGTCGACCGCATCACGCGCTATGTTGGCCCCGACGGCGACAAGCCGCGCCTGACCAGGCTCAACACCGCCGACTGGACGCGCGCCACCAACAAGGCGCGCAAGAACGCCAAAAAGCTGGCGTTTGACCTGGTCGACCTGTATACGCGCCGCTCCTCGATTGCCGGTATCGCCTGCCCGCCCGACACGCCCGAGCAGATTGAGATGGAGGAGAGCTTCCCCTACGACGAGACGCGCGACCAGCTGGAGGCTATTGCCGACATTAAGGCGGACATGGAGGCACCCAAGCCCATGGACCGCCTGCTGTGCGGCGACGTGGGCTTTGGCAAGACCGAGGTCGCCCTGCGCGCAGCGTTTAAGTGCGTGGACTCCGGCCGCCAGGTCATGGTACTCTGCCCCACGACCATTCTGGCCCAACAGCACTACGAGACGTTCTTTGAGCGCTTTGCACCGTTTGGCCTGGAGGTCGAGGTGCTCAGCCGCTTTCGTACCCCGGCGCAGCAAAAGCGCGCGCTCAAGGCGTTTGCCGAGGGCACGATCGATGTGCTCATCGGCACGCACCGCCTGCTTTCGGCCGATGTGAACCCCAAGAACCTGGGCCTGGTGATCATCGACGAGGAGCAGCGCTTTGGCGTGCAGCACAAGGAGCAGCTCAAGAACCTGCGTGAGCAGATTGACGTGCTCACGCTTTCGGCAACGCCCATTCCGCGAACTATGCAGATGGCCACGAGCGGCGTGCGCGACATGAGCCTGATCACCACGCCGCCGACCGGGCGCCGCCCCGTGATCGTGCACGTGGGGGAGTACGACCCCGATGTGGTGAGCGCGGCGATTCGCCTGGAGGTGGGTCGCGGCGGCCAGGTGTACTACGTGTCCAACCGCGTCAAGACCATCGACGACGCCGTGGCGCGCGTGCACGTGGCCGCGCCCGAGGCACGCGTGGGCGTGGCGCACGGCAAGATGAGCCCGCGCGAGGTCGAGGACGTGATGATCGAGTTCGCGACCAAAAAGATCGACGTGCTCATCGCCACGACCATCGTGGAGAGCGGTATCGACAACGCATGCGCCAATACGCTCATCATCGAGGACTCGCAGCGTCTGGGTCTGGCACAGCTCTACCAGCTCAAGGGCCGTGTTGGCCGCTCGGCCACGCAGGCATACGCGTACTTTATGTTCCCGGGTGAGCTGCCGCTCACCGAGGAGGCCACGGCGCGTCTGACCGCACTTTCCGAGTTCCAGGACCTGGGCAGCGGCATGCGCATCGCCATGCGCGACCTGGAGATCCGCGGCGCCGGTTCGCTGATGGGTGCCGAGCAGCACGGCAACCTGTCGAGCGTGGGCTTTGACCTGTTTACGCAGATGTTGGGCCAGGCCGTGGCCGAGGCGCGCGGCGATGACGATGCCGGCGTGGAGGCGGCGAGCGTGGGCATCAACCTGCCGGCCGACTACTTCTTGTCCGAGGAGTACATGCCGGCGGTGGACCAGCGCGTGCTCGTGTACCGCAAGCTCGCGGCGGCTGAGGACCTGGAGAGTGTCGACGAGGTGCAGGAGGAGACCGAGGCCGCGCATGGTGAGCTGCCGCTGGCGGGACTCAACCTGTTCAACCGCGCGCGCATCCGCATTCGCGGCGAGCGCCTGGGGCTCGAGAGCGTCACGCTCAGCGGTGGGCGCATTACCTTCCTGGGGGTTGACGTTCCCAAGAAGGTAGCCTTTGAGTTCAAGAATCGCTATGGCGCGGTGAACTTCCCCAAGAGCCGCAAGCTGTCGGTGCCCTACAAGGCGGGCGCCGGTGCGGGCAGCGGCCTGGGCCGAGGTCTCGACGCCAACGACGGCACCGGCCCCGTGGCGGCCACACTCATGCTGCTGCAGCAGCTGGGCGCTACTGACGATGACTAACAAGTAAGTCGGTGGGACAAAGTTATCAGTAGTTTTTGTCCCAGGTGCGATAGTCGCATCGAGCCTGTCAACGCAAGCGACCCTGGGACAAAACTACTGATAACTTTGTCCCACCACGTTGCGGGTCGACCTTTGCCCGATGGAAAGGAAAGCATGTTCGGGTACATCTATAAGAAAGACGCCGCTGCCATTGCGGTTGTCCTGTGCCTTTGTCTGGGCGTGGGCAGTTTCTTCGATTATCAGATCTCGAGCGCGCTGTTCAATATCGGCAGCATGTACGGTCGCTTTATCGAGGCCGCTGGCGAGCTGCCGTTTGAGCTGACGGCGAGCGTCGCGGGCGTTATGCTCGTGCGTTCGGCACGCCCCGATTCCAAGACGAGCAAGTGGCTTGCCGCGCTGGGCGTTCTGGTCAACGTGGGCCTGACCGGCTACGAGATCGTTTCGTCCCTGAGGGTTGGCGGCAAACTCATCGCGGCTCAGTTGGTGCTGACGTTTGTGCTGGTCATCGTCGCCAACCTTATCGTCTATCGCCTCACGCGCGCGACCGACCCCGACGAGCTCACACGCTGGGCGTTGATGGTGCTGGCCGTGTGGGTCGCTCAGGCCATCATCCTCAACGTGGTTGTCAAGCCGCTGTGGTCGCGCCCGCGCATGCGCGTGATCGAGGTCACGCCGGGGCTCAATTTTCAGCCGTGGTGGGTGATTGGCAACCCCGACAAGTGGAGCTATATTGCGGCCGGCGTAATCAAGGACGGCTTTAAGTCGTTTGCGAGCGGACACACGGCGCACGCGGCGATCGGCCTTATGCTCGCCGGGCTTCCTGCGGCGTCCTTTAAGGAAAAGCCGTCGCGACGCCGCGTGGTCTTTTGGGTCGCTGCCGTGGTCGCGGCGCTCGTCGCCTTTGGCCGTATCGTGATCGGTGCACACTTTTTGACTGACGTGAGCTGCGGCTTTGCCCTGGTGTTGGCACTTGAGTGCCTTGCCGCACGCATTGCCTATCCGGGCGGCGTACAATAGCGGCGTTTAAATCATCGGGCCCATGCCCGGCTAGAGAGGATTGCCATGCTCGCGTTCAACAACGACTATTCCCACGGTGCTCATCCGACAGTGCTGCAGGCGCTCGTCGATACCAACATGGAGCCGCAGCCCGGCTACGGTACCGATGCGCACACCGAGCGTGCCAAGCAGCTGATTCGCGAGGCCTGTCAGGCCCCCGATGCCGACGTGTTCTTGCTGGTGGGCGGCACGCAGGCCAACGCGACGGTGATTGACATGCTGCTCGCGCCCTACGAGGGCGTCGTTGCCGCCGAGACCGGCCATGTCGCTTGCCACGAGGCGGGCGCCATCGAGTTTGGCGGCCACAAGGTGCTCACCATCCCCGGCTACGAGGGCAAGATGCACGCCGAGGATCTCGAGAACTATATCCAGGTGTTCTACGAAAACGAGAGCTACGAGCACACGGTGTTCCCGGGCGCCGTGTACGTGAGTCTATCGACCGAGTACGGCACGCTGTACTCCAAGGCCGAGCTCGCGGCGATTCACGCGGTGTGCCAGAAGCGCGAGATTCCGCTGTTTGTGGACGGTGCTCGTCTGGCCTATGCACTGGCGGCCGATGAGTGCGACATTACCCTGCCCGAGCTGGCGCAGCTGTGCGACGTGTTCTACATCGGCGGCACCAAGTGCGGCGCGCTTTGCGGCGAGGCTGTGGTGTTCTGCGGCATGCACGCTCCGGCGCATCCCATTCCGCGTATTAAGCAGCACGGCGCGCTGTTGGCCAAGGGCCGCCTGACGGGCGTGCAGTTTGAGGCGCTCTTTACCGATGGCCTGTATTTTGAGATTGGCCGACAGGCGATTCAGACGGCCCAGGCGCTGCGTCGTGTACTGCACGAGCGCGGCTACCAGTTCTTTTTGGAGACGCCCACAAACCAGCAGTTTGTGATTCTGCCCAACGAGGACATGGCCCGCATTCGCGAGCATGCGGCGATCGAGTACTGGGAAAAGTACGACGATACCCACACGGTGGTGCGCTTTTGCACCAGCTGGGCCACGACGCAGGAGGACATCGACGCGCTGGCGGCTGTCCTGTAGCCTGATGTAATGACGAGGGGCCGCCTTGCGCTGGGTTTGGCGCAAGGCGGCCTTTGTTTTTGAGAGAGAAGGGTTGTATGACCGAGATGTCCGAGCCGGCGATTCGCCTGGCGACGCCCGAAGACGCGCCGGCGTTGCTTGCCATCTATGAGCCGTATGTGCGCCAGACGGCGATTACCTGCGAATACGAGGTGCCGAGCGTTGAGGAGTTCGCCGGGCGCATCGAGCGTACGCTCAAGCGCTATCCGTATCTGGTGATGGAGCTGGACGGGCGTCCGGTAGGCTATGCCTATGCGAGTCCGCTCAACAGCCGCGAGGCATACGACTGGTCGGTCGAGACGTCGATTTACCTGGCACGCGACGTGCGCCACGGCGGGCTGGGCCGCAAGCTGCACGATGCGCTCAAGCAGTGCCTGATCGCGATGGGCATCACCAACATGTGCGCGCTCATCGCCGTGCCGCACGACAAGGACGACGAGTATCTAACGCACAACAGCCAGGACTTCCATGCCCATATGGGATATCGCTTGGTGGGTGCTTTCGACCGCTGTGCCCAAAAGTTCGACCGCTGGTACGACATGTGCTGGATGGAGCTGGTCCTGGCCGAGCGCACCCCCAACCAGCCCAAACCAACCTGGTTCCCCGACCTCCTCGCCTAAAACCACCACGAAGGTGCCTGTCCCCTTTGCGGTGGTTAGCCGATGGGTTCGGTGTATTTGGCGCGGTCGGTGCGTTGGATGCGCTTGGAGACATGGAGCGGGCGGCCGTCGGTGTCGTAGACGTAGTCGGTGATCAGGATCAGCGCCTGCCCGCGCTCAACGTTGAGCAAAAATGCCTCGTTTTGCGAGGCATAGCACACCTCAAAGGTCTTGTGCCCCTGTGCCGGCGCGCGATGGAATTCCTGGCGCAGCGTGGCGTAGAGCGAACCGTTGATATCGCGATCGATGAGCGACCCAAAGCTTGGCGGCAAATAGGTGGTCTCCAGACACAGCGGCGCATCGTCCAGGTAGCGCAGGCGGACAAGTTTGACGAGCTTGCTGCCCGCGGCGGCGTCAAAGAACTTGGCTATGCTGCCGGCCGCCTTGGCAAAGCCCGAGTCCACGGTGCGCGTGGTGGGCTTCATGCCCTGACCCTGGACCTGTGCCGTATAGCTCGAAAACACCAGGTTGTTCTCGTGGAGCGCGGGCGTGTCGGCCACAAAGGTGCCACGTCCGCGCTCGGTGCGCACCAGGCCCTCGTCAACTAACACCTTAAGCGCGTGGCGCACGGTACTGCGCGACAGCCCCGATTCGTCCATGAGCTCCATCTCGGACGGCAGCTTGTCTCCGCGTGCGTAGGTGCCGGCGGCGATGCGGTCACGCAGCGTACCCGCCAGACGCTCGTATTGGGCCAAGTTCTTTTTTGACGAAGTGCTCATGCGAACAACCTGTATCTAACTTGTATGCTTACTGAACCAAGCATGTATCCAACATGACAACAAAATCGCTGGTAATGGATTGCCGAAAACTTTACCAGCAAAATTTCTAAGACAAATATAGCATACAACTAGTCGACATAACCAAAACGTGTATGTAACTTGTATGCCATCGAGAGCATCAAACGAGAAGAAAGGCTGATGCACGATGACTACTCAGGAACAGGTTAAGGACGTCGTCTCCCAGGTTTTGGCTGACAAGGCAGACAAGGGCGGCATCAAGCGCGTCGTGTGGATCGGCGCCGGCGGATCCAACGGCGGCAACTATCCTGCCCAGTACTTTATGGAGCACGAGGCCACGCAGGTCGTGAGCTCCAGCTACACCAGCAACGAGTTCGTGCACGCCACCCCGGCCTACGTCAACGAGAACGCCCTGGCCGTCGTCGTGTCCATGCGCGGCACCAAGGAGACCATCGTCGCCGCCCAGGTCGCCAAGGACCACGGCGCCAGCACCATCGCCATCTATGTTGACGAGTCCGGCCTCACCGAGGTCTGCGACTACAAGATCCAGTACGACAGCCTGGCCATCGACGAGTCCTGCATGGACCGCACCAACTCCGCCGTCGTGACCATGATTGCTATGGAGCTTACGCAGCAGACCGAGGGCTATGCCGAGTACGAGGCCGCTATGGCCGCCTTCGACTTGGTCGACCCCATCTATCGCAAGGCTGTCGAGTACACCCGTCCGCTCGCTGCCAAGTGGGCCGAGCAGAACGCCGACAAGCCCTGCATCAACGTTATGGCTCAGGGCCCGCTCTTTGGTGCCGCCTACGTCTTTAGCATCTGCAACGTGCAGGAGATGCTGCAGATCGACTCCTGCACCATCAACACCTGCGACTTCTTCCACGGTCCCTTCGAGATCCTGGACAAGCGTACCTCGCTGTTCCAGCTCATCAGCGTCGGCCGCAGCCGCTGCAACGACGAGCGCGGCATTCGCTTTGTCAACCAGTACGGTGGTGAGCGCGTCTACCAGCTCGACGCCAAGGAACTCGGCCTCAACGACATCAAGGACAGCGTGAGCGAGTACTTCAACCACCTGATCTTTGCCCCGATCCTCAACAACGTCTACATGCGTGCGCTCTCCGCCGTCACCCACAAGGACTACATGACGCGCCGTTACATGTGGAAGCTGGATTACTAGGGGATATTGGTTCCGCCGTTCTACCGAACGGCGGACCGGCCGACGCTGCGCACCCGGCATTTGGCCAATCTGCCGTTCAATTTCAAAGGCGCGACCAGAAGGTCAGCGCCTTTTCATTTCACGGCGCCTTGGCTCAAATGACGGGCGCTCGCTGACATTGCCAAAACGTCGGCGTTGCCGTGGTTGGCACTTGGGGACGTTCCTTTTGTGCCGGCACTTGGGGACACTCCTGGGAATCATTTCCTCGTTCACCGATTTGTGCCTTGAAAAATGTATATAACGACTATAACGTAGCATGAAACATATTGGAAATAATACTGAGGAGGCTGCGTTGAAGAGGAGCAATCTGGGCTATGTGCTGGTGCTGATCGCCGCGCTTATGTGGGGCAGCATCGGAATCTTTGTAAACGGCATCTCGGCCATGGGCGTTTCGTCCCAGAGCATGGCTGCCTTTCGCTTGTTGGTCGGAGCGCTTATCTTGGCGCCGGTCCTGATGTTTATGGGCTGCCGTCCGGGTGAGGGGTCTACCGTGGTTCAGGGTCCGCTGACCCTGTTCAAGGCAAGCCCTAAAGAGCTTGTTTCCTGCGCGCTTGTCGGTATCGTCGGTTTGGCTGCCGCCAACACCTGCTATTACGAGTGCATGCGCGAGGTGGGCATGTCCACGGCATCGGTGCTGCTCTACACGTCGCCGGTGTTTGGCGTCGCGCTCGGCCGCGTCCTTTATCGCGAGGACGTGACCCTCAACAAGCTCGTTGCCATTGTCTTTAACATCGTTGGCTGTGTGCTTGCGGTGACCAATGGCGACCTTTCCGGTTTTCATTTTTCGGTTTGGGGCGTCACGTCGGGCGTGATTGCAGGCCTTTGTGGTGCGTCGCTCGCGGTGTTTAGCCGGATAGCAACCAAGACGGTCCACCCGCTGGCTGTCACGTTTTGGGGCTTTGTTTTTGGCGGTGCGGTTATGGCAGCTATCGCGGCTCCGTGGCCGGATGTCGCCGCGGCAATGTCGCCACAGCTGCTGCTGCTGTTCCTTGGCTTTGGACTCATCCCCACAGCCGTGGCTTACATCTTATATATGCAGGGTCTGTCCATGGGGCTCGAGACGTCGAAAGTTCCCGTCGTAATGTCATTCGAGACAGTCGTCACCGTACTGCTGGGCATTGGTGTCTACGCCGAGCCCGCCGGCGCGATCAAAGTTCTGGGCATCGTTTTGGTGCTCGCGTCCATCGTGATTATGAACACCGACTTTTCCAAGCTGCGCAACAGTGTGTTTGTCGGCCATGTCGTTGAGAGCATGACCTTTAAGCCCAACGCGTGGTGGACGGAGAAATCGCAGGACATGGATCTCTTCCGCGAGCGCACGGGCATTGCGCTGGAGCCCACCGTGCAGGAAAGCCCCTGGTACTTCGTGCGATAGGGGATTGGCGGTGTGTTTGAGCAGGTAGCGCCCGGCGTTTGATCGGGCGGCGCCTAGCCAGCGCCGACCTACCCAAGACCATCGTTTCGATTGCGTTAAACCCGCCAACGGTCGTTTTTCACCCGCGAACGGTTTATATACTAATTATCAATATAAGCAACGTATAAGACGTTATAATGACCATAACGAAAAGGAGGAGGCAAGATGAATCAGATCATTCTCGCATCTCATGGCGGCCTGGCCGCAGGCGCCAAAGACACGCTCGAGATGGTTCTCGGCGACGTGTCGAACGTCCACGTCGTGTCGCTTGCTCGTGACGACAAGGAGCCCATCACCAATAAGGTTGAGGCTATGATCGCCACGTTCAACGCGGACGACACCGTGTATGTGCTAACCGATATGCTCGGTAGCTCGGTCAACAACAACATGGTCGAGCTTTCCAAGAACGGCACGAAGTTCACGGTTGTCAGCGGTTTCAATATCCCGCTGGCGCTCACGCTCGCTATGAGCCCCGTCCCCGTCAAGGGTGCCGAGCTCGCGGCCCTCATCAACGAGGCCCGCACCGGTCTGACCAACCCCAACGCACCGGTCGAGGTCGCCGCGGCTCCCGCCAAGAAGGCCAAGGCGTCCCGTCACAGCTCCGGTCCCGCCAAGATCGTCCTCGCACGTCTTGACTACCGTCTGCTGCACGGCCAGGTCGTCTTTACCTGGACCACCAAGGTTCAGGCCGAGCGCATCATCGTCGTCGACAACGCTGCCGCCAACGATGACATCAAGAAGGGCGCTCTTAAGCTGGCCAAGCCCCAGGGCGTGCGCCTGAACGTCTTCACCGTTGAGCGTGCCCTTGCCAAGATGGACAAGCTCAACACCCTCGGCGAGCGCGTCATGTTCGTCTTTGGCAACACTGCCGAGATGCTGCAGTTCTGCCAGGGCTACAAGCTCGACGCCATCAACCTGGGCGCCACCGCCAACCACGACGGTGCCGAGCAGGTCGGCGGCAAGGACAGCTCCGTCTTCTTCGACGCCACCCAGAAGGCCGACGTCAACCAGCTGCTCGACATGGGCATTAAGCTCTACGTCCAGCAGACCCCTACGTATCAGAGCGTCGACATCGACGCCAAGCTGTAATCAACCAGGCGTTTGCCTGACTGAAAGGAGAAGGGTATGAATACGTTCATCAGTGCGGTGCTCGTCGGCCTCGTCGGCGTGTTCTGCATGTGGGACTCCCGCCTGCTCGGTCGTCTTAACTTCGAGCAGCCCCTCGTTGGCGCTACGCTCGTCGGTTTGCTGCTGGGCGATGTGCCCACCGGCCTTGCCGTCGGTGCCGCCGTCGAGCTCGTGTCCATGGGCCTGGTGCAGGTCGGCGCTGCCGTTCCGCCCGATATGGTCCTGGGCGGCATCGTGGCCGCTGCCTTTGCGTGCCTGACCGATGCTTCCGCCGAGACCGCCATGACGATCGCCATCCCGGTCGCCGTCCTGGGCCAGCTCCTCGGCATCGTGTTTCGTTCCATCATCGCCGCCCTCACCCATGTGGCAGATAGCGCGATCGATAACGGAAAGTTCAAGACCGCCTACCGCATGCACATCTGCGCCGGCTCCGGTCTGTACGCCGTCATGTACTTCCTGCCGATCTTCCTGGCCGTCTTTGTTGGCACCGACCTGGTTCAGGCCATCGTCAACATGGTTCCCGAGTGGCTGTCCACTGGTCTTAACGTTTCGACCAAGATCATGACCGCCTACGGCTTGGCCCTGCTGCTCACCATGATGATCAAGAAGGGTATGACTCCGTTCCTGTTCATCGGTTTCCTGCTCGCCGCTTACCTCAACCTGTCCGTCATCGCGGTCGCTTTGATCGGTGTGTGCCTGGCTGTCGTCTTCATGGGCTTCAAGTTCAACGGTTCCCATGCAGCCGCCGGTGTCGATTCCGACTACGATCCGCTCGAAGACGACGAAGACTAAGGAGGAACACACTATGGCAACCGCAACCAAGGACGTGTCCCTGAACAAGAAGGTCAGCCAGTTCTTCTGGCGCTCCTGGGCCATCCAGGCCTCTTGGAACTACGAGCGTCAGATGAACATGGGCTTCCTCTACGGCATGGTTCCCACGCTCGATCGCCTCTATCCGGATGAGTCCGATCCCAAGCAGCTCGCTGCTAAGAAAGAGGCTTACCACCGTCACATGGCGTTCTACAACTGCACCCCGCAGACGAGCGCTTTTGTCCTAGGCCTCGCCGCCTCCATGGAGGAGGAGTACGCCAAGGATCCCGAGAACTTCGATCCCGATTCGATCAACGCGGTCAAGACCTCCCTCATGGGTCCGCTTTCCGGTATTGGTGACTCCTTCTTCCAGGGCACCATCCGCGTCATCGCCTTTGGTCTGGGCGTCCAGCTGGCTCAGCAGGGCTCCATCATGGGCCCGATCCTGGCCATGCTCATCTCCATCGTGCCTTCCGTGCTGATCACGTGGTTTGCCGCCAAGATCGGCTACCAGGGTGGCCACGAGTACCTGAGCAAGCTCCAGGGCGGCGACCTCATGGAGAAGCTCATGTATGTCTGCGGCATCGTGGGCCTTATGTCCGTGGGCGGCATGATTGCTACACTGATCGGCGCCACCACCCCGCTGCAGTTCGCTGAGGGTACCGTCGTTATCCAGGACATCCTGGACGGCATGATGCCCCAGATGATCTCCCTCGGCCTCACCGGCCTTATGTACTGGCTCATCAAGAAGAACGTCAACACCGGTTGGCTTCTCGTGATCGCCATTGTGGGCGGCATCGCCCTCTCCGCGGCCGGCATCCTGGCCTAGTCGCGACCCAATGCTTCCCCCGGGGGCCTGCCTGGCATCCCATACCCCAGGCAGGCTTCCATCCCTAACATGTGACAAGGGGACAGTTCCTTTGTCACATCCTCAACGGGCCGGCGACTCGGTCCTAACCACGGTAACCCTGCGAGCGTCCGGCAATGTGGCGCCGCAACAAATCGAAAGGAATGTGTCAGATGTACGAGATCGACCTTAACCTCCCTAAGCAGATCGTCGCTGACGTCCTGTCCAACCACGAGATTCACAGCGTCGCTTTCGTCGGCTGCGGTGCTTCCATGTCCGACCTTTACCCCGCCAAGTACTTCCTGGCCAACAACACGGACAAGCTGAACGTTCAGATCTTCACCGCTAACGAGTTCAACTACGACACGCCTTCCTGGGTCAACGAGCACACCTTCGTGATCACCTGCTCCCTCGGTGGCTCCACGCCCGAGACCGTCGAGGCCAACAAGACCGCCAAGAAGCACAACTGCCCGGTCGTCTCCCTCACCAACAAGGCTGGCTCCGCTCTGACCGTCGACGCCGACCACGTCATCGTCCACGGCTTCCACGCCAACTACGCTGCCAAGTGCGAGAAGCCCGGCTATGCCATCGCTCTTGCTCTCGAGATCCTTCAGCAGACCGAGGGCTATGACCACTACGAGGACATGATCACCGGCCTCACCAACGTTTTCGATCTCTGCGAGAACGCCGCTCAGCACTGCAAGAAGCTCGCCAAGAAGTTCGCCGAGGACTTCAAGGACGACAAGATGATCTACTTCATGGCCTCCGGTGCCTCCGAGAAGATGGCTTATTCTCACGCCGCCTTCCTGTTCACCGAGATGCAGTGGATCGACGCCGCCGCCTACAACACCGGCGAGTACTTCCACGGCCCGTTCGAGGTTTCCACCGAGGGTAAGCCCTACGTCTTCTTCATGTCCGATGGTGCTACCCGTCCGATGGACGCTCGCGCCCTCACCTTCCTTGAGCGCATGGGCGCCAAGGTCGCTCTGATCGACTCCAAGGACTACGGCCTGGCTGACGCCGTGCCCGCGAGCGTCGTCACCTACTTCAACCCGCTGCTGCACCTCGCCGTTATGCGCGAGTACGGCAACCAGATCGCCGAGGCCCGTCAGCACCCGCTGACCATGCGTCGCTACATGTGGAAGCTTTCCTACTAATCACAAGTAAGTAGACCTTACGGGTTGATTGAGAGGGGATGGGGTTTGCGCCCCGTCCCCTTTTTGCTTTGGGGGCGTGTCTGTCGCGTCGCAAAACACCAGATAAAACCTACCAAAATAAACCTGTCCCTTTTTGGCAGGTGGGAGGAGATGCGTATGATCAAGGCAGTGCTGTTTGATATGGACGGCGTGCTGGTCGATACCGAGTGGTTCTACAACCGTCGCCGCGTGGCGTTTATGGAGGAAAAGGGGTTCCACTTTGACGAGATCCCCGATCTTTCGGGGTCTAACGAGCCTGCCATCTGGAAGTCGCTGGTGCCCGACGATGTTGAGCTGCGCGAGCGCTTGCGCGTTGAGTACAAGCAGGTCTACAGCCCGGTTCACCCTGTTCCGTATGCCGAGCTGCTCAACGAGCAGACGGAGCCGGTGATGCGCGAGCTGCACGAGCGCGGCGTCAAGTGTGCCATCGCGAGCTCGTCCTATCGCGAGCTCATTGACGAGCTGGTGGAGATTGCCGGTATCACCGACGTGCTGGACTACACCATCAGCGGTCACGAGTGCAGTGCATTTAAGCCCGACCCCGAGATCTACCTGCGTGCCATGGAGGCGCTGGGTGTGGAGCCTACCGAGTGCCTGGTTATCGAGGACTCGCCTTTGGGCATCGAGGCCGGCAAGCGCTCCGGCGCGCGCGTCCTGGCACTGCGTCCGCACGAGGGCGTTAACCTGGACCAAACGGGAGCCGACGCCGTCATCGACAACCTCGCCGACATTCTGACCGCTTTGTAGCGTCAATTCGCCGCAAGAAGTGCGGATTCACACGTCTCTTGCGGTGGATTGGCTCATTTTGGCTTCGATTTAGATCCGTTTGGCTTCGACTCGGACTAAGTGAGTAGACTTTTTGGCACATGCCGAGCACAAAGCGTATCTGCCTTAGTAAAACCGCAGGTCGGAGAGGTGGCTGTTTTGAGTGCGCTTGGTAGATCGCGAAAAGTCTACTCACTTAGAATTTGGCTCTTTGGTTGGGGAGCTGCTGGCTCGTTTTGGTTGTCGAGAGAGGGTGAATTGAAGCGCCCTCTCGCGCTCCATGCTACAATCGCCGGCATGCCCCACAATTACATCTGCCTTCGAAAGGAGCCTACGTGGCGAACGCCATCGATCAGCTCACGGACCGCGTGCTCGTGCTCGGCCGTCTCACCATCGTCCGCCGCGCCATTACTGCCGTGGCGGTCACCATCTCCGCCGTTCTCCAGACATTTCTGATTCAGGCGTTCATTCGCCCCGCCGACCTGCTTCCGAGCGGCCTCACCGGCGTCGCGGTCCTGCTCGATCGCGTCACCTCGCTCGGCGGCGTTCATATCGACATCTCGCTCGGCATGCTCGCGCTCAACATCCCCGTGGCGCTCCTTTGCTGGAGCGGCATCAGCAAGCGCTTCGTCATCTTCTCGATGATGCAGGTCATGCTCTCGTCGCTGTTCCTCAACATCTTTCACTTCGCCCCGTTTTTGGGCGACAAGATCATGCTCATCATCTTTGGCGGCGTGGTCTCGGGCCTGGGCGCCGCCATCGCGCTTAAGTCCGGCGCATCCACCGGCGGCACCGACTTTATCGCGCTGTGGGTTTCCAACCATACAGGCAAGACCATCTGGGGCGTCATCTTTGGCTTTAACTGCTTTATCCTGGCGATCTTTGGCTTTATGTTTGGCTGGGACAACGCGGCGTACTCCATCGTGTTCCAGTTTATTTCGACCAAGACCATCGACAGCTTCTACCGCCGCTACGACCGCGTAACGCTGCAGATCACGACACGCAAGGCAGACGAGGTCATGACAGCCTATGTTGACCATTTTCAGCATGGCATTAGCTGCGCCGAGGTCATTGGCGGATACAGCCGCGAAAAGATGTATCTGCTGCACGCCGTTGTCTCGACCTACGAGAGCCAGGACATTTTCAAGCTGGTGTGCGATATTGATCCCGGCGCCGTGATCAATGTGTTCCACACGCTCAACTTCGTGGGCGGCTGGTGGGGCGGTCATGTCGACGAGCCCATGCCCACGGCCGTACCCGATCCCGACAAGCCCGCGCGCATGGCCAGCAGGCAGGCGCGCCTCAGCGAGCAGGACAGTCTGCAGCAGGACGACGGCAAGTAAGGATTTGCTGTATGTGGTGTATCGTTTTATCAAATTGAGATAACATATAAAAAGACGTTATATACGTATTAGTTATTTCGCTATTTTGATAAGAGTGATCAGATATGCCCGCACCCAAAAATGCACCACTTTACCAGCAGATTTACGACGAAATCAAGGATGCGATCGAGAAAGGTGTTTATGCACCCAAGGAGCGTATCCCGTCCGAGCTTGAGCTTGCCGAGCAGTACGAGGTAAGCCGCATTACGGTGCGTCGCGCCGTTGAGGAGCTGTGCTCCGATGGCTACCTGGTTAAGCGGCAGGGCCGCGGCACCTTTGTCTCCACGCCGCACATCAACCGCCAGTTCCACGCCTCGACGCTGCAGACGTTTACCGCGCTGTGTGCCGACAATGACATGAAGGCGGGTGCACGCGTGGTCGATCGCCAGATTGTGCCGGCACGTCAAAACGAGATGGAGTTCTTTGGCCTGCAGAAGGACGCGCTGCTACTGCACATTAAGCGCGTGCGTACGGCCGACGGCGAGCCCATCTTTGAGGAAAACATCTTTGTGCCGTTTGATACATACCGTGAGCTGTTGACGGCCGATCTTGAGGACAAGTCGATTTTTGCCGAGGTCGAGCGTGTTGGCGGAACGCCGATTGTCTCGGTTGGCTACCGTACGGTCGAGGCCGTTCGCGCTAACGCCGAGCAAGCGGCCGAGTTGGGCATTGCTCCGCACGATCCACTGCTCAATCTGCGTGCCGGCTTTATCGGCCCCAATGGCGAGCCGGTCCTGATGGGTAAGCAGTACTACGTGGGTAGCCGTTACGTCATGGTGATGTAAGTTACGCGGTTTTACCAAACCGCGTAACGGGCCGACGCTGCGCCCTTGGTTCCGCCGTTCTAACGAACGGCGGACCGGTCGACGCTGCAAACGCCCCTAAGCGGCAATCTGACGTTCAATCGTCGGTCGCGTACCGAAGTACGCTTCCCTCCTCTTTCACGTCACCTTGCTCGCTCGGGGGCGTTTTCGCTGACTTATGCTCAACTGGCGATGTTTCCGCGCTTATCAAGATAGTCATTGGGGACGTTCTTAAACGACTAGTCATTCAAGAACGTCCCCAATGACTACCCGCAGAATGAGCGTGGCCGCAACCGCGGGGCACCGGTCCGCGTGGCGGCGTATAATCGGCGGCAGATGACTTGGACGTTAGGAAACCATGACCGATAGCATGCAACAGACGGCGCTCGACACGCTCGGCGCCTATTTTGGCTACACCTCGTTTCGCCCGGGGCAGGACCGTATGGTCGATGCGATCCTTGCCGGCTGCGACGCGCTGGGCGTTATGCCCACGGGCGCCGGCAAGTCCATTTGCTACCAGGTGCCCGCGCTCATGCTTCCCGGCATCACCTTTGTGGTGAGTCCGTTGCTGTCGCTTATGGAGGACCAGACCCGCGCGCTGCTCGCGGCGGGTGCGCGCCCCAGTTATCTCAACTCCAGCCTTACTCCGGCCCAGCAAAACACCGTGCTCAAGCGGGCGCGCGAGGGCCGCTACCAGCTTATGTACGTGGCGCCCGAGCGCTTGCTCGAGCCGCGCTTTTTGGCCTTTGCGCAGGAGGCCGCAGCGGACGGCGGCATTGGCGTGCCGCTCGTGGCCATTGACGAGGCCCACTGCGTGAGCCAATGGGGACAGGATTTCCGCCCCGCCTACCTGCGGATTCGTGAGTTCATCGATTCCCTGCCGCAGCGCCCCATCGTGGCGGCCTTTACCGCTACGGCGACTGAGCGTGTGCGCGCGGACATTCAGCAGATGCTCGGCCTGCAAAATCCCGCGACGGTGGTGACGGGCTTCGATCGCAAGAACCTCTACTTTGGCTGCGAGGAGATGGGCGACAAGGCCAAGGCAGCGTGGGTGCGCGACTATGTGATTGCGCATTCGGGCGAGAGCGGCATCGTGTATTGCTCGACCCGCAAGACGGTCGATGCGCTGGCAGGCGAGCTTGCCGAGGCGCTGGGCCCCAGCGGCATTCGCGTTGGCCGCTACCATGCCGGCATGGGCAATGACGCCCGCCGCCAAAGCCAGCGTGCCTTTATTGACGACGATCTTCAGGTGATGGTTGCCACCAACGCCTTTGGCATGGGCATCGACAAGCCCAACGTGCGCTACGTGATCCACAACAATGTGCCCGAGAGCATCGAGGCCTACTACCAGGAGGCGGGCCGCGCCGGCCGCGATGGCGATCCGGCCAGCTGCCACTTACTGTGGAACGGCAACGATTTTCGCATGCGCCGCTTTTTAATCGACCGCGGCGATGCGGCCGACGAGGCGCTCGACGACGAGCAACGCGCGTGGGCGCTCCAAAATCGATATCGTCTGCTCAGCCAGATGGAGGGCTACTGCAATACCACCGGCTGCCTGCGCGAATATATGCTGCGCTACTTTGGCGACGAGGCCGCGGCCGAGCATGCTGCTGCGGCTGCTGCAGTTGCCACCGCCACGGACGACGCCGAGGGCTGCGGCAACTGCAGCAATTGCCTCACGCAGTTCGAGGTCGAGGACGTCACCGATATGGCCCGTGCTGCCGTGCGCTATGTGGCCACGCGACCCATGCGCTTTGGCAAGTCGCTGATCGCTGATGTGCTCCACGGCGGCAACACCGAGCGCATTCGCCAGATGCATCTGGACGAGGACCGCGGCTACGGTGAGCTGTCGAGCGAATCGGTCGGGCGCATCAAGGACATCATCGGTCAGCTGTGCGGCCGCGGTTATTTGGCAACCTCGCAGGGGCAGTACCCGGTCGTTGGGCTGGGCCCGCGTGCCGTCGAGGTCGAGGATGAGGCGTTCGCCTTTACCGTTAAGCGTCGCGCGTCCAAGCGCAAGGCCTCGGCCCGCGCCCGCCGTGCGGTGGATCTGCTGCGCGAGGAGGCCGAGCTGGATCAGCGCCCGCGCGTGGGCGACGATGCCGAGCTGTTCGAGCGCCTACGCGCCCTGCGCAAGGAGATCTCGACCGAGCTGGAGATGGCGCCGTACATGGTCTTTTCCGACAAGGCCCTGCGCGGTCTGTGCCGTCTACGCCCGCAGACGCGCGACGAGCTTGTTCAGGTCAACGGCATTGGCGAGAAAAAGGCCGACGCCTTTGGCGAGCAGTTTATGGCGGCGATTGAAGAGTTTGAGTCCGAGCATGCACGGGATGGAGCGTAACGATGGCTTTCGACGATAAAACTGACCGCACTGACGTGTCCGCCGTGCCGCTGTACCAGCAGGTCATGGACGACCTGAAGGGCGAGATCGCACGCGGCGTGTACGCGCCCGGCTCGCGCATTCCTTCCGAGATAGAGCTCGCGAAGTCCTACGGCGTGGGGCGCATTACCGTGCGCCGCGCCATCGAGGAGCTGTCGCGCGCGGGGTACCTCAACCGCCAGCAGGGGAGGGGCACCTTCGTGTGCGCCCCCAAGCTCAAGCGCAAGATTGTCCAGAAAGGCGACGTCCAGAGCTTTTCCGAGGGTTGCGCCGCCAACGACATGGTGGCCGGAGCGCGCCTGGTGTCGCGCACGGTGGTTGCGGCGACGCACGAGGACGCGGCGTTTTTTGGCGTGGAACCCGGCTGCGAGCTCATCGTGGTCGAGCGCGTGCGCACGGCAGACGGCGTGCCCGTCATGCTCGAGAACAACGCCTTTGTGCTCGCCGACCATCCCTACCTGCAGACGCTTGCCGATAAGGACCTCGCCGACAACTCGATCTTCTCGCTCGTTGCCGAGCATTCGGGTCGCGCGCCGCTCAAGTCCGACCCCTGCACCGTGGAGATTGCGCTGGCGGATGCCCACGCGGCCCCGCTGCTGGAGGTGCCGGTCGGCGAGCCGCTCTTCTATATGGAGGCCTACTTTACCGACGCCGGCGGACGCCCTCTACTGCTCGGTCGTCAAAAGATCGTGGGCTCGCGCTACGTGTTCGACATCTAACGTCCACAGATAGAACAACATAGAACAAATTTACCGGGATGACTTCACGGGCGTTATTACACGTGTTATAAATAGGACAACATAGAACGACCGCAGGTACGAGCTGCCGTCGCTCAAAGCCGCCACACAAGGAGGAGCGTCACCGTGAACGCACACGATCTGATTCAGGAAATTATCGAGCGCAAGGGTAAGATCGAGAACGTCTTTTGGATCGCCTGCGGCGGTTCGATGATCGACCTGATGCCGGCTAACGAGCTGCTCAAGCGCGAGGCCACCACGTTTGCCTCGACGGTCTACACGGCACGGGAGTTTTGCCTGATGGCGCCCAAGAGCCTGGGGCCGAAGTCGCTCGTCGTCGCCTGCAGCCACAGCGGCAATACGCAGGAGGTTGTCGATGCCTGCGAGATGGCGCTCGCCGCCGGCGCCGAGGTCGTGACTATGACCGACTACGCGGGCTCCAAGATCGACAACGGCAAGTGGACCACCTGGGTCTATCCGTGGGGCAAGGGCGAGTCGCAGGCCGAGGTCCCGCAGGGCATTGGCGTGCTAATGGCTGCCGAGCTGCTCGACCAGCAGGAGGGCTACGAGGCGCTCGCCGACATGTATGCCGGCCTTAAGCAGATGGACGCGCTGCTGCCCGCCGCCCGCGAGAAGGTCAGCGCCGAGCTGGGCGATCGCTTTGCCGAGCTCTGCCAGCAGCACAAGTTCTTCTATATCCTGGGCTCCGGCCCCAACTTTAGCCAGACCTATGCCATGGCCATCTGCTCGCTCATGGAGATGCAGTGGCAGCACTGCTGCTACATCCACTCTGGCGAGTACTTCCACGGCCCGTTCGAGGCTACCGAGCCCGGCGTGTTCTACTTTGTGCAGCTCGGCTCGGGCGAGTGCCGCCCCATGGAGGAGCGTGCCCTTGCGTTCCTCAACACGCATACCGATACGGTCATGGTTCTCGACGCGCTCGAGTACGGCGTGGGCGAGGTGCCCGCCAGCGTTCGTTCGTTCTTGGAGCCGATCTTCTTCTACGCGATGAGCTGCGAGCTGCGCGCCGCCCGCGGCAAGGTGTTCGACCACAGCCCCGAGATTCGTCGCTACATGGGCATCGAGCAGTACTAGGTAACGGGAATTATCTTTTTTGACGGGGTCTGCGCTGCGCGCGGGCCCCGTTTTGCGTTGTGGCGGCCGGATTCGTGTCTGCGCGAAAACGAAGGTGAATACTTTTCCGCGAAGTGAACGACCTATTTTGGACCCCCGAAGCATCCACACTTTTTGACGCCAAAACTGCAGGAAAAACTCGGCGAAACCGCAGGAAACGGCGTCTGAAAAGTGTCGATGCTTCGGGGGCTCGTTTTTGCTCGTTCACTTCGCGGAAAAGTATTCACCTTCGATTCGCAAGGGCACTGCGTGAGTCAAAAAAGCGGGCCGCGCCGGGGATTTCCGGCGCGGCCCGCTTAGTATCGCGCTTAGATTCGCAAGGTTGCGGCAGCCATCGGCCTACTTTGCGTCGTAGGCCTCGGTGTCCCACCAGTCGAGCTGGGCGATGTTGTCGCGGATGTGCTGGCAGCTCTTGTGGAAGCCCTCGAGCTCGTACTCGGACAGGTCGAGCGTGTAGACCTCCTCGACGCCCTCGGCACCGATCACGCACGGCAGGGAGGTAAAGATACCCTCCTTGCCATACTGGCCGGTCATGAGCGTGGAAGCGGAAAGCACGGCGTGCTCGTTGTGCAGAACGGCAGCGCAGACGCGCGCGGCGGAGTTGGCGACGGCGTACTCGGTGCACTGCTTGCCCTGGTAGGTCACATAGCCGCCCTTGCGCGCGAGCTCCTCGACCTCCATGTGGTCAAAGGCGTACTTGTCGGGGTTCTCGGCCTGGAGCTCGTTGAGGCTCTTGCCGGCGATGGTCGCGGCCTTAAAGGCGGCCAGCTGGCTAAAGCCGTGCTCGCCGATCATGTAGGCGTCGATGGACTTGGGGCTCACGCCGACCTTCTTGGAGATCTCGGTGCGCAGGCGCGCGGAATCCAGGCCGCAGCCCGAGCCGATGATCTTCTTGGGATCATAGCCGGTCAGGTGCCACAGCTCGGTGCACACGACATCGCAGGGGTTGGAGATTGAGACGAAGATGCCGTCAAAGCCGGCGTCGACGATGCGCTTGGCAAAGGTGCGCGCGGCGTCGGTGGTAAAGAACAGCTCGCCGTCGCGGCTGCTGGCGGCCAGCGCAACCTTGCCGGCGGCGTTGACGATGACGTCGCAGCAGGCCAGCTCCTCGTAGTGGTCGTAGCAGTTGACGATCTTGGTGTTATACGGGACAAACGAAAGGGAGTCGCGCAGGTCCTGGACCTCGGACGTCACCTTGGCCTCGTTGATATCGCACAGGTACAGCTCGTCGGCAATGCCCTGCATAAGCAGGCTGTTAGCGACATGTGCTCCTACATGGCCCTGGCCGACCACACCGATCTTACGCGTCTGGTACATATACGTATCCTTTCGGCCGAGTTTTTCGCGTCGGACCATTGTAGCGTCCTGGCGTCACTTTGCTAAGCTAAAGTGCCGTAGATTTTTGGGACATGCCTTTATTTCTACTTTTACGGCGTTTTAGGACGAACAGTGCCCGGATGGTCGAAAGGTAGAAATTAAGGCATGTCCCAAAAATCTACCGCTGGGGGATGTGCTCGCGCGGATGGGGTCGCTCGTTGTACCATAGCTGCAACTGACTCGTTAGGAGCTTCCATGCCCATTCGCATTCCCGACGCCCTCCCTGCCGCCGCGCAGCTCGAGAGCGAGAACATCTTTGTCATGACCGAGTACCGCGCGCTGCACCAGGACATCCGTCCGCTGCGCGTGCTCATCCTCAACCTCATGCCCACCAAGATCGCCACCGAGACGCAGATCATGCGTAAGCTCTCCAACACGCCGCTGCAGGTGGAGGTGGACCTGCTGCGCACCAAGACGCACGAGGCCACGCATGTGAGCGCCGGCCACCTGGAGACGTTCTACCGCACGTTCGATGACATCCGCGACATCCACTACGACGGGCTGATCATCACGGGCGCGCCGGTGGAGCAGATGCCGTTTGAAGAGGTCGACTACTGGCCCGAGCTCTGCCAGATCATGGACTGGTCCACCACGCACGTGCACTCCACGCTGCACATTTGCTGGGGCGCGCAGGCGGGGCTCTACCATCATTACGGCATTCAGAAGTACGACCTGCCGGCAAAGGCGAGCGGCGTCTTTGAGCATTACCTGGTAAAGCCGCAAAGCCCGCTGGTCCGCGGCTTTGACGACTGTTTCTATGCTGTGCATTCGCGCAACACCGATGTGCGCCGCGAGGACGTGGAAGCCGAGCCGCAGCTTGAGGTCGTGGCCGTGTCCGACGAGGTGGGCCTGTACATCGTCAAGTCGACCGACAGCCGCCGTTTCTTTGTCTTTGGACATCCCGAGTACGATACCGATACGCTGCGCCTAGAGTACGAGCGCGACGTGAAGCGCGGGCTTGATCCCGAGGTGCCGGCCCATTACTTCCCGGGCGACGACCCTACCGCCGAGCCGCGCAACGTCTGGCGCAGCCAGGCTCAGCTGTTCTACACCAACTGGCTCAACTACTACGTCTACCAGACCACGCCCTACGACCTGGCCCGCGCCGGCGAGGAGCACTAGACTTCGCTCGTGTAACGAGGCGCGCCAGCGGTTAGGCGCTGATGATGTTGGGTAGCGGCAGGTCGTGGACGTCTGCGGGGACGTGGTCGACGCGCTGCTCTTCAAAGGCGATGCCGATGATGTGGCAGTCGGGACGAAGCGTGGGCAGGTAGCGGTCGTAGCAGCCGCCGCCGTAGCCCAGGCGCGCGCCGGCGCGGTCGAAAGCCACGAGCGGCACGACGATCATGTCGAGAGCTTCGGCAGGCACAATGGGGAAGCGGCTGCTGTCGATGTCCGTGGCCGCAAAGGCCCGCGTGGGGTGGGCGATAAACGTAGCCGCGTCCGCGTCGCCGGCAGCAACTGCCCGCATACACATGCGCTGGCCACAAGCTGCGGCGTCTGTTGCCGAGAGCATGCACGGATAGGCCACGCGCCAGCCACGTTTGGCGGCAGCTGCGGCAAACGCGGCTGAGTCGACTTCGGAACCCATCGCGGCATAGACGGCAACGGTGTGCGGCGCCGCGGCATCCAAGCGGCCCAGCAGCTCAACCAGCCGCGCACAGATATCAGCAGACTTCGCCGCCCGCAAGTCCAAATCAAGAGCATCGCGCCGAGCAATCACCGCCCGCCGCAACTCAGCCTTGTCCATCCCGGCTTCCTCTCCCAAACCTACCAAAAAGGGCAGGTTTATTTTGGCAGGTTTTATCTGGGCAAATGTCGAAACCACCACAAAGGTGCCTGTCCCCTTTGTGGTGGTTTTGGCCCATGCGTTAACGCTATAACGCCGCGGCGATTGCTTCGGTCACAAACTTATTGAGTGACTCGCCCTTCTTTGCCGCCGCCAGTGCTGCCTGCTTGTGAAGCTCGGAGCCTGTTCTCACATTGAACGAGCCCTTAAAAGCCCGCTCTGGTTCCTTGCCCTTTTCGGCACAAAACTCAAGGTAATCGTCGACGGCGTCGTGGAAGCATTGCTCCACTTCTTCAGCCGTGGAGCCTTCAAATACGATTGCGTCCCTAATGCCGGCGACCATACCTGTTAGTACATGCTGCTCGGCATCGAACTCGACTGGGGCGAAATAGCCCTTGTATGCCAAAACGTTACTCATGACTGCCTCCGACATCCTGCAGAAATCGAACGATGTTTCGAATTGTCCCCGCTGTCAATTCGTCAGATGGATGAGGCGCGTGCATCACGAACATCCTGCCATCTGAGGGCCTGTAGAAGCGAATGCGCGATCCGGATGTCTTGCCTTTGCTGTCCATTTCAAAGCCATATGAGGCCATGACTTTTAAAAAATCGGCATACCGATACGTCGAAGGGCAGCTAAACAGTTGGGCGATGAGTTTATCGGCTCGAGTCATCCCGCCTCACATTCTGCAACTATATTCTAGTTGCAATTTAGATCCGATGCAATCACCCATACTATAGAACATGTGTACGTATAGAACAAGTGTTCGAACCACTACAAAGGGGCCTGTCCCCTTTGTAGTGGTTTTGCTTGTTGTGGTTAGCCCAGCAGGTCGACTACGTTAAAGCCGGCGTTGCTCTTGGCGATGACGTCTCGACCGCCAAAGACACAGGTGGGCGACTCGGCTGCAATGCGCGTCACGTCGGCGCCGAGCGAGCGCAGCTCACCGGGCGTGGCGGCGAGCATCTGGGCGCGACGCTCCTCGCGCGCGTGCGGATCGAGCCCGGCCAGGTAGGTCGTGTTACGGCGCTTGGTGAGCGCGTACGGCTTCACCGGCGCGTCCATGCCGCTCACGCAGCTCACGATAAAGCCCTCAAAGGCGGCCTCGTCGGGCTCAAAGCTGCCGAGCCATTCGCCTGCGCGCGCCACGCGCTCAATCGAGGGGTCGATTGCCGGGTCGCGGTAGGTGTAGAACGCCGCCTGACGCTCGCCGGCCGCGCGGAATCCGCAGCCGTACGCGCCACCCTTAACGCGGATCTCGTTCCACAGGTAGTCGTAGGAGAGCGCGTTGGCGGCAACCGCCCAGGCGCCCGTCACGTCGAGCCCCAAGCGACGTGGGTCGCACGCGCTTGCCGCAAAGCAGATGTCGCTGGGGATGACAAAAGCCTCGTGGCGGTCGCACGGCGTCGGCACCACGAGCGCGTTGCGGCCGGCATCGGCGCCGTCGCCTGCGCCAAGCCCCAGGTCGCCCGCGGCATCCCAGTACGCGTCAAAGTCCTCATCGCTGCCGGTAAAGCTCGCCATACAGCCGTCGGCCACAAAGATGCGGTCTGCCAGCTCGGCAAGCTTGGCACGCAGGCCGTCCAGGCGCTCGTCAAAGTGCTCGAGCAAATCGCGCAGGAACAGGTAGAAGTCCACGCCCGAGAGCTGTTCGCGCACCACGGCCGAAGGCGAGGTGTAGCTCATCGCGCGGCCGAGTGCCGCCGAGTGTCCGTTGTTGATAAAGCCTTGCTCAAGCCCAATGCGAATCTGCGTGAGCACGTCGCGCACGCGGTCGGCGTCAGCATCGAGCAACAGCGTGCTCGACCACACCTCGCGCGGCAGGCTCGCCAGCGCATCGATCTTCTCGGACAGGGCGCCGGCGCTCACCAGCAGATAAGGGCGCACGCCGTCCACGTCGGGCTGTGTCATGACCTCGGTAGTAAAGCTCAAAAAGCCCAGCTTGCCGGCGAGCAGATTGTCGAGTTCCTCGGCCGAGTGCTCGCTCGTGGGCAGCTGTTTGAGCAGGCGGCAGAGCAGCGTCACATAGGGCAGGTCCTCAAATGCGACGCAGCTCAGGTCGAAATACTGCATGGCGTAGGCCAGGCGGTTGGTGGGGATGCCGTGGCGCAGGCAGGGGATGGGCGCGGTCGTGTCTACGACCAGCGGCGGCTCGGGGCGCGCCTCGCCAATGTCGGACACGCGCAGGCGCGGCAGCGTGGCCTTGTCCTCGGGCGTGTCCTCGGCCTCCTGCGCGGCACGCAGCGCAGCCGTGCGCTCGACCACGTCGGCCAGCTCGGCATCGGTCATGGCGTCGCGCTTGGCTGCCAGCTCGGCAGCTTCGGCGCCCTCCGAACCCTCAGCGGCGTCCACCGGAACCAGCTCGACCAGCGCCATGTGGTCGTTCTCCAGCACGAGCTCGCGCAGAAGGTCCTCAAAGTAGCTGCCTTCCAGCTCGCCGCGCAGCTCCTTGTACACCGGGCCATACTTGAGTGCCAGCGTCGCGGCGTCGTCATCGTAGAGCCACGTGCTCAGCGCGTCGCACGCAATGGCCACGCCGTCGGCGATACCGTAGTCGCGCTGGCGCAGGTCGTATTCGTTGCTGCTGATGATAGCTTCCAGGCGCTCGCGCGGAACGCCGTGCTCACACAGGTCGCGGCAGGCGTCCTGGAACACGCGGCGCAGCTCGCGCGCCACGCCGGGCTGCGCGTTTTGCAGCATGATGAGCTCGTAGGGCTGCAGGCACTCGGCCGCGGTGTAGCTCACCACGTTGCCGCCCAGGCCGGCGGCCAGAATGGCCTTCTTAACCGGTGCTTCGTTGGAGCCCAGCAGTGCCTCGAACAGGATATCCGCCGCGATCGTGCGCTTGCGGTCGAGTGCGCTGCCCAGCACAAGGCCCAGGCCCACCAGGGCGTTCTCGGGCGTGGTGGCCATCTCGACGCGCTTGTACTCGCAGGTCACGGGCGTCTGCACGCCCAGCGGATTGGGTGCCAGCGCGGACGGGTCCTCGCCGGCGGCAACGGCAGCGTCCATGCGGCGGCTCGCAGCGCTCGGCTGCGACAGATAACGCTCGTCCAAAAACGCCAGCGCGCGGTCCACATCTAGGTCGCCGTAGAGCGTTATATAAGAGTTGGAAGGATTGTAGTGGCGCGCGTGCGTATCCAGGAACTGCTCGTAGGTGAGCGCGGGAATCGCGCGCGGATCGCCGCCGCTCTCGTGCGCATAGGCGGTGTCGGGGTAGAGCGCGGCGTTGACGGCGTCGTCCAGCACGCTCATGGGGTCGGACAGCGCGCCCTTCATCTCGTTGAACACTACACCGTTATAGCGCAGCGTGCCCTCGCGCAGGCTGGCGGCGCTGCCGTCGCCGCCAGCGCCCTCCGGCAGGTCCAGCTCGTAGTGCCAGCCCTCCTGCTCAAAAATGGTGGGCTTGGTATAGATGGCCGGGTTGAACACCGCGTCCAGGTACACGTCCATCAGGTTGTACAGGTCCTGTTCATTGGTAGTGGCAACGGGGTAGATGGTCTTGTCGGGGTAGGTCATAGCATTGAGGAACGTCTGCATGGAGCTCTTGATCAGGTCCACGAACGGCTCCTTGACGGGGAACTTGGCCGATCCGCACAGCACCGAGTGCTCAAGAATATGGAACACGCCGGTGGAATCGGCCGGCGGCGTCTTAAAGCCAATGGCAAAGGCCTTGTTTTCGTCGTTGCACGCCAGGTGCAGCAGGCGAGCGCCCGAGGTGGTATGGCGCAGCACGTAAGCGTCCGAGTCGAGCTCGGGCACGGTCTCGCAGCGCTCGACGGCAAAACCATGGCAGGTGGTACCGGGCACCAGCAGCGCGGCGGCAGCGGCGCGCGGGTCGGTTGAGGTAGTGGGCATATGCAGTCTCCTTTGGCGCCCCAACGGGGGCGAATCGAGTCGAATCCCCGAGAGTATACCCATATGGGGCCTTCGACCAATCTGCCGGATGAGCGTGGATTTTCTGGCACACGAGCGTGGAAATTCGGACGTCTGCCGCATGAGCGTGGATTTTCGGACGAAATCGGCCGCCAAAAGCCCAAAAACCGTCCAAATATCCACGCTCATTTTCCAACCGTCCAATAATCCACGCTCATGCATCACTCACGCATCTCTCGTCTCTCATTCGTCACTAACACGAGAGATAGCTGAAAGACGAGAGATAATTACGAGAGATAGCAATGCTGCAAGGTGGCCGGGGGATCGAGTCAAAGTTCCTGTATACATGCGTTTACATGTGCGAACGTGATTTGATTGAACCAATAACGGCCAATTTGTCTCTCATCTCTCACTCATCTCTAAGCTGAGAGATAAATGAGAGACGAGAGATAATTATGAGAGATAGCTGAGAGACAGGCAGACAGACGGTCTGTCGGGGACATGCATCGCTGCCAGATTGATGCCGCGCACAGAGCGGCTGCACGTTCACCCGCGCCGCCGCATCCGCACCATTTCGCGCACCCTGCGCTGCAACCCACAGCAAAGCAGTTACAATAGCCCAATGTGCATCGCGCACGACGATGATATCGGCGCCCGCGACTGGGGGAGAAAACATGGCAGAGCAACAGATAACGCCGGGGACCAAGCTTCAGGTGGCATTCGACGTGCCCATGGGCCAAAAAACCGACTTCAACATGCTCGCCACGTACAAAGAGAACCTGGACGAGGCGTACTTTCTTATGAGCGCGCCCATGCTCGCCGGCAAGCCGCTCATCATGGACGAAAACCAAAAGCTCCTGCTGCAGTACAAAGTGGGCGAGGAGACGTTCGTGCTCGCCGGCTACCCCGAGGCAGTCGAGAAAAAGGGTATCCGCACCTACTGGAAAATGCGCAAAGTCGCCGAGCAGCGCAGCTTTGTCAAGCGCCGCGACGAGCGTTTTAAGGTCGCCATGCGCCTGACCTACCAACGCGACAACGCGCCGACCCCCGAGCCCGAGGACGCTATGACCATCGACGTTTCGGCCGGTGGTCTGGCCATCTACCTTAACGATTACCCCGACGTGGGCGAGGCCCTGGCCGTGCAAATGCCCACGATCCGCCTGCAGGGCGAGCGCCACGAGCTGCCCGGGCAGCTGGGCATCGTATGCTGGGTGCGCCGTGCGCCCAAGGGCAGCCTGTACCGCAACGTCTGCGGCCTGCAGTTCCGCTATGCCGACGACATGGAGCGCGAGCTCGTCAAAGAATACGTCGGCTACATCCGCACCAAATATAAGATCTGATCGCCATGGCTCTGTTCAAGCGTAACGACAACAAAGATCAAGCTGCCGAGGATTTGGCCGAGGATCAGGCCGAGGATACGTCGCAGAACGCGCCCGGCACCAATGCCGAGGATGCGCCCGGCGAGGACTCCGCGTCCGAGCGGGCTCCCGCCTCCCGCAAGCGCTTCGGCAAGCCCAAACCCAAGCGCAAGCCCAAACGCAACCTCCGCGGCGTGGTGCGCATCGAGGAGTTGGAGCAGGCGCTAGCCGACCAGGACCTCGACGACATCGACCCCGACGCGGTCGTGTCCATGTATATGCCCAAGCGCCGCATGGAGCGCATCGGCGCGGCGCTGCTGCGCATGGACAAGCTGCAAAAGGCCCTCGTGGTGCTGGCGCTTGCCTTTGGCGTGCTGTTCGCCCTGTCGTTTATGCAGGAAAACATGGGTAACTTCACCATCAACCTCAACCGTCTGGAGCTGTTCCGCCGCGGCGTGGCCATTGCCGACAACGGCGACTTTAACAACGCCACCGCGCGCCTGGCCGCCGACGCCTTGGACAACGGCACCAATATCGCTGCCGAGGACCTGCCCGACAACCTGGACGATATCGACGGTAGCCACAACGGCAAGAACTACGTGGCGTACACCTTCTATATCCGCAACGCCGGCAAGACCGATCTGGGCTACAGCGCCAAGCTCAAGGTGGTCAGCGCCAGCAAGGGCGTGGAGAAGGCCGCGCGCGTGAGGGTGTATCGCAACGGCGAGCCCACCACCTACGCGGCGGCAGCGACAGACGGCAACCCTGAGCCCAACACCGAGCCGTTTGCGTCCAAAGACGTGGTGACGACTATCAGCCACAAGAACTTCCGCGTGGGCGATGTGGACAAGTACACCGTGGTCATTTGGCTGGATGGCGACGACCCGGAGTGCGTGGACAAGATTATTGGCGGCGCGGTGGAGTTCGGTTTCGATTTTGATTCGTCCGAGACCGACGATTCGAGCCTGTTCGTTAAGTTCGTGCAGGATATTGCCGATACCCTCACCGGCAATGACCCCATTAGCGCGAGCGGCAACGAGGCGCCCGATTACTACAAGGAGCACGAGGTGACATGGAGTAGTCGCCGCAACCAAAAGAACTCGCCTGCGGGGGACGGGGACAAATAGAACGAACAAGCGCCGGGCCGGGATTGATTTCCCGGCCCGGCGCTTTTGGTGACGGCTTATGCCGAGGTTTTGCCATCGGAGGCGGTGGCGGCTGAGGCACCGTCCAGCAAGAACAGTCGCAGCGCGAGCTTGATCGCGTAGCCCGGCTTGACCTGCGCCGCGTCTCTCATGCGCTCGCCCAGGTCGCCGCAGTAGGCATAAAGGTCGCGGATCAGATCTGCGCCCGAGAGCGTAAACATGTAGCCTGCGTCCGAAAGCGCGTTGGGTGCTGCGGGCAGCCCCGCAGCCGCACAAAAGCTTGCGAGGTCGGGGTTCATGACGGCCTTGTAGTCGATCGCGGTGCCACGGTCCTGAGCGGCCTGCTCCTGTTTGCGGGTGTGCGACAATGCCGTCGCCAGCACAAAGCTGGGCGTGGGTGCGTTGACGTCGTCGGTGGTGGCGACGAGCTTGCCGGCCGCTTGCGTGACCAGCCAGGCAACTTCGCGCTGGCAACGAACGGCCTTGCGCGTCACCGGCTTGATCGATCCGGCGGAAACGCTTCCCTTGGGTTGATTGGCGGCAGGCATGGGCACTCCCAACAAATAGCCCGTTTAGCAGGCAAAAATGACACGTGCCACACCAGTATAGCGAGTGGAGAGGGGCTAGGGCGAAGCTCGGCGGAGGGCGTATGCATGCGTTGACATGGCGCTGCGGTCGCAAGCCTTAAGAGGGACTTATGACTGCGCGGGAGAGAGATCAAATAAGGTAAACGATGTTCACATAGCACCACAAATAACCCGAGGTAGACCCATGAATCTGCCGGAATGAAGGCTGTCGAAAACTCATAAGGAAATCGTAAGAATTGTGGTATTCTCAATTCCATGTCTAAAGGATGGGCAAGCAACATCCAACACGAAAGCGCGGGCTCCCCTTCCGGGCTTCTCGAGGGTCATCTGGGATGAATGGGGAAAGAAAGGGGTCCGTATGGATACCAAGGCATTAAAGAAGTAGATGGGCGCTGCCATCGCTATGGTCCTCGTGGCAGCCGTAGCCCTCGGCTCCGCCACCTTCGCATGGTTTGTGACGAACAACAAGGTCGAGGCCACCACGAGCACGATTTCCGCTCAGTCGAACGCGGCGTTCATGAACATTAAGTACAACGAATCGGCAGTCACTTCAGATAAGCAGGCTGATGTATCCACTTTGGGCAACACTCCGCTCTACCCGGCGCAGTGGGCTAATAACTTCAGCGCTGATGGCAATAAAGCTGTAGGTGCTGGCGAATATCAGTTTGAAACTGCATTTGCCCAGAAAGTTGACGCGGCGGCCATGGACGCAACTTCCCTGAAGCTTGTGGGCGATCCCACGAAGGCTTCGACGGCTAATGAAAAAGGCAATAAATATGCCGTCGCGAATCTCTTCAATATTAGCTCCAAGGGTTCCAACCTTACCAACCTTAAGGTGACCGGTGCGTCTATTAAAACGAACGACAAGGGCAATGCTGCCCTTGATGACGCCCTTCGTGTTCTTGTTGTCTGTGGAACCAACTGGGCTGTTTGCAATAAGAGCGGTGTTGTTCAATCGTCTGGTGCTACCGACGGTCTGCTTGCTGATACCGTGACGGCTGGTCAGGACACTGCCGTTTATACGTACGTTTACTACGATGGCAATGTAGACAACGTTTACACGAATAACCTCGGTAGTCTCAAAGATGCATCTGCCAAGATTACGCTTACGTTCAATGCTGAGCCTCAGAACAACGCTTAATTCTCGCGCATACATGTGAGTGGGTTTGAGGGCGGAACCCCAACGGTTCCGCCCTTTCTATTTTAAAAGGAGGTGACGGCTATGGCCAAAACTGTTAGGCGACTTAAAGCCGATATTCTGGGCGCGGCACTTACCGTCATCGTTTCGTTTGTCGCGTTGGGTGCGGCCACCTATGCGTGGTACGTTTCCAACAACACGGTAAACACGACAACCTCTACAATCAGCGCTCAGGCAAACGGCATGGTCCTCCAAATTGCTTCTGGTCCAAATGCCATTCATGATGGCGGCGATCACCAAACGACCGCCGCAGGTCGTGGTCATGAAATTAGCCCGTCCTCAACGAACGATGCCCTTAGCTGGCATGTTCCAAAATCGTGGAACGGTACAGATGTAAGTGGCTATCAGAGGGCGACGATTTTTAACCAGCTTGAGGGTTCCTATACGCTCAAGGGAGATACCGAGACTTATTACGCCTATACGATGGCGGAATATACGCTCTACACGATCAATCAGACTGGCGAGGCTGACGTCTATCTCGACAACAGTAGCTCGAACGGTCCCGTTGTCGTGACAGCGTCGGAAGGCGCTTCGAAAGAATGGTTTGACAAAATCAAAGGCAGCCTTCGCGTGGGCCTGTTGATCGATGATAAACTTAAAGTCGTCTATGCTCCCGTCCTCCCGACTGGTAAGGGAAATGATGTCTCCGCTACTGAAGGCTGGAGCTGCGTGAATCCCGACAGCCTTTCCGTGACCATGGCACCGTCCTACGCTCATGTATACGGTGGCAATATGGTCGATCAGAACAACAAAAACTGGGGAGCAACTGGAAGCGGCGACTCCTACGTAAGGCCGACAGGCGATGCTCAAATGCTCGCCCACGTTGGTTACAACGGGACGAACTTCAAGGTTGTCATTTGGATGGAGGGCACCGACAGCGATTGTCAGAACATGTCTGGTCTCGATGTTGGCGAAGGAAGTCCGACCTTCGATGTAACAGTTAGATTGGTCGGCATCGTTCCTGATTCCCAGTAGGGCTAAAGCAATAGCTAAATATGCCTGATAGGGGCCGCTTCAATCGAAGCGGCCCCTATTTTGTGCAATGGCTTTGCGCAAAACGGTTGCACGCGAGCCCGCGTAGATCAGCGATAATGTGAGGAACTGTTCTTTCTGGAGGTTCCTTATGGACGGCATTGCTTCTAGTGTTCCGCTGATTGCTCAGCCGAGTTATGACCGCGCTTGTAGCCTTGTGCCGTCTGAGTATGTTTTGGCTTGGGAGTGGTTCTTGCGCGAGGAACAGCGTGGCGAGATTTGGGAAAAACTACCTCATAACATTAAAGCTGATAGCCCCCAGTATCCTTATCGCATGACGATTGGCTCTGAGACCTTTTGCGTTTCTCGTCAATCAGGTATTTATTGGCCGGGTCGTGGACGCATCAAGCACCCTGTGGAAAAGACCTTTGCGCTTTCGGTGCATAGCTCTACAAGTGGGAGCTATTCCGATGTTCCCCCGCTCTATCTTGAGGACGGCACGTGGGTGTTCAAGTATTCATTGCAAAGTGCTTCGGTCGAAAGCTGGCGCAACCAGCGCTACAACGAAAAAATGATCAACTGCATGGAGTGTGGCGTTCCCGTTGGCGTGTTCTTTGCAACAAGCGCTGGCTACAAGGTGCTAGGCCTAGCATTCGTTGAACGCTACGAGCCGGAGAACAACTGGTTTGTGTTGCATGGCCCCGTCCATAAGGGTGGGCCCGACGCGCGTTTCTACCCCGATATGAGCTACATGAAGGATGCTCCGCTTGCGGCGGAGTTTTCTGGCACTCCGGCGAGCGATGATGAAGAGGTTCGCTACGCGCTGCGTCGCGAGCGAATCGGGCAGCAGCGCTTTCGCGCTCAGCTCCTTGAGGCCTATACCGGTCAATGCGCCGTCTCGGGTTGCAGCGTCAACGAAGCGCTCGAAGCTGCACATATTGAGAACTACTCGGGCCCCAAGTCGCAGGTTGTCAGCAACGGTATTCTGCTGCGCCGCGACCTGCATTCGCTGTTCGATGCCCACCTGATTTCGTTTGAGCTGGTACGCGGCGATTATCAACTTTGCGGGTCGTACCTTCTGCAGCATACGGACTATGCGACATTTGCGGGCTCGGTGTTACACGAGCCGGACGAACATCGCCTGCGTCCCAGCGCCCGTTTCCTTGAGGCTCATCGCGCCGAGTTCGATTTCTCGGAATCGCGCCGCCGGGCAGAGGCTGTTGCTCCGTATTAGTCGGGTGCGGTCCGCTGTAACCCGATCATGTCGATTGATCGGATCGCAACAGGCCACCATTCGAAGCCATTCGATCCTGCCATCCTCTCCTCAACGGTTAAAACAGGAAAGGGGAGACCATGGGATGGCGAAGCGATATCGCGCGAGGCGTGTACGGAAACCTACCGCGAGCGTTAATGGACCGGAGCCTGTTCCCGCTCGTCGAGGGCACCTGCAGCCAAATCTGTCTGCCCTGCCCAAGCTGCGGCGCAGACCTTCCATGCCTAGACATCAACTTCATCGACATTCGCGACAAGCAGTCTACTGACCCGCGGGCTCGAACGGGTCTGCGTCTCCCGGTCTATCCTCAGCAATGCCCAACCTGCGGATGCGCCATTGCCTATGACGAGGCGGAGTCATAGCTTCGAAGACTGAATATCTAGTCGGGCAAACCCGGTGATTCGACATTTTCTGCGTTACACCAACAACTCAGCTACCTGCGCATACTCGATTTTCGAGGATTGTCGCACTCGATTTCCGAGGAAATCTGGACTCGTTTTTCGAGTTTTGTCCTACAGGTAAATCCCCTCGCACAGGGTTTTGTGGAAATGGGTGTGGTGGTCGCGTGCCCAGGTGAAGAGCGCCTGGTCAAAGTCGCCTTGGGTGGCGGGGATGCCATAGACGCCGGCGACTTCCACGCGCACGAACTCCAGCGCGGGCAGCTTGTTGATGGCCGTGAGCGCAAACGGTGACGTGGGCTCCTCGAACAGGTAATGGCTGCCTTGCAGCGCGCCGCAGCCGGTGCAGGTGCTGGAGAGCGATGCAGTCTTGGTGGTGCGCGACGTTACGGGCTTGTAGCCGCAGCGCTCGCGCAGGTAATCGCGGATCTCGGCCGGTACGCAGCCCAGCGTGGGGACGATGGCTATGGCGTTGGCGCGGGCGGTGTCGATCGCGATGTGCCCCGTGTCGTCCATGGTGGGCACAGCGCCGGGCGCAGCCTTGCTGCCCGAGTCCTCGGCCGCCCAATACGGAATGCCAAAGGCCGCGACCGTTGTCTGCTCGTGACACTTCCAACACTCGCGCTTGCCCAGTACCAGGTAGATGTAGGGCGCGCTGGGGTCGGAGCGATCCACGCCGGGCAGCCACGCGGCAAAGGGCTCGGGGTTGACGCCATCGGGCACGTACCAGATCTTCTTGGCCCGGTCCCACTTGGCGCCCAGGGCCTTGGCCTCGTCTTTGTGCGAAAAGGGAACATCGAGCTCGGTGCGCATGGCGGCTCCTTTGTGCGGCTTGCGGTGCATGTGCTCCAAGGATACCCCAGCGCTGGGTGTGTGGTCGCTAAACGAGCACTTCGACCGCCTGAGAAGTCGCGAAGCATTTTGGCGAGGGCGCGCCGTCAAGCAAATGGGCAAGCAAATGGTCAGATTTTGGTCAGTTGAGCGGCAACCTTGCCAAAAGCTTGACGGATTTGCAGCTAGACGTCGACGAATGAGCACTTTGGACGCGTCGCGGCAAAAATCCGCCGGTCGTTTGCCGAAAACTTGGCAGGACCGCCAACGGCCGCCGACGCGCGTGCTATCTTCGCGTCATGGGGTACTTTATCGTTTCACATAACGCTGCGCTGGCGCTTTTGGCGCACATCCCGGACCCGCGCTTTGGGGATTCGGAACCAGAGGTCGTGTCGATTGCGGGCGCCTGCGCGCTTTGTGACCAGGAGGCGCAGGAGTTTATCGATCGCTACGACCTGGGGATCCAAACGCTGGATTTGCTGGTGCCGTCGCGCGCCGACCGTCGGCAGAGCAAGCATGTTAAGACGCACCTGTGCACCAACGAGCTCCCGGCGGGTTCGTTTATCTCGCTGGGCCACTGGATGGGCGACCTGGATGCGTACGTGTGCTCTCCCGAGCTGGCGTATTTGCAGGCCGCGCACGATGGCGATGCGGCGGAGGCCATCTACGCCGGCTATGCCATGACATCGGACTACCGGCTGGATAACCTTGCTCCCGGTGGGGTAACAAGCAGGGATGCGGGCATGCGCGATGGCAGGCTCACGACTAAGGAGCTCATCGCGGCGTACCTTGACCGGGCATCAAAGGTGAGAGGCGCCGCTAAGGCGAAGGCGTTGCTTCCGTACGTGGAAGAGGGCTCACGGTCTCCAAGGGAGTCGGGGCTTTGCATGTTTATGTCGCTGCCTGCGCATTACGGCGGGCTTGCACTGGGCAAGGCCGAGCTGAACAAGAAGTACTTCATTCGCGACGGTTACAACGATGGGCGCAACCGCAAACTGCGCGTGTTGGAGCGCACGCCCGACATCACGCTTACGGCGAAAGCAGAGGTGGGCCTGGATAAAGTAAGGGCTGGCTTGCTGCCCGAAGTACTGACCGCGCTGGTTGATTACGACAGCGACGCCATTCATGATGGAAGCGAGAAAATCCACAAGGATGCCGAGCGCCGCAACGAGCTACAGATGCTCAATGGGGTCGCGTACTTTACGGTGACGACCGATCAGGCAAGCGACTACGAAAAGCTCGTTCGCCTGTGCGAGCGCATCCGGCGCAAGCTGCATCGGAATAAGCGACCCATTTTTAACAAGCCCATGAGCGAGGAGCAGCGATATTTTGCCCTCAAGCGTGTCGAAACGAAGCGGTTTAAGCTTTGGCAAACGGTTATCGAGGCGCGTCAACATTGGTAGGGGCGGTTGCTGGCGGTGGGGCCAGGGGTCTTATTTTCAGGTCTAATACTTTTCCGCGAAGTGAACGAGTCAAAATGGACCCCCGAAGCATCGACACTTTTGGCGGCTCATTTCCTGCGGTTTTGACGTTAGAATCCTGCGGTTTTGGCTTCAAAAAGTGTGCATGCTTCGGGGGCCCAAATAAGCTCGTTCACTTCGCGGAAAAGTATTAGACCTGACTATAGGAAGGTTGTCCGGATGCGATATCGAGGCCCATCCAAGCCCGATTGAGGCGGTCGCCAAGACTGTTTGGGCGACTGTGGGCTTGGTTGGGGTGGTTGCTGGCGTTGTTGAGGCGGCTTTGGGCGCCGCGGCGTCCGCTTGACTTGGTGGCGTAAAACAAAACAGCTCAGAGGCGAAGCCTCTGAGCTGCGAACATTTGGTGGGCGTTAGAAGATTTGAACTTCTGACCTCTTCCGTGTCAGGGAAGCGCTCTCCCCCTGAGCTAAACGCCCGATCAAGGGTGCGCGAGTGCGCAGGGAATAATATAACGGAGCTCCCGCCCAGTGGCAAGAACTATTTTTAAAAAGCGGCGATTTGCGACCCTATCCGCCCCGATGCAGCGCGAAGGGCACGCGAAATATTCCGTTTGTACCCTCGATGAACTGCACGTTCGCGTAAAATAACTCTATTATGGGCAAATGGTGTCCAGGCTGTTTACAACACGGCATCTGGGGGAGGGGCATGTCGGACGCGCGTTCGCTGCAAAAACAGTTCAATCGCATGCTCGCCATGTTGCTGGTAGCCCTTGCTGTTGCCGGAGCCGTAACGTATGCCTGGTACATCTACAACGCCAACCGCCATATCACCGACGTCAAGATGGCCGCGGGCACGGGCGTGACCTTCCTTATCTCCAACGAGTACGACGGCGAATACAAGACCAACGCCGGTTTGAGCTTTGCGGGCCTGCTCGATCCCGTCTCGACCGACAACGTGCTCAACGGCTTTCAAAAGGTAACGGGCTTTACCGGCGGAACCACGCAGGACTCGCTGTTTGCCAGCATGTTTGGCGCGGCCGAGCATTCCGACTACTACAAGACATCCCTGTACCTGGCCACCAACTCGGTCGCAACCGACGTGTACCTGTCGGGCATCGACTTTACCGAGCAGGACTCGGCAAACCCCATCTCCACCGCCCTGCGCGTGGGGCTGGTCACCTATGCTCCGGGGCAGAGCGACACCGTTACGGGCCAGTACGTTTTTGAGGTCTCGGGCGAGCACAATCCCCAGGCGCGCTACAACACGCTTGACGGCAAGGATGCCGACGAAAACGAGCAGAACCACCTGGTGCTCGACAGCAGCCGCTCCGACGGTGCCACGGTCCATTTTGACCAGCTGACCAGCGCAAACTTCTGCGACTACAACGAAGACACCGGCATCGTGAGTCTCAAGGAGGCCACGACCAAGATTTGCAGCCTACCCGCTGCCGCCAAGGGCGCCAGCCGCAGCACGCCCGTGCGCGTGGACGTGTACGTGTGGCTGGAGGGCTGCGACCCCGACTGTACCAACAACCTGGCCGCAACCAGCCTGCAATCGCTGGCGCTGCGCTTTGCCGGCAAACGTTCGTAGGGGGACCAGGGATGAGTGCATCGAACATCAAAGACATCCTGGGCTCGCGCCGCCGCATGGTTGCTGCGGCCGCATGGATGCTGGTGCTGGTAGCCGCCCTGAGTGCCGCCACCTATGCCTGGTTTAGTAACTCGCGCTACACCAACGTGACCCCCGTGGCGCACACGGTAAGCGACGAGAGCTCCGACCTGCAGATTGGTCTTTCGGCCAACGGGCCCTGGGACACAACGGCCACGCTTGCCGCCGCCGACAAGACGCTCTATCCCATCTCGACGTCAGACCTTTCCCGCTTTTGGCGCGGCACGTTCCAAAACGCTGCGGGCATTACGACCGACTACGCCGACTGCACCGCGCAGCTGGATGACTACGCCCTTTCGGGCACGCTGTACCTCAAGAGCAGCGACAGTGCGCTCAACGTGTACCTGTACCAGGGCCAGATGGGCATGACGAGCGACCCGCAGCTGCTGGCCGCGTTGCGTTTGGGTCTGGTAATTACGACCCAGTCGGGCACGCAGACGCATATCTTTACCTGTGACGACTTGGGCAACACCGCAGGCGCCACCAACAGGCGCACCACGGCGCAGGGCGGCGTGGTCGTAGCGGGCGCCGCCTCGGGCTGGAGCTACACCGCCGATCCGGCCCGCGCCATAAGCGCTTACAGCATGGATGGCACCGGTGACACGCCCACGCCGCGCGCGGGCGCCACGCCCATCTGCACGCTGGCCGCCAACGAGGTGGCAAGCGTTCGCTACGTTGTATACATGGAAGGCTGCGACGCCAACTGCATCGACGAGGCTCAGGCCCGCGATGTGGTGCTGCAGCTTGCCTTTGCTGCGGCCAAGGCGTAAGGGGGCGAAGCGACATGGAAGACAAGAAGCACATGCCAGCAGATAGCTGCAAGGCCAACGCCGAGAGCGCGACCCCCGCGGTCCCCTCCAACGCAGCCGCCGAGCGCGAACGCCTCGAGCCCGCCGCCGCCCGCCGCCACGCCCGCCGCGCGCGTGCCTACATCGCGCTCGTCATGGTGGCGCTCGCCGCTACCTTGGGCGCCGCGACCTACGCCTGGTTTACCAACAACATGAAGGTCAACACCAACTCGGTGAGCGTGCACAGCGACACGTCCAAGCTGGTGCTGGAGCTGGGCGATGCCGATCGCGGCAGCTGGTCGCAGCAGGGCGACGTTTCCTTGACTTCTAACGCGAGCGGTGCCGTGACACTCTACCCGGTCTCGACCTTCGATCTCAACGGCTTTGCCGCCTGCGCACAAAACAACTCAGCCGGCGATGCCACGGTGTTTGAACAGGCAAAAGACAATGGCTCCGCGTTCTACCATGGTTGGATCGACCTGCGTCCCACCATTACCGGAACGGGTGCCAGCAAAGTAAAGGGTAAGGTCAGCTTGTATCTGGCCGAATCGCTGGTCCCGCAGGGCGCCGATGCCGAGCTGCTGCGCGCGGCCCGCGTGGGCATAAAGATCTCGAGCGGCAACCAGGTGCTTGCCGCCAACATCTTTGAGCTCGATAGCTCCGATAGTGGTCACCGCGCCGAGCACCCGGCGACTGCCCCTGCAGGCCTGGCGGGCTACACCGAGGGCATGCTCCTGGGCTGGCAAAACGGTCAGCTCACCTGCGGCGCCAACGTGACGCAGGACCCGGCCACCTTTACGCTGGACACGAGCGAGACGGCCGCGCGTCCGCAAAACACGCTTGCCACGCTGGGGCTTGACCAGACCTATCGTTTGGATATCTGTTACTACATCGAGGGCACCGATCCCGATAGCGCCGACTATCTCTATCAAGATCCGGGCACCTTGCACCTGGCGCTCTTTGCGACCTTGGACGGTGAGTAGCAATGGCACACGTCGCGCCCGACAACCGCCGCCCGACCATCGGCGCTCCGGTTGCCGCGCCCACCGATATCGACCTGCGCCGCAAGCTCACTACCACCGTGGTGCTGGTGCTGTTTGCGCTGGTGGCGATAGCCATGGCAACGTTCGCCTGGTTCTCCATCGCCGATAGCGCCAAGACCCGCATGCTCATGATCGATGCCAATGCCGACGGCTCGCTGCGCTTTGACCTGGACGAGCATGCCACGTTCGACGAATACGTGCACAGCCTGGGTTTTGATCAGATCTCGGCGCGCATTGCCAGCGAAAAGGGCGTGGACATCGACGCGTCCAAGCTCAAGCCCGTCACCACGAGCGACTACCAGACCTTCACCTTCGAAGACGGCTCTACCGCCGACCCCGCCACCGGCGCCTACCTGGAGTTTACGCTGCACTTTATGAGCAGCACGGACCTGCGCGTCCGCCTAACCGGGCAGGACGGCGACGGCGGCGCGTCCGGCACGCGGTTTAGCTCCGACACGCAGGGTATGGCCAGCGCCATGCGCATGAGCTTTACCGCCGACGGCCACACCTGGGTCTACAACCCCAATGGGGGCGGGGGTTCGTCCGGCGCGGCTGCCGTCTTTGGGCTCGGCTCGGGCGAGGCGACCGCTGCCAGCGACATGTTCGACCTGATAAAAGAAACGGACAAGCCGGTAACCGTTCGCATATGGCTCGAGGGAACGGACCCAAATTGCACTAATATGCTAAAGGGGGCTAACTATTCGGTTTCGATGCGCTTTGAGGACATCGAGGAACAGTAGATATGCACGGCGGTCACCGGGCCGCGCACGACCTAGTCAGACACGGTAGTAAGGGACATCATGCAATCTGTTAAAAAAGCCGCATCCATCGCACTGAGCGTCGTCATGTGGGTCATCATCCTGGTAGCGGCCCTGTACGCGTTCACCACGCTCGCCACGCGCGAGGACGGCAGCGTCTCGGACATCGCCGGCTTCACCCCGCTCGCCGTGCAGTCCGACTCCATGGCGCCCACGTTTAACAAGGGCGACCTCATCGTCATCCAAAAGTGCGACACCTCTAAGCTCGAGGTGGGCGACATCGTGACGTTCCACACCATCATCGACAACGAGTACGCGCTCAACACGCACCGCATCGCCGCCATCGACGAGGTCAACGGCATGCGCAGCTTTACCAGCAAGGGCGATAACAACGACGTGGCCGATACGCACATCATCAGCGACGGAGACATCGTTGGTAAGTACCTGTTCGCGTTGCCGCAGATGGGCAAGGTCATGGACTTCCTGTCCAGCTCCATGGGCTTCCTCATCGTGATTGTCCTGCCCATGCTGCTGTTCTTTATCTACCAGGTGTATCACCTTATCGTGGTGGGCATGAACCTTAAGCGCGCCATGGCCGAGGAAGACCGCCTGGCCGCCGCGGCTGCCATCGTGGATGCCGAGGGCAAGGGTGACACCGCCACCGTTGCCGCCGATAACGCCGCCGAGCAGCTCGCCCAGGCCGAGGCCAAGCTCGAGGAAGCCCGTCGTCTGAAGGCCGAGGCCGAGGCGGCGATGAACGCGACCAAGCAGGAGGATACCGACGGTGAGTGAGTTTCTGGGATTTGCCTGGGAGCTGCTGGCAAAGGTTGTCTACAACGTCGTTGCCGTTGTGAGCTCCATCCTTAACCTGCTGGTGTTTGGCTGGGTTGAGTACTTCAACATCTTTATGACCTACTTCACCACGTTTGACCTGGTGGGCAAGATCGGCGCGGTCATTCTGTTTGCCATGCTCATCGCGGTCCCCGTGCTGATCGTGGCCATCCTGGTCCACCGCTACCGCATCAACCGCCGCCTGCATCGCGACGACACGTCCAACAAGGCGCTCTATCGCGAGATCGGCCGCCTGAACAAGCAGGTGCTCGACCTCATGGACGAGAAGAACAAGTTGCTGGCGCTCAAGGTCAATGCCATGGGCGGCACCAAGCAGATTCCGTACGTGGGCGCCTCGGCCTTGGCCGACGACCACCTGCCCACGGTGGGCAACGTGGTGGGCGCCGCTGCGGGCGCCGGTGCGGCTGCTGGCGAGGGCGCTGCGGCGACGGCCGTCATGTCGGCCAACGCGTCGCTCGCGCTCGATGGCGAGGGCGTCAAGGACGCCGCGGCCGCCATGGCCAAGGCAACCGTCGAGGCCAAGACCCTTGCCGAGGAAAAAGAGATCGCCCAGGCCAACCGCTTCCCTAAGCTGTCCCTTGTGGACCTTAAGTACCGCGACTGGGAATCGCCGGTTTACGACGATGCCATCTCGCTGGAGGACTTTGTCGACAGCTTCCGCGCGTTCGCCTGCAGCCAGATGAAGCTCTACTACACGCCCGAGGTCATCCGCCGCTTTGTGGCCGGCATGGCCGCCTCCAAGCTACTGATCCTGGAGGGTATCTCGGGTACCGGTAAGACCTCGCTGCCCTACAGCTTTAGCCGCTATTTGGACAACCCCGCGACCATCGTGTCGGTGCAGCCGAGTTTTCGCGATCGCACCGAGGTGCTCGGCTACTTTAACGAGTTTTCCAAGCGCTTTAACGAGACCGAGTTCCTCCGCGCCGTGTACGAGGCGGGCCTTCGCCAGGACCCGTCCATGATCGTGCTCGATGAGATGAACCTCGCCCGCGTGGAGTACTACTTTGCCGAGATCCTGTCGGTGCTCGAGATGCCCAGCCACGACGAGTGGGTGCTCGACCTGGTGCCCACCCAGTGGGCTGCCGACCCCAAGGCTCTGCACGACGGCAAGCTCACCATCCCCGACAGCCTGTGGTTTATCGGCACGGCCAACAACGACGACTCCACCTTTACCATCACGGACAAGGTGTACGACCGTGCGATTCCCATCGAGCTCAACGAGCGCGCCGATGCGTTTGAGTGCGAGCCGCACGAGCGCGTGCACGTGACGGCCGAGCATCTGCAGTATCTGTTCCAAAAGGCCAAGGTCGAGTACGTGATCGACGAGGAACTGCTCCAGAAGATGCACAAGCTGGACCAGTACCTGCAGACCCGCTTTAAGCTGGCCTTTGGTAACCGTATCATCAAGCAGATGTACGACTTTATCCCCGTGTACGTGGCGTGCGGCGGCACCGAGCTGGGCGGCATGGACTACATCATCGCCCGCAAGGTGCTTAAGAAGTTTGAGTCCATGAACGTGAGCTTTGTGCGCGACGAGATGAAGGGCCTGATCGAGTACATCGAGAAGACCTTTGGCGAGGGCGGCCTGCCCAATTCCGTCATGTATCTGCAGCGGATCCAGAACTTCTACTAATGTCGTAAGCGCGGGGCGATGTGATGTCGCCCCGTCCCTTTCCGATCGATCCAATCTATGGAGTAACCCATGTCCGAGACCATTCAGGACCTCTATACCAGCTTCTCCGAGCAGATGGAGCCCATCCAGGAGGACAGCCGCTACTTCCGCTATCTGTTTGAGATGGCGCAGGCCTCGGGCACCACGATCGAGCAGCAGCGCGAGGAGCTCGTCAAGGTGGTGGACGAGGAATGGATCAGCATGATCGAGGACTCGCTCGACGCCATCAATACCATCATCGAAAAGCCGCGCCGCTTCATTACCACCGAGGAAGAGGTGGTGCCGGTCTCGCTCGCCAAAAAGATCAGCGCCGACAGCGTTCGCCATCTGAGCCAAAACACGCAGTTTTTGGCGCCGAGCGACGACGGCGGAGTTCACCCCACGCGCATCCTCAATGTCAATACCGTTGAGACCTACGACCTGTACGAGAACCGCTTTATCTACCACCTGATTCAGCGCCTGCTGACGTTTGTGGACAAGCGCACCGACGTCATCTTTTGGTCGACGGGCAACGAGATCCGCAACCGCTTTAAGATGCACAGCAAGATCGACGATGCGTACGAAGAGATCGAGTACAACGTCGAGATGACGGTCAAAAACCGTCAGAGCTTTGCCGAGAACGACGCCGACAACATGGACGTCTTTATGCGCATCGACCGCGTGCGCCGTCTGGTCATGGCGCTGCGCGGCGCGTCATTCTGCCAGATCATGAACGGCTGCAGCGCGGTCCGCAGCCCCATCCAGCGCACCAACCTCATCATGAAAGACCCCAACTACCGCAAGTGCTACCAGCTGTGGCAGTTTATGGAGCGCTACGACAAGGTGGGCTACAACATCGACGTGCAGCAGCAGGCGCTGGCGTTCGATGACGAGTACATGGTGCAGATGTACACCAACCTTATCAACAACTACACCGTCTTTAAGAGCCTGACCGATGACGAGCGCAACCTGCAGGAGCTCGAGAGCGTGCAACACGCGCCGGTGGCGCCCAAGTTTATTAAGGAGATTAAGGAGGTGCAGGTCGATAGTCCCGACCTGCCCGATGTTGAGGTCCGCCGCGTGTTTGTGGAGGAGGTCACGCAGGCCCAGCTCGATGCCGAGCAGGCGCTGGCCGAGGCTCGCGAGCAGATTGAGGAGCTGCAGGGGCAGCTTACGTCCTGGAAGGTTCAGGCGCATGCGCTGACCGACGAGCGCGACGACTTGGCCGACGAGCTGGACGAGGCCAAGACGCGTGAGCTGGCGTTGACGCAGCGCGCGCAGATGGCCGAGGCCGATGCCGAGGAGCTGCGCGGCTCGCTGGAGGATGTCGAGGCCGGCAAGAAGGCCGCCGAGGAAGCTGCCGCCGAGGCGCGCTCGACCGCAGCGGCGCAGCTTGAGCAGATGCGCACCGAGGCTGATGCCGAGGTCGCGGCCGCTCACGCCGATGCCGATTCACGGGTTGCCGCCGCCGAGCAGGCAGCCGCCGAGCAGGTCGCACAGGTCAAGAGCGACGCTGCTGCGGCCCTGGCTGCCAAGACGGAAGCCGATGCCGCCGAGCCGCAAGCTGCCAAGGATGCCGCCGCGGCCGAGCTTGCCGGCGTGCGCGAGGTGTGCGCCAAGGAGGTTGCCGAGCTGCATGCCAAGCTGGACGCCGCTCAGCTGCAGATTGAGGAAGTGCAGCTGACGGCCGAGCGCGATGCCCGTGCCGCGCAGGAGGCGGCAGATGCCGCCGCGGCAGCAGCGGAGCAGGCGCTTGCCGACACCGTTGCTGCGGCCGAGGAGAAGGTTTCCGCCGCTCAGCAGGCTGCCGATGCCGCGATCGATGCCGCCCACGCGGCCGCCGATTCTGCCGTGGAGCAGGCCGCGGTGGATGCCGGCGAGAAGGTCGCCGCCGTCGCTGCCGAGCGCGATGCCGCGACGCGTGCCGCTGAGGAGGCCCGTGCCGACGCCGACGAGCGTATCGCCGCAGCCGAGCTTGCGGCAGGGGAGCGCATCGAGCAGGAAGTCGCCGCCGTCCGTGCCGCTTGCGAGCGCGAGGTCGAAGCTGCTCGCGCGGAGATGCAGCAGCGCCTGGACGCGCTGGCGCAAGAGCTGGAGCGGACCGAGCGCAACCGTGAGCGTGCCGAGCGCCGCGCCGAGGGCAACAGCCTGTCGCGCTATCTGCTGGCCCGCTTGCGCGGAGAGGCCGCCGAGGGCGATGTCGCCACGACCGTTGAGGGAGATGAGACCGACGTTTCGGCATCTGACGCCACTGACGTCGAGCCTTCCGCAAAGGACGCCGACAAGTGATGAAGCATGTGCTCCGCGCGATCAACGTGCTGGCGACCGTGGTGATTCTCGTCGCCTTTGTGGTGTTGCTGCGCACGGTGTTCACGCCCGCCGGCGAGATTCCCACCATCATGGGCTACGGCTTTATGCGTACGCTGACCGGCTCGATGGAGCCGGCGATTCCCGTGCATTCGTTTATCGTCGTCGATACCGACAGCAGCCAGGCCTACCAGGTCGGCGACATCATCACCTTCCATTCGTCCGATGACGTACTGGAGGGTTCGCTCAACACGCACCGCATCGTTGCCGTGGAGGCCGCCGCCGACGGCGCCCCGATCTACCGCACCAAGGGCGATGCCAATCCGGTCGAGGATGCCGCGCCCGTGCCCGCCGCCGACGTGGTGGGCCGCGTGGTCTTTGTCTCGGCAGGCCTGGGCGTTGTGGTGTCGCTGCTCACCAATCCGCTGCTGTTCTTTCCGTTTATCGTGGTGCCGCTGATCGTGCTGCTGGTGCTCGAAATTCGCCATATGGTCAAGACCACGCAAGAGGTGGCGCGCGCCGAGGACGAGGCCGCCCTGCGCGCGGCCGTGGAGCAGATTCGCGAAAAGCGTCGCCGCGAGCAGGAAGACCGGGACAGCGCCAAGGACCCAGGCGATGGCGATCGTGCCCAGGGGCGTGCGGAAGCCGACCCCGGCGCCCTAGACGATTCCAACCACTCGGCATAGCACGTCTGTGCCTTTCGTCCCTGCAATTTGGACGCCCGTAGATGTTCCGAATCGTCTGCTTTTCCATACCAATATTCGTGCTAAAGTTTGAGCGCTTTGTTGCCAATTGATTTCGGGGAGTGGAATGGAACAGGAGCGCTCAGCTCAGCGTACACGCGAAAAGGCTTCGGTACCGATGACGGCGGCGTCCGATTTTGTCGTGCCCGAGGGCACCGATGAGCTCAGCCGCAGCACCCGCCGCGCATGGCGCGATCGCCTCAACGATGCCCAGACGCGCAAGATGGCCCTGGGCACGCTCGCCGCGTTTGCCGGCGGTACGTTTTGGGGTTTTTCTGGCACCAGTGCCAGCTACCTCTTTGACGTGTGCCATATCGAGACATTTTGGCTGATGAGCGTGCGCCAAGTTATCGCTGGCCTGCTCTTTATGTTCGTCGTGCTCAGAAAAGATCGCGACCGCCTGGTCAGGCTGTGGACCACCCCTGCCGATCGCAAGCAGCTCATCCTATTTACGATCTTTGGCCTGCTGTTCAACCAGCTTTGCTATCTGTCAGCCGTGCGCCTGACCAACGCGGGCGCCGCGACCGTCTTTCAGTGTCTGCAGCTGGTGGTCGTCATGGGGTATGCCTGCGTCACCGCGCATCGACTGCCGCGCACGCGCGAGGCGCTTGGCATTTTGCTCGCCTTAGGCGGAACGTTTTTAATTGCCACGGGCGGCGACCCTTGTACGCTCAGTATCTCGCCAATGGGCCTGCTCGCGGGCCTTTTGTGCGCAGTGGGCGGTGCCTGCATAGCAATCATCCCTGCCGGAATCCTCAACAAATACGGCAGCTCGGTCGTCACGGGCTCGGCCATGCTTTCGGCGGGAATCGTGATGAGCATCTTTACCCAGCCGTGGGCGCATATGCCGGCGCTCGGCCCCTCGGGTGTCGGCGCGCTCGCGATATTTATTGTGGTGGGGTCGTTCTTCGCCTATATGTTCTACATGCAGGGCGTTAAGGAGATTGGCTCGGTGCGCGCGAGCCTTCTTGGAACCATGGAGCCGGTTTCGGCCACCATCACCAGCGCCCTTATGCTGGGCACGGTGTTTTTGCCCACCGACCTGGCGGGTTTTGCCATGATTATCGCGATGGTGTTCCTGACGGTATAGCTCGCGCCACTGCCAAGACAGAAAAGGTGTTGTGCCACATTTTCGCCAATTGATGTCCGTGTCTGGAGTTTAGCTGTCGATGCCCAAAATGCCATAAACTAGTAACGTTATGGATTTTTTCATTGCGACTCAATTGCGAGGATTTCTTTATGGCTGGTAATCACTTTAAGGGCAGCGATAACGGCCGTCCTGCAGTTCCGCCGCGTCCGAACGGGGCTGGTAAGGCCGGCACGCCGGGCGGCGCTGGACAGGGCGGTTCCAGTAAGCGCGTGTCCCCGGGCGAGACGGCGATGTTTACCGCTCTGTACGAGCAGTCTCAAAAGGCGAAAAAGGCCGGCCGTGCAAGAGGGAATGTCTTTGCGGGCGGTGCAACCTCCGCGTCGCAGCCGAGCGGGGCTCCTTCGGTACCTGCGAACAACGCAGGTGCTGCCAACGCCGCAAATGCCGCCGGCAACGTTAATGCCGGCAAGGCCGCCAACAATACTCCCTCTGCCGGTGGCGCGGGGCTTACGGGTAACCTTGGCACGATTTACACCGGTGCCTCCGAGACTGGCACGTTCGCCCGCCTGGATGATAGCGGTGCCGAGTTTGCGGGCTCGGGTTCCAAGGAAGATTATTACGATTTTGGCTTGAACTACGGTAGCGACGCTTCGTCGAGTTCGACCTCTGACGGTCTGGTCCGTCATCGCCATCGCAAGGGCGAACGCAAAAAGCGTCACACCGGCGCCATTATTGCCGCTGTAGTCGCGGTGCTTCTCGTTGCGCTTGGCGCAAGCGGCTTTATGCTGCTTAACTCGGCAAAGACCGTAAAGAGTGAAGCGAAGGAGGCCGTCGAGATTGTCGGTGGCCTTAAGGACAAGGTTACGTCGGGCGATTTTTCGACGCTGCCTGACGACGCGAAGAAGATTGATGAGCTTTGCGACAGCATGAAGGCGGAGACCTCGAGCCCGCTGTGGACGGCGGCTTCGTTTATCCCGGTGTATGGCAGCGACATCAATGCGGCCCGCACCATGATCGACGCCCTGTCCGATGTCTCGAGCAATGCGCTGGTTCCCATGGCCGATAACCTTTCGCAGGCCACGCCCGGCAAGCTGTTTCAGGACGGCATGATTAACGTGTCCGCGCTGCAGGCGGTCGCCGATTCGCTTTCCAGCAGCTCGAAGGTGTTCAAGAGCGCCAACGAGAAGATCCAGGGCATTGGCGATACTCATATTTCCCAGGTGACCGAGCTGGTCGATAAGGCCAAGGACGGCTTTGCCACCCTCAACGGCGCGGTTGACGCGGCGGAGAAGGTCGCCCCCGTCCTTCCGCAGATGCTCGGCGCCAACGGCCAGACGCGCAACTACCTTGTGTACGCCATGAACAACGTCGAGATTCGTGCCTGCGGCGGCTTTGGCGGTTCGCAGGGCCTGATTTCGGTCACCGACGGCCAGATGTCGATTGGCGAGTTTGTTCCCCGCATTGGACTCAGCGAGGATGAGGCAGTCGAGAGCGTCGACGAAGAGGATGAGGCGCTGTTCGGCAACCACAGTAACCTGTACAACTCGGGCAATACCTATTCGCCTGATTGGCCCCGCAACTCGCAGCGTGTCGCAGCCCTGTGGAAATCTCAATATGGCCAGGACGTTGACGGCGTCGTGGGTATCGACCCGGTGTTCCTGCAGTATCTGCTGGGCCTGGTCGGTAACGTGTCGCTGCCCGACGGAACGGTTGTCGACGGCACCAACGCCGCAAAGGTCCTCATGCACGATGTGTACTGGAACTATCCGGTCGAGGAGTCGGACGGCATCTTTGCATCCGTCGCCAGCGCTGCCTTCGACAAGATCCTTGGCGGTATCGGCGATGTCGATGTTACGAAGCTTGTCAGCGCCGTTGAGCGCGGTGCCGAAGAGGGCCGCCTGATCGCGTGGATGAAAAACGATGACGAGCAGAACGCTATCAAGGAGATGAACATCGACGCCTCGCTGCCCGATCCGGATGACCCGAGTGAAGATCCCGTTGCTGGTGTCTACTTTAACAACCTGAGCTTCTCCAAGCTCGACTGGTACCTGAATGCCGATACGCAGATTGGCCAGGGCATCAAGAACGGTGACGGCACATGCTCGTATCGCATCACCGTTACCCTGACGAACATCATGACGCAGGAGGAGGCCGGCAAGCTGCCCGACTACGTCGCGGCGAGCGCGCCCGATGCCGCGCGCGACGACGAGCGTCTGAATGTCTCGTTGTTTGCCCCGACGGGCGGCAACATTACTGATCTGACCGTCGAGGGCACCCAGTTTGGTCTTGGCGCCGCTACGTGGCATGGAATCCCCTTCTATTCGGGCACCGTTGACCTGCATGCTGGCGAGACGACGACGATCACATATACGCTGACCACGTCAGCCGAGGCGGGGGACAAGCCGCTTACGCTGCGTCAGACTCCTACATGCCAGGCGGCTCGCGACAGCGCGTCGGCGTAGGGTTTTTCTGGTAGCGCAGATAATCGAGTACCATTTTGGGGCGGACAGGCAATCTGTTCGCCCCTATTTTGTAAGGAGAGCGCATGAAGTACTTTGGCACCGACGGCTTTCGCGGTGAGGCTAACGTTGGGCTGACGGTAGAGCACGCTTATAAGATTGGCCGTTTTGTGGGCTGGTATTACGGCGCCAACCGCGAGCGCAAGGCGCGCGTCATCGTGGGTAAGGACACGCGTCGCTCGAGTTATATGTTCGAGGCGGCGCTGGTGAGTGGCCTGGTCGCGAGCGGTGCGGACGCCTATATGCTGCACGTGATCCCCACACCGGGTGTAGCGCATCAGACCGTGGAAGGCTGCTTCGATTGCGGCATCATGATCAGCGCGAGCCACAACCCGTTTTGCGATAACGGCATTAAGCTCGTCAATAGCGACGGTTTTAAGATGGACGAGGACGTACTGGAGCTCATCGAGGACTATATCGATGGCAAGAGCGAGGTGCCGCTGGCTACGGGCAACCACATTGGCGCCACGGTGGACTACATGCAGGGCCGCAACCGCTACATTGCCTCGCTCATTGCAAGTGCGAACTTTTCGCTGCAGGGCGTTAAGATCGGTCTCGACTGCGCCAACGGCTCGGCGTCCTCGGTGGCCAAGCCGGTGTTCGACGCGCTGGGCGCCGACGTGCGTGTGATCAATGCCGCGCCCGACGGCTTTAACATCAACGTCGACTGCGGCTCCACGCATATGGAGCGCCTACAGCGCCATGTGGTGGAGCAGGGCCTGGACGTGGGCTTTGCCTACGACGGCGATGCCGACCGCTGCCTGGCCGTGGACGAGCGCGGCCGCGTGGTCGATGGCGACCAGATCCTGTACGTGTGCGGCGTGTATCTGAACAAGCACGGTCGCCTTTCGGGCGGTACCGTGGTGCCGACGATCGCCAGCAACTTTGGCCTGATCAAGTCGCTGGAGCTTGCCGGCCTGAGTGCCGTGACCAGCGGCGTGGGCGACCGTCACGTGTACGCCAAGATGCGCGAGGGCGGCTACAGCCTGGGCGGCGAGCAGACGGGCCATACGATCTTTGGCGATATCGAGCGCACGGGCGACGGCATTATGACCTCGCTGCGCGTGATGGAAGTGATTCGTGCCGAGCGCGAGACGCTCTCGCAGCTCACGGCTCCGTGCAAGCTGCTGCCGCAAGCGCAGGTTGCCGTGCGCGTAGCGGATAAGGACGCCGCGCTGGGCAACATGGGCGTGCAGGCCGCCATCGCCGAGGCCGAGGCCGCGCTGGCGGGCGAAGGCCGCGTGCTCGTCCGCAAGAGCGGAACCGAGTCGGTGATTCGCGTGCTGGCCGAAGCCCCCGACCAGGCAGCTGCCGACGCAGCCATGAAGCGCATCGCAAGTGCTTTGGAAGCTCTGTAAGGTAGCCATCGGGGACGTTCTTAAACGACTAGGTGGAAAAGGGGCGCCGCGGATAGATCCTGCGGCGCCCCCTTCGTGTTGGTGTGTTGCTTAAGCTTTACAGCTCGTAGAGCGTGGTGAACTTGTCCTGCAGGTAGCTGCAGTAGTAGCGGGCATCGAATGCCATGCCGCAGGCGCCCTTGATGAGCTCCGGCGCGTCCTTGGCGCGGCCCCACTGCCAAATGTGCTCGCCCAGCCAAGCGCGGACGGGTGCCAAATCGCCGCTCGCACAGGCGCCGTTGAGGTCGACACCGTCGCGGCACATGGCCGGCACAAACATGGCATCGTAGGCGCTACCCAGCGCATACGTGGGGAAGTAGCCAAACGAGCCGCCGCTCCAGTGCGTATCCTGCAGGCAGCCGCGCGTGTCGTCGGGAACGGAAATGCCCAGGTACTCGTCCATAAAGCGGTTCCAAAGCGCAGGGATGTCCTTGGCCGTGGCCTCGCCGGCAAACAGCATGCGCTCAATCTGGTAGCGCACCATAATATGCAGCGGGTAGGTGAGCTCGTCGGCCTCGGTGCGGATCAGCGACGGCTGCGCGATGTTCACGGCGCGGTAGAGCGTGTCCTCGTCCACGTCGCCATAGACCTCGGGCGCGTGACGGCGCAGCACCTCGAGCAGCGGTCCCATAAAGGCGCGGCTGCGACCTACGGTGTTCTCAAAGAAGCGGCTCTGGCTCTCGTGGATGCCCATGGAGGTGCCGCCCTCCAGGCACGTGCGCGCATAGGCGGGATTGACGCCCAGCTCGTACATGGCGTGTCCCGCCTCGTGGATGATGCTGTAGACGTTGGAGATGCAATCGTCCTCGTAGATGTGCGTCGCGATGCGCGCGTCGCCCACCGAGAAACCCTCGCTAAACGGGTGCTCGGTAAAGGCGAGCGTGGTGTCGTCCAAGTCTAGGCCGACGAGCTTTATAAGGTCGAAGCTCATGGCGCGCTGGGCAGACTCGGGCACGCGGGCATGCAAGAAGTCAGCGGCGGGCTGCTGGCCGCGCTCGCCGATGGCGTGCACGAGCGGCACGACCGTGGCCTTGACCTCGTCGCAAAACGCATCAAAGCTCTGGGCGGAAAGGCCGCGCTCGTACTGGTCGAGCCAAACATCGTAGGGGTCGCGTTTGGGGTCCATGAGCTCGGCCTGATGCTTAAGCTGGCCGACGATTCTGTCCACATAGGGCTCAAAGCTTGCCCAGTCATTGGCCGTCTTGGCCTTGTGCCACACGGCGTCGGCCTCGCAGGTGAGCCTGGTCCAGGCCTCGGCCTCCTCGGTGGGAATGACGCTCGCCTCGCGCTGGTCGCGGCCGAGCACGCGAATCTCGTCGAGCAGTTGCGGGTCGTCGATTTTTCCGCCTGCGACCGTCTCACGCGCGAGAGAGCGCACGAGCTCAACAGACTTTTTGCTGGTCAGCAGCTTGTGATGCTCGCCGGCAAGCGTGCCCATAGCATCGGCGCGCGCTGCGGCGCCGTTGGCGGGGGCAATCGTCGCTCCATCGAACTCGGCAATCTTGAGCAGGTACTCGCGAGTCCACAGCTTGCCCTCGAGTTTGCGGAACTTTTTGACGGCCTTGTCGACTTTAGCAGCCTTGACGCCCTTGGCAGCCTTTGCCACGGCGGCCTTGGCCTTCTTATCGAGTTTCTTTCCCATACCGTATCCTTAATCTCGCAGGCCGAGCGCCGCAGGCGGGTGCACGGCCAGTTTGCACAGCTACCTGCCTTGTACCCAGCGCGAACAAAACGGAACGCGGCGATATGCTCGCAGAATGTGTTATCCTATAGCCCAATGCGTTGACGGAGAGGGTTTTGCCCGCCGCGTCGCCGGCAAGAGAGGGAAGGTCATGGGCTGCAAGCCTTCCTGCGGTGACAAGGGCCAAGCGTTCACTCCCGAGCAGCGACCTCAACGGGCGCGCGGCTAGCGGCGGCGAAGCCCCAGTAGGGAAGCCGTGAGCCTCGCGATAAGGGGCGCAGAGTGGGCACGGCGGGCTAGACATCCGCCGGGTCAAACAAGGTGGTACCGCGGAATTCAACCGTCCTTGGGCAATGTACATGCCCGAGGACGGTTTTTTGTTACCGAACCGGGCCGCACATCCGTAAGCGTCGGGCGGTGCCAGCCGCCCCGGCAGGCGGATGCGCGAGAGACGAAAGGGAAGACATGAGTCTGATTGATGATCTGGTCAAACTCGAGGAAGAGGCCAAGGAGCTCGTCGCAGGCGCCGACGACGCCGAGAAGCTCGAGGCCGCGCGCGTCGCGCTGCTCGGCCGCAAGGGCCGCATCACCGGCCTGATGCGTATGATGGGCAAGCTCGCCCCCGAGGATCGCCCCGTCATGGGCAAGCGCGCCAATGAGATGCGTCAGCTGATCGAGGGCATGCTCGACGAGCGCACCACCGAGATGAAGGCTGCCGCCCTCAGGCACGCACTGGAGCACGACGCCGTCGACATCACGCTGCCGGGCGTCCGTCCGCAGATTGGTCACCAGCACCTGATCAAGCAGATCATCGAGGAGGCCGAGGACATCTTCTGCGGCATCGGCTACACCGTCGAGTCCGGCCCCATGGTCGACACCTCCTACTACAACTTCACCGCGCTCAACGCCCCCATGGATCACCCGAGCCGCTCGGCCCGCGACACGTTCTACGTGGTCGACAACAATCCCGGCAGCGTCGCGCACCCCGAGGCTCACGCCCACGGCGAGTCCGACGTGCTGCTGCGCACCCAGACCTCGGGCGTGCAGATCCACACCATGGAGTCGCAAAAGCCGCCCATCTACATGATCTGCCCGGGCACCGTCTACCGCCCCGACACGGCCGACGCCTGCCACCTGCCGCAGTTCAACCAGATCGAAGGCCTGGTCGTCGACGAGGGCATCACCTTTGGCGACCTTAAGGGCACGCTCGACTACTTTGTTAAGTGCATGTTTGGCGAGGACCGCAAGACGCGCTACCGCCCGCACTTCTTCCCCTTCACCGAGCCCAGCTGCGAGGTGGACGTGAGCTGCCACGTGTGCGGCGGCAAGGGCTGCAACTTCTGCAAGCACAGCGGCTGGATCGAGATCCTGGGCTGCGGCATGGTCGACCCCAACGTGCTCATCAACTGCGGCATCGATCCCGAGAAGTACACCGGCTTCGCCTTTGGTATTGGCGCCGAGCGCGTCGCGGCCCTGCGCTACGACCTGCCCGACCTCAGAACGCTTATGACGGGCGATATGCGCTTCTTAAATCAGTTCTAGGCCCGGCGGCTTTCCCAAGCACCGCACCTTGCCTTTCAATCGTCGGTTGCGTACCTAAGTACGCGGCCCTCCTCTTTCAAGGCAATCTGCGGCACTTGGAAAACCCGTCTCCGTTGCAGTTTTCCGGCTCAAAGCCGCATTTATGAAAGGAGACCAGTTAGATGCGCGTTTCTTACGACTGGCTCAAGACCATGATCGATATTCCGGAGGATCCCAAGACCCTTTCGGACGAATATATCCGTACCGGCACCGAGGTCGAGGCGATCGACACCGTGGGCGAGTCCTTCGACCATGTGGTGACCGCCCGGGTGCTCACCAAGACCCCACACCCCGATAGCGACCATATGTATGTGTGCTCGGTCGACGTGGGTGATAAGAACCTCGACGCCGACGGCAACCCCGCCCCGCTGCAGATCGTCTGCGGTGCGCAGAACTTTGAGGCCGGCGACCACATCGTCACGGCCATGATCGGCGCCGAGCTGCCCGGCGACATCAAGATCAAGAAGAGCAAGCTCCGTGGCGTCGTGTCCATGGGCATGAACTGCTCCGCGCGCGAGCTTGGCCTGGGCGGCGACCACTCCGGCATCATGATCCTGCCCGAGGATACGCCCTGCGGCATGCCGTTTGCCGAGTACGTGGGCTCGAGCGATACCGTGCTCGACTGCGAGATCACGCCCAACCGCCCCGACTGCCTGTCCATGATCGGCATGGCTCGCGAGACCGGCGCCATCTTCGACCGCGATTTCCACGTTGAGCTGCCCGCCATCAAGGCCGAGACCGGCCGCGCGACCGACGACGAGCTTTCGGTCGAGATTGCCGACGAGGGCCTGTGCGACCGCTATGTCGCCCGCATCGTGCGCAACGTGAAGGTCGGCCCGTCGCCCGACTGGATGGTCAAGCGCCTCAACGCCCTGGGCGTGCGTCCGCACAACAACATCGTCGACATCACCAACTACGTGATGATGCTCACCGGTCAGCCGCTGCATGCCTTTGACCTGTCTACCTTTGCCGAGCGCGATGGCCACCGTCGCGTGGTGGTTCGCGCTGCCCAGCAGGACGAGAAGTTCACGACCCTCGACGGCGAGGAGCGCACGCTCGACGCCGGCATGGGCCTTATCACCGACGGCGAGCGCCCCGTGGCGCTGGCCGGCGTCATGGGCGGCATGGATTCCGAGATCGAGGACGACACTGTCGACGTGATGGTCGAGAGCGCCTGCTTCAACGCCGGTCGCACCTCGCACACCAGCCGCGACCTGTCGCTGATCTCCGACGCCTCCATCCGCTTTGAGCGCCAGGTCGACGAGACCGGCTGCGTGGACGTCGCCAATGTGACGTGCGCGCTTATCGAGGAGATTGCCGGCGGCGAGGTCGCCCCCGGCTATGTGGACGTGTTCCCCGCGCCCAAGACCATCGACAGCATTAGGCTGCGCCTGGCCCGCGTGCATGCCATCTGCGGTGCCGACATCGAGCCCGACTTTATCGAGCGTTCGCTCACCCGTCTGGGCTGCACCGTCGAGCGCGACGGCGAGGACTTTATGGTCACGCCGCCGAGCTTCCGTCCCGACCTGCCGCGTGAGATTGACCTGATCGAGGAGGTCCTGCGCCTGTGGGGCATGGGCCGCGTGACGGCGACCATCCCGGCTGCCAAGAACCACATCGGCGGCCTGACCCGCGAGCAGAAGCTCACCCGCAAGGTCGGCGAGATCCTGCGCGCCTGTGGCCTCAACGAGACTACGACCTTTGGCTTTGCCGCCCCGGGCGACCTGGAGAAGATCGGTATGTCCACCGAGGGCCGCGGCTGCCCCGTGGTTCTCATGAACCCGCTGGTGGCCGAGCAGACCGAGATGCGCCGCTCGCTGCTGCCGGGTCTGCTGCAGTCTGTGGCCTACAACGAGGCCCACGGCACGCCTAACGTGCATCTGTACGAGGTCGGCAGCCTGTTCCACGGTCGCGAGAATGCCAGCCTGCCCAAGGAGACCAAGTCCGTGGCGGGTGTGCTCTCGGGCCAGTGGAGCGAGCAGTCTTGGAACATGAAGTACCGCAAGCTGCGTTTCTTCTTTGGCAAGGGCATTGTCGAGGAGCTGCTCGCCCAGCTGCGCATCGAGAAGGTTCGCTTCCGTCCCGTCGAGGGCGAGGGCTATGCCTTTTTGCAGCCGGGCCGTGCGGCTGAGGTTCTGTCCGGCGGCACCGTGCTGGGCTGGGTCGGCGAGATTCACCCCGAGGCGCGCGAGGCTATGGGCATTGACGAGGTTGTCGTTGCCTTTGAGCTCGATCTGGACAAGCTGATCAAGGGCGCCCGCAATCAGGAGAACTACCGTGAGTTCTCGCAGTACCCGGCCGTTGAGCACGACCTTGCTATCGTGGTCGACAACACTGTGACCTGCGAGGATCTTGAGCGTCGTATTACGAGTGCCGGCGGCAAGCTGCTCGAGGGCGTGCGCCTGTTCGATGTCTACCGCGATCCGGTCCGCATCGGAGCGGGCAAGAAGTCCATGGCCTTCGCACTTACGTATCGCTCTGATGACCACACGCTCACCAGCGAAGAGGTCGAGAAGGCGCACCAGAAGATCATCACCAAGGTGTGCAAGGGCGTAAACGGCGAGGTCCGCTCGTAATCTTTGCCGTTCGGAACCCGCCCCCTGCGGGGTTTTCACGGCAACGACCTCGCCGCTTTGCGGCTGCGGGATGTTGCCTTAGAAAACCCCTCTCGGGGGCGGGTTCCTGCGTTAACCTTGTTGCGAGCGGACTGCACCTTCTTCCGGGTGACCGGAAAGTTGGGAGTGCATGGGCCTTTATTGGGCGGTGCGTGGACCTGGGTTAATAACGTACGTATTGCAAGGGCGTGCTGCGTTGTGGGCGGTGCGCCTTTTTGCTAGTATGCAGAGTCGGTGTTACGGATTGTTGGAAACGTAACACGCAACGTTCTGATTGAGAGGGCTCATGCATATTCCCGATAATTATCTGTCCCCGCAGACCGATGCCGTTATGGCGGTGGCGATGGTGCCCGTATGGGTTCACTGCATCAAGAAAGTGCGCGTCACGCTCGATCGCGAGCATATGGCCTTTCTGGGTATTTGCGCCGCATTCTCCTTCTTGCTCATGATGTTTAACGTTCCGCTGCCCGGTGGCACCACGGGTCACGCCGTTGGTGGTGCGCTCATCGCACTGCTGTTGGGCCCCGAGGCCGCTGCCATCGCGGTTTCGGTCGCGCTGGCGCTGCAGGCGCTGCTGTTTGGCGACGGCGGCATCCTGTCCTTTGGCGCCAACTGCTTTAACATGGCTTTCGTGCTGCCGTTTGCCGCTGCTATCGTGTTCCGTGCGCTCAACAGCCGTTTGCACGACAAGAGCTGGGGCACCTCGGTTTCGGCCATCGTAAGCGGCTGGGTCGGCCTGTGCCTGGCGGCCCTGTGCGCGGCGGTCGAGTTTGGTATTCAGCCCATGCTCTTTACTAACGCTTCGGGCGCGCCGCTGTACTGCCCCTTCCCGCTGTCCATTGCCATTCCGGCCATGATGATTCCGCATATGTTGGTTGCCGGCGTGGTCGAGGGCGTGGCGACTGCCGCGATCTACGGCTTTATCAAGAAGACGGCGCCGAGCGTTATCGTCGGGCCCGAGGCCGTCGATGGCCAGCTTGCTGCCGAGGGTACAACCGCCAAGAAGACCTCGCTGGTCCCCACGCTCATCCTGGTCGCCGTGCTCGTTGTGGCCACGCCGCTGGGCCTGCTGGCCACGGGTGACGCATGGGGCGAGTGGGACGCCGAGGGCGCCGCGACTGCCGTTCAGGAGGCTGGTGACGACAGTCTGCAGGCTTCAGTCGGCCTCGACACCCCGACCTTTGCCGATGCCCTGCCCACGGGCGATTATCTGCAGGCCTATTCCGAGGAACAGGGCCTTGGCTTTGCCGGCCAGGCTGCGATGTATATTCTTTCGGGCGTGATTGGCGTGGCGGTGCTCACCATCGCATTCCGCCTGGTCTCGCTGACGGTCAAGGAAAGCGGTGCTCATGGCAATAGCCGAGCTGCCTAGCTGGCTTGCGGTCGAGCAGCGTTACGAGCCCGCGGGGGCTCGGCATCGTGTAATGCAAAAGAATGTCCTGCACCTGGCGAGCCTGCTTGAGCGGGTTCGCCTGGGTGGAGGCGCGAACGAGGGCGGGTCGATGGTCGACCGCGCCCTTTCTTGCGTTTCGGCTCCGGTGCGCCTGGTGGGGATGTTCGTCTGCGTTCTGTGCGTGTGCCTGACGCAGAGCCCGCTGTACCTCATGTTGATGGCGGCTATCGCGTTGGTGCTGGTCGCGGTGCGCCCTGTACGCGGGCTGCGCGCTACCTTTGTGCCGGCGTTGGCTGCCGCGGGGTTTGCCGTGGTTTTGGCGCTGCCTGCCCTGCTGCTGGGTGCTTCAGCCACGGGCGCCATGCTCAAGATTGCACTCAAGACGTTCATTAACGTGTCGCTGGTGCTGGGCGTTTCGTGGACGCTCACCTGGAGTCGCATGTCGGCGGCGCTTAAGATGCTGCGCCTGCCCGACGAGGTCATCTTTACCTTTGATATGGCACTCAAGCATATCGAGGTGCTGGGATGCACGGCGCACGATCTGTGCGAATCGGTCATGTTGCGCAGCGTTGGCCGTGCGCCTGAGGGATTTTCGCGTACCGATTCGATCGCGGGTATCATGGGCATGACCTTTATCAAGGCGATGGAGTGCAGCCACGCGATGGACGAGGCTATGCTCTGCCGCGGCTTTGCCGGTGCGTACCCGGCGCCCGGGCGGAGCGGCTTTGGCTGGCGCGATGCGGTTTATGCGGCCGTCGTGGTGCTGCTCGCCGTGTTGTGCGCGGTGCTGTAGCGCGGGCGGCCGAGCCGTCGATGTGGATAGGGAAGGGCGACGTTTTGGCAAACGATACGAATGGCGTGATGGGCGCGAGCGGTGCTACTGGCGCCAAGAGCGTGCCGCTCATCGAGTTTCGCGACGTGGTGTTCTCCTATGCGGGGCATACGGTTGTCGATGGTGTGTCGCTGCAGGTCGATCGTGGTGAACTCGTTGCCCTACTCGGTCCCAACGGCTGCGGTAAGACGACGATTATGCGCCTTATCAACGGTCTTGAACTAGCGGACGCGGGCGCGTACCTGTTTGACGGGCACGTGATCGATGCGGCATATCTCAAGGATTCCGCAGCCGCTCAGCGTTTTCATCAGCGCGTGGGCTTTGTGTTCCAGAATGCCGACGCCCAGCTGTTCTGCGCTACGGTGGGCGAGGAAGTTGCTTTTGGCCCCGCGCAGATGGGGCTGCCGACAGACGAGCTCGAGCGCCGCGTCCGCGATGCCATGGAGCTGTTCCAGGTTGCCGATCTGGTCGATGCCTCGCCCTATCAGCTTTCGGGCGGGCAAAAGAAGCGCGTTGCGCTGGCTGCGGTCGTGTCGATGAACCCCGATATCCTAGTGCTCGATGAGCCCACCAACGGGCTCGATGAGGACTCGTGCGACATCGTAGTCAACTTTTTGCTGGCCTACGTTGCTGCCGGTAAGACGGTTTTGATGAGTACGCACCATCAAGATTTGGTGCGCCGCCTGGAGGCCCGTGCCATCTATATCGATCGATATCACCATGTGGTCGAGGCGCCCGTGCCGTCGTATGGAACCGAAAGCGGTGCTGCGGACTAGTTGCTGCGTAGGGTATGTATGGCCGCCTGTGCGACTCTGCCGTGATGGTATAGTTAACCAGGTTTTATGGGGGTGGCTATGCCAAGTTGGAACATTCATATCGCTCAAACGGAGCGCTTGCTGGCACGTGCTAGCGTGCTTGCCGATAGCGTGCGCGACCGCAATGCCTTTTTGTTTGGCTGCGTGGTTCCGGATATCTTCGTGGGCTATATGGTCCCTGGCATCGCCGATCCCATTCCGTATCGCATTACGCACTTTGCAAAGCCCGAGCCTATCCCTAAGCCGCGCGAGCACGAGTTCTGGGATACCTATGTGGCGCCGCTGCTTAAAGGCGCACCCGCGGGCGAACCTGCTGAGGCTACCTCGATTGTCGAGGAGCGCGAGCGACTGAACCGCGTGCACTATCCTCAGCGCTACAGGGATGCCGAGCCGGTTGTCGGTCCCGGCGCCTGTGAGTTCTCGCTTGCGTCCGAAGATGTGGCGCAGTCGCTGCTCGATTTAACGCTGGGCGTCTGGTCGCATCTGGTGGCCGACACGGTATGGAACACGCGTGTGAACCAGTATCTGGAAGCACACGGCGGCAAGCCGTGCGAGGAATTCCGCATTAAAAAGCAGGGCGATTTTGACTGGTTTGGCAAGACGCTGGGCATCGTTTCCATTCCGCGTGCGACCGATCGCCTCTATACCGCTGCGACGCGTTTTGGGCAGTATCCCATCCATAAAGAATATGTGCTCAAGACTATCGGCGTCATGCACGAGATTGTACGCGAAAACCCCGGCGAGCCCGATCATCCGCCGTATCGCCTGCTAACCGAGGAGTTTTTCGATGCAACGTTTACCGAGGTCATCGAGCTGACCGAGGCGGGATTTGCGGCTCGCGTTGCTGCTTCTGACGTTCCCGCAGTCCCCCTGATCGCTAGCTGCTAGCCGGCCGGCTTGACAGTGAATAGCTCAACCCAATCGACAAATAGCTCTTGCCGCAGGGTATCTTCGGCAGTACGCTCCTGTTTGGTCTTTGGGGTGTAGGGAAGCCCAGCCTTTTTATGGATGAGCTCGGTTATGTGGTCGAAGCTTTTCTTATCCTTAATCTGGTCATAGGTGATTTGGATGACGTCGTAGCCCATGCTCGTGAGTGCGGTGGCACGTTCGGCATCGGAGAGGCTCGCGGCTTCGCTGTCGTGGGCTAAGCGGCCTTGACATTCCAGAATGACGCCCATGCTGTCGGTGGCGCTTTCGATGAGGATATCGGCGTAACAGCAGGTTTTGTTATACAGCGAACGTGCAGCTTCGCTGAGCGGGATGCGCGCGTTATTGGTGATGTCGATGCCCAAGCCGCCCTCGTCGCGGGGGAGCGAGATGAGTATGGACGTCTGGACTTCGAAGGGCGAGGCGGTCTGCCCCGTCATGTGCTCGGCCGCCCAACGCAGTTGTTTGACGCCGCGCAGGCCTGCGGCTTGCTTGGCGAACGCGGCGATATCCGTTGCGGTAAGAAGCGGCGTGCGCTTCCACAAGTTGGTGTCATTGCCCTTGGTGTCGTTAACTCGCTCCCAGCCGCAGTTGGGCGGAATGAGCTTAAGCGAAATAGCTTCATCGAGTTGTTGTCGCGTTCGCTCGCAGGGCTTAAACACTGCAAAGGAGCCGCACATCTCGTAGCAAGCCATGAGTAACTGGCTGCGTGAGACCTGCGTGGCAAGGCTGAGCAGCGTGAACTCCGGTGAAGTGACATCAAACCCATGCTCAGTCTGCCTAAACGACCCAGGAGGCGGCTCTTGGGTCAGGAGGTGCGATTTAAACAGGCTTCGCGACCCGGATTGTGCCCGAGTGAATACAAGCCTGTGAAGCGGTGTGTGAAGCAGGTCTTTTACAACTGCATGACTTCCGAGGCCGCAACATCTGCGATCCATATTGCCAAGGCTAATGGCGGGGTAAAGGCCTAATACCTGCGGCGGGATACGGTGATAGTAAAAAGCGGATTGACCGCATAGCGTCAGGTCCATGATATCCTCCTGGTCGAAATGTGCTTTTGGACCGTGCGATGCCAGCGTCAATCCGGAAGTATGCGGCAAAATCTGAATCCTATGAGCAGACCTGGCTTTTAAGGCCAGTTTATCAGGCATTTTGTTGCGAAAAAACAGGGCGTGCTCGGGGGTCTCAGAATTTGCCGCATACTTCCGAAAACCAGGTCGATCTGGCTCCTGCTAAAACGATTTAGCAGCGTCGGGTAAGGTGTGGTTTCGCCATCGGGCGAACATTTCCGCAGCAAGAAAGTTCATTTTTAGGGCTTGGAGGGGCGATTTGGACTCATTTGGTAAAGAAATGAGTGCGTGTCATGCTGTGCAGTGGGCACTGGCACAGAAAAAGGGCCCGGAAGGCGAAGCCTTCCGGGCCCTTTGCAATGCAGTGTGCTTGCAAGTGTGATTTAGCGCACCTGAGCGACGTAAGCGACGTTGGTCGAGGAGACCTTGTCCTCGAGCTGGACGCTCATGCGGGGATCGCCGGCGGTGGCGACGGTCAAATCGCCGGCCTCGACGTAGCCGAGCTCCTTAGCGGTCTCGATCGCCTTGACGATCGTGCCGTTGACGGTGCCCTGGGTAATCTCGGCCTGATGCGGGATAACGCCCCAGTACATGATCATCTGCTGGACGGCCCACTCGTGGCGGGAGAACGCGCAGATCGGCATGTTGGGACGGAAGTGCGAGATCAGGCGAGCGGTACGACCGGTGGTCGTCGGCACGGTGATGCACTTGGCGCCAACGGTGGTAGCCATGTTCACAGCGGACATACCCACAACGTTGTTGACGACGCGGGTGCCGTGAGCATCGGCCGGAACCTCGAGCGGAGCGTGGGCCGGGAGGTACTTCTCGGTCTCGAGAGCAATGCTGGCCTGCATCTTAACGGCCTCGACCGGGTACTTACCGGCAGCGGACTCGCCGGACAGCATAACGGCGTCGGTGCCGTCGTAAATGGCGTTAGCAACGTCGGCAACCTCGGCGCGCGTCGGGCGCGGGTTCTGCTGCATGGAGTCGAGCATCTGCGTAGCAGTGATGACGGGCTTGTAGGCCGCGTTGCACTTGGCGATGATCTCCTTCTGGATGTGGGGAACGAGCTCGGGCTTGATCTCGATGCCCAGGTCGCCACGGGCGACCATGATGCCGTCGGAAGCCTCGAGGATCTCGTCGAAGTTCTCGACGCCCAGGGCGCACTCGATCTTCGGGAAGATCGTCACGTGCTCGCCGCCGTTCTCGCGGCAAAGCTTGCGGATGCCACGGACGGACTCGCCGTCACGGATGAAGGAAGCGGCGATGTAGTCGATGTTCTCGGTCAGGCCAAAGAGGATGTCCTGACGATCGCGCTCGGTGATGGCGGGCAGCGAGATGTTGACGTTGGGCATGTTGACGCCCTTGCGCTCGCCGATCAGGCCGTCATTCTTGACGACGCAGGTCATGTCCTGGCCGTCGACGGACTCGACCTCGAGGGCAACCAGGCCGTCATCGATCAGGATGAGGGAGCCCTTCTCGACCTCGGAGGGCAGAGCCAGGTAGTCGAGGGAGATGTGCTCAGCGGTGCCGTGGAAATCCTCGGACGTAGGCTGAGCGGTGACGACGATCTTATCGCCGGTCTTGACGGCAACCTTCTTGCCGTCGACCAGAAGGCCGGTGCGGACCTCGGGGCCCTTGGTGTCGAGCAGGATGCCGACGGGCAGACCGAGCTCCTTGGAAATACGGCGGACGCGCTCGATGCGACCGTGGTGCTCGTCGTAGGAGCCGTGCGAGAAGTTAAAACGGGCGACGTTCATGCCCGCCTTGATCATCTCGCGGATGGTCTCGTCGCTATCGCAGGCGGGACCCATGGTGCATACAATCTTAGTGCGCTTGTACATTCAGACCTCCATCTGACATCGTCTTGCGCTGATAGATAAACCATAAGAAATAAAACCGAAATGATTATAACGAAATGCCGACCGAATACCCCAAAAAATCGACCGTATGCCGAAATGGAAGTTCATTTTTTGCGAGAAAAACGGTATATGAAAAATCTTTACCAACCGCTCTAACCGCTGCTATCTGGGCGATATTTCAGTTTGACGATGTGCCGAAGAAAAAACGTTTTATCAATGTTGAGCATCACATGGTCTGCACCGTTGCGGTGGGACCATATTTCCAGATGGATTGTTTTGGCTAGACGCGTCGCTTTGGGGTACCATAGCTCCACTATCAACTGCCGCTCAGCACGGCAGCCTTGATGAGCCCTTGCCCTTCTCCTGGGAATTATGATCGGGCATCAATCTGCTGAGTGGCCCGAATCCCAGGAGGGGACTCTATATGCAAAAGGAATACCTGTCCGCCGCGGCGGAGGTGCTCAGCGACCAAGGTGTCGATGAGAACCTCGGCCTGAGCAACGACGAGGCGTCGTCGCGCCTCGCCAAGACAGGCCCTAACAAGCTCGAGGAAGCTGAGAAGACGCCGCTGTGGAAGCGTTTCTTTGAACAGATGGCTGACCCTATGGTCATCATGCTGATCGTTGCCGCCGTCATCAGTGCGCTCACGGGCATGGTCAAGGGCGAGCCCGACTTTGCCGATGTTGCCATCATCATGTTCGTCGTTATCGTCAACTCGGTGCTGGGCGTGGTCCAGGAAGCCAAGAGCGAGGAGGCCCTCGAGGCCCTGCAGGAGATGAGTGCGGCGCAGTCCAAGGTGCTACGCGACGGCAAGCTCGTGCACCTGCCGAGCGCCGAGCTCGTGCCCGGCGACGTGATCATGCTCGAGGCGGGCGACTCCGTCCCGGCCGACTGCCGCGTGCTCGAGAGCGCCACGATGAAGATCGAAGAGGCCGCGCTCACCGGCGAGTCCGTGCCCGTAGAGAAGCACGCCAACGTGATCGAGCTTGCCGCCGGCACCGACGACGTGCCGCTCGGCGACCGTAAGAACATGTGCTATATGGGCTCCACCGTCGTGTACGGCCGTGGTCGCGCCGTCGTGGTCGGCACCGGCATGAACACCGAGATGGGCAAGATCGCCGGCGCCCTGGCCGAGGCCAAGGAAGAGCTCACGCCGCTGCAGGTGAAGCTCGCCGAGCTCAGCCGCATCCTCACCATCATGGTGATCGTCATCTGCGTCGTCATCTTTGGCGTTGACATCCTCCGCCACGGCGTGGGCAACGTCCTTACCGATCCGACTGCCCTGCTCGACACCTTTATGGTTGCCGTCTCGCTCGCCGTCGCCGCCATCCCCGAGGGCCTTGTTGCCGTCGTGACCATCGTCCTTTCGCTTGGCGTGACCAAGATGGCCAAGCGCCAGGCGATTATCCGCAAGCTCTCTGCTGTCGAGACCCTTGGCTGCACACAGACCATCTGCTCCGACAAGACCGGTACCCTTACCCAGAACAAGATGACCGTCGTCAAGCACGAGCTCACTGCGCCCAAGGAGAAGTTCCTGGCCGGCATGGCGCTGTGCTCCGATGCTCAGTGGGACGAGGAGCTGGGCGAGGCCGTGGGCGAGCCGACCGAGTGCGCGCTCGTCAACGACGCAGGCAAGGCTGGCCTCACCGGCCTGACTGCCGAGCATCCGCGCGTGGGCGAGGCCCCGTTCGACTCGGGCCGCAAGATGATGTCCGTGATCGTCGAGACCTTGGATGGCGAGTACGAGCAGTACACCAAGGGCGCGCCCGACGTGGTGATCGGCCTGTGCACCCATATCTACGAGGGCGAAAAGGTCGTCCCGCTGACCGAGGAGCGTCGCGCCGAGCTCGTGGCCGCCAACAAGGCCATGGCCGACGAGGCTCTGCGCGTGCTGGCGCTGGCAAGCCGCACCTACACCGAGGTCCCGAGCGACTGCAGCCCCGCTGCGCTCGAGCACGACCTGGTCTTCTGCGGCCTGTCCGGCATGATCGACCCGGTCCGCCCCGAGGTCGCCGAAGCCATCCGCGAGGCCCACGACGCTGGCATTCGCACCGTCATGATCACGGGCGACCACATCGACACCGCCGTGGCCATCGCCAAGCAGCTGGGCATCGTCACCGATCGCAGCCATGCCATCACCGGTGCCGACCTCGATCGCATGAGCGACGAGGAACTCGACGCGCACATCGAGGACTACGGCGTGTACGCCCGCGTCCAGCCCGAGCACAAGACACGCATCGTCGAGGCTTGGAAGTCGCGCGACCAGATCGTGGCCATGACGGGCGACGGCGTCAACGACGCCCCGTCCATCAAGCGCGCCGACATCGGCGTTGGCATGGGCATCACCGGTACCGATGTCACCAAGAACGTCGCCGACATGGTGCTTGCCGACGACAATTTCGCCACCATCATCGGTGCCTGCGAAGAGGGCCGTCGCATCTACGACAACATCCGCAAGGTCATCCAGTTCCTGCTTTCGGCCAACCTTGCCGAGGTCTTCTCGGTGTTTATCGCCACGCTCATCGGCTTTACCATCTTCCAGCCGGTGCAGCTGCTGTGGGTGAACCTGGTTACCGACTGCTTCCCTGCGCTCGCGCTGGGCATGGAGGACGCCGAGGGCGACATCATGAAGCGCAAGCCGCGCAACGCCAAGGATGGTGTCTTTGCCGGACATATGGGTCTGGACTGCGTGGTCCAGGGCCTAATCATCACCGTGCTGGTGCTGGCGAGCTTCTTTGTGGGCGTGTACTTTGACATGGGCTACATCCACATCGCCGATATGATCGCCGGCAATGCCGACGAGGAAGGCGTGATGATGGCCTTCATCACGCTCAACATGGTCGAGATTTTCCACTGCTTCAATATGCGCAGCCGTCGTGCGTCGCTGTTCACCATGAAGAAGCAGAACAAGTGGCTGTGGGCTTCCGCCGCGCTGGCGCTGGTGCTGACGGTGATCGTAACCGTGCAGCCGACGCTTGCTGAGATGTTCTTTGGCCCCGTAACGCTTGAGCTCAAGGGCGTTGTCGCTGCCCTGGGCCTTGCCTTCCTGATTATTCCGCTGATGGAGATCTACAAGGCGATCATGCGCGCGGTCGAGAAGGAGTAAGTTAACCTGTCCGGGCCCGCCCCTGCGTGTTTTCTTCTTCGCTGGTCCTCGCGCTTCGCGCTGCGGGATCGCTCAGAAGAAAACACTCCCAGGGTGGGCCCTACGGTATCCTTACTGGCTTTTCTCCCGCGCGGATGAAAAAGGGCTGAGGGAAAGAAGGTGAGCGGCCGAGCAATTGCTCGGCCGCTCGTTTTGAATAAAGGATGTGCCCTTTGGAAACCCCTCTCGGCGGGCGGGCCCTGCGGTGACGTTGCTGACTTTTCTCCCGTGTGGATGATAAAGGCTGAGGGAAAGTGTGTGGGTCGGTCGAGCATTTGCTCGACCGACTCTTTTTTGTGGGAAAATACCTGCTCAGTTGTGATTTATGGTGCTGGGAGGCGCTTGTGGGCAAGGCTAAGGCTAAGGCGAAGAAAAAGACGACGGGGGCGCGGGCTAAGCGCGATCGTCGTCGGAAGCTCGCGACCGAAGCCCCTGCATCTGCTGAGGAATTGCTGGCGAGTGTACCGGGGCTTGACGCGCTGCAGGATGTTCCGGCGTTTGATGACCTGCCGGTCGATGAAGCCCAGCAGGCTGCCTTTGATGATTTCTGCGCACATGCCGAGGAGCCCGAGCAGATGCAGCTTGGCGCCGTGGTGCGCTTGGATCGCGGGTTTCCACTGGTGGCGACTGCCGATGACACGTTTCGTGCCGAGCATGCTGTGGGGTTTGCCAAGTCACGCGGCGAGGACGAGGTCCTGCTGCCTGCCGTGGGCGATCGTGTGGCGGTGCGCCGCGCTCCCGGGCACGATATGGGCGTGATTGAGTGCGTGCTGCCGCGCCGTACGAGCTTTGAGCGTTGGCGCGGCCGTGCCCGCGGGGAGCGTCAGGTGCTCTGCTCCAACGTGGATAGCGTGCTAATCGTGCAGGCGCTCGGTGCCGGCGAGGTGCTGCTCGACCGCGTGGCGCGCTCGCTGGTGTTGGCGCTCGACTGCGATGCCGAACCGGTGGTGGTACTCACCAAAGCTGACCGCTGCGATGCCGAGGAACTCGAGCGCGATCTGGACCGCGTGCGCCGCCTGGTGGGTCCGGACGTGCGCGTGATCGTGACGTCCTCTGCCGAGGGCCGCGGCCTGGACGAGGTCCGTGCCTGCGTGCCCGCCGGGAGCTGCGCCATGATTCTGGGCGAGTCGGGTGCCGGCAAGTCGACGCTGCTCAATGCGCTGCTGGGCCACGATACGTTGGCGACCGGCGGTGTGCGCGAACGCGACGATCAGGGCCGTCACACTACCGTCGCGCGCGTGATGGTGGCACTGCCGGGCGACGCCGGCGTGATCGCCGATGCCCCGGGCCTGCGTAGCCTGCCGCTCGTGGGTCACGAGCGGGGTCTGGCGCGCGCTTTCCCCGAGATTGTCGAGGCATCGCGCGCGTGCCGGTTTGGCGATTGCACGCATGTCCATGAGCCGGGCTGCGCCGTTCGCGAGGCCGAGGACGCCGGGCAGATCGATAGCCTGCGTCTGGAAACGTTCCAAAACCTGGCGTCATCCATGCGCGTGAGTGCTCAAATGCTCGATCCCGATGTCCATCTGTAATTGATTTTTCCTATGACAGCCGTCTCCCAACTGTTCGGGAGACGGCTTTTTTGCTGTGGAAAAGCCTCGAAACATGCAGTTTGCTGACGTGCTGACCAAAACCTTGCCACGAGCTTGACGGGCTGGTCAGCTTTTGGTCAGCGATTGGTTTGACATCGAAAACCAAGATTGCGATTGCGCCGCTTTGCACTCTGACCGCCCAGACAATGGTGGTACGGGCATTCGCCCGGCACTGCCATGAGAGGAGCGGCCGTGAACAAGAGCAAGCGCATCGCCATCAGTCTGGTCGCGGGCGTGCTCGCTGCTCTGCTCTGCATGGTTTACGGCTCGTCGATCCGCTCGCAAGCCGAACAGGTCCAGGCTGAGACCTTGGCCAAGTACGGTGGCGATCGCGTCGAAGTTTGCGTCGCGGCGCGCGATATCGATGTGGGCGAGACCCTCGATGAGACCAATGTCATAACCCAGGAATGGCTGACGAGCCTGCTGCCGCGTGACGCAGCGACCGAGCTGCGCCAGGTGCGCGGCGACGTGACGACTTCGCGTATTCCCAAAAACGCCGTGATCTGCAATGTCTACACCAAGGCCGAGAGCCGCAAGCTCGAGGTGCCTAAGGGCAAGGTCGCCGTTTCGGTGGCGGTCGATGCCGAGCACTCGGTCGGCGGTGCTACGGGCGTGGGCAGCTACGTGGATGTGTATGTGCAAAAAGACGGCGTGACCGATCGGCTGTGCGGCGCGTACGTGATCGATACCAGTGAGGATTCCGGTGCCACGCGCGAGGGCAAGATCGAATGGGTGACGCTGGCGGCTGACCCCGAAGACGTCAAGGAACTGCTGGGAGCCTCGGGCAAGGGAACGGTCAGCTTGACGATTCCCGCCACGGCGCGCGGCAAAAAGAGCGGAGGCGACGAGTGATGAAGGCGATCTGGCTTGCGTGCTGCGCGTGCGGCGATTACGGGCTGTTGCAGCGGGAAGTCGAGGGCCGTGATGCGGGTGCACAGGTGCTTCGCGTGGGTGACCTGGACGGGCTGGTTTCCATGGCGCGGGCGTTTCCGTCGCGCCGCGGGGCTGCCATCATCGCGGCGTCTCTGTTTGATACCGAAGATGTGCGCAAGACTGTTGCGCGCCTGACGGCCGAAGGCCGCGTGAGTCGCGTGGTCGTGTTGATAGAAGCGCTCGATCCGTCGGATATCGAGGGGCTGTTTCGCGCGGGGGCGACCGAGGTCATCGCTGCACACAGTATATGCGGCAACGGGCGCGCGGGCGAGGGAGCGGTTGATTCCGATCGGCGCATGACGATTGAGCCCGATGCTTTTGTTGATAGGGAACCCGGGGCGCCTCGCGCTACAAGAGGCCCGCGTGTTGATGATTATGGAAAAGCGGAAGCCGAGCATGGTCGGCGCCCCCGGAACCCCCTTGTATACGATGACGCTGGAGGGCCGGCGCAGCATGCTGGCGACTCCCCGGCAGTAGATATGGGATACGTGCACGGCGTGAATCTGGCGGATGAACTCGACGAAGTTGAGGGCCTTGCCGGGTGCGGCGAGTTGTCGCTGATGCAGCATGAGCAGATTGTACAGAACGAGCCTGCCTCGCAGACCGAACAAGCTGCCATGCCGGCTTGGACGCAGCGTGTGGTTGCGGCGGGGGAGACGGGTGCGCTGCCACCGACGCCCGCCCCGCCGCCTCCGATGCCGCCGGCAGACGCTGCCGCTCCGCCGCATCGAGCTCCGGTCATCTGCGCTATTTCGGGTTCGGGCGGTTGCGGCAAGTCGACGATCGTTGCCGCCATGGCACGCACATCGTCGCTGTTGGGCTTGCGTGCCGCCGTGCTCGACCTGGACCTGATGTTTGGAAACCTTTACGACTTGTTAGGCGTCGATGCTCCGCGCGATATGGCGGCACTTATCGAGCCGTCGGCGGCGGGCACGCTCACCGAGCCGGATATCGTAGCCACATCGATGCGCGTGGCGCCGGGCGTTACGCTCTGGGGTCCCGTCGCGGCGCCCGAGCAAGCCGAGCTCATGGCGCGTCCGGTGGAGCTACTGCTTGATGTTCTGTGTCGCGAATCCGACGTGGTCTTTATCGATACCTCGGTCTTTTGGGGCGACGCCGTGGCGGCTGCGGTGGCGGCGAGCGACCGTTGCCTGGTCGTTGGCGATGCGGCGGTGTCGTCCGCGACATCGGCGTCGCGCGTCATCGAACTGGCAAGTCGAGTAGGTGTGCCGCGCACGCGCATGAGCGCCGTGTTCAACCGGTTCGGTGCGCGCGGGGCAGACGAGGACGTCGCCATGCGCTTTGAGATTGCCTGAGCGTTGAGCTCCAAGATTCGTATCGCCGATGGCGGGCAGGATCTCGCCGCGCTCATGGCGTTTGGGCGCGCTGACGAGGCGGTGGGGCAGACCAGCGCTTTTGCGACTAGCATGCGCGAGGCCACGCGCGAGATGCTCGTGGAACTGGGGTGCGCCGTCGGCCCTTGGAGCGATATGGTCGCCGACCGTGCAACGCGTACCGAACGCCCGCGTATCCGCCTTCCCTGGTCGCGCGAGGGTGATCAGCGATGAGCCTGCAAACGAGGATTAAGGCTGCCGGCGCTGCGGCGGCGGCAGCGCCTGTAGATGCGGGGCGTCGCCGCGCGGTGAAACGACGCACCAAGCGCGCCGTGATGGACCGCATGGGTTACGACGAAGTGGCGCGTATCAGCGCCTATATCGACCCGGCACTTGCCCGCTCGGAATTGCGTCCTGCGGTGGAGGCGGCGCTCAATGTTGAGGAGTCGACCGATCTCGCGACGCCCGAGCGCGAGACCATCATCGACGAGATCTTGGATGACGTGGTGGGCTTGGGGCCGTTGCAGCCGCTCATCGAGGACGACACCGTTACCGAGATCATGATCAACGGCTGCCGCTCGGCTTTCTTTGAACGCGGCGGCGTCTTGTACCCCATCGAGCATGCGTTTGAGGATGATGAGCAGATCCGTGTGCTTATCGACCGCATTATCTCGCCACTTGGCCGCCGTATCGACGAGCGCAGCCCCATCGTCAACGCCCGCCTCAAAACGGGCTATCGCGTCAACGCGGTGATTCCGCCTGTGGCGATTGACGGACCGATTCTCACCATCCGAAAGTTCTCGGACCGTATCTGCTCGCTGGACGAGCTCGTGGGGTTGGGATCGCTGCCGCTTTGGTATGCGCAGCTGCTGTCGTGTGCGGTGTCGCTGCGACAGGACCTGGCGGTTGCGGGAGGCACGGGATCTGGTAAGACCACCCTGCTCAACGCGTTGTCATGTGAGATTTCCACCGGCGAGCGCATCGTGACGATCGAGGACTCTGCCGAGCTCAAGTTTGCGCATCATCCGCACGTGGTGCGCTTAGAGGCGCGCGAGGCTTCAATTGAGGGCGAGGGCGCGGCGACGATCCGCGACCTGGTAACTAATGCCCTGCGCATGCGCCCCGACCGCATCGTGGTGGGCGAGGTGCGCGGTGCCGAGTGCTGCGACATGTTGCAGGCCATGAACACGGGCCACGACGGGTCGCTCACCACACTTCATGCGGGTTCAGAACAGGAGACCGTGGTGCGTCTGACGTTGCTTGCACGTTATGGCATCGATCTGCCGAGCGAGCTCATCGAGGAGCAGATTGCCATGGCGCTCGACGGCATCGTGATGTCCGAGCGCCACGCCGATGGCAGGCGTTTCGTCTCCTCGTATTCGGGGGTGCGACGCGCCGCATCGGGTGGCGTAGAGCTCGAGCGCTATGTGACGTTCGATGCCGCCGAGCGCACCTGGACGCTTGACCGCGAGCCGCCGTTTATCGCAGAAGGCCTGCGGTCGGGGACGCTCACACAAGAGGAGGTGGACGAATGGAGATCACTGTGCCCCTCGTCGTAGGGGGCTTGGCAGGGCTTTCTGTCGCGACGGCGTGCGGAGTGGAACCTCGTGTGCCGCAGGTACCGCCGGCGGAGCTGGCACGTCAGGCGCTCGAGACGGTGGCAGAGAAGCTGCCGCGTGAGCTGGTGGAAAACGATCTGCTGAAAAAGATCGCCCGTTCGTGGGCATCGCTGGCTCCGGCGCATCGCCTTGGCCTCGTGATCGAAGATGCTTCGGGACGTTTGGCGTTTCTGCTGCTATCGAGCGGTGTCTGCTGCGTTTTACTATCGATGGTGTCGTTATCGCCCCTCGGATTTGCCTCGGGACTTGTTGCTCCGTTTGCCGTTGGTGCCGCTTGGGATGGCTTTGAGAGCCGGCGCGAGCAACACGATGCAGAAGAGGCAATGCCCGAGGCGTTTACCGCACTTTCCATGTCGCTTGCCTCGGGACATTCGCTGGCCCAGGGCATGCGCTTTGTGGGCGCTCATGCGCAAGAGCCAGTGCATACCGAGTTTTTGCGGGTGGCGGCGGCGATCGATTGCGGCATCTCGGCGACCGACGCGCTCGATGACTTGCTCGTGCGTATCGACGCCTCCGGTCTTTCGCTTGTGACCTTGGCGCTTAAGGTGTCTCAGCGCACCGGCGCTCCGCTTGCCGACTTACTGTCCGAGGCGTCGAGCATGGTGGGGGAGCGCATCGAGCTCAAGCGCCGCCTGGATGTTAAGACGTCGCAGGCTCGCATGTCTGCGCATATGGTCGCGGCGATGCCGGCGGGCATGTGCGCGGTGTTGGCGCTGCTTTCGGCAGATTTTCGTCGCGGTCTTGCGACGCCCGCCGGCGCGGGCGCTGTGGTGCTGGGTCTTGCCCTCAACGCCGTTGCCCTGGTGGTTATCCGGCGCATTATGCGGGTGGAGCTATGAGCGCCCCGGTTGCAGTTGCGGCTTGCCTGTGCGCCCTGAGTGTATTTGTCGCGACGGGTTTGGATCGGGCGGATGCACGCAAGATCGCAGGGGCCTGCAAGCGCGAGGCGGTGCTGGTCGCTGCCGCGGGTCGCTCGGTGGTCGATGCTCTGACCGCGCGAGTGAAGGGCGCGGTTGGAGCGGGCGGCCCGGCGCGAGTGTCGCTCGGCGAAGTTTCCGAGATGATCGATGTTGTGCGCTTGGGTCTTTCGGCCGGTCTTTCGTTTGATGCGGCGCTTGAGATTTTCTGCGCCAACCGCCGGTCAGTGCTGGCTCTTCGCCTTGAGCGCGCCTGCATGGCGTGGCAGGTGGGCGTGGGCACGCGTGAGGACGAGTTGTTGGCCGCCGCGCGCGACCTGGACGTGCGAGCGCTCGAGACCTTTGCCATCACGGTGGGGCAGGCGCTCGCCCTGGGTGCCCCACTTGCCGAGACGCTGGCCGCTCAAAGTCGCGAGATCCGTGCGGCTCATCGCGCCGCGGTCGAGCGCGAGATCGAGCGTGCGCCCGTCAAGCTGCTGATTCCCACCGGCACGCTCATCTTGCCGGCGTTGCTTCTGTCCATATTGGGCCCGCTGCTGGGAGCAGGCGGGATGATGTAGGGAGGAATACATGAACACGATGACTGACACTGCTGGCAAGGTGCAGGGCTGGGCGTTTTGCCGGGCGGCACATGTTCGTCAGCGCGCCAAGGAACTATTGCAGGAGGAGAGTGCGCAGGGTACCACCGAGTATGCCATCTTGGTCGGCGTGCTCGTGGTGATCGCGATTATCGCCATCGTCGCATTTAAGGGCAAGGTCCAAGATCTATGGAACGCTATCAGCGAGGGCATCAACAGCCTGTAGAGGGCGAGCGCCCCGTCGGGGTGCTGCTGGTGTTTGCTTGCCTGACCGTGGCGATAGCGGCGGTGCTTTGGGGGCTTAACGCCGCGCGGCAGCAGCGTCCTGGGACCGCCTCCGATTTGGGCTCAGATTCGGCGGTGGCGTCTCGAAAAGATGAGATGCGAGATGCGGACGATTCGGATGTCGCTGTCACGGCGCAAACCTTTCTGCGGACGCTCGACAAGCGGTCTGGCACTGCGACGGATTCGCCTGGGGGCAACGCGATTGTGGTCCGGCTTGCATGGTCCGAGGACCGACCGATGACCGAAGCGGCGGCGGATATGCTGCGTTCCTATCGCGAGGTACCCACGGCGCAACTTGCTCTGAGCGGCTATCTCGACATCAAGGGAAACGTGTGGGGCGCCATCGTGCGTGACGGACGCGGCTGGGTCGATATGGTGACGGTTGCTGCGGATACTGGCGATGCTTCGTGTCGTCTGCGCGCCGTGCGCCTGGTCCCGCAAACAATAAGCTCAAAGGAGGGGTCGTGAAATGCATGGCGTTCTGCGTGAGGAGGTTGCCCAAGCGACTGTGGAATACGCCATCGTCACGGTGGCGCTGTTATCGATCGTGCTGGCGATTGCGGGGCTTTGGCGTGCTGGCACCGATGGGCGCTTGGCGGCGCTGGTCGAGCGGGCGGCGTCTCACGGCGTCACCTCGACATCGGTTGTCGACGCTGCTGCGGGTGCTGAGGACATCGCGCTGTATTGATATCGCGCGCGAGGACCGGGCGCAGTCTACGGTCGAGGCCGCTTTTTTGCTGCCGACGTTTCTGACGCTCATCCTTCTCGCACTGCAACCGGTGTGTCTGCTCTATACGCGCGCGGTCATGGAGTCTGCCGCCGCCGAGACCGCGCGGCTCATGACCACGACGACGGCGGAGGACGACGATCTTAAGGAGTTCACCCGCCGCCGACTTGCCGCAGTGCCCAACGTTTCGATCTTTCATGCCGGCGGGCCGTTGTCGTGGGATATCGAGCTTGGCCGGGTCGGTGCGGGTGGCGCCTCGTCCGTGTCCGTTTCCGGCGAGGTCAAGCCGTTGCCTGTGATCGGTGCGTTTGTGCAGGCTATGGGTGGTACCGCCGAGGGCGGCTACGTTGAGCTCAAGGTCGATGTCTCGTATCAATCGCGTCCCGAATGGCTGGAGGGAGATTATGATTCGTGGATTGCTGCATGGGATTAAGCGTTTCTGGTCTAGACGCGTTTTGACGCACCGTCCGAGCTGCCATCGCAAGCGAGGCGGCTTTATGGGTCGAGCCGGTGTCGATCTGTTTATCGAAGACGGCGCCTATACCACGCTTTCTTCTGCCGTGGTCATCCTAGTGGTGCTCACATTGTTGTTTTCGTCGACCGCGGCGATATGGAGCATGTCGCGTGCCGGGGACGCCCAGGTGGCGGCCGATAGCGGCGCGCTGGCGGGTGCCAACGTAGTGTCGTCCTATCACACGGCTGCCACGGTGGTTGATGCGAGTATCTTGAGTCTGGGGCTGGCGGGGTTTGCCACGATCGGGACGGGCCTGGTCGCCATCCTCATCCCGGGTGCCGAGCCGGTTGCCGGCAATATGGTCGACACCGGGATCGAGATCATTAAAACGCGCAACAAGTTTGCCAAAAGCGCATCGGAAGGCTTACAGAAAATCGAGACGGCTCTGCCGTATCTGATCGCCGCGCGTGCCACGCAGGCGGTGTCGGCGCAGGATACCGATAGTGTGACCTATACCGGTACGGCGCTTGCCGTGCCCAGGACATCCGAGTCGGACTTTGCTGCGCTCAAAGGGTCAGAGATCTCGACCGATACCATTAAAGACACATCAGATGATTTAGAGCGTGCGGCCGAGGAGCTGCGGAAGGCCTCGGAGGAGACGGCGAAGGCAAAGGAGCGCGCTTGGCTGGCGGATTGTGGTGGGTCTGACAAGGGCTCGGTCGGCAGCTGTTCTTGTATGTGGGAGCGCGCAAAAAGCCTAACGGATCTTTCCGGTGTTCAAAATCCGCATTACTCATCGAGCGTTACGTGGGAGCCTCAAGTTGCCCTTGATCGCGCGAAGGACTACTACCATTGGCGTCTGACAAATGAGAAGCCCCAGGGCTCGAGTGTCGAGATGAAGGCAGAGTCTGCGGCGCGTAAGGCGTTTTATACCTATGCGAACGCGGAGGTCGATCGGGCATATATAACCGAGAACGGAGACAGGGTTTCCTCCTATATTCCGCTGCTGCCGCGCAACTCTGATGAGGTTCGGGCGACGGAACTCTATACCGATGCGGTGTGGCCGACTAGCGTGAACGATGACAAGGCGTATCTGCATTACGGGACGACCTGCCCTAACTATAAGAAAGGGACGCCGAGCGGATTTGCTTCGGTTGCCGATTACGATGGACAGGATAAATGCAGCAAATGCCATTTTGGCGTTTTGTCGCTTGGTGCTGTTGCGGCGCCTTCAACCTCTATCGAAAACGGCTTCGAATATCACTTCGACGAGTTCAAAAAGGCCTTGGAGGAATACGTCAAATGTCGGAACAAAGAGCTTGAGCTCATGCGTCAGACCGAGGATGAGGCCGACCGTGCGAGCAATGCGTTTGACCAGGCCATTAAAGCGCTTTCGGGCGAGCGTCCGCGTATCGCTCCGCCCGGTCGCAACGGCGTGGTTGCCTTTGCGGTTTCGGGTGCCATCTCGAGCCCCGATGAGCTCAACTCTTCGTTTAACACGGCAGTCAGGCTTGGCGATCGCGGTGCCATCTCTGCCGCGGTGCTGGCGCCCGATGAGGCGACGGCGCAAAACAACGTGCTTTCGCGATTTTTCTCGACATTGAAGGAACGCTCGGGTGGCGTTGCCGGCGTACTCGATGGCGTCATGGATGTCTGGGGACGGCTGCTTGTGGGATACGGAGACATCCAAGGTTCGGCCGACGAACTTATGGACGAGATGATTAAAGGCCTAGGAGGGGGCAGCGGCGCGTTGGGCTCCATCGCATCGTGGCTCGGCGATACCGTTTCGGCGTCCGTGGCGGCGCTGGGTTTGGAACCGTGCGACTTGCGCCTGCGAAAGCCGGTGCTGACTGATTCCGCCAACGTCATTAAGAGCCCGGGGTCTGACATTGCTGGTCTCTCTCAAGCGCAAGACAAACTGCGAAGTATTCCGTTGGGCGTGACCGATCCCAAGGCGCTTTGCGAGGCGTTGGAATATCAAGTCGAACGCACCATCAGCGGTACGGTGTTCACGCTTGCGGAGATTCCTCTGCCCGGCGGCGGCTCCATCCCGCTCACCGTCGATGTCGCCACGCTGGTTGGCGCTCTGGGCGGTGGGTCGTAATGAGTATCCGCATGCGTCTGCGCGAGGAGCGCGCCCAAGCGACGGTGGAGATAGCAGTGGTTACGCCCGTTTTGCTGGTGCTGGCACTCATCGTATACAACGTCATGATCTATGCCAGCGCTGTCGCGCGCTTCGACCGCGTGGTGCCCGACATCGTGTTGGCGCACGCCGTGGCGCCGAGTGGGGAGGGCGACGAAAGCTCTGTCGATGCCTCGGCGACGGTCCGGACTCAAATTCTGAATGCCATGGATGGCTATGACTTGCAGATCGAAGTGTCGAGCGAGCAAGGCGCGGAGGCATCGGATGGTGGCCTGCTCTCCCTATCCGGTACGTTTAGGACCTACACCTGCACCATGCACTATGAGCCGTGGCCGACTTCTCTCAGCATCGCTGGCGTTCCGCTGGGGGCGCCGACAACGTTGTCGCACGAGCGCGCGGTGACGGTCGATCCATGGCGTCCGGGGGTGGTCATGTGACCGCGGTCTCGTCCTACATCGCCTACGCGCGGGCACTCAATAGGCTGGGCTGGACGCCGGCCGAGTTTGCGGTGGCGGAGTCGTTTGCCGTGCGCCTGCGCGGCATGCTGGGACGGTGTCCGGTTGCCGCCAACGGTCTGCCGCTCGTCATGGCATTTCCACGCTGCTCTTCGGTCCATACGTGTTTTATGGCCTATCCCATCGACATCGCCTTCATCGATCGCGACGGCAATATCCTCGCGCGCTACGAAAACGTACGTCCCTGGCGTATGTGCTCCTGCCCCGGCGCCTGGGCCGCACTAGAGCGCCCTTCAATCATTGTTTCGACCCCTGCTCTCCAACGCGTGCCGGCTTAAGAATTGGCGACAGCGGACTTTCGTCATACGAAATTGGGTAAGATGGAGGAGAGGATGCATGGATGTTGAGATCCATCCCAACGCTAAAAAGCACCTGACGGAAAAGCAGGTGCTTAGCGCTTGGCTTGCGGTTACTGAGTGCATCCGTCGCGAGTCGAAGGACGAGCCGCCGAGATAGCTTGCGATTGGATGGCTCCCAGACGGACGAAGCGTGGAGCTTGTCGCGGTCGAGCTTGTCCGTGGGTGGCTTATCATTCATGCCTTGTCTCCAGTCCAGAAGAAATTTTGGCAGGAGATTGAACGGGCTCGGCAAAGGGGTCGATGATGGGCAAGACGTATACGGCCGCTAAAGGTCAGGTTGTAACGGATGAAATGATTGACGCGTGGTGCGAGTCGTACGAGCGCGGAGAGTTTCCGGATGGCGAACATACCGTTGGTGGGATCGTGCATGGACGGCCCCCACTCTCAGGTGAGGGGACGGCAACGCTGTCGGTCAAGATTCCTCTGGGAATGAAGGAGACCATTCGTCGACGGGCGGCTGCCGAGGGGATGACGCCAAGTGAGTTTGCCCGTGCGGCTCTGAGCGAAAAACTTCTTGCTGCCGGCTGATGCCTCTGACGTGCCGATTTAAAGAACCGAGGCTGTGCTCAAAAACTTTTTTAAAATTCTCGGTTGACCGGAACGCGTCCTTGGTTATACTAATCAAGCCTTGAAACAAGGCACACCTCGAATGGCTGGGTAGCTCAGTTGGTAGAGCAGAGGACTGAAAATCCTCGTGTCAGGGGTTCGATTCCCTTCCCCGCCACCTTGAATTGACTAGGACCTCTGCAAAGGGGTCCTTTTCTTTTATGCAGCCCCACATGGAATCGAACCCCGTGAGGGCGCGGAGCTGAGTAAACGCGTAAGCGTTTGCCAGCGCAGCTCGCAAGGCGCGTAAGCGCCGCAGCGGTCCGTCCGCGCAGCGCGCGGACGCGATTCCCTTCCCCGCCACCTTGAATTGACTAGGACCTCTGCAAAGGGGTCCTTTTCTTTTATGTAGGGTTCTGCGGAAACTGCGTCCCAGAATAAGGGCTCAGAACGGGACACACTTTCCGGTGCCTGCCTCCGGCGCGCGTACACACCTCGTCGCACCATTCCGAGCCCGCCCGCCCCAGACATTCCTCCCACTTTCGCGTCACTTTGCAGACCGTTCGGTCGCCTGTCCGCACACGCGGGTATACTCAAAACGATACTTATCCTATGCAATACGATGCGGGTTCGACCTGCATGATCCGAAGGGGGCAGTGATGGAGAGGATACTCGGCGTTAATCTCTCTGGCTGGTTTATTCCCGAGCCTTGGGTGACCCCGTCGCTGTACGCGGCGACCGGTGCATCCAACGCGGCCGAGCTACAGGAGGCCATGGGTACCGCCGCCTATAACGAGCGCATGCGCCGCCATTACGAGACGTTTGTGAGCGAGGACGATTTTCGTCGCATGGCGCAGATCGGTCTCAATGCCGTGCGTCTGCCGGTGCCCTGGTATGCCTTTGGCTCACAGGAGTCCGATGCCTCCTACATATCGGTTGTCGATTACATCGACCGCGCAATTGAGTGGGCTGCCAAGTACGACATCCGCGTGCTGCTCGATCTGGCAACCGTGCCCGGTGGCCAGGGCGATTCCAACGATTCGCCCACCACGCCGGAGGCTGTTGCCGAGTGGCATTCGTCCACCAACGGCCGTCATGTCGCACTCGACGTGCTCGAGCGCTTGGCCGATCGCTATGGCGAGGCCGAGAGCCTGCTGGGCATTGAGCTGCTGGACACGCCGCAGATGAGCGTTCGCAAGAGCCTCTTCACCATGACGGATGGCATTCCCGCTCACTACCTGCGCAATTTCTATCGCGATGCCTACGAGCTCGTCCGTTCGTATATGCCCGAGGATAAGATCGTCGTCTTCTCGTCGTCGGGGCATCCCAGCGAGTGGAAGCATTTTATGCGCGGCGCCAAGTACAAGAACGTCTACATGGACCTTCACCTGTACCATTACCGCGACGAGTATGCGCTCGACATCACGAGCCCCCGCGGGCTGACGACGGCGATTTCGCGTAACAAGCGCGAGCTTAAAGAGGCGATTTCGACTGGGTTCCCCGTGCTGGTGGGCGAATGGTCGGGCGCGGCGATCTTTGCTAACTCGTCGGTTACGCCCGAGGGCCGCAATGCCTACGAGCGCGTGTTTATCGCCAACCAGCTGGCTTCGTTTGTGCCGGCTGCCGGTTGGTTCTTCCAAACGTGGAAGACCGAGAAGCGCATTGCAGCATGGGACGCCCGCGCGGCGCTCGGTACGCTCGAGCGCGGCATGATTGAATAGGTTGATATGACGCAAAACAGCGCCCATACGGGCAAACTCTATGTGGTCGGCACGCCCATCGGCAACCTAGGCGACCTGTCCCCGCGCGTTGGCGAGGCTTTTGCCGCCGCCGATGCCATTTGCTGCGAAGACACGCGTGTGACGTCAAAGCTGCTGATGCACCTGGGTATTTCCAAGCCGCTTGTCCGTTGCGACGAGAATGTGATCGCTAGCCGCGCTGCCGGCCTGGTCGACCGTCTGCTGGCGGGGGAGACCCTCGCCTTTGCCTCGGACGCCGGCATGCCGAGCGTGTCCGATCCCGGCCAGGCGCTGGTCGAGGCGGCGCGTGAGGCCGATGTGCCTGTCGAAGTTATTCCCGGACCCTCTGCTTGCGTCGCGGCACTCGTTTCGTCCGGCATTCCCTGCGAGCATTTTTTCTTCGAGGGCTTTTTGGGCCGAAAGCACGGCGACCGTGTGCGCCGTTTGCAGCGCCTTGCCGTGGTGCCCGGCGCACTCATCTTCTACGAGTCTCCACATCGCATCGTGGCGACGCTCGAGGCCGTGGCGGAGGTCTTTCCCCAGCGTGAGGTTGCCGTCTGCCGCGAACTCACCAAGCTGCACGAGGAGGTCTTGCGCGGGCCCGCTGACCAGCTTGCCGAGGAGCTGCGTGCTCGCGGCGAGGTAAAGGGCGAGATTGCGCTGGTCATCGCGCCACCGAGCGAGGATGAGGAGGCCGGTATCGTGCCGGTCGGCGCCACGGCAGCGGATCCCGACGAGGCCCTGCGCGAGGATATCCGCGCCGCGCTCGAGGAGGGGGAGCCCGCGTCTGCGGTGGCCAAGCGCCTGTCTCAGAAGTATTCGCGCCGCAAGCGCGATGTCTATGCCATGGTGCTCGATATGCAATAGATGGAGGATATCCAGCCCTTGCGCTAGAATCATCCTCTGTATGCAACGTTTTTCTGGAGGACAAACCCCATGGATCAAAGCAAGCCTTCGTTCTTTATCACGACGCCCATCTACTACGTCAACGCCGATCCGCACCTGGGCACGGCTTATTCCACCATCATCGCCGACGTTCAGGCTCGCTATCGCCGTTCCGCCGGCTATAACGTCAAGTTCCTGACCGGCATGGACGAGCACGGCGAGAAGGTCGCCGAGGCCGCAGCCAAGCATGGCATGACGCCGCAGGAGTGGACCGATAGCCAGGCCCCGCACTTCAAGGAGCTTTGGAGCAAGCTCGAGATTTCCAACGACGACTTCATCCGCACCACCGAGCCGCGCCAGCATCATGCCGTGCAGTACCTGTGGGAGCGCATGAAGGAGTCCGGTTACCTGTATAAGGGCAGCTACGACGGTTGGTATTGCGTGCCTGACGAGACCTACTTCACTGATACGCAGGTCCAGAAGGGCGACGAGGAGTACGGCAGCGTCGGCCAGCATCTATGCCCCGACTGCCACCGTCCGCTTGAGCGCGTCCAGGAGGAGTCCTACTTCTTTAAGCTTTCCGCCTTCCAGGACAAGCTTCTCAAGCTCTATGACGAGCACCCCGACTTTGTCGAGCCTGCGTTCCGCATGAACGAGGTTCGCAGCTTTGTCGAGGGCGGCCTCAACGACCTTTCCGTGAGTCGCACGAGCTTTGACTGGGGCATCCAGGTTCCGTTTGACGAGGGCCATGTGACCTATGTATGGTTTGACGCGCTGCTCAACTATATGACGGCCGTCGGCTACGGTGTCGACACCGACGAGGCGCGTGCCGAGCTGGCCTATCGCTGGCCCGCGCAGTTCCACATCGTGGGTAAGGACATCATCCGCTTCCACTGCGTCATTTGGCCCGCCATGCTCATGGCCATCGGCGAGGCCCTGCCCGAGCACGTCTTTGCCCACGGCTTCCTGACCGTGCGCAATGCCGAGACCGGCAAGGCCGAGAAGATGTCCAAGAGCCGCGGTAACGCCATCGCTCCGCAGGACGTTATCGACATGCTGGGCGTCGAGGGCTATCGCTACTACTTTATGACCGACGTCGTTCCCGGTACCGACGGCGCCATCAGCTTCGATCGTATGGAGCAGGTCTACAACGCCGATCTGGCCAACAGCTGGGGCAACCTCATTTCGCGCTCGCTCAACATGAGCGCAAAGTACTTTGACGGCTGCGCCCCGGCTAAACCGGCGTCTGCCGACGCGTTCGATAACCCGCTGGCAAAGATCGCCGATGGTCTGGTCGAGCGCTACATGGCCAAGATGGACGTGCTCGATTACGGCGGAGCCAAGGACGAGGTTATGGAGCTCATCCACGCCGCCAACCACTACATCGAGGACTCCGAGCCTTGGGCGCTTGCCAAGGATGAGGCTAAGGCTGACGAGCTGGCATTTGTGATCTACAACCTGCTCGAGGCCATCCGCATTGCCGCTCACCTGCTGATGCCGCTCATGCCTCAGACCTCTGCCGAAGCCCTGCGCCGCCTGTCCTGCGAGGACGAGGCCGCGAGCGACGACCTCAAGGGCATTTGCGCTTGGGGCCTGCTTGCCGGTGGTCAGCCCGTCGAGAAGGGTGAGCCGCTGTTCCCGCGTCTGGCGTAGAGACCGCGCGAGCGCCATATCGGCAATTTGCTGTTTAGCTGTAAGGGCATGGCCGCCACGGTCCATGCCCTTTTGTTTCAAGACGCCGCCATCATGCTAAGGAGGCAACCATGACAACTTCGCCTTTGGCAAACCCCACGGCCACCAGGGAGCTGCTGGAGGAGTTTGGCCTTGCGACCAAGCATCGCCTGGGCCAGAACTTTCTAATCGACAATCATGTGATCGAACGTATCTGCGAGCTTGCCGAGCTTGCAGGTGACGAGCGCGTACTCGAGGTGGGTCCAGGTTGCGGTACGTTGACACTTGCGTTGCTGCAGGAAGCGGCGTGCGTTACGTCCATTGAGGCCGATCCCGAGCTTGAGCCGGTGCTCGATGCCCACGCCGCCGACTATGCCAACTTCCGCTTTATCATGGGCGACGCGCTCAGGGTGACGCCGGAGCAGATTGAGCAGGCTGCGGGCGGTGAGCCGACGGTGTTTGTCGCGAACTTGCCCTATAACGTGGCGGCGACGATCATTTTGCAATTTTTCCAGACGATGCCGGCGCTCAAGCGCGCCGTCGTCATGGTGCAAAAGGAGGTTGCCGATCGCATTGCCGCAGTGCCGGGCAACAAGACCTATGGCGGCTATACGGCAAAGCTCGGCCTGTATGCGCAGGTAACGGGTCGCTTTGAGGTGCCGCCGCGTTGCTTTATGCCGGCGCCACACGTGGACTCGGCCGTCGTGCGCATCGACCGTGTTGACGGTGTGGTGCCCGAAGGACTCGATCGCGAATTTGTGGCCCGCGTGATTGACGCTGCATTTGCTCAGCGTCGCAAGACCATCCGCAATTCCATGAGCGCCAACGGCTTTGCCAAGGACGTGCTCGATGCCGCCTTTGAGGCTTGCGGTATCGCATCCACCACGCGCGCCGAGACGCTCGGCGTCGCCGACTTTGTGTGCCTGGCTCGGGAGCTTTCCCATGACGCTTAATGCCGAACGCGTGACGTTTACCAAGAAAAAGAAGACGGTTGCCTGTCCCGTGCCCTTGGCACCGCTTGCCGACACACATGCGCATCTGCTTTCGTTTTGGGGCAAGGATGTGCCCGAGACACTCGTGCGTGCCAAGGCGGCGGGCATCGACCTGTTGGTGACGGTCTTCGACCCTATCGCCGACAAGCGCAGCGTGACGGACTATAGCGACTGGCTCGTGCGCGAAATTCTGCCGATGCAGGATATCCCGCAGATCAAGTATCTTGCCGGCGTGCATCCGTATGGCGCGCCGGACTATACCGACGACATTCACGCGCAGGTTGTTGCTGCGCTTGATGACCCTTTGTGCGCCGGTATTGGCGAAATCGGTCTGGACTACCACATGGATTACGATGACGACATCATGCCGGCGCCCCACAGTGTGCAGATTGATTGCATGGCACGTCAGCTCGAAGTCGCCGTGCGCTGCAATGTGCCGGTGGAGTTGCACCTGCGGCACGAGGACTCGGATGGGGAGCGCACCTCGCATATGGATGCGTACAACGTGCTTCGTGAGGTGGGCGTGCCCCAGGCCGGTTGTGTGCTGCACTGCTTTGGCGAGGACCGCGCCACGATGGAGCGCTTTGTGGAGCTGGGCTGCTATATCGCCTATGGTGGTGCGGCCACCTTTAAGCGCAACGAAGACGTGCGCGAGGCATTTGCGGCAACCCCGCTCGACCGCATTTTGTTCGAGACGGATTGCCCGTATATGGCTCCGGAGCCCATCCGCGGTCTTGAATGCGAGCCCGCAATGATCTCCATTACGGCAAACGCGCTGGTTAACGACCGTGTCGATCGCACTGGTGAGGACGCCGAAACAATCGCGCATGCCGCTTGGGAAAATGCCTGCAAACTTTTTCAAAAATAGTTCTTGCGTTCGCGGTGGCGCTCCGTTATTCTAATTCCTGCACGCGGGCGTGGCGGAATTGGCAGACGCGTACGGTTCAGGTCCGTATGGGGGCAACCCCATGAAGGTTCAAGTCCTTTCGCCCGCACCATTAAATGAAAGAGCTCCCAGCAATGGGAGCTTTTTTGTTATGTGCCCATCGCGGGGACTTGAACCTGCGAAGGAGCGAGCGTCAAGAAAACGCGGAGCGTTTTTAGCGAGCTGGCAAGGACGCCGGCAGGCGGCCGATGCCGGTGCGGATCCGCGAAGCGGATACGCGGACGTCCTTTCGCCCGCACCATTAAATGAAAGAGCTCCCAGCAATGGGAGCTTTTTTGTTATGCACGATCTCCTTGGACGGGTATCCTAATGCCAACGTGTGCCTATCAGAGGAGAGACCATGCTGTTTTCCGGTATCATCGCCGCCCTTACCAGCCTTTTGATTCCCATCATCATCCTGTTGCTGCTGCTCCCCAACGCCTGTTATGTCGTTGAACAGCAGCACGCCGTAATCATCGAGCGCTTGGGTAAGTTCAACCGCATTGTTAGCGCAGGCTTCCACATGAAGGTGCCCGTGATTGACCGCAAGGCCGCCACGGTGAGTCTGCGCACCATGAAAAATGGTTTTGGCATCGACGTTAAGACTCAGGACAACGTGACCATTGGCCTTGAGGTCTCCGCTCAGTACCACGTGAGCTATGACATGGGTGCTGGCCCGGCGGATTCGGGCATCTACAAGAGCTACTACATGCTGCAGGAGCCCGTCGACCAGATGCGCGACTTCATCACCGACGCCCTGCGCTCCTCCATCCCCGTCTACACGCTCGATGAAGTCTTTGCCAAGAAGGATGACATCGCCAAGGATGTCAACGCTACTGTTTCCGAGCAGATGGCCGCCTACGGCTTCACCCTCGTGTCGACGCTCATCACCAAAATCGCACTGCCGACCGAGGTTGAGAACTCCATGAACGACATCAACGCTGCCCAGCGCAAGCGCGCTGCCGCGCAGGAGCTCGCCGAGGCCGACCGCATCAAGCGCGTCACCGAGGCGACCGCCGAGGCCGAGGCTATGGAAAAGGCGGGCGAGGGCATCGCCAACCAGCGCAAGGCCATCGCGCTGGGTATCAAAGATTCGCTCGAGATCATCCAGGAGACGGGTGTCGGCAATGACGAGGCCAACCAACTGTTCATGTTTACGCAGTGGTCCGAGATGATGACGGAGTTCGCTCGCACGGGTAAAACCTCGACGGTCGTGCTGCCGAGCGACTTTTCGCAGTCGGCCTCGATGTTCGAGCAGATGCTGGCCGCCGGCAAAGTTCAAAACGATTCGAAGGAGTAGACGCGCGTGAAATACACCGTCGTTTGCGTCGGTAAGCTCAAGGAGCGCTTTTGGAAGGACGCGTGCGCTGAGTACACCAAGCGCCTAGGTGCCTATGCCAAGGTGGATATCCGCGAGGTGGCCGATATCGACCCGGCTAAGGCGGGCGGCGTGGATGCCGCGCGCGACAAGGAGGGGGCGGCGATTCTTGCCGCCTTGCCATCTCGAGCGCATGTGGTCCTGCTGGCTATCGAGGGCAAGGAGCGCTCGAGCGAGGAGTTTTCGGCGAGGCTCGACGATCTTATGCTGCGAGGCAGCAGCGACATTGCCTTTGTAATCGGCGGTTCGGGCGGCGTGAGTGATGACGTGCGCGCACGAGCCGACGAGATGCTCAGCTTTGGACGCATTACCTTGCCGCATAACCTGGCGCGTGTGGTGCTGCTGGAGCAGATTTACCGTGCCTGCAAGATCAGTCGTGGCGAGCCGTATCACAAATAGGTCGGCAATACGAAACAATGGCGTGGGACAATACCCTTCGTTTTGAGGAATGTGTCTGAAAGGACTATGCGATATGAAGATTGGATTTGTCGGTTTTGGCAATATGGCGAGCGCTATGGCCGATGGCTGGATCGCTGCCGGTGTAGCTGCGAGCGACATGTGCGCCTGCGCGGGTCGCTACGACGCACTGGTTGAGCGCTGCGAGGCGCGCGGCATGGTCGCCTGCCACGATGCCGCCGAGGTTGTCGCCGCATCCGATATCGTGGTCGCTGCGGTCAAACCGTACATGATCGAGAAGGTATTCGCCCCGCTCAAGGACGCTCTTGCCAAAAAGGTCGTTCTGTCGGTTGCCTGGACCTGGGACAGTGCCAAGTGGGAGCAGGTCCTGCCGGGCGTCGCGCATATCTCGACGGTGCCCAACACGCCGGTTTCGGTGGGCGAGGGCGTCATCGCCTGCGAGAAGGCTTCGACGCTTAACGACGAGCAGCGTGCTGTGGTGCTCGACCTGCTCGGTAAGCTTGGCGCTGTCGTCGAGCTCGACACAAGCCTGCTGTTTGTGGGCGGCACGGTGGGTGGTTGCGCTCCGGCGTTTGTCGCCATGGCAATCGAGGCCCTGGGCGATGCGGCGGTCAAGCACGGTATCCCGCGTGCGGATGCTTATCGCATTGTGAGCCAGATGGTGCTGGGTACGGCAAAGCTGCAGCTTGCAACTGGCCAGCATCCTGCGGCGATGAAGGATGCCGTATGCTCGCCCGGTGGTGCCACCATCAAGGGCGTCGTTGCGCTCGAGGACGCCGGCATGCGCAGCGCCCTGGTCAAGGCAATCGACGCAACCCTCCAGTAAAACCGACCAAAAAAGGGACAGGTTTATGTTGGCAGGTTTTTCCTGCGGTTTTGTCCTTTTAGCGAAAAGTGCCCCGCAACTGGCTCAATTCCAGTTGCGGGGCACTTGCGTTTGCCCAGATAAAACCGACCAAAATAAACCTGTCCCTTTTTGGCAGGTTAGTCCCAGAAGCTGTCTTCTTCGTCCTCGGACTTGGGGCCGCGGTCGACATACATCTTATGGGTGCGCTTCTCCATTACAAAGGCAATAATCGCAAACAGCAGGATGCCGCCGGCGAAAAGGATGGCAAAACCGGTGCGGGTGCCAAACAAAAAGGAAAAAACTGCGTCCATTGGGTGCCTTCTTGCGTAGTTGAGTTGGGTCGTAAACGCTCATAAGTATATACTTGCCCATACATGTACAAGGTTGCAACCTAAATGGAATGTATATCGCCGGAGGATCTAATGCTTGATATCAAGTTTGTTCGCGAGAACCCCGATGCCATCGATGTCGCCATGGCTAACCGCCAGACGTCTTGGGATCGCGAGAAGTTCTTTGAGCTCGACGACGAGCGTCGTGCCGTCATCACCGAGGTCGAGGAACTTCAAGCCACGCGCAATGCCGAGTCCAAGAAGATCGGCGCCCTGATGAAGGAGGGCAAGAAGGACGAGGCCGAGGCCGCCAAAGAGGCCGTGCGCGCCGTCAACGAGAAGATTGACGGTCTGGCCGAGCGCCGCACCGCCCTCGAGCAGGAGCAGTACGACTTCATGGCTCACCTGCCCAACATTCCTTGCGAGGCCACGCCGTACGGCAAGGACGAGGACGAGAACATCGAGCGCCGTCGTTGGGGCACCCCGCGCGAGTTCGACTTCGACTTTAAGCCGCACTGGGATCTGGGCACCGACCTTGACATCCTTGACTTCGAGCGCGGCAACAAGCTCTCCGGCAGCCGCTTCACCGTTCTCGGTGGCGCCGGCGCCCGTCTTGAGCGCGCCCTCATCAACTTCTTCCTCGATACGCACACCAGCCGTGGTTTTAAGGAGTGGTGGCCGCCCATCGTCGTCAAGCGTCAGACCATGTTTGGCACGGGTCAGCTGCCCAAGTTCGAGGACGACGCCTATCACGTCTCGGGCGACAACTTCCTGATCCCCACCGCCGAGGTCGTGCTCACCAACCTGCACGCCGGCGAGGTCCTCGACGCCGACACCCTGCCGCGCCGCTACACCGCCTTCACCCCTTGCTTCCGCGAGGAGGCCGGTTCCGCCGGTCGCGACACCCGCGGCATCATCCGTCAGCACGAGTTCGACAAGGTCGAGATGGTCAAGTTCGCTAAGCCGGAGGAGTCCGACGAGGAGCTCGAGAGCATGACCGCCGAGGCCGAGTACCTGCTGCAGCAGCTGGGTCTTCCGTATCGCGTGATTAGCCTGTGCACCGGCGACCTTGGCTTCTCTGCCCGTCAGACCTACGACGTCGAGGTCTGGCTGCCGAGCTACAACGCCTACAAGGAGATCAGCTCCTGCTCCAACTGCGGTGACTTCCAGGCCCGTCGCGCCAACATCAAGTATCGCGACCCCGAGAACTTCAAGGGTTCGCGCTATCTGCACACCCTCAACGGTTCCGGTCTGCCGGCTGGCCGTACCATGGCAGCCATTCTGGAGAACTACCAGAACGCTGACGGCACCATCACGATCCCCGAGGTTCTGCGTCCCTACATGGGCGGCCTCGAGAAGATCGAGCCGGTCGCGTAACTTGGCTGCATAGGGGATATGCAAGGGCGCTCCTTCGGGGGCGCCCTATTTTGTACGCAGATCCATACCATGCCGTGCGGACAGCTCAATAGAAAACACACGAACAACTGTTCTGTATACAGCAATCTACCTGCTATGCTTTTGCTAAATAAGAGCGAGAGAAAGGGGACGCGATGGAGCTGTTTGATGATCGGGTGGTTTTGTTTGAGAGCGACGAGGGCGGGGAGTACCTGCTTGTAACGTGTGAGCCGTCTGGCATGGGCGGCCTGGTGGTTCGACAGACGAGCGAGGGTCCGTTGACCCAATGGTGCTACGAGGAGTCGCCGCATGTGGTTGAGACGTTTGTGGCGCACGAGGGGCTTGTGGCCCTGGAGCATTTCTATGGGGTCCGGACATCTAACCAGGTTGCTCGCATGTTGAGTATCTCGTTTGCCGATTATGATTGTGCCCAGCGGGTGAGATCGCTCCTGAGGGAACTTGATGCTAAGTTTGACGTGATCGAAAAGCCAATCGATCGTACGGGGAACGGCGGTATATGCGGAGCAGCATGACAAAACTGCGTTCCACAAAAAAGTTTGAGATTGTGCTTGACTCCAATAAGCTAAAGTGGTTTTATATGTCTTGCGCTGCGGCGTTACCTCAGCTGGATAGAGGGTCTGACTACGAATCAGAACGTCATAGGTTCGAATCCTATACGCCGCACCAATTGAACTTGAAGCCTCCGGCAACGGGGGCTTTTCTTTTATGGCAACACCGCATGGATTCGAACCTCGGTCGAGGCACGAACAACTTAATTATCACTCCGTAAAATTTTTTCTAATTGTCGCTTGACCCATCGGGGGCTCGCGTGCATAATAATTCGTGCGTTGCGGCGTTACCTCAGCTGGATAGAGGGTCTGACTACGAATCAGAACGTCATAGGTTCGAATCCTATACGCCGCACCAACTGAACTTTAAAGCCTCCGGTAACGGAGGCTTTTCTTATATGTCGACATACTTGAGGAGTTGCTTTCGCCGTGTTTGAAAGTATCGATTCGATCGACTGCATCAAATGAGTAAAAATCAAATTCGATAACTTTTTTTGAAAAAATGCTTGACCATTATTCAGTCCATGTGCATAATAATCAACAAGTCGCGGCGTTACCTCAGCTGGATAGAGGGTCTGACTACGAATCAGAACGTCATAGGTTCGAATCCTATACGCCGCACCATTTGAGATTAAAGCTCCCGGCAACGGGGGCTTTTCTTTTACGTAAACACCGCATTGATTCGAACCTCGGTCGAGGCGCGGGCGTAAAGAAAACGCGGAGCGTTTTTAGCCCGCGGGCGAGCACGCCGGCAGGCGGGCGAAGCCGGTGCGGATCCGCGCAGCGGATGCGCGGAATCCTATACGCCGCACCATTTGAGATTAAAGCTCCCGGCAACGGGGGCTTTTCTTTTGCGCCAGCTTGAGTGCTTTCGTCCAAAGGGACGATTTCCTGTCGACTCGTGTAAGATTCCGAGTAGATGTCGCGACTTATTCGCGACCACTCCTTCTTCAAGCGACCGATCAGGGTGATATTCCGTGGCAGAGCGTCCGACATACAAGCTCAGGTTTCTCGATCCCAAGAAGCGCTTTCCGGCGATGCCCGAGCAGCCTGCGGGACGCTCATATGGCGTGGTCTGGAAACTCTTTGGCGAGGATCAGCATGAATCTTGTTATGTCGTCGAATTCGTTGGCAAAAGCCATGTGTCGCTTTTGGGCTACGTAAGCGTTTCGGGTGAGGTGTACAAGGTGGACCGCCCCGTTAGCGAGGCTCCGCTGCCCAACGATCCCGACATGGAACTCGTCCTTGACGAGTCGGACTCCGGTATTGGTGAGATTATGGTGAGGGGAGCAAACGGCACGATGCGCGCGTGCGCGCGAACCGTCGGCTCTCCCGAAGGTCCCATGCGCGAACAGTCCGATCACGAGACATGGAATTCGACCCGCTCCCTTCCTTACGGTGAGTTCATGGCATCGATGTTCCTGCGCTACGTGATATTCGCTGACTCCGAAAATACCATTGCGAGCACGGCGGACGCCGACGGACTCGACGAGGGTATGCAAAACGTTGTCGACAAGATCAAGCTCGTAAAGTTGCCCGAGCCGGTCGAGGTGTTTTTGGGCTTTAACACGACACCGCTCCCTGACGCTATCGAGACGCTGCTCTACCGCGTTGACCATGCCGAGAATCCGAGCGGTATCGAGCGCTATGCCGCCGCCCTTATGAGTGAAATTGACTTGCCCCGCTTGCGCACCATCGCCGCTAAGTCCGAGATGAGCCTGGCTCGCATCGATCGCTCAAAGCTTTTCTATCTCAATTTTGATCGCAGCCTGCTGGACCGGGACGAGATTGACATGCTGCTTGCCATCGAGTGCCGTCTCAACCGTCTCTCCGGCATCCTTGAGCACATCGGGGCCGGATTGGTCCCTGCGGCATCCTCGCCGTGCCTTGAGGGCTGCGCGCTCTTTGATGCGTGGCATATCGCCAAGACGACCAACGATGTTCCCCGACTGCTCGATACGGCCTCGAGCGATAACCCGTGGGGCAAACCGGGTACGGTGGCTTGCCAGCCGGGCGGTGAGTGGGATGTGCGTACCCGCTTCGCGCGTATTGTCGAGGCACTTAACGTGGTCACGCGGCTCGACTATACCTATCGGGCAAACGTTGCCGAGGGGATCATGCTCGTTCGGTTTGGGCAGTCTGTCGTTGATGCCATGCCGCAACGTGAATACGACGCTCAAGATGACGCCTGGCGCGAGTTGGACGAGGACACGCGTGCGATCTGGGCCGCGGAGCACGATGCGCGCGTGGCACTCACGCTTGCGGCAGCGTGTTTTGCCGCGGGCACCTGCATCACGCGCTGCTATGTGCAGATTGCTGCTCCCGACAGTGAGCAGGGCGAGCGCGTTGTCGCAACGTATTTCTTTGGGCGCGCGGCCTATCTGGCCGATTGCGTGCCTGTCGCCAAGGATCTTGAGAGTATGGACATGGACGATATGCCGTGCAAGCGTGTACTTGAGGCGTATGAGTCAACCGCTCCGGAGACGATTGAGCCGGCGGAGGTTCATGCTCGTCCGCGTGATGACCATCGCACGCTGCCGCCGGCGCTGCGCGATCTGCTGCTTGCCGATACGGCTGACGAGTTGGAGGTCATGGAAGAGGACGACGACCCATACGTGGCCCGTGTTGTTGAATTGCGCGAGCAGGCAAAAGTCGACCGTACAGGTGCTTTTGAAGGCTTTTCCCGTCTTGTCGAGGAGTTGGAGGCTAAGTGCGCCGTCGCCGAGCTTTTGGCGACAGGTCCGGTTCAAACGCAGTTTTGCGATAACCAGCTGGTGCGCATGGTGCTACCGGTGTTGGAAGAAGACCGCTCTGTGCGAATCCTTCGTGCGCCCGATGCGCTGTACTTTGCCCAGCACGAGATCTGCAGCTTTTACGCCGAGCAAGAGGACTTTGAACGAGCACTGCCCGAGGTGCGCCATCTTTACGATCTGGCGCGCTCGTCCATGCAGTCGCACTTTGCGCTCATCAACGTGCTTGCGCGTCTGGAGCGCTTTGACGAGATTATCGAGGTGGCGCGCCACGGCCTACGTATTGCCAGCGATCGTTCTGCAATTGGCTACCTGTTCTATCGCTTGGCGTTTGCCTATTGGAATTGCGATCAGCTCGACCTGGCGCTGGCTTGTTACCGTCTGGTGCCGCGCGGCGAGGAGTCGGGCAGCAGCGCGCTGGAAGAAATGCAGGGCCTTATGAACGAGATGGGCGTCAGCGAGCCTCCGACGTTCGAGGAGGCGGTCGAGACCATCCGCAAGGCTGGACTTGAGCTGCCGCCAGTGTCCGCCGTGACGAATCAGCTGGCAGATGCCGCTGTGCAACTGGTCGACAACGGCTTCTTTTTCCTGGCGCGCGGTTGCATCTTCCAAATGTGGCGCACCATGGGCAACGACGAGCTCGGCTCCCTCAACCGCTCGCTGGGGTAGGCGAAGCTTGCAAGGAGGAGAGGCTGCTGGGCAATTTGAAAATCCCACTTGCCCATCTTCGACTGTTTGGTTACTATAGAACGGCTGTTACGGAGAGCTGACCGAGAGGCCGAAGGTGCTCGCCTGCTAAGCGAGTATGCCCCAAAAGGGCATCTGGGGTTCGAATCCCCAGCTCTCCGCCAGTACGAATTTGAAGAAGGGTCCCATTTGGGGCCCTTTTTATTATCAAGAATGGCGGCTGGGGATTCGAACCCGAGAGGGCACGGGCGTTAAGCAAACGCGAAAGCGTTTGTAGCCCGTGGGCGAAAAGCCGCCAGGCTTTGAAGCCGGAGGGCATGCGCAGCATGCCCGGACATCCCCAGCTCTCCGCCAGTATGACTTGAAAGAAGGGTCCCATTTGGGGCCCTTTTTTGTGCGGAGAAAGGAGGCTGGGGATTCGAACCTCAAAAAAAGGAGGCATCCTTTCGGACGCCTCCTTTCAGTGGGCTGATTATTCTTGCGCTCTACACCTCAGGAGCCTTGGCGACGGTCTCGCTCTCTGCCGCAAGTGGGCGGTTGTCGATGCGGCGGCCCAAGCGATCGAGCTTCACGAGTAGCCATTCAATGGGATTCGGCCCTGCGCCTTCCTCGTCGGCAACTAGGTCCATGACGGCGATCTTTGTGCCGTCCTGCTTGAGCGTAACGCTACCCACCTTGTCGCCCACATGCACCGTGCCCGAAAGATCGTCGTAGCTAACCTTTTCGGTCACCTCGCCGGCAAGGGAAAACACGGTCGCTTGCGCCGTAGGATCGGCGAGTGTGGCGTCGATCGTCTTATCCGTCCAGTCGGTTTGGCCAATGCGCGCCATAAGCGGGTTGCCGTTGGCGGTCTTTTCCTGCGTGTTGGCGATTGCGACCGTCACCTTGTGGCCGTAGTACCAGTTGGCAAGGCTGGCGGTATCGGTAAAGCGCTGGTCGGTGGTGGTGGAGTTCAAAATAACAGTGTAGATCTCGTCGCCGTCGCGGTTGTAGGCGCTCGTAAAGCAGTAGCCCGCGTCGTCGGTGGTGCCGGTCTTGCCGCCAATGTTTCCGTCCTGACCGAGCAAAACGTTGTGCGTGTCCATGGAATGCGAATGGTCGGTGCCGTCGGCGCCCGTGACCTCGATCCAGGAATCCTCGCTCGCTACGACCTCGCGGATCGTGTCGTTTTTCATGGCCTCCTGCATCATCAGCGCTACGTCGTGTGCGGTTGAGTGCATATCGCCAGCCCACTCATCAAAGTCCAGACCATGCGGGTTTTCAAAAAGCGTACCGGTGCAGCCGAGCTTCTTAGCGCGCTCGTTCATGGCCTTCACAAAGGTTGCCTCGGCGTCTTTGGTCTTAGGGTCGATCTTCTTGCCCACATATTCGGCGAGCACGACGGCGGCGTCGTTGCCCGAGGGAATCATCAGGCCGCGCAGTGCCTGCTCCACGGTAAGCTCGTCACCTTCGAGCAAGCCGGCGGTCGAATTACCCACGGTGGCTGCGGCGTTGCTCACCGTGACCTTCTCGTCCATCTTGCAATTCTCGACGGTTAGGATTGCGGTCATGACCTTGGTGATCGAGGCAATCTTGACCTGCTCATCGGCGCCGCGGGCATAGTAGACGGTGCCGTCTTTGCCCATGACGAGGGCATTGGTCGCATCGATATCGGGCAGGTTTTCGGCCGTGATGCCGCGCGCATCGGCGGTTTTGCCGCAAACATTGTCGGTCGTGAGCGCTTGGGCGCCGGCGACGGTGGGCACGCCAGCGGCAAGGGCGATGGCGCAGACAAAGCCGGCGGCAAGCTGGGCTGAGCGCTTTGCAAAAGAGGTGAGGGACTTCACGGATTTCGCTTTCGACGGGATGGTCTCTTCTGGAACTAGAGTATATCGTTTGCCGGCGTCGGCGATCATCGCGTGCGTGCGTGGCCCACATCCGCGCCTGAACGGGCACAAGGGTGCTTAAGGCCGACTTAATCACCCACGCTTGTTGTGTGTGGCGTGCGTCGCCTCGGGCATAATGGAGCGCGAGAGGAGCACGCATGAACGAGCGCATTTTGGTAGTTGATGACGAGAAGGCCATCGCCGACTTGGTTGGTATCTACCTTACAAAAGAGGGCTTTGATGTCCAGATTGCCTATAGCGGGGCCGATGCTGCCAAGGCAATCCTGGAGCAGGAGTTCGATCTGGCACTGTTGGATGTCATGCTGCCCGATATCGATGGATTTGAACTGCTGCGTACGATCCGTTCCAGCCATACCTATCCTGTGATCATGCTGACGGCGCGCGATGCCCAGCAAGACAAGATCGAGGGCCTTTCGCTTGGCGCGGACGATTACGTGGTTAAGCCGTTCCGTCCGCTGGAGCTCATCGCGCGCGTGCACGCTCAGCTTCGCCGCTACACCAGCTACGGTAGCCGCTCGCAGGCGGCCGAGTCGCCGACCATCCAGCTCGACGGACTGGAGATCAACCGCGATGCTCGTTCCGTGACAGTGGACGGTTCACCGGTTCGCCTCACGCCCATCGAGTATTCCATCTTGCTGTATCTGGTCGAGCATCGCGGCAGCGTGGTGGCCGTGGAGGATCTGTTCCGCGCGGTGTGGAACGAGGATTTTATGCCCGGCTCCAACAATACGGTGATGGTGCACATTCGCCACCTGCGCGAAAAGATTGGCGACGACGCTCAAAAGCCGCGCTTTATCAAAAACGTCTGGGGCGTCGGCTACATAATTGAATAGCGCCTTTGATGGTGGGGAAGTGGATATGACAAAAGACGATAGGCAGGCATTCGAGGTGCCCGATCGACTCTTTGAATACGTACGGGCAGTCGTCGACAACCGTGCACTTGCGACGGTGCTGCTCTTTTTGCTGAGCCTGCTGCTGATTGGCATCGACAACATCGCCGGAATCTTAGCGGTGCTGCTTGTCGGCTTTTTGCTAATCGATCGATTCGAAATCGTGCGCCGTTGCGTGGTGATTGGCGGTGCCGCGTGGGCCATGACGTTGGCGATTGGCGCCATGGCGCTCGGTGGCATCGAAGGGCCGGTGCTGTTCGATGCCGGCTTTGTATTCAACATGCTTGGCTTTGTGCTGGCGCTTGCCGTGTGCGTGCTGTTCTTTTGCGGCCGCGCCCTGTACTACCAGGGCTACGAGCAGGGCGAGCAGCATGCCGATTGTGTGCTGGCCGCTCGTATTCAAGATCGCCTGATCGATCACCCCGACACCTGGGACAACATCGACGGCGACTTCTTGGAGGTCGAGGGCGCCCTTAACCGCGTGCGTGACCGTGAGCGCAAGGTGCAGCAAGCTCTGCGTGACGAGTCTCATCGCAAGGACGATTTGGTCACGTACTTGGCACATGACCTACGCACCCCGCTTGCCAGTGTGGTGGGCTATCTTTCGCTGCTGCAAGAGGCTCCTGAGTTGCCGGTTGAGCAACGTGCGCACTTTACGGGCGTGGCGCTCGACAAGGCGCACCGGCTCGATGCGCTCATCGAAGAGTTTTTCGATATCACGCGCTTTGACTTCCACGATATCGTGCTCACGCGCGGCTATGTTGATCTGGGGTTGTTGCTGGCTCAGGTGGCTGACGAGTTCTATCCCATCCTCAACGAGCAGCATAAGGAAGCCCAAGTTGATATTCGCGAGGACCTGACGGTGCTCGTGGATGGCGACAAGATGGCCCGCGTGTTCAACAACATCATGAAAAACGCCGTCGCCTATAGCTATGAGGGCTCGACTATCACGATTGAGGCCAGGCGCCAAGACGATGGTGGCGTGCGCGTGCGCTTTATCAATCAGGGCGATCCTATCCCTGCGGCTAAGCTCAAGGTGATCTTTGAGAAGTTCTATCGCCTGGATGCGGCGCGTGCAACCAATCGCGGTGGTGCCGGTCTGGGCCTTGCTATTGCCAAGGAGATCATCGCGGCACACGGCGGTACCGTTGCATGTGAATCGACGCCCGAACACACGATATTCACCATCGAGCTGCCCGCCGCATAGCCAGCGTGCCCTTACAAATACTTGACAATGTGCTCACGTACGTATGAGCCGCGATTCCTACTATCGATACTGCTGAATTGATATCGATATGGAGGTATGCGGTATGACGGCTGCTGCGGCTGTGGAGCCCACGGAGCTTGAAGAACTCATGGAAGCGCAGGCCGAGGCCGCGCATGAGCGCGAGGTTGGGGATGCGACTCGCCCCACGGCAGAGGATCTTGCCGCCTCGCCGACGCGCATCGATGTCGAGGGCCTCGACCTGTTCTATGGCGACCACCATGCGCTCAAGGACGTGAATATCAAGATTCGCGACAAGCAGATCACCTCGTTCATCGGGCCTTCGGGCTGCGGAAAGTCCACGTTGCTGCGCTGCTTTAACCGCATGAACGACGGCATCAAGGATTGCCGCATCGAGGGCAAAATCGCGCTCGATGGTCAAGATATCCTGGGCGATTACGACATCTGCCGTTTGCGCCAGCGCGTGGGCATGGTGTTCCAGCGCCCCAACCCGTTTCCCATGAGCATCTACGACAACGTCGCCTACGGTCCTCGCGGTATGGGTGTGCGCGACCGCGCCGTGCTCGATGAGCTGGTCGAGGACTCCCTTCGTCGCGCTGCGCTATGGGATGAGGTCAAGGACAAGCTCAAGGAGTCGGGCCTGGGTCTTTCGGGCGGTCAGCAGCAACGCCTGTGCATCGCCCGCGCACTTGCCGTGCAGCCCGACATTCTGCTGATGGACGAGCCGACCTCGGCGCTCGACCCTGTGTCGACGCTCGTGGTGGAGCAGCTTGCCTGCGAGCTCAAGGAGACTTGCACGCTGGTGGTTGTGACGCACAACATGCAGCAGGCCGCGCGTATTTCCGATTCGGTCGCATTCTTTTTGCTGGGTGAGCTGGTGGAGCACGCGCCTGCCGCGCAACTCTTCAAGAATCCGTCCGATCCGCGTACGGCGGATTATTTGACGGGGCGTTTTGGCTGATACCATCTAGTAAAGGTACCTTTAGGGTTAAGATGCGGTCATGCCGGCCGCAAAGGGGTTCAACATGATCTATTACGTCGAGGACGATGACAACATCAGGGATTTGACGGTCTACGCGCTGCGCAAGCAGGGAATCGAGGCCGAGGGCTTTTCGTGCGATGGCGAGTTTAAGGCTGCCGTGGCGCGACGGGTGCCCGATGCTGTGCTGCTCGATATCATGCTGCCCGACACCGATGGCCTGACGATTATGCGTCGCCTGCGTGCCGATCGCCTGACGGCGACGGTGCCCATCATGATGCTTACCGCCAAGGACACTGAGCTCGACAAGGTGATGGCGCTCGATGGCGGTGCCGACGATTACCTGACTAAGCCGTTTTCGCTCATGGAGCTTGCGAGCCGCTGCCGCGCACTGCTGCGTCGCGGCGGCATGGTCAAGCAGGCGAGCGATGTGCTCAGCGTGGGCGACATCGTGCTTTCGCCCAGCCATCGCGAGGTGACCGTTGCCGGCGAGCCGCTTAAGCTCACCCTGCGCGAGTTCGACCTGCTCGAGTACCTCATGCGCAAGCCCGGCGTGGTCTTTACCCGCGAGTCGTTGCTGCAGAGCGTGTGGGGCTGGGACTTCGACGGCGGTTCGCGCACCGTTGACGTGCACGTGCAGACGCTTCGCCAAAAACTGGCCGAGCATGCCAGCGCCATCGAGACCGTGCGCGGCGTGGGTTATCGCCTGGCCGAGCCTTCTGCCGGTGATGGTGCCGAAGGCGACGACACCGCGGCCACCGCATCGGAGGAGTAACCCGTGGTCTTCGCCCCCCAGGGAAAACATACGCTGTCGCACCGCGTTTTTGTGACGATCTTTGTCTGCGCCATGGCGGTTATCGTGGCGTTTACGGTGCTGGGTGCGTTCTTTGTGCAAAACACTTTGGCGGATGCCACGAGTGCCAATCTGGCGCAGGAAACCGAGCTCATTGCTGCCGCCCTCGACGAGCAGCAGGAGCCCATCCCGTTCTTGCGTAGCCTCGATCGCGAGGACTTGCGCATCACGCTGATTAACAAGGATGGATCGGTCGCCTACGACAACGAGGCGTCGCCTTCCACACTGCCCAACCATGGCGATCGCCCCGAGGTCATCGAGGCCTTTGAGAGTGGTTCGGGTTCCGCGGAGCGCGCAAGCTCTACACTCGACGAGATTATGTTGTATCGCGCCGTCACCCTTGATAACGGCCAGGTCGTCCGCTTGGCGCAGGCCCAGCCTGGCGTTGCGGCGATTTTGCTGTCGATGCTGGCGCCGATGCTGCTTATCGCAGCAGCGGGTGCGGTACTCTCGTTTTTTATGGCGCGCCGTGAGTCCCGTGCCATCATCGCGCCGTTGCAAGAGGTGGATTTGGACCACCCACGCCGTAGCTATGAGCACGCCTATGCCGAGATGGTCCCCATGCTTGAGCGTATCGAGTCGCAGCGCCAGGAACTCAAGCGCCAAATGGCGGTGCTAGCGGACAACGACCGTATGCGCCGCGAGTTCACGGCGAATATCACCCATGAACTCAAGACGCCGCTTACGGCGATTTCGGGCTATGCCGAGCTCATCGCAAATGGCATGGTCGAGGGCGAGGACGACCTGCGCAACTTTGGCGGTCGCATCTATCGTGAGGCGGGCCGCTTGGCGGCGCTTGTCAACGACATCCTTACGCTGTCTAACTTGGACGAGGCCGAACGTGCAACTGAGGGCGAGGCGGTGCCCATTGGGTCCACGGAGCCTATTGAGCTCTCGCGTGCGATCTACGCGGTTGAACAGCGTCTTGAACAGGTTGCCCGTCAGGCGAATGTGACGATAAGTCATGAGACCAAGCCTGTGGTCATCGAAGGCGTGTCGCGCTTGGTCGACGAGCTCATCTATAATCTGGCAAGCAACGCCATCCGCTACAATCGGCCCGGAGGTACGGTTACGCTGCAGTGCGGCACCAACGACGAAGGCCATCCGTTCCTCGCTGTCGCCGACACGGGAATCGGTATCGCGCCTGAAGAACAGGGCAAGGTATTTGAGCGGTTCTATCGCGTGGACAAGAGTAGGTCCAAGGCGCGCGGCGGAACCGGCCTGGGGCTTGCCATTGTCAAGCATGCGGCCCTGTATCATCACGCCGCGCTTGATCTGTCGAGCGAGTTGGGCGTGGGAACCACCATTACGGTGACGTTTCCCATACAGCAGGACGAGCCATTCGCATAGCGATACAACATAGATATTGATATAGACGCCGCATTTGACTTTCGGGTGCGGCGTTGTTGTGCAATTTTACGATTGCTTCCGACATTTTTACAGGAGAGCCTGTTTCTTATGTATAGAGTTTGGTCTCGGTAAAAAGATGCGATAACATACGGACAGTTTTGTCAATCCGAACTGGGGAAATGAAAGGCAAGCTGCATGACCCTTCTCGAACTGTTCCAGCTGCTCAAAAAGCACCTCAAGCTGGTCATCACCCTTCCGGTGGTCTGCGCGATCGCCATGGGCATCGTGTCCTTCGTTGCGATGGACAACACCTATACCGCGACGACGAGCATGTACATTCTCGCCAAGACCGACGATAGCGGTCAGATGAGCTACAACGATCTCTCGGCGAGCCAGATGCTTTCCAACGATATCGCCACGCTGCTGGATAGCGATAGCGTTAAGAGCGGCGCCGCCAAAGAACTGGGCCTCGCCGATCTAGGCGACTACAAGATTTCAGTCTCCTCCGAGACCACGACGCGCGTCATCACGCTTTCGGTGACGGGCACCGATGCCGAGGAGACGGCGGAGGTGGCACGGGCCATGGCCAGCTCGGTGAGCACGGTCGCCCAGAATGTCGGTGCCGCTCAGAGCATCAACGTTATCGACGAGGCTAAGACCCCCGAAGCCCCCAGCGGCCCCAAGCGCACGCTGTATATTGCCGTCGCGTTCCTCGCCGGTATCTTTATCGCAGTTGCCTATGTCGTTTTGGCAGACATGCTCAATACCCGCATCCGCGGTGCCGAAGAGGCAGAAGAGCTCCTGGGTATTCCCGTTGTTGGCCGAATTCCGGCTATGAAAGGTGGTAAATAGGCATGGCTAAGGCAAGGAACACCGATAAGCTCGTTGTGCAGAATGCCGCCAAGACCCTTCTGGCCAACATCCGCTTTGCGAGCGTGGACGACCCCATTCGCACCATCACCGTTACCTCCTCGATTCCCAACGAGGGCAAGTCTACGGTTTCCATTAACCTTGCTCAGGCAATCGCCACGAGCGGCAAGTCCGTGCTCCTGGTCGAGGCCGATATGCGCCGCAGGTCCCTTTCCGATATGCTCGGCGTTCGTTCGCGCGGCGGACTCTATGCGGTCCTTTCCGAGCAGATCTCCATTGACCAGGCAATTGTCGAGACGGGTCAGAAGAACTTCTACTTCCTCGATGCCGAGCCGCACATTCCCAATCCTGCCGACATCATCGTCTCCCATCGCTTTGCCAAGCTGGTCAAGGCACTGTCTGCTAAGTTCCAGTACGTCATCTTCGATGCTCCTCCGGTCGGCACCTTCATCGATGCTGCCGAGATTGCCAGCCTGACCGACGGCGCGCTGTTCGTGGTGCGCGAGGACTTTACCAAGCGCGAAGAGGCACTCAACGCTATCGCCCAGCTTAAGAAGTCCGAGAAGGTCAAGCTCATCGGTACCGTCATGAATTACTGTGAGACCGAGACCAGCGAGTACTACTATTCTTACTACACCAAGGACGGTAAGAAGGTTAAGAAGGGCTCCGACGATCAGGGCACTTCCAAAAAGGGCATCTTCACCAACCGAGCAAACGTTTAGTTGATTAAGGCTGACCTATGCGTGACATTCATTGCCATATCTTGCCGGGTGTAGACGACGGCGCCGCCGATCTCGAAGAGAGCTTGGCGATGCTCGAGGCTGCCAAGCGGGCCGGTGTAACCAGAATCGTTTGCACTCCTCACTGCCGTGATCCCTATTTTGATTACGACAAGATGTGGGATGCCTTTGAGCTGCTGCGCGATAACGCTGACGGTTTTCCGCTCCAGATGGGCTTCGAGGTCAACCATCGAAAGCTCGTTGAGCTTGGTATCGATGCCGCGGATCACTTGCATTTCGATGGGACCAACGAGTTTCTGCTCGAGCTTTCGACGCATGCCGATGCGTATGCGTTTAGAGAGTACGAGAACACGATTTACGATTTGCAGTGCCGTGGCTACCAGGTGATCATCGCTCATCCTGAGCGCTATCGTGCGGTTCAAAAGGATGTAAGCGTGGCGGAGCGCCTGGTCGATATGGGCTGCAAGCTGCAGGCTTCGGCGGACTTTATTGCCGGCGGTCGCTTTGGTCGCGAGAAAAAGCCGGCACAGCGCCTGTTCGATCAGAACCTGTACAGCTTCATCGCGAGCGATGCCCATAACGTGGGTCATTACGACTGCCTGGCGAAGGCTCGCGCGAAGTTTAGCGTGCGCGGAGCTCATTTTCGCTAAAATCTGTCCCTAACGTTCGCATTGAATGAAAGGGCAGCCATGGATATCCAACTTAAGACGGGATGCTTTGATGACGCGGCGTTGGTGCGCCGCGTCGTTTTTATGGACGAGCAGGGCTACGAGAACGAGTTTGACGCTATCGACGAGGATCCGAACTGCATTCATGTGACGCTCTATGTAGACGGCGAGCTTGCCGGTTGCTCGCGCGTGTTTCCCGAAGAGCTTGAGCGTGCGGCTGACGCGGAGGCTCCGGTGTCGCCGGCGTGCGACTTGGACGAAGGCGTCGCGGCGGGGGAGACCTACATTATGGGGCGCGTGGCTGTGCTGCCGAGCATGCGCCGTCGCGGTCTGGCGAGCAAGATTGTCGAGGCCAGTGATACGTGCGCGCGTGATGCCGGCGCCAAGCTCATTAAGCTGCATGCGCAGGAATACGTGCTGCCGCTCTATGCCAAGGCGGGCTACACGCAGATTGCCCCGGTGGACTACGAAGACGAGGGCCAGCCCCATGCTTGGATGGCCAAGCGCGTAGATGGCAGATAGGGACGTTCCTTTCCTGCCGGCAGTCGGGGACACTCCTTGGCAATTGGCGTATCAGAGCGTTTGGACATACAGTTTTTCGATTCCGTATGTATATATGCGCGCTAATGGGTTATAAAATCTAAGTCTGGACATAGCAGGTCTGCGATGCGGCTCGGGCAACCGGGCCGTTTTTGCGGACGGGGGTAGCGCGAAAGGACTGCACATGCGTCAATTTAAGACCGAGAGCAAAAAACTGCTCGACCTCATGATCAACTCCATCTACACCAATAAGGAAATCTTCCTGCGCGAGCTTATCTCTAATGCGAGTGACGCCGTCGACAAGCTCAACTTTAAGAGCCTGCAGGACCCGAGTGTCAAGCTCGACCAGGGCGACCTGGCTATTCGCGTCTCTTTTGATAAAGACGCCCGCACCATTACCATCTCGGATAACGGCATTGGCATGACCGCCGAGGAGCTCGAGCGCAATCTGGGCACCATCGCCCATTCCGGCTCCGAGGAGTTTAAGACCGAGAACGCCGAGCAGCAGGGCTCCGATGTCGACATCATCGGTCAGTTTGGCGTGGGTTTCTACTCCGCCTTTATGGTCGCCAGCCACGTGAAGGTCGTCAGCCGCGCTTATGGCGAGGATACCGCCCATGTTTGGGAGTCCGACGGTCTTGAGGGCTACACCATCGAGGATGGCGAGCGTGCTGAGCACGGTACCGATGTCATCCTCACGCTGCGCGAGAACGAGAAGCTCGACGCCGACGGCGAGGCCGAGACCTACGATCGCTTCTTGACCGAGTGGGGCCTCAAGAGCCTGATTCAGCAGTACAGCAACTATGTGCGCTACCCGATCCAGATGATGGTGTCCAAGAGCCGCCAGAAACCCAAGCCCGAGGACGCCGGCGACGACTACAAGCCCGAGTACGAGGACTACCAGGAGCTCGAGACCATCAACTCCATGACGCCGATCTGGAAAAAGCGCAGCTCCGATGTTGAGCAGAAGGACTATGACGAGTTCTACAAGTCCACGTTCCACGACTTTGACGATCCCGCGCGCACTATCAGCTTCCATGCCGAGGGTACGCTTGAGTACGATGCGCTGCTGTTTGTGCCGGGTCGCGCCCCGTTCGATCTGTACAGCAAGGACTACGAGAAGGGCCTGGCGCTCTACAGCTCCAACGTCCTGATTATGGAGAAGTGCGACGACCTGCTGCCCGACTACTACAACTTTGTGCGCGGTGTCGTGGACTCTGCCGACGTGACGCTCAATATTTCGCGTGAGACGCTGCAGCAGAACCGTCAGCTCAAGGCTATTGCCAAGCGTGTCGAGAAGAAGATCACCGCCGATCTCGAGGACATGCGCGACAACGACCGCGAGGCCTACGAGAAGTTCTTTGAGAACTTTGGTCGCGGTCTTAAGTACGGCATCTACTCGAGCTATGGCATGAAGGCCGATGAGCTCGCCAACCTGCTGCTGTTCTGGTCTGCCAAGGAGCAGAAGATGATTACCCTGGCCGAGTATGCCAAGGGCATGCCCGAGGATCAGAAGGTCATCTACTACGCCGCCGGCGACTCGCGTGAGCGCTTGGCCAAGATGCCCGTGGTAAAGGGCGTGCTCGACCGCGGCTATGACGTGCTGCTGCTGACGCAGGATGTGGATGAGTTCACGTTCCGGGCCATGCGTGAGTACGTTGCCGCCGATATGCCCAAGATTTACGAGGACGACGCTGCCCGTGAGGCTGCCGAGAAGGCCGTGGCCGACGGTGCCGAGCCAGAGGTCGAGGATCGTCACCTGGAACTCAAGAACGTCGCGACCGGCGATCTTGATCTGGCGACCGAGGACGAGAAGAAGGAGGCAGAGGACGCCACCAAGGAGAACGAGGACCTCTTTAGCGCCATGAAGGAGGCACTCGGCGACAAGGTCGAGAAGGTTGCCGTCTCTGCGCGTCTGACTGACGCTCCCGCCTGCATTACCACCGAGGGTCCGCTTTCGCTCGAGATGGAGAAAGTGCTTCAGAAGGGCCCCGAGGGCGCGCCCGACGGTATGCCTAAGAGCCAGCGCGTGCTCGAGCTCAACGCCAAGCACCCGGTCTTCGCCAAGCTCGTCGCTGCCCAGAAGGCGGGCGACGCCGACAAGATCAAGCAGTACTCCGGCTTGCTCTACGACCAGGCCCTGCTCGTCGAGGGCATCCTCCCCGAGGACCCCGTAGCCTTCGCTGCGGCTATTTGCGAACTGATGTAACTACTCGACGCTGCAAACGCCCCTAAGCGGCAATCTGACGTTCAATCGTCGGTCGCGTACCGAAGTACGCTTCCCTCCTCTTTCACGTCACCTTGCTCGCTTAGGGGCGTTTTCGCTGACTTATGCTCAACCTGCGACGCCTTCGTGGTCCAAAGTAGTCATTGGGGACGTTCTTAAATGACTAGTCGTTGGGGACGTTCTTGTTTGACTAGTCGTTTAAGAACGTCCCCAATGACTATCCAACGACTATTCGAACTGCTAGTTTGTGCGGGTTGTGGTTTTGTGAGCTGCGGGAATTTAAGATACTGTACATCTGTACGTTAACTTATCTTCGTAGTATATTGCTACCCGCAAAACTCAGCACCATTGTGCCGCGAGGCACTAAAGCGCCTACGTACAATGGTTGTCGATAGTACGATTCGATTCAACGACAGGATGGATGGTCCAAGCGTGAGTCTCGGCAGCAAACTATCCGATGCAAAGGTTTCCTTTGCAATCTTTAAACGCGACATCAAGCGATTGATCGTGAACCCCGTCGCCCTGGTGGTTACCCTGGGCGTGTGCGTCATTCCCTCGCTGTATGCCTGGTACAACATCGTTGCCAACTGGGATCCGTACGGAAATACCCAAGGCATTAAAATCGCCATCGCCAACAACGATCAGGGCACCCAGAACGACCTAGTGGGCGAGCTCAACGCAGGCGATAAGGTGGTCGACCAGCTCAAGAAGAACGACCAGCTTGGCTGGACCTTCGTCGACTCGGCGGCAGATGCCAAAGAGGGCGTCGAAAGTGGCGAATACTATGCTGCCATCGTGATTCCCAAGAACTTCTCTGACAATCTCGTCTCGATGCTCGACGGCAATTACCATCAGCCGAAGCTCACCTATTACGTCAACGAGAAAAAGAGCGCCATTGCGCCCAAGGTTACCGATACCGGTGCCAACACCATCGAGGAGCAGATAAACTCGGAATTTGTCTCTACGGTGGGCGAGACCGTTGCCGGCATTGCCAAAGATGCCGGAGTCGATCTAAAGGACAAGGCAACCCAGACGCAGGATTCGCTGGCAAGCTCGGTGTCCGAGGCATCCGATACCTTGGGTGAGGTACGTGATTCCATCGGCGACATGAACACCGCCATCGACAAGACGAGCAGCTCGATTGCTTCGGCCGATGCTGCGTTGGCGGGCCTGCAGGGACAGGCGCCTTCGCTAACGCAGGCAATCGCTCAGGGTAATGATCTGCTGGTCGAAGCTCGTACCACGGCTGGCAAGTCCATCACCTCGCTCTCCAAGGCACTTTCGGAGGGCAGCCTTGCGCTAACCAAGACGTCGGCTTCTGCGAATGCTGCCATCGGCAAGTTGACGGGCACGGTCACATCTACGACCACCCGCATCGACAACTCGCTCGAGTCTCTCCAGGCGACGATCGACCACAATAAGGCCGTTATCGGGCACTTGGAAATTCTCGTCAATGACACGTCGACAGGTTCCAAGGAAATTGACGCGCGCATTGTATCGACCATCGATTTGCTCCGCAAGCAGAATGAAAAGCTTCAGAGCATCAAGGACGGTCTGTCTGCACAGTCGAGCGCCATGGCGAATGACGCCGCGGCTGTCTCGGGTGCCAGCGACGCTATCAATAACGCAATCCAGACCGGTGCGACCAACCTTGGCCAGGCCCAGACGGACCTGGGTCAAAACGCGCTGCCGAAGGCCTCGAGCGCGCTTGATTCATTTGCCGCCGTCTCGGGTGATCTGACGGGAATCGTGTCTGGCCTCACGCCTACTATTGCAAGTGCGCGCGGTACACTTTCGCAACTCAACGCTACGCTCGGTCAGGCCAAGACCACGCTGTCCCAGACCGACGCCTCGCTTGCCAAGGTCCAGGACAAGCTCGCCACCGCCGCCAACGACATCGCGGCGCTGCAGACCTCCGAGTCCATGGGCGAGCTGGCCGACCTGATGGGCGTCGACGTCGATGACGTTGCTGACTTCATGGCATCTCCGGTCGAGCTGACCTCCAAGTCGATCTATCCGGTTAAGAGCTTCGGCTCGGGCATTGCTCCTTTCTACACCAATCTGGCGCTTTGGGTGGGCGGCTACGTGCTCATCGCCATTTACAAGCTCGAGGTCGATCGCGAAGGCGTTGGCAGCTTTACCGCGCGTCAGGGCTACTTTGGCCGCTGGTTGCTCCTGGTGATCCTGGGCGCGTTGCAGGCCATTATCGTTACGGTGGGAGATCTTGTCATTGGTGTACAGTGCGTCAGTCCGCTCCTATTTGTGCTGGGCGGCATCGCCATCTCATTTACGTACGTCAACATCATTTACGCGTTGTCCACTACGTTTAAGCATATCGGCAAGGCAATCGGCGTCATTCTTGTCATCGTGCAGATCCCGGGTTCGTCGGGCATGTACCCCATCGAGATGATGCCCGGCTTCTTCCAGTGGCTGCACCCGCTGCTGCCCTTTACCTATGGCATCAATCTGCTGCGTGAGACGGTCGGCGGCATGTATTCGTTCAACTACCTGTTTAACCTGTGCATTCTGGGCGTGTTCTTGATCGTGGCGCTCTTTATCGGCCTGCAGCTGCGTCCGCTGCTGCTCAACCTCAACCTGCTCTTTGATAAACAGCTTTCCACGACCGGTATGATGATTTGCGAGTCTAACGACCTGCCGCGCGAGCGCTACTCCTTGCGAACGGCCATGCGCGTCGTGCTCGATTCGGATTCGTACCGTCGCGAACTGCTCGATCATGCGGTCGCCTTTGAACATCGCTACCCGTACTACATCAAGGGCGGTTTTGCCGCCGTGGTGGGCGTTCAGGTCCTGCTCTTTGTCCTGTCGACGGTTCTCGATATCGACAATAACGGCAAGATCATCCTGCTTGTCATTTGGATCATCTCGGTTATTGCCATCTGCGGCTGGCTTATCAATATCGAATATATCCGCGCGAGCCTCAATACCCAGATGCGCATCTCGGCGCTTTCCGATGAGGACCTGCGTCGCGAGATGCGCGAGCACACGGCCGCCATTCCTGCCGCCCGCCGCATGTTTGGCCTCAACGCCAGCGAGCGTGATGCCAAGGGTGGCGATCAGTCCACGGGCCGCTTGCCGCATATAGGCTCGCACCATAAATCTCAGGGCAGCGACAGCACAGCCACAAATGATGGAGATACCACCCCGCTTGGCAAGCACTCCAAAGGAGGTGAGGCATAAATGAAGAACATCCTGCATCTGTTTAAGCGCGATGTCCAAAACGTGTCTCGCTCCGTAATCGGCTTGGTTGTCGTGATGGGCCTCATTATCGTGCCGTGTCTGTACGCGTGGTTTAACATCGCCGGCAGCTGGGATCCGTACGGCAACACCGGCAACCTCAAGATCGCCGTGGTCAACACCGATGAGGGTTACGAGAGCGATCTGATCCCCGTCGAGATTAACGTGGGCGAAAACGTGACCGCCACCCTACGCGGCAACGAGAGCTTCGATTGGGTTGTGCTTAACGATCGCGATAAAGCTATCGAGGGCGTAAAGTCGGGTGCGTACTATGCGGCCGTCGTTATCCCCAAAACGTTTAGCGCTGACATGATGACGCTTTTCTCGACCGACGTGAAGCACGCCGATATCGAGTTTTACGAGAACCAGAAGGCCAACGCCATCGCGCAGATCGTGACCGAGAAGGGTTCGAGCGCCGTTCAGAACCAGGTTAACGAATCTTTTACCGAGACCATTACGAGCGTCGGTCTTAAGACGGTGTCCAGCCTGCTCGATTACATGAGCACCGACCAGGTCAGCAACTTTATCGCCAACCTGTCCTCGACGCTCGGCGATTCGGTCCAGGACCTGCAGGACGTTCAGGCCAGCGCAACGTCGCTTGCGGGCATTTTGAGCTCCACGGCCGATTCGCTGACGTCGGCGGGCGGCATGCTCAAGCAGTCCGGATCGACCGAGGAGTCGGTGAAGCAGCTCATGCAGCATGCCGAGAGCGGTATTGCCGATTCCGAGCAAGCGCTCAAGTCCGCCAGCGATGCGATCGATGCCGCTATTGATGGGAGCGCGGGTTCGTTCGATAACGTTTCTACCGAGCTCGCAAAGGCATTCGACGCTGCAAACCAGCACGTCGATCTTACGGTGTCTCAGCTCAACGATGGCGCAGCGTCACTCAATAAACGTGCCGACGAGATTGATGACACGGCGAATGAGCTCCGTAGTCTTGCTGGCCAGGTGAGTAACGATAAGCTCAAGGCAGGGCTTGAGGACGCGGCTGCCGAGCTTGATAAAACCGCAACGGAGTACCGCAACAATGCCAATGAGCTGACGAATATCGCGACGTCGCTCACGAAGAGTATGGCAGAGGTTAACAAATCGCGTGCCGAGGTCGATCAGGCCATCGCCGATGCCAAGGCTGGTATCTCGGGCGCCAAGATTGACTACGACTCTACGTTTTCGGTCAAGGCCAAAGAGCTCAAGAAGACCGTCTCGGGGGTTCTGGATTCACTGAATGGTATTTCGGGCGATCTGGATAGTGCCGTAGACGACCTGACCGACGCATCCGGTTCGCTGGCAAAGGGCCTCTCTAAGGCTGCAAAGCTGGTCAACAAGGCTTCCGATCAGCTGGGCGAGGCGTCGGGCAAGATCAGCGCGTTTAAGGACGAGCTCGACGGTGCCCTTATGTCTGATAATCTAGCCACGATCAAGACGATGATCGGCAATGATCCCGAGGGTCTGGCCGTGTCGCTTTCCGGCCCTGTCGCACTCGACCGTAAGCCGGTCTATCCGATCCGCAACTACGGTTCGGCCATGGCGCCGTTCTACACGATTCTGTCGCTCTGGGTCGGCTCGATCGTACTGGCGGCCATGATGAAGGTCTCGGTTGACGATGAGCTTATCAACGAGCTCATCCCCGTGCGCCTGCACGAGATCTATCTGGGTCGTTACCTGTTCTTTGGCGGTTTGGCTCTGCTGCAGGCAACGCTCGTGTGCGCGGGCGACATTCTGTTCTTTGGCATTCAGTGCGACAACCCGCTGCAGTTTGTGCTAGCGGGCTGGGTCGCGAGTCTCGTGTTCTCCAATATCGTCTACACGCTTACGGTTTCGTTTGGCGATATCGGCAAGGCGCTTGCAGTCGTGCTGTTGGTCATGCAGGTCGGCGGTTCGGGCGGCACGTTCCCCATCGAGATGACCGGCCCTGTGTTCCAGGCGATCTATCCGTTCTTGCCGTTCACTCACGGCATCAACGCCATGCATGCCGCCATGGCTGGCGCCTACCATATGGAGTACTGGGTTGAGCTGGGTATTCTGGCGAGCTATCTGATTCCGTCGCTGGCCCTGGGCGTCATCTTCCGCCGCCCGGTCATCAAAGCCAACGACTGGATCATCGAAAAGCTTGAAAGCACGAAACTTATTTAGTGCAACAGCGTGACATCGACGAAACATCGAGGTTTACTCTGCCGACGCTTTAGTGGGCTGGATTGCGTGGGCTGCTTGGTTGTTGCTACAGTAGCGGGGCGTGCCGGGGGTCCGGTGCGCCCCGTTTTTATTTGACCATGAGGCGGCACGCAGCCATACGCGTGCGGACACCACGCCCAGATTGAGTGTGAGGATGTTCCATGGCCCAATACGCTGCCAACGAAATCGAAAACATGCCCGATAGCCCTGTGGCCCGTGAGGATTTGGGCGCGGGCGGTATTCCCAGGGGCGCCGGCGCACGCTCCCCGCTGTTCTGGAAAGTTTTGCTACTTTCGGTGGCGGTCATCTGGGGCTACTCCTTTACCACTATGAAGGACGCACTCGGCACCATTCCGGTGTTCGAGCTGCTCTATGTACGCTTTCTGCCTGCAGCGTTGGTCATGTTTGCCGTCTTCCACAAGCGCATCACTGCACATTTCAACGCTCGCAATCTGATCGTTGGCCTGAGTATGGGCGTGCTCATGTGGGCGGCCTATGCGTTGCAGACGGTCGGTCTGGCATATACTACGGCGGGCAAGAATGCTTTTTTGACGGGCACGTATTGCATCCTCGTGCCGTTCGCGAGCTATTTTCTGAGCGGAGAAAAACTCACCCGCTATAACCTGGGCGCGGCACTGCTGTGCTTGGCGGGCATTGGCTTGGTGGCGCTCGATAGCGTCGAGTTCAACATCGGTGACGTCATTACGCTGGCAGGCGCGGTCTTCTTCGCCATCCAGATGGCGGTGACCGCCAAGTACGGTCGCAAAATGGACATCAACGTCATCACGTTTTGGATGTTTGTGGGCAACGGCGTGCTGAGCCTGGTTTCGTCGCTGTTATTCGAGACCCAGGCGCCTCTGTCCGTGTGGACGCCGAACTTTATCGGTGTGATGGCGTTTCTCTCGGTGGGCTGCACATGCGTGGCTCTGCTCATCCAAAACGTCGGCCTGGCGCATGTCCCGGCTTCGACGGGCTCACTGCTCCTTTCGATGGAGTCGCCTTCGGGCGTGTTGTTTTCGGTGCTGCTGATGGGGGAGGCGCTCACCTCGCGCCTGCTCGCCGGCTTCGTGCTTATCTTCCTGTCGATTATCTTGAGTGAGACTCACTTCGATTTTTTGCGCAAAAAGCCGCGCCCGCAATTGTAAACAACTTGTTGCGCCGCCCTCCCGGGGCGGCATTTTTTATGCGTCGCCCTTAAAGTTGTACCTTGCACTTTATGCTATCAAAGTGCTTGCTGCAAAAACGTTACTGGAGGGCATCTATGGCACCAGCTTTGTCCGATTTTCAACCGCAACCAGCGCCCAAGGCTACCGCAGCGGCGCAGGCCGCTATCGGTGACGGTCTTGTTGCAGAAGCTCAGACTTTTGCAGACGAGCTTGCTGTGTGGCGACACGATCTACACCAGATGCCCGAGCTGGGTAACAACCTTCCGCAGACGTCCGCCTTTATCCAGGCGCGTCTGGACGAGATGGATATTCCCTATGCCGTGCTTGTCGACGGCTCCTGTGTCGTTGGCCTTATCGGTGCCGGCGCGGCAGCTGCTGCTCGGGGTAACGGTACGTGCACGGACAAGCAGGCCGGTACGGTCATCATGCTCCGCGGCGACATGGATGCCCTTCCCGTTGCCGAGGAATCCGGCGAGCCCTTTGCATCCACCAATGGCTGCATGCATGCTTGCGGTCACGATATGCACGCGACGGCGCTGCTTGGTGCGGCTCGTATGCTCAAGGCCCGCGAGGCCGAGCTTGTGGAGGCCAACGCTACCGTCAAGTTGCTGTTCCAGCCGGGCGAGGAGACCTTTGAGGGAGCACGCGCTGCCATCGCCGACGGCTTGCTCGAGAACCCGCGCCCTCAGGCGGCCTTTGCCATGCATGTCAACAGCCAGTCGCCGCTTGGCCTGGTGCTCTACGGCAGCCCGGCGCTCTCGGGCGTGTACGGTTTCCGCATCACGCTCCAGGGCAAGGGCGGCCACGGTTCCAGCCCCGAGATCTGCATCGACCCCATCACGGCCGGCGTCCACGTGCACCTGGCGCTCCAGGAGCTTATCTCCCGCGAGGTGCCGGCGGCCAAGGAAGTCGCACTTACCGTTGGTAAGTTCGCCGGCGGCTTGGCGGCCAACGTCATCCCCGACACCTGCGTGCTCGAGGGAACGCTGCGCGGCTTTGATGTTGAGCTCATGGCTCACCTAAAGACCCGCATCGCGGAGGTCGTTAACGGCGTTGCTACGACCTATCGTACGCCGGCGACCATCGAGACGCTTTCGGATGTTCCGCCGCTTGTACTCGACAGCGATATGACTCAGGCGTCGCTTGGCTACGTGGGCGCAGTGCTGCCCAAGACGGCTTTCTTGCCGCTTTTCCATGCCATGGCGAGTGAGGACTTCGCGCTTATCTCGAGCAAGATCCCAAGTGCGTACTTTACCGTGGGCGCGGCCGTAACCGACACGGACGAACACTTTGCCCAGCACCATCCCAAGGCACGTTTTAACGATGCCGAGCTGCCGCTCGGTGCCGCGGCCTATACCGCCGTCGCTTTGGGCTATATCGCCGACCACCGGTAGCACCCAACCTTGCCTTTCAAGCCTGCGGGCATGGCCGTAAGGCCTATGCCCTTGTCTTTCAAGGCAATCTTGGGCACTACCGGCGCCCGGCGCAGGCTATTCGTTTGTCTAAAAGGAGCAGTATGCCCCAGCAGCGTAAGTTCTTCCCCGGCTGGCTCGTGGTGGCCTCCGGCTTCGTGATCATGGCCACGTGTTACACGATTTTTGTCAATTGCATGAGCCTGTTCCAGCCGCTGATCGTCAGCGACCTGGGTATTTCCCTTGCGCAGTACAACGTCTCCAATGCCATCTCCACCGTGGTGAGTGTCGTGGGTTCGCTCGTTATCGGTCATGTTGCCGATAAGGTGAGTGGCCGCGTATTGGGCTCGCTTACCGTTATCGCTACCTCGGCGGTGCTTGCTGGCATGAGCTTTGTCGGTGAGCTGTGGCAGGTCTATGTGCTCTTTGCCGTCTCGGGCTCCTTTGCGAGCGCCTGGATCGTGTGCCTGGTGTGTTCTGTTGTCATGCTCGTATTCCTGCTGGCCTCGGAGCCCATCGCCGCCAAGCTGCGCGCAAGCGTGGCGGGGGAGTAGGCGTCCGTCGCTCTTTTCTGTTCGCCCCGTTCTGTCCGTGGCCGCCTTGGAAGCCGAATGGATGCTCGTGCCATCATTCGGTTTCCAAGGCGGCCACGGGCCTACGAAATGATCCGTTTTCCTCCGTCCCCAACAGATCACGTGATCCGAAGGGGACGGAGGAAAGCGGATCGCAAACAGCGGCGGTGCGTCAGGCCGAACGAGTCCCCATACCCTCGTTCGGCCTGACGCACCGCCGCGGTTTGTGTTTGTGCCGTATAATGACCGTTACCTATGACGCGATACAAAAGAAAGGTGTTTGCCCATGCAGGCACAGAAGGCGGAGGGAACCCGCGACCTTATCGGCGCCGAGATGCGCGCCTGGCAAAAGATGCAGCAGATTGCGGCCGGCGTGTTCGAGCCGTTTGGTTTTAAACCCATCGAGACGCCCGCGATCGAGCAGGTGGACGTGTTTGTCCACGGTATCGGCCAGTCGACCGACGTCGTGCGCAAGGAAATGTTCCGCGTGTTCAGCGGTGCCAACCTGGAGCGCGTCTTTACCGAGGGCACCGACACCAAACTCAAGCCCAAGCAGCGCCTGGCGCTTCGCCCCGAGGGCACGGCCGGCGTGGTGCGCGCTGTCGTCGAGAACAATCTGGTGCCCCAGGGCTCCACGCCGTTTAAGGCGTACTACGCCGAGGCCATGTTCCGCGGCGAGCGTCCCCAGAAGGGCCGCCTGCGCCAGTTCCACCAGGTGGGCATCGAGTGGCTCGGCGCTCCCGATCCGGCGGCAGACGCCGAGTGCATCATCATGCTCATGGAGTTTTACAAGCGCCTGGGCTTCGATCTTTCCAAGCTTCGTCTGCTCATTAACTCGATGGGCGACGCTCAGTGCCGTCCGGCTTACCGCGAGCAAGTCAAGCAGTTTATCCTCGATCACGCAGACGAGATGTGCGATGAGTGCCGCGAGCGCGCCGAGCTCAACCCGCTGCGTGCCTTTGACTGCAAGAACGACCACTGCCGCGAGATCATGGCCGAGGCTCCGCTGATGGGTGACAACCTGTGCGATGAGTGCCGCGAGCACTACGAGCAAGTCAAGCGCTATCTGGACGCCGCCGGTATCGAGTATGTCGAGGATCCCACCTTGGTGCGCGGCCTGGACTACTACACCCGTACTGTCTTTGAGGTCGAGGCCCCTGGCGCCGGCGTCGGCTCCATCGGCGGCGGCGGCCGCTACGATGGCCTCGTCGAGCTCGAGGGCGGCAAGCCCACGGCAGGCGTCGGCTTCGCCGTCGGTTTTGAGCGCGCCCTGCTGGCCCTGCAGGCCTTTGGCAGCGACCTGGGTGCCGAGGAGGTCCCGTGCGTCTACGTCGCCAATGCCGGCAAGGAGCTGCGTCAGAACGTCTTTACCATTACGCAGCAGCTTCGCGCCGCAGGGATTGTGACCGAGGCCGACTATCAGGGCCGTTCGCTCAAGGCCCAGTTTAAGCAGGCCGATAAGGTAGGCGCCAAGCTCATCCTGGTCCTGGGCGGCGACGAGCTTGCCGCCGGCAAGGTCAAGGTGCGCGACATGCAGAGCCATGACGAGGTTCTCGTCGATCTGGCCAACGTCGTCGAGGCGGTTCGCGAGCGTCTGTAGCGCATGATTTTTGAGCTGCGGACCCGCTAACATGTCCCGCTCGCGACGAGCTATTGTTACGGGGGTGTTTCGCATTTATGCGGAATGCCCTCGCTTGCATATGCTGCCCACCGAGAAATACGACCATTTGGGGCAAAAACCCTTGCAATGCAGAAAATACTTTTGTGTGGTAAAGCGCAATCAGTGTCGAAAGTATTTCTCAAGCGCCTATAATGAATACCGCATGTTACGTGCATAGAAGGAGGAATGGGAGGAAACGTGGCTGAGAACCTAAGCAACCAGTCTGTACCCGAAGCCGCGGCGCGCGTCGCTGCCGTGGTCAACCGCCTCGTTAACCGAATCGGCTCGAATGCCGAGTCCAGGGAGCGTCTCGCCGAGATCGAGATCCCCGAGGAGCTGCGCGATAATCTGGCGCTGTTCCTGCGCCTGGAACGTCGTGTGCTTAGCGAGTATGATCCCGAGATCGCGGACCTGTTCGACAAGATTTTGACAGCCGAGATTGTGGTCAATGCTGGCAACTCCGGTAGCCGCGCTGCCGACGAGTCCGTTGACGAACAGGGCGTGCCCACTGCCGACGAGCCCACCGCCGTGGCGTTTCGCGAAGTCGTCGATTTGATTGACAGCCTGCCGCTTGATAAGCAGCAGGTCATCGTTCGCGCCTTTACGAGCTTCTTCCACTTGGCAAACCTGTCGGAGGAGAACTACCGTGTGGCGCAGCTGCGCGAGCGCGAGGCCGGCGCATCGACCGATACCGAGGTCGATCCCGCCAACGAACTCACCGTCGCCTATCACCAGTTGGTAAACGAGATGGGCGTCGAGGGTGCCAATGAGCTGCTCGGCAAGCTCGAGTTCCACCCTGTCTTTACCGCACATCCCACCGAGGCCCGTCGTAAGGCCGTCGAGGGCAAGATTCGCCGTATCTCCAACCTGCTGGAGGAGCGTCCGCGTTTGGGCGGCTCCGACCTGGTGGAGAACGAGCGCCATATGCTGCAGGAGATCGACGCCCTGGTGCGTACGAGCCCCATCGCGCTCAAGAAGCCCACGCCGGTCGAGGAAGCCGATACCATCATCGACATCTTCGATAACACGCTGTTCGACGTTATCCCCGTCATCTACCGTCGTTTTGACGACTGGGTGCTGGGCGACAAGGCCGGTACCGTGCCGCCGCTGTGCCCGGCGTTCTTCCATCCCGGCAGCTGGATCGGCTCCGACCGCGACGGCAACCCCAACGTCACCGCCAAGGTGAGCCGCGAAGTCGCCGCCAAGTACTTCACTCACATGGTGCTCAAGCTCGAGGACAAGTGCCGCCGCATCGGCCACAACCTCACGCTCGAGGCCACCTACAGCAAGCCTTCTGCCGAGCTCATTAACCTGTGGAACCATCAGGTCGAGATGAGCCCTCGTTACACGGCCCGCGCCGAGCTGATCTCCGAGCACGAGCCGCATCGCGCCGTCATGCTCGTCATGGCCGACCGCCTGAACGCCACCGTGCGCCGCATCACCGACACCATGTACCACAGCGCCGACGAGTTCCTGGATGACCTGCGCGTCGTCCAGCGTTCGCTTGCTGCCTGCGGTGCCGTCCGTGCCGCCTACGGTCCGGTCCAAACCATCATCTGGCAGGTCGAGTCCTTCGGCTTCCATATGGTCGAGATGGAGTTCCGTCAGCACTCCGTGGTGCACGCCCGCGCCCTCAAGGATATCCACGAGAACGGTATCCATGGTGACCTGCAGCCCATGACGCGCGAGGTCATCGACACCTTCCGTGCCATCGGTTCCATCCAAAAGCGCTACGGCAAGAAGATGGCACACCGCTACATCATCTCGTTTACCAAGAGTGCCCAGCATGTGGCCGACGTCTTTGAGCTGGCCCACCTGTCCTTCGCACACGAGGAAGACGTTCCCGAGCTCGACGTGATCCCGCTGTTCGAGCAGCTCGAGGACCTCGAGGGCTGCGTTGACGTGCTCGACCAGATGCTTACGCTGCCCGTGGTGCAAAAGCGCCTTGCCCAGACCAACCGCCGCATGGAGGTCATGCTGGGCTATTCCGACTCTTCCAAGGATGCCGGTCCTACCACGGCCATGCTCGCGCTGCACTCCGCGCAGGAGCGCATCGCCAAGTGGGCAGAGAAGAACGATATCGACCTGGTGCTCATGCACGGTCGCGGCGGTGCCGTGGGCCGTGGCGGCGGCCCGGCCAACAAGGCCGTGCTGGCGCAGCCCAAGGGTTCGGTCAACTGCTTCTTTAAGCTCACCGAGCAGGGCGAAGTCATCTTTGCCCGTTACGGCAACCGCACGCTGGCTCAGCGCCATGTTGAGTCCGTTGCCGCCGCAACGCTTTTGCAGTCGGCCCCGAGTGTCGAGAAGACCAACACCGAGACCACGCAGAAGTTCTGGGATATGGCCGAGAAGCTCAACACTGCAAGCCACGAACGCTATCTGGACCTGCTGAACACCGAGGACTTTACACCGTGGTTCTCGACCGTGACGCCGCTGACCGAGGTCGGTCTGCTGCCGATCGGCTCGCGTCCCGCCAAGCGCGGTCTGGGCGCCAAGTCGCTCGATGACCTGCGTACCATCCCGTGGATCTTCAGCTGGAGCCAGGCGCGCATTAACCTGGCCGCTTGGTACGGTCTGGGCACCGCCTGCGAGCAGCTTGGCGATCTTGACCAGCTCAAGGCTGCCTACCAGGAGTGGCCGTTCTTCCGCACCTTTATCGACAACATCGAGATGTCGATCGCCAAGACCGACCAGCGCATCGCCAAGATGTATCTGCACCTGGGCGACCGCCAGGATCTGTCCGAGAAGGTCTTTACCGAGATGCAGCTCACGCGTAAGTGGGTCCTTGCCATCGTCGGTGACGAGTGGCCGCTGCAGCGCCGTCGCGTGCTCGGCTGCGCCGTCCGTGTACGTAACCCCTACGTCGACGCCCTGTCCATCGCCCAGGTCCGCGCCCTTCGCGAGGTGCGTATGAACCAGGACGAGATGGCCGAGGAGAAGAAGGCCGAGTACATGAGCCTGATTCTTTCGACTGTGACCGGCGTCTCGGCAGGATTGCAAAACACGGGGTAATCGATAGCCCTGTAGTCGTTGTCCGGGGCCGCCGTATGTTTACTTTCCGGCGCGTCCTCGGACATGCAAGAAGCCCTCGCTGCGCACTTCGTGCGGCGAGGGCTTCTTGCGTCCTGTGGAGTGCGCCGGAAAGTAAACATACGGCGGCCCCTGCGATGTCCGGTCTTCGGAGGATTACTGGCTGGGGAAAAGATGGCGCGCTTCGCGCACTTTGATGGGGCTTCGTGCTGCGGAATGCATTCAGAGGGAAACCCGTCGGGTCCCTTCGTCCTCGGTCTTCTGGGATTAAAGCTGAAGGGAATAAGGCGCGCTTCGCGCCTCGCGTCTTACCGATTGGGATTGAGATGCATTTGGCGCTTCTCGCCTTACGACTGTAGCGGCCGCGGTCCTGTTTGGGATCGCGGTTGTTTTGTTGTGGGTCAAATATGAACGTTGTGTTAATGAGTCGGTGGACGGTGGTGTTTTTCGGTGAGCGGCGTATCCTTCCAACGGTTTATCTAGTGTGTCAGTTGAAAGGAAGAGGGCGCTCGTCATTGTTTGAATGTGAACTGCCGTTTGACCACAAGACGTTGCATCTGGAGCTCGAGGATAAGAACTTCGCGGGTGTGATGGAGGGTCATCAAAACGAGTTTAAGACCACGAAATCGCAGGAAGAGCTGGTAGAGGAGTCGCTTGCCAACCCTTATGGCTCGCCTTCGCTCGAGGAGCTTTGTGCTGGCAAGAAGGATATTGTCATCATTAGCTCCGACCATACGCGTCCCGTTCCCTCGCGTGTGACGATGCCTATTCTGCTGCATCACATCCATTCCGCTGCGCCCGAGGCTCGCGTGCGTATTTTGGTTGCTACGGGTATGCATCGTCCGTCGACGCACGAGGAGCTCGTCAACAAGTACGGCGAGGAGATCGTTGCCAACGAGGAAATCGTTATGCACGTCGCGACTGACGACAGCATGATGAAAAAGATCGGCACCCTGCCTTCTGGTGGCGAGTGCATCATCAACAAGATTGCCGCCGATTGCGATCTGCTGCTTGCCGAGGGCTTCATTGAGCCGCATTTCTTTGCCGGTTTCTCTGGTAGCCGTAAGTCCGTGCTGCCCGGTATCGCTAGCTACAAGACCATCATGTACAACCACAACGGTCAGTTTGTGAACGATTCCCACTCGCGTGCCGGCAACCTGTGCCACAACCATGTGAGCGAGGACATGTTCGCCGCCGCCGAGATGGCTCACCTCGCCTTTGTGCTCAACGTGGTGCTCAACGGCAAGCACGAGGTCATCGGCTCCTTTGCCGGCGACATCCACAAGGCGCACGAGGCTGGCTGCGAGTTCGTGAAGAGCCTTGCCGGCGTTGAGCCCGTCGAGTGCGAGATTGCCATTACCACCAACGGTGGCTACCCGCTCGACCAGAACATCTACCAGGCCGTGAAGGGCATGTGCGCTGCCGAGGCCACGCTTCCCGAGGGCGGCGTGATCATTGATGTCGCCGGTTGCGCCGACGGTCACGGTGGCGAGGGCTTCTATCACAACATCGCCGACAATGATCCGGCAGAGTTTGAGCGCGCCTGCATCGACCGTCCTAAGGACGAGACCCTGCCCGACCAGTGGACGAGCCAGATCTTTGCCCGTATCCTGGCGCATCACCCTGTGATCATGGTCACCGACCTGTGCGATCACCAGATGCTCAAGGATATGCACATGACGCCGGTCAACACTATCGAGGAGGCGCTCAAGCTCGCCTTTGAGATGAAGGGTGCCGATGCCAAGGTTGCTGTCATTCCCGATGGCCTGGGCGTTGTTGTCGCACAGCACTAGTGCGCGGCCTAAACGAATCGTTTATAACCGACAAGAAAGATAAGGTTTTATGCTTACCAAACTCCTCTGCGAATTCGGCGCAACGGCCCTCATGATCATCTTTGGCGTGGGCGTGCACTGCGATACCGTGCTCAAGGGCACCAAGTATCAGGGTTCCGGCCATATGTTTGCCATCACCACTTGGTCTTTTGGCATTTCGGTCTGCCTGTTTGTCTTTGGCGGCGCCGTGTGCATGAACCCGGCTATGGTGCTCGCCCAGTGCATCGTAGGCCTGGTGCCGTGGAGCAGCTGCATCCCCTTCATGATTGCCGATATGCTCGGCGGCTTTGTGGGCGCCGTAATCGCTTGGCTTATGTATGCCGATGAGTTCAAGGCTTCCGATGGCGTCGTCGACCCCATTGCCCAGCGCAACATCTTCTCGACCAACCCCACCACCGAGGGCACGAACTATGCCCGTAACTTCTTCTGCGAGGCTATCTGCACCTTCGTGTTCATCAGCGCTATCCTTGCTGCCGCTAACCGCGCCGGTGAGAACGTTTTGATGCTCGCTATCTGCGTCGGTCTGATCGTTTGGGCTGTTGGCATGGGCATGGGCGGCATCACCGGCTTCGCCATGAACCAGGCTCGTGACCTTGGTCCTCGCATGGCCTATCAGGTGCTGCCGATCAAGAACAAGGCTGACAACAACTGGAAGTACGGCCTGCTCGTTCCTGGCATCGCTCCGTTTGTCGGTGCCGCTCTGGCCGCGCTGTTTGTGCACGGTTTCTTGGGCATGTTCTAGTCAAAGGACGGCTCTATAAGGTCCGGGCTCGGTAGGGGTTAACTTTCCAACGCGTCCTCGGACATGCAAAAAGGCTCGCTGCGCACTTTGTGCGGCGAGCCTTTTTGCGTCCTGCGGAGTGCGTTGGAAAGTTAACCCCTACCGAGCCCTGGGCATTCTTGGCTGTGTTCGAACAAGCAACTCAACATATATATCTGAATTTGGATGGGAGGGGCTTGTTGCTGGTAGGGGCGTTGAAGCGTGAGTGAATCTTTGGGATGCGTGGCGCCTTGGGTTGGGGCGATGCTTTGGGATGAGGTTCTTACTTAGTTGAAGAGGGGTTTTATGGCTGAGAGGTAGTCTTTGGCTACGTCCTCTTTTGGGGCTTGGAAGTTGTGCCAGGCCCACCATTGGACCATTCCTACGAAGCTTGAGGCTATGTGGTGTAGTAGGAAGCTGCGGTCCATGGTGGCGGCGGGGCCGTTTGGGTCGGTGGGGACGGTTTCAGCTGCGCGCGTCATGATGGTCTTGCGGAGGCTGTCGGCGAAGATGCGTGAGCCGGCGCCGGCTACGAGGGCACGTACACCCTGACGGCGTTCCCAGAGGTTGTTGAGGATATGCTCGACCTGCACGAGTGGGTCGTCGAGCGGTGTACCATCGTCGTCGAGGGCGTGGGTGCAGATGTCGCTCACGAGCTCAGCGAGTAGGTCATCTTTGCTCTTGAAGAGGCCGTAGAACGTGGCCCGACCCACATGGGCGCGAGCGATGATGTCGCCGACAGTGATCTTGCCGTAGTCCTCTTCGCGCAGCAGCTCAGAGAACGCCGCAACGATGGCAGCGCGGCTTTTTGCCTTGCGGGCATCCATGGCTATGCGTCCGCGTGAACGAGCAGGCAGCGAAGCGTACCGGAGCAACCCTCGTAGGGGCGCTTGCCGGCGCCGTAGCCGACGGCTTCGATGCGGTAGCGTAGGGGCAGTTGGTCGGACGTGCGCAGCGCGGCGACGATGGCGGCGCCCGTGGGCGTCACGAGCTCGCCGGCGACCGGTGCGGGCGTGAGGGTGATATTGCCCGCCTGGCACAGGTTGACGACAGCGGGGACGGGAATGGGCATGAGGCCGTGGGCGCAGCGGATGGTTCCGTGACCTTCGGAGAGCGACTCGACCACGATGTCCTCAATTCCCAGGTCATCGAGGCTGATGGCGACAGAGCAGACGTCGACGATGGAATCGACGGCGCCTACCTCGTGGAACAGGACGGTTTCGGGCGTTTTGCCGTGGGCCTTGGCCTCGGCGGCGGCGAGCGCGGTAAAGATGGCGAGCGCACGACGCTTGGCGCCATCGCTTAGCTGCGAGCCATCGATGATGGCGGTGACGTCCGCCAAAGAACGGTGGTGATGGTGATGGGCGTGATGATGGCCCTCGTGGTCATGGTCGTGGGCCTCATGATCATGCTCGTGGCAGTGTTCGTGTTCGTGCTCGTCATGGTCATGATGGTGGTGCCCGTGCTCATGCATATGCTCGACAGCTGCTTCGTTGCCGTAGAGCCAGGCCATGTCGTGGTCGTGGTTCTCGAGCTCCTCTGCAAGCTGAACGTCAAAGTCGCAGGCGTCGATGCCATGCTTGTTTGCACGCGTGACGGCGATCGTAAAGCCGTTGACCGGCAGCGTGGCGAGCTGTTCGCGCAGGTGCTCCTCGCTGGCGCCCAGATCGAGCAGGGCCGCGACGGTCATATCGCCGCTGATGCCCGAGGTGCCGTCGATGATAAGCGTGTGCTGATGGTTGGACATGGAATGCTCCTTAACGGGCGCGGGATGTGCCGGCGCTCAAATGATTGATAAGACTTGCCTGGTAGGCGGCACCAAAGCCGTTGTCGATATTGACGACCGAAACGCCGCTGGCGCAGGAGTTGAGCATGGCGAGCAGCGCGGCTACGCCACCAAAACTTGCGCCGTAGCCCACGCTGGTGGGAACGGCGATGACCGGACAGCTCACCAGACCGCCGATAACGCTCGCCAGGGCACCCTCCATGCCGGCGATGGCGATGACCACCTGCGCCTGGGCAAGTTCCTCGGCATGCGCGAGCAGGCGGTGCAGGCCGGCGACGCCCACGTCGTAGAGACGGTCGACCTCGTTGCCATAGAACTCGGCCGTCAACGCGGCTTCCTCGGCGACGGGCAAGTCGCTCGTGCCGGCGCAGGCGACGACGATGCGTCCGTTGCCGGTAGGGGAGGGCTTACCGCCCACGAGGGCGAGCTGTGCGTCCGGGGCATATCCCAGGTCGATTTCGTTGCCGAGGAGCTCCGAGGTGCGGGCTGCCTTTTCGACGTCCAGGCGTGTGACCAGGATGCGCTCCTGGCCGGCATCGCGCAGCGTTTTGATAATGGCGGCCATCTGCTCGGCGGTTTTGCCGGCGCCGTAGACAACCTCGCCGGCTCCCTGGCGCACCCCGCGCGAAAGATCGAGCTGCGCAAAACCCAGATCGGCGGTCGGCGCCGTCTGGATGCGCGTGAGGGCGACTGCCGGGGCGACTGCTCCGTCGGCAACATCGCTCAGCAATTGCTCAAGATCTCGCTTATCCATATATGTTCCCTTCGACGGCGCAAAGTCTAGCACTCAAAGGGCATGTTTCCGAACACTAAGACAAAATTGTTCGGAAACTATAGGACAGACTGATTCAATTGTTAGACGGATCGGCTAGTCACGCAGGATGATGTCCATGGCGAGCATTAGGTTGCGCTCGTCGATGGCAAACGGGGCGGCCTCGCGCGTCTTGGGCTTGGCGCAAAACGCGATGCCCGTGCCAGCGGCCTGAATCATGGGGATGTCGTTGGCGCCGTCGCCGATCGCCACGGTATGGGCCATATCGACGCCGCACTCAACTGCCCAATCCAGCATCTGGATGAGCTTGGACTCCTTGGTCACAATGTCTGCCGCCAGCTTACCCGTGAGCTTGCCGTCCACGACTTCCAGGCGGTTGGCCAGGCAAAAATCGATGCCCGCGGCGGTCACGATTTTGTCGGCGACCTCGTGGAAGCCACCGCTTACCACGCCGACCTTCCAGCCCTTGCTGTGCGCTGAGCGCACAAGCTCCAGCGCGCCAGGGGTAAACGTCACGCGCGCAAAGGTGCGCTCGAACACGCTCTCGTCCAGGCTGGCGAGCAGCCCCACGCGCTCCTCGAGCGCTTGCTTAAAGTCTAGCTCGCCGCGCATGGCGCGCTCGGTGATCTGCGCTACCTGCTCGCCTACGCCGGCTTCCTCACCCAACAGGTCGATGACCTCCTGGTTGATGAGCGTGGAGTCGATATCCATAACGATGAGGCGTGCAGTCATGGCGGGCCTTTCCGAGCGCAGTTGTATTGGGGCACATTGTCGCACGTGGCGCGCGTTGGCGACGGCCGCGGTGCGTCAATTGTTTCGTCTCCGTCAAGTCTTTGGGCAGGAGCTACTTTTTCGCGGCACATCGACACAGGTGCGATAAGATAGAACGCCATGTCTGGCTGCGCGGTTTACGCAGGCTGGGCAAATCTGTACGACGCCGCCCGGAACGACACGGGGCGGCACAGATCCATAAAGGAGGATCACTGGTATGAGCCAGACCCGTCCCATCGACGAGCATTCCATGCACACCCGTACCTGCGGCGAGCTTCGCCGCGAGAACGTGGGCGAAGAGGTCACCCTCACCGGTTGGGTGAGCCGTCGCCGCGACCACGGCGGCCTTATCTTCTGCGACCTTCGCGACCGCGAGGGCATCACGCAGCTTACCTTCGACCCCGAGCACTCCGACGGCGATGCCTTTAAGATCGCCGAGACCATGCGTCCCGAGTGGCCCATCAAGATCCACGGCGTCGTGCGCGCCCGTGGCGAGGAGACCACCAACGCCAAGCTCGCGACCGGCGAGGTCGAGGTCCTGACCGACCACGCCGAGGTGCTCAACACGTCCGTCACCCCGCCGTTCCAGATCGAGGACGGCATCGAGACCAGCGAGGACACCCGCCTGCGTTATCGCTATCTGGACCTCCGTCGTCCCGAGATGATGGCCAACCTCAAGCTGCGCTCCGACTTTACCTTTGCCATTCGCGAGGCGCTGCACAACCGTGAGTTCATGGAGGTCGAGACGCCCTCCCTGTTCAAGTCCACGCCCGAGGGCGCCCGCGACTTCATCGTCCCCAGCCGTATTCAGCCGGGCAACTTCTACGCCCTGCCGCAGTCCCCGCAGCTTCTGAAGCAGCTGCTCATGGTCGGCGGCGTCGAGCGCTACTACCAGGTTGCCAAGTGCTTCCGCGACGAGGACCTGCGTGCTGACCGTCAGCCCGAGTTCACCCAGGTCGATATCGAGATGTCCTTCGTGGACCAGAACGATGTCATGAGCGCGCTCGAAGAGGTTCTTGCCGATGCCTTCGGTCGCATGGGTGTCGAGATGCCCACGCCGCTGCGTCGCATGGACTACTGGGAGGCCATGGACACCTATGGCTCCGACAAGCCCGATACCCGCTACGGCATGCACCTGGTCGACCTGACCGACATCTTTGCCAACTCCAAGTTCAAGGTCTTTGCGACTGCCGCAAACGAGGAGGGCTCTGTCGTCAAGGCCATCAACGCCAAGGGCGCCGGTGCCTGGGCACGTGCTAAGATCGATAAGCTCGCCGGCGTGGCCTCCACGTTTGGCGCCAAGGGCCTGGCCTGGATCGCCTTCCGCGAGGACGGCTCCATCAACAGCCCCATCGTCAAGTTCTTCTCGGACGAGGAGATGGCGGCTTTGCGCGAGCGCATGGACGTCGAGCCCGGCGACCTTGTGATGTTCGCCGCCGGCCCGCGCCTGCTCTCTGACGAGATCCTGGGCGGCATGCGTTCCCACATGGCCAACGCGCTCGAGATCAAGCGCGAGGGCCACGACTTCCTGTGGGTCGTCAACTTCCCGCTGTTCCACTGGGATGAGGACCGCAAGGCCTATGCTGCCGAGCACCAGCCCTTCACCTTGCCGACCGAGACCGACATCGCCAAGATTGAGGCCGATCCGCTGGCAGCCGGTTCTTGCACCTACGACTTTGTCATGGACGGCTTTGAGGCCGGCGGCGGCGGTATGCGTATCCACAACGCCGAGATGCAGATGTCCATGCTCAAGCTCCTGGGCTTTACCGAGGAGCGCGCCGAGTCTCAGTTCGGCTTCCTCATGGAGGCGCTCAAGTTTGGTGCGCCCCCGATGGGCGGTTTCGCTCTGGGCCTGGACCGCGTGTGCATGCTGCTCACCGGCTCCGACTCCATCCGCGACGTCATGGCGTTCCCCAAGACGGCCAGCGGCTCCGATCTCATGTCGGGCGCCCCGAGTGCCGTTAGCGGCGCCCAGCTCAAGGACGTCAGCCTGCGCCTGATGTAGGCGAGCGGCTACCTATTGCCAGCAACGAGGGAAGGACGTGTGCCTTCCCTCGTTTTTTGTGAGACGGGGGTGCGCCGGTAACGTACAATAACTACCACGTGGCTGGGTTTGCCAGCCGAATGTACGATGTCGTGGGAGGGGACATGGTCGAGTTTACAAAGACGATTAAAGATCCGTTGGGATTACATGCCCGCCCGGTTGCGCTGCTCTATGACATCATTGCCAAGCATCGTAGCGACGTGTCAGTCAGCATCGGCGATCGCCACACGGATGGCCGCGATGTCATGGGACTCATGGCCCTCTATGGTGAGTGCGGCGAGGACATCATCTTCCGCGTTTCGGGCGTAGACGAGGCTTCCTGCGTTGCGTCGATCAGAAATCTCTCGCTTTAAGCATGACAGGGCGTGGTAAAGGATGGTCCTTTGCCGCGCCTTTTTGTTTCGTATAGGAAACTTTTTCGAAATCTGAATGGGGACCCTTTCCAAAAAGTTAACCACGTGCTAGTTTACTATAGCGAACATAGACGTGGTTAACTTTTTACGCGTCGATGTTGAGGACGAACTGACGTTAGGAGCAACTCATGTCTTGCGGACCGCAGATGCCGGCCATGCCGCTTTCGATGGTAAAAGCGGGCGAAACCGTGCGCGTGTCTCGTGTAAAGGGCAATGAGGACATGAAACACCACCTCAAGGACCTCGGCTTTGTCGAGGGCAACGAAATCCACGTGGTGAGCTCGAGTGGTGCCAATATCATCGTCACGGTGCTGGGCGCACGCTTTGGCATCGATTCCAAGGTTGCCATGCACATCATGACCGTCGGTTAGTCAGCAGCATTTCATAAAAACCGAAAGGGGGACAAGAGGATGAAGACGTTGGGTGACGTTAAGGTGGGCGAGAGCTCCACCATCATCAAGCTTCACGGTGAGGGTGCGCTTCGCCGCCACCTTATGGACCTGGGGCTCATCAAGGGTACTTCGTTCAAGGTCGTGAAGGTTGCACCGCTCGGCGATCCGGTCGAGATCAACGTGCGCGGCTACGAGCTTTCCATCCGCAAGGAGGAGGCGGCTGTCGTCGAGGTCCAGTAAGGGCTCGCGGCGTATATTTCTGCAGATAAAGTTAGGTATTTCTAACTTGATGCTGCAACTTTGAAGCACATTATCCAGCCTGCGCGGAGAAAGCAGCGCAGGCACACAAGGAAGAAGGATTGAATGGCGGATTCTCAGATCCATGTCGCGCTTGCGGGTAACCCCAACTGCGGCAAGACCACGCTTTTCAACCTGATCACCGGCGCCAACGGCTACGTTGGCAACTGGCCCGGCGTCACGGTTGAGAAAAAGGAAGCCAAGCTCCTAAGCGACAAGAACGTTACCATCACGGACCTCCCTGGCATCTACTCGCTTTCCCCCTACAGCCCCGAGGAGCAATGCTCGCGCGATTACCTCATGAGCGGCGAGCCCGATGTCGTCGTCCAGGTGGTCGACGCCACCAACCTCGAGCGCAACCTGTACCTGGCGCTTCAGGTTATCGAGACCGGCCTGCCCGTGGTCGTTGCCCTCAACATGGCCGACTTGGTCGAGAAGAACGGCGACAAGATCGACACGGACAAGCTCTCCAAGAAGCTCGGCTGCCCGGTCATGATGATCTCGGCCCTTAAGAACAAGGGCATCAAGGAGCTGTTCGAGCAGGTTAAGAAGTCCGCTGCTTCCAAGGGCGAGGTGCCGGAGCACAAGTTCGACTCCTCCATCGAGGACGTTCTGGACCACATCGAGAACAACCTGCCGGCGAGCGTTCCCGCTAACAAGCGTCGCTACTACGCTGTCAAGCTGTTTGAGCGCGACGCGGACGCCTGCAAGCTCATCAACCTCACCAAGGAGAAGGCCGCTCGCGTGGAGCAGCTGGTCGCCCAGTGCGAGCAGGACTGCGATGACGATGCCGAGTCCATCATCACCGGTGAGCGTTACGGCGTGATTGCCCATATCATTGACGAGTGCCTCACCAAGGCTCCGGCCAAGATGAGCACCTCCGAGAAGATCGACCGCGTGGTTACCAACCGTATCCTGGGCCTGCCGATCTTTGTGGTCATCATGTTCTGCGTGTATTACATCGCCGTTTCCACCCTGGGCGGCACGGTGACCGACTTCACCAACGACCAGCTCTTCGGCACCGACGGTTGGTACGTGCTCGGTCAGGGCCGCGACGCCTACGACGCGGCCGTCGAGACTGCGGGCGACAATGCCGACTCGGTCGACCCGGCACAGTACGGCCCCTATGTCCCGGGTATCACCACCGTGGTGCACGACGCCCTTGTGGCGGGCGGCACCGAGGACGGTGGCCTGGTCGATTCGCTGGTCTGCGACGGCATCGTCGGCGGCCTGGGCGCCATCTTCGGCTTCGTCCCGCAGATGTTCCTGCTGTTCGTCATGCTGTCCTTCTTGGAGGACTGCGGCTATATGGCCCGCGTCGCCTTCATCATGGACCGCGTGTTCCGCCGCTTTGGCCTGTCCGGTAAGTCCTTCATCCCCATGCTCGTGTCCTCGGGCTGCGGCGTCCCCGGCGTCATGGCTACCAAGACCATCGAGAACGAGAAGGACCGCCGCATGACGGTCATGACCACCACGTTCATTCCCTGTGGCGCTAAGCTGCCGATCATCGCCCTGCTCATGGGTTCCATCATCGGCGATTCTTCTACCACCGCCGCGTGGATCAGCCCGCTCTTCTACTTCCTGGGCGTCTTTGCCGTCATCGCCTCGGGCCTCATGCTCAAGAAGACCAAGCTCTTCGCCGGCCGTCCGACGCCGTTCGTTATGGAGCTTCCTGCCTACCACTTCCCGGCGATCCGCTCTTGGGCGCTGCACGTGTGGGAACGCTGCTGGGCCTTTATCAAGAAGGCCGGCACGGTCATCTTCGCGTCCACCGTCGTCGTTTGGTTCCTCTCCAACTTTGGTAGCTATAACGGTTCCTTTGGCTTCCTGCCTGCGATGGACGGCATCCCCGAGGAGTTTATGGACTACTCCGTGCTTGCCATGCTCGGCAACCTGGTCGCTTGGATCTTCGCCCCGCTCGGCTTTAGCACCTGGCAGGCAACTGCGCTGACTGTCTCTGGCCTTGTCGCCAAGGAGAACGTCGTCGCCACCGCCGGCTCGCTGCTGTCGGTTGCTGACGCCGCCGAGACCGACCCGAGCCTGTGGACCGCGTTTGCCGGCATGTTCCCGACTATGGGCGCCTGCGTTGCCTTCGGCGCTTTCAACCTGCTGTGCGCCCCGTGCTTTGCCGCCATGGGCACTATCCGCAATCAGATGGACTCCGGCAAGTGGACCGCGATTGCCATCGGCTACGAGTGCGCCTTCGCTTGGGTCATCGGCCTGTTCATCAACCAGTTCTACAACCTGCTTGTCCTTGGCCAGTTTGGTATCTGGACGGTTGTGGCCATCGTGCTGCTGGTTGCGATGCTCTTCCAGATCTTCCGTCCCATGCCCAAGCACGCTTGGACCGACGAGGATGAGACCAACACCGCTTCCGCCGCAGTTTCCGCTTAAGTCCGAATAAGGATTAGCCCCTTTCCACGAGCCCGGGTGTCCCAGCGACACTCGGGCTTTTTGGTGGGGGAGATGTGGCGTTTCCGCAGATAAAACCGACCAAAATAAACCTGTCCCTTTTTGGTAGGTGGAGAATGGGGTAAAGTAAGTGGTGGTTAACTAGAGGAGGCTTGCTATGGCACCTATCGATATTGTTGTGCTGGCCGTTATCGCCATTGCGTTTGTCGCCGTGTGCGTGCGCATTTATCGCAAGGGCACCTGCGCCGACTGCGCTCAGGGTGGCGTTTGCACGGGACATTGTTCCAACAAAAAAACCTGCGCCGCGCTTAAGGGTGTGGACAAAATTGCCGAAGATTTGAGCCGCGGTATTCATTAGCCGACCAGCGTTTGGGAATGCATTACTTCGGATACGGCAGTTGCTGATACGATAAGTACGTTAGCAACTGCCGCCGAGCGGCCCAAACGAAAGGAACCCTGTATGGAGTCCTCCGCCTACCCGATGCTCTTTAGTCCGATCAAGGTCGGTACGACCGAGGTCAAGAACCGCGTCTTTATGCCGCCGGTGTCCACCAACCTGGCCGATCATGGCTATGTGACCGACGACTTGGTCGATCATTACCGTGCCCGTGCCAAGGGCGGCGTGGGCCTCATCATCACCGAGGTCGTGACGGTCGAGCCTACCTATACCTACCTGCCGGGTGACATGTGCTGCTACGACGACACGTTTATCCCTGGCTGGGAAAAGCTCGCCGCGGCCGTCCACGAGTATGGCTGCAAGATTATGCCGCAGCTCTTCCACCCCGCCTACATGGCCTTTAACATTCCGGGCACGCCGCGCCTCGTCGCCCCGTCCTTTGTGGGCCCGTCCTATGCCCGCGAGGCGCCGCGCCCTATCACGGTCGATGAGATCCACGAGCTCACGCATCAGTTTGGCGACGCTGCCGTGCGCATGCAGAAGGCCGGTGTCGACGGCGTCGAGGTCCATGCGGCGCACGCCCACGGCATGCTCGGCGGCTTTTTGACCCCGCTCTATAACAAGCGTACCGACGAGTACGGTGGCTCGCTCGATGCCCGCATGCGCTTCTTGCTCGAGGTCATCGCCGAGATTCGCGAGCGCTGCGGCAAGGACTTCATCATCGACGTCCGTATCTCGGGCGACGAGTACACCGATGGCGGTCTGACCCTCAACGACATGATCTACGTCTCGCGTCGCCTGGAGAAGGCTGGCGTCGACATGATCCACGTGTCGGGCGGCACTACCATCAAGCGCGGCTCCGCGATTCCCGCCGCCGGTACGCAGCAGGCCTCGCACGCCGCCTGCTCGCGCGAGATCAAAAAGCATGTGAACATTCCCGTCGCCACGGTCGGCCGCATCAATGAGGCATGGATTGCCGAGGAGCTGATCGAGGACGGCGCTGCCGACATCTGCATGATGGGCCGCGCCAATCTGTGCGATGCCGAGTTCTGCAACAAGGCCGCTGCCGGCAATGCCGATGATATCCGTCCCTGCATCGGTTGCCTGCGCTGCCTGAACGGCATCATGTTTGGCAAGCGCATCTCCTGCACCGTCAACCCGGACGTGGAGCGCGACGAGGCCGGCTACGAGCCTGCCGCCGAGGCCAAGAACGTACTGGTTGTTGGTGCTGGTCCTGCGGGCATGGAGGCAGCCTACATTGCCGCCAAGCGCGGTCATAACGTGGTGCTCGTGGATAAGCAGGACGAACCGGGCGGCGAGATGCGCATCGCAGCCGTTCCGCCGGCAAAGCAGGAACTCACCCGCGTGATCAAGTATCAGTACCGTCGCCTGGCCGAGGCCGGCGTCACGTGCGTCTTTGGCACCGAGCTCTCGGCCGAGGACATTCAGCGCGACTACGCGGGTTACGAGGTTGTCCTGGCCTACGGCGCCGAGCCCATCGCTCCGGCATTCATGCAGGGCTTTAAGCAGGTCATGACGGCTGACGACCTGTTGGGTGGCAAGGCTTTCCCGGGCAAGAAGATCGTCATCGTGGGCGGCGGCACCGTCGGTTGCGAGACGGCCGATTACCTGGCCCCGCTGGTCAACGACTTGTCGCCGGCCAACCGCGACGTCACCGTCATCGAGATGACCAAGACGCTCGCCGCCAACGAGGGCGGCGCCGGTCGCGCGGTGCTCATCACGCGCATGCTCTCCAAGGGCGTTCACGTGCTGACCGAGGCCAAGGTGACCGAGATTACCGAGGACACCATCAGCTACGAGAAGGACGGCGAGATCCAAACCATCGCCGATGCCGATACGCTGGTACTTGCCATGGGCTATCGTCCCAACACCAAGTTGGCCGACGACCTGGCCGCAGCCGGTGTTGCCACCCACGTGCTGGGCGATGCCAACAAGTGCGGCAACATTCGCGATGCCATCGGCGATGGCTACAAGGTCGCCTGCGAGCTCTAGTCAACCCCTTGGTGCGTGGGGAGGGGCGTCTCTGCGCCATCCGATAGCAAAATAGCGGTGGTGTCCCGGGTTTCGGGATGCCACCGCTTGCTCTTGCGGTGCTGGCGACGTGAGCACCCCCTCTTTCACCGCAATTGAGGGGATGGGGGATGCGATAGTATTACGTGGTGATATTCGACAAACCGTGAGCTTCATTCGAGGGCTTTATGGAACAACACCAGCATTATCAGAGCCTGCAAGATCAGGCATACAACGCATTGCGCTCCAAGATCATCTATGCCGAGCTCAAGCCCGGCACGCGCCTTTCGGCGATTGGTCTGGAAAAGGAGACGGGAATCGGGCGCACGCCCATTCGCGAGTCCTTTGTGCGTCTGCGTGAGCAGGAGCTAGTGGAAACGCGTCCCAAAAGCGGCACCTATGTCTCAAAAATCAGCATGGAGCGCGCCGAGAACGCCTGTTTCTTGCGCGAGAAACTCGAAAGAAGCGTACTCATTAAATGCTGCTCGGCAGCCACGTCCGAGCAGAAGCATCGGCTTGAGCAGATTCTTGCCGAGTCCGAATCGCTCGACCATCGCGAAACGCGTCGCTTTTTCGACTTGGATAACCTGTTTCATGAGACGTGTTTTGTGATTGCCGGCCGTCACATGTTGTGGGATTGGATGAAGAGCATCAATACGCATTTTGAGCGATACAACTGGTTGCGTATGGTGTCGCAGGATCTGGATTGGGAGCCGATTCGTCGACAACATCGTCGGATTCTCGAGGCCATTAAGAGGGGCGATACCGACACGGCGAGCTATCTTGCCGAGACGCACTTGCATCTGATGCCCGAGGAGCAGGGCCCGGTTATCGCCTTGCATCCCGACTATTTCGAGCTTTCCAAAGACTCGTCTATCTAGCCCATCACCGCATCTGCTCGAGACGCAAAAACGATGCTGCTCACCTACAACGTTTTGCAAGCGAGTTTTTTAAAAATGCCTAAAATGGCTCAGACTGCCGACAATTGGGGAACGGGGTGCGCTATGGCGCAGATGAGGATTAAGGACATTGCCGCCGAGGCGGGCGTGAGCCCGGCCACGGTTTCGCGCTATCTCAACAACCGCCCCGGGCAGATGACCGAGGAAACTCGCGCGCGCATCGCGGCGGTTATCGAGCGCACTGGCTATCGCCCACGTGCCGCCGCGCGCAACCTGCGCAGCTCGCGCACCAACCTCATCGGCGTGATCCTGGCCGACATCGCTAACCCGTTCTCGGGCGCCATGCTCGAGGGCCTTTCCGCCAGCGCCGCCGCGCGCGGCTGCTCGCTCATGACCGCCATTAGCGGCAACGACCCCGCCAAGGAGGCAGAGTCGCTCACCAGACTTATCGATGCCGGCGTAGACGGCCTGGTCGTCAATACCTGCGGAGGCAACGACAAGGCGATCGCCGCGGCCGCGGGGCGCCTGCCCGTTGTGCTGCTCGACCGCGATGTTGCCGACGGTGGCATCGATCTGGTGACCTCTAACAACCGTGAGCTGGTTGCCGGCCTGGTAGACGCCTTGGCCTCTGCGGGCAGCGAGCGCCTGTGCCTGCTCACCGAGGCAAGCGATGACAGCCCCGTGCGTCGCGAGCGCGCCGAGGCCTTTGCCGACGAGCTTTCGCGCCGCGGTCTGGCCGGCGAGGTCGTTACCCTGGCCGACGGTGGCGCCACGGGTGTCAGCCGTCTGGACGGAGCTATCCGCGGCTATGCGGGTAAAAAGCTCGGCCTCATTGCCGTCAACGGCCTGGTCTTTCTGCGTCTGACCGAGGCGCTGGCACAGTTGGGACCCTCGTTGCCGGCGGGTCTCAAGATTGCTACGTTTGACGACTATCCCTGGAACCACGTGCTCTTTGGCGGTGTGACCACGGCCGCGCAGGACACCCCCACCATTGCCGAGCGCGTGGTCGAGCGTCTCTCCGAGCGCATCGACATCGTTACCACTACGGTGGGCGACGCCGCAAAGCTCGCCCCCAAGCGCATCGAGATACCCGGCCACATCGAACACCGCGCTTCGACCTCGCGCTAGCCTGTGTGATATTATATAGACAATGTCATACAGGAGGTGCCCATGGCTGCGTCTGTGCTGAGTGTGCGAGTGGACTCGTCAATTAAAGATTCATTTGCCGAGCTGTGCGAAGAACTTGGCATGACTTCGTCTGTTGCGGTCAATATGTTTATGAGACAGATGCTGCGCGAGCGCTCGCTGCCGTTTGTTCCTTCACTCGGTAAAAGCTCTGCGAGCGAAAGCGCTGCGGCGGGCATTTTGGATACTGCTCAGATTGAGTCAGCCGTCCGTGAGGCGGCCAGCCCGATTCCCGCCATCAAAACCGTGATTCTATTTGGCTCGTATGCCCGTGGCGAAGCGCGTGCCGATAGCGATATCGACTTACGTCTCGAAGTCGATCGCGATCAGGGCTTTGGTCTTTTCGCGTTGTCGGCATTCGGCGAGGCGGTGCGCAAAGAAACTGGGAGGCAGGTTGACCTCGTCTCGAGCGACCATCTTGATGGCGATCTTGCCGCGGTAATCGAGCGCGAAGGAGTGATCCTTTATGATCGCGCGTAAGTCAGACGGCCTGCTCGCGCACGTTTTTTGAGCGCTTGATACGCTTTAACCCTGCGGAAACATTTTTCTGCGATAGTATCTGCGATATAGATCAGTCGAAACCCGCCCGAAAGAAAGGGGAGCGACATGAACCAGCAGAACATCGATTACGTACTCCGCTCCGTAGAGCAGCGTGACATCCGCTTTGTGCGTCTGTGGTTTGTCGACATTCTCGGCCGCCTCAAGAACTTTGCCATTAGCCCCGAGGACCTCGAGGTCGCTTTTGAGGAGGGTATTGGCTTTGACGGCTCCGCCATCGAGGGTTTTGCCACGCCCGAGGAAGCCGACATGCTGGCGTTTCCCGATGCTTCGACCTTCCAGATTTTGCCGTGGCGCCCGAGCCACAACGGCGTCGCGCGCGTGTTCTGCGACGTGTGTACTCCCGATCGCAAGCCTTTCGCCGGCGACCCGCGCGATGCCCTGCGCCGCATGTTCCGCAAGGCCGAGAAGGCCGGCTATCTGCTCAACGTGGGCGCCGAGCTGGAGTACTACTACTTCCCCGACGAGCACACCCCCGAGCCGCTCGACAACGTGGGCTACTTCGATCTTTCGGTGAGCGATGCCGCTCGCGACCTGCGTCGCAACACGGTCCTCACGCTCGAGAAGATGTCCGTGCCCGTGGAGTACACCTTCCACGCCGCCGGCCGCTCGCAGCATGGCATGAGCCTGCGCCACGCCGAGGCCCTGAGCATGTCCGACGCCATCACCACGGCCAAACTCATCATTAAGCAGCAGGCCTACGAGAGCGGTTGCCACGCCTCCTTTATGCCCAAGCCGTTGGCGGGCGAGGACGGCAGTGCCATGTTCCTGTGCCAGTCGCTATTCGACCACGACGGCAACAACGTGTTTTGGGGCGAGGACGACGAGAAGTACCACCTCTCCGAAATCGCCAAGCACTATATGGCCGGCATCTTGGCGCACGCGCGCGAGATCAGCGCCATCACCAATCCCACGGTCAACTCGTACAAGCGCATCACCACGGGTGGCGACTCCGTGCCGCAGTACGCCACGTGGGGCCTGCGCAACCGCGCGAGTATGGTCCGCATCCCGGTCTACAAGCCCGGCAAGCCGCTGTCCACGCGCATCGAGCTTCGCAGCCCCGACCCCATGGCCAACCCGTACCTGGTCAACGCCGTCACGCTGGCGGCTGGTCTGGACGGCATCGAGCGCAAGCTGGAGCTCCCACCCGAGGCCACGGCCGAGACGCTCAAGCTTACCGACCGTCAGATGGTCGAGGCCGGCTACGCGCCGCTGCCGCGCTCGCTCAAAGAGGCGCTTGACGTGTTTGAGGACTCGCAGTTTATGAAGGATGCCCTCGGCGAGCACATTCACAGCTTCTTCCTCAAAAAGAAGCGCGACGAGTGGCATAAGTTTGAGTCTACGATCACCGAGTGGGAGATCAAGCACTACCTGGCGAACTCCTAATCGCGCTGGCTTGTTCCAGTACGATTGAGCTCATTTCTTTGGAGGCCGATATGTCCGAAAAGAGTGCCCTATTCATGGCGCGCACGACGCGCTTCCACGAGTTTGCCCGCAGCTTGACGACCACCCTGGGTGTCGAGGTGAGCCTGGCTACCCCCGATTCGCCAACTGCGGCGCACGACTTTGACCTGCTGATTCTCGATTCAGATGGCATCCGCAGCGACCGCATCGATCAGATTGCCAAGTGGCTTGACGATCGCGGCGGCGTCCCCATGCTGGTGATCGTCGACGACGAGGCACTCGGTACCTTGCGCCTGCCCAATCACGCGCATGCCGACTTTGTATGCCCCACGGCGACGCCCAACGAGCTCAAGGCTCGCGCGCAGCGCCTGATGGGCGAGGAGGAGACCGTTACCGCCGACGATGTGCTCAATATCGATAACCTCGAGATTAACCTGGCTACCTACCAGGTGACGCTCGATAACGAGCCCATCGACCTGACGCTGATGGAGTACTCACTGCTGAGCTTTTTGGCGACGCACCCCAACCGCGCCTACAGCCGCGAGGTGCTGCTGCACCGCGTGTGGGGCTTTGAGTACTGCGGCGGCACGCGCACCGTCGACGTGCACATTCGACGCATCCGCTCCAAGGTGGGCCCGCAGATCGCGGCGCACATCACCACCGTCCGCGGCGTGGGCTATCTGTTTAAGGACTAGATTTCCACCACAAAGGGGACAGGCACCTTTGTGATGGTTTTGACGCAGATGCGGGTTCCTCTCGAATCTGCAACAGAACTTAAGCCTTCCTAAAAGATTGCGTTCTCATACACTTGCGCCCGCATATTGGGGTACAACTCAACGTGAACAACGATGGCCCGCCACGTGTTTGGCGGGCCTTTGGTTATTTGACGAAAGGATCGCAGCCATGAGCGAGAACGATTCCCAGCGTCCCCAGGATGCGGGCAACGCCGGCGAGACCCAGCAGCAGCCGCGTGTGCAGGTGGAGTCGACGCCTGCCGACAGCAACATTCCCTACGTGCAGGCATACGACACGCAGACCGGCAAGCCGCTGGGCGGCCAACAGGTTGTAAACAAGCACACAGTGGTCAAGACTAAGACCAAAAAGCTGCCGATCTTTATTACGGCGCTCGCCGGCTGCGCCTGCGGAGCCCTGCTGGTCATCGCGCTCATTATGAGTGGCACGCTCAATATCGGTGGCGGCAAGAATGCCGTGACGGCGGGTGCTTCGGGTTCATCGACGCAAAAGATTACGATTGATTCCGAGGACACCACGCTGGCCGAGGCCGTCTCTGCCAAGGCCCTGCCCTCCGTGGTTTCCATCACCGCCACTTCGAGCGGCAGCCAGAATGGCTCGCTTTCGCAGTCTGCCGACGAGTCGGATAGCTCGGGCAGCGTCGGTTCGGGCGTTGTGCTCGATACCGAGGGCCATATCCTCACCAACAACCACGTGGTCGATGGCTATGACCAGTACGTGGTTACCATGGATGACGGCACCACCTACGAGGCCGAGTTCGTGGGCAACGATGCCTCGAGCGACCTGGCCGTCATCAAGCTCAAGGACGCCGACGCCTCCAAGCTCACGCCGATCGAGATCGGTGACTCCTCCAAGCTCAACGTGGGCGAGTGGGTCATGGCGATCGGCTCGCCGTTCGGCAACGAGCAGTCTGTCTCCACGGGTATCGTCTCGGCGCTCTATCGCTCCACGGCCATGAGCTCTACCAACGGTAACACCATCTATGCCAACATGATCCAGACCGATGCCGCCATCAACCCGGGCAACTCCGGCGGCGCGCTCGTTAACGATAACGGCGAGCTTGTGGGTATCAACTCGCTCATCGAGAGCTATTCGGGCTCCAGCTCGGGCGTGGGCTTTGCTATTCCCGTTAACTACGCCAAGAACATTGCCGACCAGATCATCGACGGTAAGACGCCGGTGCACCCGTACCTGGGAGCTACGCTTTCGAGCGTCAACGCGCTCAACGCCCGCACCAACAAGTTGAGCACCGATAGCGGCGCGTACGTGGCGAGCGTCGTCGAGGACGGTCCCGCCGCCAAGGCCGGCATCCAGGAGGGCGACGTCATCACCAAGCTGGGCGACGATGAGATTTCGAGCGCCGATGGTCTGATCATCGCGCTGCGCAGCCACGAGGTGGGCGAGAAGGTCGAGATCACGCTCATGCGCGGCAAGGAAGAGAAGAAGGTCACGGTCGAGCTGGGCTCCGACGAGGAGCTGCAGAACCAGCAGCAGAACGACAGCGCGACCGATACCGGCAACGGCGGTATTACCGACGAGCAGCTGCGCCAGTATCTGGAGGAGCTGCTTGGCCAGCAGGGCCAGGGTCAGGGCAACGGTCAGGGTTTCTAACGAGCCGTTTCGCACATATCGAGCCAGAGGGGGGCTGTTCCGCCAACGCGGGACAGCCCCCTCTTTTCCTATTGATCCGTTGGGACAGAGGAAAACGAATCATTTGGAAATGGCAAGGGCATGGTTTGATCGCGCGATCCATCCCGGTTCGGCGGCTGCCGATTCGGTGCGGTTTGAGACCGCTATTCGGCGCCATGGTGACCGGTGGTACTCTAGTATCCGTTTGAAATCGAGCGAAGGAGTGCCGCTATGGAGCAATCGAGCCTGTTTGGTGACGGCGTGGACATCGATACCGAAACGCCCGCGGGCGCGGATGCCGCTGCACCGGCCGACGCCCATGCCCAGGCCGCCGCGCGCGCGGCCGAGCTGCGCCACGAGCTCGATTACCACGCGTACCGCTACTACATGCTCGATGCGCCCGAGATCACGGACGCCGCCTTCGACAAAATGCTCGTTGAGCTGCAGGAAATCGAGGCGACCTATCCCGATTTGGTGACGCCCGACAGCTATACCCAGCGCGTGGGCGGATACGTGAGCGAGCAGTTTACGCCTGTCACGCACATGGCACGCATGTATTCCATGGACGATGCCATGGATTTGGACGAGCTCGACGCGTGGCTCCAGCGCACCGAGGATGCGCTCGGTGCCGGCAGCGTCACCTATACCTGCGAGCTTAAGATCGACGGCCTGGGCGTGGCGCTTACCTACCAAAACGGAACCTTCGTGCGCGCCGCCACACGTGGCGATGGCACCACGGGCGAGGACGTGTCGCTCAACGTCCGTACCATCAAGGATGTGCCCATGCACCTGTCCGAGCCGGCGCTCGCCCACATGGGTGCCGACCGCGAGCGTACCATCGAAGTACGCGGCGAGGTCTATATGCCCAAGGGCAGCTTTGTTCGTCTGAATGAAGAGGCCGATGCCGAGGGCCGCGACCCCTTCGCCAACCCGCGCAACGCCGCCGCCGGATCGTTGCGCCAGAAGGATCCCAAGGTCACGGCGCGCCGCGACCTGGCCACCTTTATCTACGCCATTGCCGATACCGATCCGCTGCACGTCCACAGCCAGCGTGAGTTCCTCGACTGGCTGCGCAGCGCCGGTTTTAGCGTCAACCCCAACGTGGCCCGCTGCGCCACGCCGGCCGAGGTCCACGAGTTCTGTGCCCAGGCCCTCGAGCATCGCGGCGACTTGGACTACGACATCGACGGCGTGGTTGTAAAGGTCGATAGCTTCCAGCAGCAGATCGACCTGGGCTTTACTGCCCGTGCGCCGCGCTGGGCCATCGCCTTTAAGTTCCCGCCCGAGGAAAAGCAGACCGTCCTACGCGAAATTCGCATCCAGGTGGGCCGCACCGGTGTGCTCACTCCGGTCGCCGAGTTCGACCCGGTGACGGTTGCCGGCTCCACCATCGCGCGCGCCACGCTGCACAACATCGACGAGATCCGTCGTAAAAACGTGCGCGAGGGCGATACCATCATCGTGCACAAGGCGGGCGACGTGATTCCCGAGGTCGTGGGGCCGGTGCTCGACAAGCGCCCGGCCGATTCGGTCGACTGGCACATGCCCGAGGTCTGCCCCGTGTGCGGTAGCCCCGTGGTCCACGAGGACGGCGAGGTGGCATACCGCTGCGTGTCCATCGACTGCCCCGCGCAGCTCAAGGAGCGCCTGCTCCACTGGGTGAGCCGCGGCTGTATGGACGTCGATGGCCTAGGCGACGAGATCGTCGACAAGATGATCGCCGCCGGGCTGATTCACGACGTCGCGGACTTCTACCAGCTCACGGTCGATGACATCGCCGGACTGGACACGGGCCGCACCTATGCCAGCTCCAACAGCAAAAAGGGCGTCAAGAAGGGCGACCCCATCCCGGTGGGCCTCAAGACGGCCGAGAAAATCATCGCCGAGCTCAACAAGTCCAAGAGCCAGCCACACGGTCGCGTGCTGTTTGCCCTGGGTATCCGCCACGTGGGCAAGAGTGTGGGCGAGGTCATCGCCGAGCGGTTTCTGTCGATCGACAAGCTCATCTTGGCGAGCGAAGAGGACATCGCCGAGTGCGAGGGCATCGGTCCCAAGATTGCGGCGAGCGTCAAGCAGTTCCTGGCCGTGCCCGAGAACCTTGCCGTGCTGGAGCGCCTGCGTCAGACGGGCCTGTCGCTCGAGGTCGACTTGGGCGCCGCTCATGCGCAAGCCGCAGCCGACGCTGGCGTGGCAGGCGAGCTCGCCGACGCCCAGCCGCTCGCGGGCCTGACGTTTGTGCTGACTGGCACGCTCGTCAACCGCACTCGCGACGAGGCGGGCGCGGCGCTCAAGGTGCTCGGCGCCAAGGTTTCGGGCAGCGTGTCGAAGAAGACGAGCTATCTGGTCGCCGGCCCCAAAGCGGGCTCCAAGCTCACCAAAGCCGAGCAGTTGGGTGTGCCCGTACTGGACGAGGATGCGCTCGAGCGGATCTTGGCTACTGGCGAGGTGCCCCGGGCTTAGCGCATCGATAACCAAATTGAAGATCCGCCCGGAAAGCATGATACCTTTCGGGCGGATTTTATTTGGACGGGGAAACGGGCACCGTGATCTGCGTCACGTAGGTTGCCGGGTCGTCGCTGATGATGTCATCGATGAGGGCGATCTCGCGTGAGGGACCGGCGGGTGCCAGGCCGTGCTCGCGCATATAGCTGGGCAGCTGCTCGTAGCGTGGGGCTGCTTGCCCGTGCGTGCCGCGGAAGCTTATGGTCAGGCAGCGCGCGGCAGGTCGCGTCTCAACATCGCCCAAGTAATCATCGGTGTCATCGAGCAGCAGAAAGACCTCGTCGTAGCCATCAAAGTCACCGGCTGCCAGGCGTTCGGGCGCGATACCCACACCCAGATTGCCCAGATAGGCAAAGGTTTCGTGCTGCCCCTGCTGAAGCTGGCGGATATGCCATCCCAGCGAATAGGCGTCGGTGGGATTGACGCGCTCGTGCAGCGTGGCGCAGCGAAGTTCGGGTTCCTCGATTTCGCTAATGGTGTCGAGATCAGCATTCAAAGCGCCATGAAGCAAGGCAAGCCGCTGGTCAATCTTGCGCGACATGCGCTCCAACTCACGCCGCCTGTGCTCAATTAACTCCTGTTGCTTGGTCAGTTGCCGTTGCATCAAATCCATATCGCGCGTAGTGACAAACTCGCGAATTTGTGCCAACGGCAAGTCGAGAACGCGCAGGTTGCCGATGGTGTTGAGGGTGGAGAGCTGCCGGGATCCGTAGTAGCGGTACCCGCTCGTCGGATCGACATATGCCGGCTCCAATAGCCCCATCTGTTCGTAATGGCGCAGTGTGCCCACGCTCAAATTGAGCAAGCGCGCCACCTCGCCAATGCGGAGCAGGCCCTCGGTGTGTTCGCTTGGCATGTCGGTCACAGGACCGCTCCTTTCGGTAAAACAGGGGAGAGGCGCTAGGCCTGCGTCGCCTCGCTACGCCACCAGCTTGTCAAAAGTTCCGCGGCGGTTGAGCACGGTAAATGCAATCACGCAGATGGTCGCCGACAGAATCGACCCGCACGGTGAGGCGATGCCCATGGGAAACAACGTATCGGAATAGGCGTTCGACAGCAGCCATGCACCGGGCACGCGAATGAGCGCCACGGCCAGCACGTTGTGCGCAAAGCCGATGTAGCTCTTGCCGTATGCAGCGAAAAAGCCGCTAAAGCAAATGTGGATGCCGGCAAAAATCGCGTCGAAAATATAACTGTGCATATAGCCAGTACCGGCGGCGACCACCGCGGGGTCCTTGGCAAAAAAGCCGATAAACGCCGGTGCCACCAGCCACATCAGCACCGTGATCAGGCAACCGTACACCACCGAGATCGTCATGGCGTCCTTGAGTACCTGACGCGCGCGGTCGCCCTTGCCTGCGCCGGCGTTTTGCGCCGTGAGCGCGCTGACGGTGGCACCCATGGAACTCGGCACAATGAACAAAAAGCTGATCATCTTCTCGACCAAGCCCACGGCGGCGGCATCAACCAGGCCGCGGTGGTTGGCGATGACGGTGATGAACATAAACGCCACCTGGATGCAGCCGTCCTGCACGGCTACGGGCACGCCGATCTTAAGAATGCTACCGAGTACCTCGGGCTGGGGGCGCAGGTCGCTGCGCTTGAGGTGAATGTGCGTGCGGCGGCTCTTGAGCCACACGAGCGCGAGGGCAACGCTTGCCGTCTGGGCGGTTACCGTGCCGAGCGCCGCACCCACGGGGCCGAGTCCCATGTGACCGATAAACAGAAAATCAAGCGCGATGTTGATGATGCATGCCACGCCAATCACGTACATGGGCGAGCGCGAATCGCCTAGGCCGCGAAAGATGGCCGAGAGGATGTTGTACGCGGCGATAAAGGGAATGCCCATAAAGCAGATACGCAGGTAGGCGGCAGTGCCTTCGACCGCCTCGGCCGGCGTGCCAATGAGCGCCACGATCTGCGGACACAGTGCGAGCAGGACAGCGGCCAGCACCACCGAGACACCCATAAAGAGCGTGATGGTGTTGCCGATGGCGGTCTCGGCGCGGTCAAACCGACGCGAACCCACGGCGTGGCCGACGATAACCGTCGTTCCCATGGCCAGGCCCACGAGCGTCACGGTAATGATATAGAGCGTCTGCGCGCCGTTGCCCACGGCGGTGATGCCGGCGGCGCCGCTAAACTGCCCCATCATGTACAGGTCGGCCATGCCGTAGAGCATCTGCAAAAAGTACGAGAGCATATAGGGCAGGGCAAAGACCGCGATGGTCTTAAGGACATTGCCGCGTGTGAGGTCGTGTTCCATGGGCGGGGCTTTCTGGCTTGGTCTGTTTACGTACCAGTGTAGTGAAAACCCTACAACGATTGTAGAGTCAAGGTTTGTGTTGGCGGCGGGGCGAAAAAGTCACGACCGCGGACATTTCCAAATGAATACGGGGGCGCGCCTTGCCGAATACGATGCTTTGACCCCTCCGTGCCCCCTCACCTCGCCTCAAACCATCACAACATTCGACGTTTTTTGACAAAATCGGGAAAAGCATCGAATGTTGTGATGGTTTTTCTACCACTCGATCGGGTGGAATCGCTTTCTTGCGCACGAAGGTGTGCGGACCCGTGGGCAGGGGAATAAGGTTGGTTATCCGACTCCATTGGAGGGTTCATGGACCTGCCGATCGTCCTGTCCCATAAGACTGCCTGGCTGTACCACAACGTGGCGCGCCCGTCCGAGCCGCTCTCGCGAGCAAGCAGCCTATACGATGAGGACTCGCCTGCTAACGAGGCGGAGCCGACTGCGGGCCTGCCCAAATTGGGACTCGATGCCAAGGGGCTGAGGGCTTCAACGGCAGTTGGGATCGTTACCGACTATCTGGTTTCGCTTGGTATTCCACGAGAAGAGCTCGATCATATCGATACGCTCGTCAACTTCGATTTTGAGCGCTCGACGCCGGCTGGATTTAGGTGCCACGTGTTTGGGGCGCCGGTACCTCCAGACCATCTTCTTGAGGTGGCAGAGGGCCTTCTGGTGGTTGATGAGGTCATGTGCTTTGTCCAAGCGGGTTCGTGGATGAGCGAGCCCGAGCAGCTGGAATATGGGTATGAAATCTGCGCCCGATACCATTTGAATCATCTGTCGACAGACGATTATATCGAGATGGGGCAGAGGTATACCGTTGCCGACTTGATTGCTTATTGCGATGAGAACCGATCTCGTCAGGGGGCTGTACGCGCGGCCGCCGTGCTCAAGCGCGTGCACGATGGCGCGCGGTCGCCCATGGAGACGGCCACCGCAATCATGGTCGTAGCAAAACGTTCCCAGGGAGGGCTGGGATACGCCAAGATCGAGCTCAACCGTCGGGTCGATGTTCCCAACGAGTTCAAGTATCTCGCAAAGGCCGGGTATTTCGAGATCGACGTATATGCGCCCGCGAGCGGTACGGGGATTGAATACAACGGCTCGGACCATCTTGATAAACAGCGCAGCGCGTCGGATGCGGAGCGTATGACCGTGCTGAGCACGCTGGGCTTTAGGATGATCGTCCTCACCGGGACTCAGTTTGCCCACCAGCTGCAATTGCACCGGGCGATGAATGCCATCGCGCTCGCTATGGGTCTTAAGTGCGACCGAAGCGAAGCGTTCCAAAAGCGGCAGAACGACCTGCGAGAATTCGTGATTCGACACTGGGACGGCGGCCTCTAGGGGCGTTCCGGTCCTTCTGCGGGGTGCCGTGGGCAGGCAAACCATCACAACATTCGACGTTTTTTGCCAAAAACGGGAAAAGCATCGAATGTTGTGATGGTCTGTGCTGAGGATGGGCTTGGAAAGTCCGTTTTGCTCGAAGCGGCCTGTCCTGTCGTACGGGTGTCGGCATGATTCTCCCGTAGGGTATTATGTTTTCCGAAGAATAAAACGCCGCGTGAGGGGAGGGCTGCGTGGACGGGCACGTGCAACATGACGGCTTTGGCCGCGATATCAACTACCTGCGCATTGCCGTTACCGACAAGTGCAATTTCCGCTGCATTTACTGCATGCCGGCCGATGGCGTGGCGCCCCGCGCGCACGACGAGCTGCTCAGCGCCGAGGAAATCGCCCGCTTTGTGCGCTTGGTGGCGGGGGAGGGCATTCGCCGCGTGCGCCTGACGGGTGGCGAGCCGCTGGTCAGCCGCCGTATCATTCCGCTTATTCGCGACATCCGCGCGATCCCGCAGATCGAGGACATCTCGCTTACCACCAACGGCGCCTTGCTGCCCAAGCTGGCGCCGCAGCTCAAAGACGCGGGGCTTAACCGCGTCAACATCTCGCTCGACACGCTCGACCCTACGCTCTTTGGAAAGATCACGCGCCTGGGTCGACTCGAGCAGACCATGGCTGGCATCGACGCGGCGCTGGCTTGGGGCTTTGAGCCCGTTAAGGTCAACTGCGTTGTGGTACGTCGGCTCAACCAGGATGTGGCGACCCTCGCGCGGCTGACCGTCGACCGCCCCATCCACCTGCGCTTTATCGAATACATGCCCATCGGCGACGAGCACACGAGCTCGCATTGTGCCGTAGACCCTCACGCGCCCACGCTCAATCCCGAGCTGTGGGATGCGAGTGACACCGTTCCGAGCGACGAGCTGCGGGCGCGCATCAATGCCGGGGCCGCCGCGACGGGGCTGGGCGAGCTCGAGCCGCTCGACATCAACGACGCTCCTGCCGGCGCGGGCCCTGCGCGCTATTGGCACTTTCCGGGCGCGGCGGGAACGGTCGGCTTTATTAGCGCCATGTCCAACCATTTTTGTGCGAATTGCAACCGTCTGCGCCTGACGGCCGATGGCAACGTCCGTCCGTGCTTGTTCAGCGATGCCGAGTATTCGGTGCGTGAGGCGCTGCGCCGTGGTGATGATATGCAGGTACTTTCGATTTGGCGCGATGCCGTGGCCCACAAACCGCAGGAACACGCGATAATTGAGGGCACGCAACGATTTATGTCTCAAATCGGAGGATGATCATATGGCCAAGAGCAGGTACGCCGATGCCACCAAGGCCGCTCGCAGGGCCGCGATGTCTGCCCACAAAGTCACGGCTGCAGCGAATGCTGGCAACGCCGACGCGTCCGCGCAGCCGACTTCCAGCGCTGCAGTCGAGCCCGCCCGCGACGCCCGTCGCGACGAGCTGACGCACGTGGACGCCAAGGGCGAGGTTCGCATGGTCGACGTGTCCGACAAGGCCGAGACCCATCGTATTGCCATCGCCGAGGGCACCATCCTCATGCATCCCGAGACGCAGGCCATGGTGCTGCAGGACCGCGCCAAAAAGGGCGACGTGCTTGCCTGCGCGCGCGTGGCGGGCATTATGGCCATCAAGCGCACGAGCGACATCATTCCCATGTGTCATCCGCTGCTCATTACCAAGAGCAAGTGCGACATTGCGCCCATCGCTGCGGCGGGGACGCCGGCCGATGACGTGCCCGAGGGCTGGGCGCCGGCGCGCGCAGACGGGCAGGTTGGCTTTCACGTACTGGTCACGGCGGGCGTGACGGGCAAGACGGGTATCGAGATGGAGGCTCTGACCGGCGCGAGTGCCGCGTGCCTAACGATCTATGACATGTGCAAGGCCGTCGATCGCGGCATGGAGATCGTCGACGTGCGCCTGTTGCACAAGGAGGGCGGCCGTTCGGGTGTGTGGGACCGCGCCGAGCGCCAGGCCGCTGCTGTTGAGGCCGTGGGAGCCGCGGGCGACGCACCCGCGAGCGCACCTGCCGCCATCGCGCCCGCAGCTCCGACACCGGCCGTCCCCGCGATCGCGTTTATCGGCTACCAGAACTCGGGCAAGACCACGCTCGTCGAGAAGGTTATCGCCGAGCTCACCCGCCGCGGCCTGCGCGTGGGTTCGCTCAAGCATCATGGGCATCACGGCTTTGATATCGATGTGCCCGCTAAGGATACGTGGCGCCATCACCAAGCCGGATCCAAGCACGTGGGACTCATCTGCGCCACGCGCTGGGCGGAGTACGCCGACACGCGCGAGGAGGACGAGATGCCCGCGCGCGAGCTGCTGTCGCGCTACAACGATGTCGACGTGGTGATCATCGAGGGCTACAAGACCGAGGGCTTCGACAACATCGTGGTCGCGCGCTCCGGTGTCGACCGTCTGCGTGGCAAGAGCTCGCTCGACCTGGTCGACGGTCACACGCTGGCCCTTGCCTGCAACGAGGCACTGGCGCGTCAGGCCTTCGACGCCGGCTTTGCGACCCGAGCCATCAACATCAACGACGCCCGAGCCATCTGCGACCTCATCCAGGATCATCTGGCCTAAAACCTGCCAAAAGGGACAGGTTTGTTTTGGCAGGTTTTATCTGGGCAAACGTCATTTCCACCACAAAGGGGCCAGGCTCCTTTGTGGCGGTTTTTGCTTTGGTAGATGGTTGGGACATGCCTTACAATCTACCAAGTAGTTCATGACGGGCGAAAAACGGAGAGAAGGGGCTTGATGAGTCCTTATTGTTTCAAGCGGATAGATTGATTCGATAGACGGTGGCGAATGCCCACCGCCCGTATTCGTATGAAACAAGGAGTCTCCATGCTCGCCCCTCTTTTCTCAAAGCCTCAATCATCGCTGTCCGTGCAGGCCAAGCGGCTGGTGGCGATGCGCTTTCTCATCTACACCGGGTTTCAGACCAGTTATTTTATCGGCGTCATCGGAACGCTCACCTATGCAGACGATGCCTCAGTCGTGGCGACATCGCTGGCCGTTCTGTTTATGAACGTTTTCGTGATCCTGGGATCCTTTGCGGGTGGCGCTGCGCTCGACGCCTGGGGTCCGCGCCGCCATTTCTTGCTGAGCATCATCGGCGCTCTTGCAACTGGCACGGCAATCATCGCCTTTGGTAGCGCGACCGGCGTCGTCCTGCTCGGCGCGGTGTTTCTGGGCTTTGTGATGGGATTCGCCCAGCCCATCGCCACGTCCTATCCGGCCTACCTCACCAACGACCCCGTCGAGCTCAAAGACATCAACTCCGCCATCGCCATGTTTTCAAACGTGAGTATCATCGTTGGCCCCACGCTGGGCGGCTTTGTCGCGGCGGCTGCATCGTCGCGCGCGGTGTTCGTGCTCATGATGCTCTTTACCGTGCTGGCATTCGTTGTCGGTTGGGGCTTTAGGCCGCAGACCAGCCATGTCGCCGGGCATGCGGATGCCGATTCGGCAGAGGAAGGGGAGCGTGCGGGACAAAGCTCCAACCCCAGCACGTCCGCCCGCGCCACCTTCGCAGCCAGCATCAAGACAGTCTTCACCAACAGCGTCCTCGCCCTGCTGTTCTGCATCATTTTTCTTTCGAACTTTGGCTACGGAGCCTTCGATCCGCTGGAGTCGTTCTTCTACCGCGATGTCCTGCACGTCGGCGTTGAGTGGATGGGCTGGCTCTCTTCTGCCTGCGGTGTCGGCGCGGTGCTGGGTGCCGTGCTCGCGCTCCGCTTGCCGCCGCACCTGGTCAACCTTAAAACGCTGCTCGTGGCACTTATGTCCGTGGGCCTGGGAAGCCTGCTCTATGTGGGGACGCCGTACGTGGGTGTGGCCCTCGTCGGTCAGGTCGCCCTGGGCATAGCTTGGGGCATCGTCAACCCGCTCCACAACACGATCGTGCAAACGACGGCGCCGCTCGAGCAGCTCGGTCGCGTGAACTCGGTCATGGGCTTTGGCAATATGTTCGCCGGCGTGGCCCCTCTGGCGGTTGCACCGTGGCTGGCGGCAACATTTGGCGTACAACAGACGCTCGTGGGGGCAGGCATGGTCGTGACGGCGGTCCCTGCGGCGTTGCTGCTGTTTGGACGCCGGCATTTTGATCGTGCCGCAAGGCAGTAAAAACCATCACAACATTCGATGATAATCGCGATTTTGCCGAAAAACATCGAATGTTGTGATGGTTTGTGCCCTGGGCCAGGCCATCCTGCATCCTGCCACCACAAAGGGGGCCAGGCACCTTTGTGGTGGTTTTGCTTTGACAGGCAGCATCCGCGCCTTGGTATACCATGTACGCCGTTCACGAATACACCCCACACCGCCGCGCTACCCAGAAAGGCCCCCATGGACACCACCTTCAGCCACATCAAAGCCGTGTTCTGCGATATCGACGGCACGCTGCTCACGAGCCAGCACACGGTGTCCCCGCGCACCGTGGCGGCGATCCGCGCCCTGCGCGAGCGCGGCGTGCTCTTTGGCCTGTGCACCGGGCGCGATGCCCATGCGACCGAGGCCATGTACGAGCTCTGGGGCATCGAAGGCCTGGTGGACGTGCTCGTGGGCTGCGGCGGCGCCGAGGTCATCGACCGCGCGCACAACATCAACGAGCTGAGCTATCCGCTGCCGGGCGAGACCATCGCGCGCATCTGCAAGCACATGGCGGACCTTCCGGCAACGCCCGTCTGCCCCCGAGACGGCGTGTTCTACGTGCCCGAGAGCAACGCGTGCGTCGAGCACCTGTCGCGCGTCGATGGCGTGCCCTACCAGGTGGTCGATTTCGCCGAGTTTTTGCGCGAGCCGCAGCCCAAGGTGATGTTTACCATGGCGCCCGAGGTAATGCCGCGGGTGATTGAGCGGGCGTCGACGTTTGCCGATAACACCGTTAAGGCGGCGGCTCTGCAAACCACGCAGCGGCTCTACGAGTTCATGGATCCGCGCGTGTCCAAGACGCGCGGCCTTGTGCGCGTGGCGGAGCTCAACGGCATGGAGCTCCAGGACATCTGCGTGTTTGGCGATGCCGATAACGACACCTGCATGGTGGCTGACGCCGGCGTGGGCGTGGCCATGGCAAACGGCAGCGCCGCCACCCGCGCCGCCGCCGATTTTGTAACCGCCAGCAACGACAAAGACGGCATCGCGATCTTTATCGAGGAACATCTGCTGTAGCGCTGGGGGAGAACCACCGCAGAAGGGGGCAGGCTCTTTTGCGGTGGCCTCAGGCGATTTGGGCGAATTGATACCTAAAATCTGTGGGAAAATTCAAATATTGTTGTCTGAACATCATACTTCTAACCACCGATGGGTTTGAGATATTCTCATCAATTTGGTAGGATATTCATCACGGTTAATGACCTACCGCTCACGGTCGATTTTCGACCGTTCACAGGATGTTTGCTCTTGAGCAAAATGTTGTGCAAATAAATCTAATGCCATTAAAAAATAATACGCAACTAAATTACCAGCAGAAACAAAAATAGATAGCGAATAAACGAAGGCAAATCCGAGCAATTGTCAAGAGAATTGAGAACTCACTACAAAACTATCGGTTTTATTTGCTCAGATGTTTAAACAATCGTTATAATTGCATTACTAAACGAGCGCAATTACAGATTGCGCAGATACGTTTGATGGTGAAAGAGCAAGATCGCGGTCTCTTGGGGAGGAGACATCGATGAAAGCGAATTCGGACAAATCTAAGCAGAGTAATAAAGCGACGCGCCGTGTACTGGCAGGCGTTTTGTGCGGAGCCTCCGTGTTGAGCCTGGTACTGTCGCTCGTCATGCCCCCGATCTCGCAGGCCATTGCCAACGACGCCCAGATGGTTTCTACCGAGGAAACTGTGATGGGGGGGGGTTCCTCAAGTGAGTCTACTGATGTAGGCAGCACCAACAACGGGGATACCGAAAACCAGAATAGTGACGATGCAGAGGGTGGCGAGACCAATCCTACAAATGACGTTGAGCAGGGTCAGTCTGGGGATCAACCTGAGGGTAAGCTGCAGGTCGAAGATAACGAGCCGGCAGATGGCAACGCTGTGATGGCGGCCACGGAAGGCGAGCAAACCGAAGCGGCGCCCGACGAGATAAAAAACGTTGGCGATTTAAAAACCAAGTTGGCGAATGCAAGCGGTGTTGCTAGCTTCAAGCTTATGAATGATGTCGAGACCGGCGAGACAATCACGCTTAGCAAGGACGGCAGCAAAATCACGCTGGATCTAAACGGCCATAAGATTAAGCATAAGAGTTCAAATCAGCCTCTGTTCAATATCACCGGCGGTGCGACGCTGACCGTCAAGGACGGCCAGCAAGCTGCCGCAACAGAGATCACGGCTAATCAAGAAAACAAATGTGGCAATCTCGCTTCAATAGAATACGGCGATTCTAACATCCCGACCAAGCTTACCTATTACGTAACAGAATCGGTCGCAAGTGGAACCGTTACAAACGAAACTCTTAAAGCGTATGAGGCTGGTATCAAGGGTGCCATTGTGGCTTGCAGCGATACCGAAGCTACTGGGTTAAGGCTCGTCAACCTTTTCAATGGCGGCAGATTCAACCTTGAGAGCGGCGCGATCACGCAAGAACAAAACGGTCGCGTCGGCAACCTCATCTATGCCGAGAACGGCTCTACCGTCAACATGAGCGGTGGCTATGTGTGCGGCGCTTCTGGCTCGGGTTCCGGCGCAGGCGTTATGGTATCCAATGCGAGCGGCGGTGCCTCCACTCTTAACCTGACCGGTGGCGTAATCGCGGGCAACTATGCCCTCAATGGCGGCGGCGTGTACGCTAACGGATCCACAATTAATATGACCGGCGGCACGATTTCCGGTAACGGTACGTTCAAAGATCGATCAGGCTACGGCGCCGGTGTTTGTGCTGTTAGTTCAACTGTAGTCATTTCAGGTGGTTACATCACCAACAACAACTATCAGTTCTACAGCGACAATGAAGGCAACACGAAGCATATTGGCAACGGATGTCACGGCGGCGGTGGTATTGCTGCTTACAATAACGGCAGTCTAACAATTAACGGTGGCTACATCACCGGTAACTATTCTGCCGAGGCCGGTGGCGGTATTTATGCTGGCGCTTGGAATCAGGCCCTCTCCTCATTTAAGTTTTCGGGTGGAATCATCGCTAGCAATGTGGCGCAAAACTCGGAGGGCGGCGGTATCCGTATCGCTGCGCCTACAGTTGGCGAATTTAATGTGAGTGGCACGAAAGCCTACATCACCAACAATACGACTAATACCCCCAATGACTGGGGTGGCGGCGGCGTGTTTGTCCAGGGAGGCAACAGTGACCAAGGCGTTAGTTCGGCGCGTCTCAAGATATACAACGCCCTGATTACCAACAATCATGCCAATGGCTTTGGCGGCGGGTTTGCCGCTTGCCCGACTGGTAAGACTGCCATTACCGATACCAATGGCATCGCGATTTTCGGTAATTTTGACGAAAATGGTAATAAGCGGTCGGGCGGCACTAATGGGAAGAGCGAGGACTGGAATTACGATAAGGAGAATGACACGGGCGGCGAAATAACCGAAGCTTTTATAAAGGCCGGCCATGAGGACCTTTTCTTAATTCACGATTCTGCCAATTCGGAAACCAAACCGTATATCGCAGCCGTAACCGGCCAGATGCTTGGTGGTGGAGCCGCCAACTGGTCGGGCACGATCGACAAAACACCAACGTCTATTGGCAAGTACGAGGGCGCTCAGGCTAAGTACATGATTGGCCTTAAATCTGAGCCGATTAAGGTTGATATGGATGCTGCTACCGCGGCTGCTTCCCTCTTCATCACGGGCAACAGATCCAACATCCACGGTGGCGGCATCATGACCAACGGCGACGTTGTCGCCGGCTCCACTCGAGAAGTCAAGGTTTACCCCAAGATGAAGCTCAACGGTACCAAGGTGCTTGAGGACGGCGCGCTTAAAGGAAATGACTTCGATTTCCAGCTTCTCAGGCAGAACAAGATTATTAACAAACCAGGCGAGATCTCATATACGATTCCGAGCTTTGACTCCAATGGTGATCTTCAGCTCAATGGCTGCTCGGTGGTCGATACGGTGAAGAACGATAAGAACGGAAATCTCACCTTTGATCTAGGTGAAGTTTATGCCGATGACGATCTTGTCTACTACTTGGTAGAGGTTCCGGGCACGGACAAGAACGTGACTTACGACAAAACGATCTACAAAATTGATCCTGAGGTTGTGAGGGATGAGAAAAAGTCGCACAACGTGCTTGACATTATATACACGTATTACAAAGTCGATAGCGTTTCGGTAACAAAGGTAGAAAATGACGGCGCTGGCGCAAGAACGCCAGAAACAGAACCAGCAGCTATCGCAGCAGCTGAAGGCGAAAACGCTGTTATCGTTAAGCTTACCAGTGGTGCAACTTTCACCAACAAGTACACTCCGTACACCTCCAGCGGTTCTTGGACTCCTAAGGCGACTAAGGTCGTTAAGGGTGGCGAGATGAAGGAGTTTACGCTCGAGTTTGCGGATAACACGGGCTTCAAAGAAGCCGAGACGGTTAAGACCGACCCCGACGGCGTGATTACCACCACTGCCGACGGCGACAAATCCCAGACCCTGGGCTTCGACGAGATTAAGTACAATCTTGCCAGTCTGAAGCAGAGTGATTCTGATGTTCCGGGCCGCGGTGCTTCCAAGACCTTCACGTACTATGTGCGCGAGAAGGACGATAGCTCGATTTTCTCGCATTACAAGTTCGATAATTCGGTCTACAAGTTCACGGTTGTTGCAACGGACAATTCCAAAAGGGACATTAGCTGTAAGGTGACCTACATGAAGGGAACCGTTGACTCCGATGGCAACTGGAAAGCAGACGTCGGTGCCGAAGAACAGAACCTCACCGACACCTCCACCCCCACCTTCACCAACACCTACTCCACCTCTTTGCCCCTTTCTGGTATGTCGGGCGTCACTCTGACGTACCTTGCCGGCGCGGCGGTGCTTTGCGCTGCTGCGGCCTGGATGCACATTCGTCGCAAGGCGAATGCGAAGGGAGGCGAGCGTCGTGAATAAGAAAGTTTGCTCCTTCCCGATCTTGTTTGCGCTGCTTGCCCTCCTGATCGGCACCTGCGCGGTTGTGTTCCCCGCATCCGCGCAGGCCGCGCCGACCTCGACCGGTTCCATCACGGTGAGCGGCACCGTGGCGCGCAACTACGACGCCTACCAGATCTTTAGCGCCAACGTCGTCGACGGCGACAGCGACGCCAAGATCGCCACCGACCTTGCCTGGGCAAGCGACGCCGTGCGCGACGCCGCGCTGCCTGTGCTGCACAGCGCCGGCATGCCCAATTCCCAGACCACCGCGCAGGAAGCTGCCGAGTGGCTCAACACCGATTCTCACCTTACGAGCGCGCTGAGCGCACAGCTCGCTCGTTCCCTTCAGAGCTCTGGCGCCGTGTCCGTGGCTCTTAACGCGGGCACGGCGACCGAGCTGCCCTGCGGCTACTGGCTCATCGTCGCCGACGACGACGCCATCGCCCAGGGCGAGGTCGGCACCGCGCCGATCATGGCCCTGGTCGGCGGCAGCGCCGTCACCGTCAAGCCCAAGGCGGCGACCCCCAAGGTGTCCAAGCACGTGCTGGAGGACGGCACCGCCGCCTGGCAGAAGGCCGCCGACGCCACGGTCGCCGACGACCTGTACTGGCGCCTCTCGGCCACGATTCCCGCGGGCCTTTCCGCCTATGACACCTACGCGGTGCAGTTCGTCGACACCATGAGCGCGGGGCTCGACCCCTCCAAGGTGGCCGCGAGCATGCGCGTGTACGCGGCGGCGGGCGCGGACGGCGGCTTTGGTGCGGTCCAGACCGACAAGGACGGCCGCGCCGGCACCGAGCCCGCGAAGGGTTGGACTGACATCACGGCCCAGTGCGCCACCAAGGTAGCGGCCGACGGCAAGACCTTCACCGTGCGCACCGGCGACCTGATCGCCGCGCTCGGCGGGGCCGACGCCTTCACCGCGGGCGCCCGCGTGGTCGCCGTGTACAATGCGCCGCTCAGCAGCGCATGCAACCACGGCATCGCGAAGGGCAACCCCAACGAGGTCTACCTGCGCTACCCGCGCTCTCCCTTTGCCGACCAGTCCGGCGACGCCGGCTTCACCCGCACGCCGAGCGACGATGCGTGCGCCTACACCTGGGATCTTGCGCTCACCAAGCGCGGCAGCGACGGCGACAAGCCGCTTGCCGGGGCGGTCCTGAGCATCGCCGACGACCGCGGCCGCACGCTAGCGGCCGACGGCACGTGGGATGCGGAGGGCAAGGCCACCGTCACCACGGGCGAGGACGGCCGCGTGACCGTCTCGGGCGTGGACTCGGGCAAGCTGGAGGTCCGCGAGCTCAAGGCACCCAAGGGCTACACCGCCTTTGAGGGCACGCGCTCCGTGACGGTCAAGGCCGAGGGCCTGGACGTCGACCAGGTGGCCGCCGCCAAGCCCAAGCTCACCATCACGGCCGAGTCGCCCCTGCGCGCCGACAGCGCGGACGGGTCGACGGGCAGCTTGGAGGCGTCGCTCATCAACACACCCACCGGCACACCCCCTAGCATTACCACCGGAGGCTTTATGCCCTCGACTGGCGATATGGCAATGTACGCCGCGGCCGCCGCAGCGGTCGCCGGAGCCGCGCTCATCGTGGTCGCGCTCCTGGTCAAGCGGGGAGGTGGCAGCCATAAAGAGTAGCTGGCAGCCCCACAGAGAGCGGGGCGAGACGTAGCGAAGCAGATGCTAAGACACAGACAGACAGATTTAGATCAAATGAACTTCAAGCAGAAAGCAGAGGAAAAGAAGATGAGCATGAGCAAGAACATCGCACGCCTGGCAGTAACCGCCGGCCTCACAGCAGCGTTGAGCTTTGGTGGCGTCATGGCCCCGGTGACCATGGCGTTTGCGGCGGGTACGCCGACTGTGGCCCAGAGTGGCAACGTGACGATTACGGATTCGACCTACACGGATACGACCTTTAAGGGTATCCAGATTTTCAAGGCAACGGTCACGCAGGATAAGAAGGATAACGCCTGGAATGGGGATAAGACGCTTTCTGATATCACGTGGGCGTCGGGCGGCGTTAGGGATGCTGTGACGGCGGCATTTGTCGATACTACCGATAGCACAAAGCCCTCTGGCACCGATGCTCAAGAGTGGGCTGATTGGATTAAATCGAAAACCGACGAGGAGTACAAGCCGTCAGGTACAAACGACGCTACTAAGCTTGACGCCGGAACGACCCTCGACAAGATTGCTAAGGCGCTGGAGGGTGCCAAGATTGCCGAAGGGACGGATGGCTGGCGAACGAGCACTAACGGCACCTTCGCTGATCTGAATACCGGCTACTGGCTCTTTGTGACTGCTCACCCTGGTTCGACTAAGGGTGCCAATACGACCAACGGTAATGACGACGCTTACTCCTCGCCGATCTTTACTGTCGTCGGTGGTGCAGATGTAAAGGCAGAACCCAAGAAGGACGTTCCCAACGTGACCAAGGCCGTCATGGATGACAAGGACAGCAAGTTTGTTACGGACGATAGCGGGGATGTCTTTACCGCAGCCAACAAGGCCGCCGACTCCGCCGCGGACCAGCTTGTTGAATATCAGCTTGCCGGCACTGTAGCTAGCAACATTAACACGTACGAAAAGTACAGCTACACTTTCACTGATAATCTCCCCTCCACGATGGTTCCAGAGCTCCAGGATGGTGACCCGGTCGTCGAGGTCAAGATTGGCAACACGGGCGTAAAGGGCAATTGCTACAAGGCAAGCTATGATGCAAGCAGTAATACGCTCACTGTCTCTTTCGATAATCTCAAAGAAGCACAAGACGCCGACGGCAAATCCATTGCCGTTGACGGCAATTCGAAGGTCTATGTAAACTACAAGGCCAAACTTGATGCTAACAAGATTACGCAGGACATGCTCGGTAAGGCCCAGAAGAACTATGTCAAACTGACCTACTCCAACAACCCGCACGACAACAACGGTACTGGCACGACGGTTGATCATCCCGCCTACGACTACACCTACGGCATCGACGTTACCAAGGTTGGTAACGATAAGGACGAGACTGGCAACCCCAAGACCCTCAAAGGCGTTCAGTTTACGCTGCAGGAGAAAGACTCCAACAAATTTATCAAGGCTGACGGCACCACGACGTCAACTGAGAATGAAGCAATTCTGACCACCACTGATGATGGCAAGATTAACGTTGTTGGTCTCGATGAGGGCACCTATATCCTCAAGGAGGTTAAGCCTGCGCCTGGCTACAATAACTCCGCAGCAAGCGGTGTGACCTTTACTATCAGCCGCACGCTCAATCAGGACGGTACGGATGTGACGCCCGACACTACGAGCGCCATTGTGGCAGGTGAAGATGTCATCCAGCAGAACTCAGCGAAAGCTGAAGTCGGCAAACTCAGCTTTACCATTGTCGACCAGAAGGGCTCTGGCCTTCCCCTCACCGGTCTTAACGGCGTGACCTTCACTTGGATCGCTGGCGGCGCGGTGCTGTGCATCGGCGTGGCGCACCTCATCCGCAGCCGTAAGCAGGCCGAGGAGTCCGAGCAGGAGTAACGCTCGCTCACCCATCCCTTTGGCAGGTGGGATGTGATGGCCATGAGACTTGCGGACACTTTTCTCGTCCATCCACGTTCTTGCTTTGCCATTCTCTTTTCGGGGCAGACTCCGCGCTGGAGTTTGCCCCGTTTATTTTGGGATAGCGCAGCCAGCCTCCATCGTCCGATGCGGGCTCGTTCGTCATCGCGTTTCTTGACTCGTATGAGGTTCGGTTTAAGGTCCGTAGGCGCACGCGCGGTACGGACGGTAGAAGGCATTTGCGCCGCGCGTGCAAATTAAAATGCCCGTGGTTCGGAGTCCGGACATTTAACAACACCGGAAACTGCTCGCCCGCGCTTTCGAACACTTACGCGGGGTGCGTCGTTTCCTGTAGCTATTGTATCCCGAATCGCCCAGCCGATTCGGGACATTTTGAAAACTCAAATATGGGCTTAGGCGCGAACGGAATCTCGTTAATTCCGAAAATTATGTATAATTCCAATATAAACTGGAATCGAACGAAAACAATGGAAATGAACGAAGCGCTAATCTACTTACAAGAAGCACTAGGCCTCTCCGCCAAGGCCAGAACTTGGCCTGGATCCGCACGCTTGCCGCTGTATCTGCGGGCGATTGAGGTCCGCGCTGTTGATGCAAACGGTTTTTCGTTTTTGCTTGCAAGTTTGCCTACTGGCGTCGGGCTTCCCGAGGCTAAGAGGGTCTATAGTCAGCTAGCCTTGCGTGCGGAGACTCCTGTTGTCGTTTCGTTTCCTGATGCCGATGCACGTCAGCGCAAAGCATTGGTCGCACAAGGGATTCCGTTTGTTTGCCCCGGCAGACAGGCTTTTCTTCCATTTATGGGCACGGCCTGCACGGAGAGGGGCAGTGTCCGGTTTCGCAATCACGCGACCAAGATGTCACCCAACGCGCAGGCTGCCACAATCTGGGGAGCAGCCCAGGAGCCATATCGTCCCTACGACCTTTGTCGTGCGCTTGGGATCTCGGCAAGCCGCGCGAGTGAGGCCATAACCGAGCTTGTTGACAGGGGGCTCGCGAGGCGCGAGCGTCGCGAGCGACGTGTCGTCGTGTTCCCTGTTGCCGTTGATCTTCTGCTCAGTGAGCACATGGCAGAGCTCTCCTCGCCTGTCTCGAAGGTCTTTTTTGCAAGGAAGACGCCGCAGATCGACTATCTTGTTGACGCCGGGGAGACGGCGCTCGCCGCGCGTTCGATGCTCGCTGCGCCGGGCATGGAACAAAAGGCCGTCTTAAGAAGTGCATGGCGTCAACTGAGCGACCTCGAAGTCGCAGACGGGGAGTTGCCGGATAACGAAACGGCGATGATCCAAGTGTGGCGCTATGCACCCGTGTTTGCCGACTCCTCCCGTGTCGACAACATTTCGCTCGCGCTATCTTTGGCGGCAATCGACGATGAGCGAATTCAGCTGGAAGTCGATCGCATGTTTGGAAAGGAATATCCATGGCAAGAAGCGCTGTAGAAGGTCTCCAAGAATTCGAACTGTAGGCGGCGTTTCGGTCCTAGTTGCGTTGTCCGGCGTGGAGGCTCGCAATTCGGCTATTATTTGTTTAGACAACTTGAGTTGTAGAGGAGTGACTGGCGATGGTGCAGGGCGCCAAACATATGAAGAGCAATAACGCCGCGGACAACGGCGGCTCAAGCCCTCAGCCCAAACCTCAACCAAAGCCCAAGCGTCGTCGCAAGCGACTGCCGCGCTGGGCCGACCGTCTCATCACCATCGTCATCATCCTTATCGGCGTGGGCCTTATGACCTGGCCGTGGATCTTGGACCGGCTCGAGGCCTCGGGCGTGTTCAACCAGATCAGCACGGTGTCCAGCACCGTGGACGCGCTGTCTGCCGAGGAGCGCGAGCGCATCTTGCTGCAGGCGCGCTCCTATAACGAGCAGCTGGCGGGCGAGGCCACCGAGCTCCCCGCCGACCAGATCGAGCCCTACGCCCAGCAGCTTATCTTTGACCGCGACCCCATGATGAGCTGGGTCGAGATCCCCTCCATCGACGTGAGCATGCCCATCTACCACGGCACGAGCGAAGAAGTCCTCATGGCGGGCGTCGGCCACCTGGAGGGCACGAGCCTGCCGGTGGGCGGCACCTCGACGCATTGCGTGCTCACCGCGCACTCGGGCATGCGCAACCTGAGCATGTTCGACGACATTCACTCGCTGGAGCCCGGCGACCTGGTGCTGCTGCACACCATGAACAAGACACTCGCCTACAAGATGGTGGACTCCGAGGTGGTGCTGCCCGAGGAGATGGAGTCGCTGACCATCGAGCCCGGCGCCGACAAAGTGACGCTCGTTACCTGCACGCCCTACGGCGTAAACGACCATCGTTTGCTGGTGCATTGCGTGCGCACCAAGTACAACAAGAAGGATGTCGACAAGCAAAAGTCGCTGGCCGGCCGCCACTGGGGCAAGCGCGAGTTCGCCGTGCTCATTGTGGTCGTGGCCATTGTGCTGTTGCTGCTGGACATCGTGATTCACGCGGTCCGCAAGCGCCGCAAGGCCAAGACCTCGGCATAAGACATTCTCCAGAACCACCACAATGGGGACAGGCACCTTTGTGGTGGCCGGGGCTTCCAAACCATCACAACATTCGATGAAAATCTCGATTTTGGCGAAAAGCGTCGAATGTTGTGATGGTTTTCATTGCGGGCGAGACGGTTTTCGCTACGGACGGTGCGGTTTCGCTGCAGAATCGCCAGCCCATTACCTGCCAGCCCGCCGCCCTCGTTACGTTTTCGCTGCATTTGGGTAAAGCACCTGCTCCAAGCGGCGTTGCCTTGTATACTAGAGCGGTTTATCTGTTATGCGGAAGGGAGCGCCTATGGCACTCAGCGAGAAAGACGTGCGCGGCATCGCCGAGTACGCAAAGATCGCACTGACCGATGACGAGCTCACCCAGATGACGTCCTACATGAACGACGCCGTCCAGATGCTCGAGCCCGTCTTGCAATATGACTTGCCCGACGTGGAGCCCACGTTCCATCCTATCGGAAGCCTGTCCAACGTGATGGGCGATGACCTGCGCGAGCCCGAGCGCGACCTGCCGCTCGACGTCGCGCTCGAAAACGCCGGCAGCGCGCGCGAGCGTTACTTCCGCGTGCCGTCCATTTTGGGAGAGGGGGAGAGCGAGTAATGGCGCTAAGCTTCGATTCCCTTACCGCCGCCCAGATCGCCGCGGGCGTTGCCGCCGGCGACTTTACCGCTACCGAGGTGGCCCAGGCCTCCCTTGCCGCCATCGAGGCGCGCGAGGGCGGGGTCCAGGCATTCCTGCAGGTGGCGCCCGAGCTTGCGCTCGAGGCCGCTGTGCGCGTGGATGCCGACCGTGCCGCAGGCAAGCCGCTGCCCCCGCTCGCGGGCGTGCCGCTGGCCATCAAGGACAACATGAACCTCGTGGGCACGCGCACCACCTGCGCTTCCCGCATGCTCGCGGACTACCAGAGCGTTTACACCGCCACCTGCGTCCAGCGCATGCTCGATGCCGGCTGCCTGCCCATGGGCAAGGCCAACATGGATGAGTTTGCCTTCGGCAGCTCCACCGAGAGTTCGGCGTTCCATCGCACTAACAACCCCTGGGATATCGAGCGCGTACCCGGCGGCTCCTCGGGCGGCTCCGCTGCCGCCGTCGCCGCGGGCGAGGTCGCGCTCTCGCTGGGCTCGGACACCGGCGGCTCCATTCGCCAGCCGGCGTCGCTGTGCGGCGTGGTGGGCTTTAAGCCCACGTATGGCGCCGTGAGCCGTTACGGCGTGGTCGCCTTTGGCTCGTCGCTCGACCAGGTGGGTCCCTTTGGCCGCACGGTCGAGGATGTCGCGCTGGCCATGAACGCGCTTACCGGCGCGGGCCACGATCCGTACGACTGCACCAGCCAGGATTGCGCCGTCGACTTTACCGAGCATCTCAACGACAGCATCGAGGGCAAGCGCGTGGGCATCATCCCCGCGTTTATGGAGGCCGAGGGCCTGACACCCGAGGTCAAGGCCGCTGTTCAGCGCGCCGCCCAGGAGCTGCAGAACCAGGGCGCCGAGCTGGTCGAGGTCGACCTGCCGCACCTGGACGCCGCCATCGCCGCCTACTACGTCATCGGCCCGGCCGAGGCGTTCTCCAACTTGGCCCGCTTTGACGGCATTCGCTACGGCTACCAGGAGGAGGGCTGCGCCAACCTGTCCGACCAGAGCTCGCTGTCGCGCGCTCACGGCTTTGGCGCCGAGGCCAAGCGCCGCCAGATGCTCGGCGCCTACCTGCTCTCCTCGGGCGTGTACGACAAGTATTACTACGCCGCGCAAAAGGCCCGCACGCTCATCACGCAGGACTACGATGCCGCGTATGCCAAGGTGGACACCATCCTGATGCCTGCCTCGCCGCGCACGGCCTTTAAGTTTGGCGAGATTAGCGACCCCACGCAGATGTACCTCTCCGACCTGTACACCATCTCGCTCAACATCTGCGGCAACGGCGGTATCTCGGTGCCGCTGGGCCTGGGTGAGGATACTCATCTGCCCGTTTCTGCCCAGCTGGTGGGTCCGGCCTTTAAGGACCGTCAGCTGCTCACGTTTGCCCGCGCCCTGGAGCGCGGCTTTGCCGATGCCGCCACGGGTGCGCCCGCGCTTTCCGTCGCGCCCGATTTTGCCGGGAAGGGAGGCGAGCTGTAATGAAGGAGCTTTCCGAGGTCCTGCAGGATTGGGAGGCCGTGATCGGCCTGGAGATCCATACCGAGCTCACCGCACTCGATACCAAGATGTTCTGCAATTGCAAGCTCAGCCACGATGACGAGCCCAACGCCAACGTGTGTCCGGTGTGCCTGGGCCTGCCCGGCGCCTTGCCGGTGCCCAATAAGCGCGCCATCGAGAGCATCGTCAAGGCCGGTCTCGCCACCAACTGCGAGATCCAGCGCCACTCGATGTTCTACCGCAAGCACTACTTCTATCCCGACATGGCCAAGAACTTCCAGACCACGCAGGGTCCGGTCGCCTTTGCCATGTATGGCCACCTGGACCTGGACGTGACCGGTCGCGGTGCCGCCGAGCGCCCCGACTGCGCGTTTGGTGAGGCCGAGGCCCAGAGCCTGGCAAGCGCTTCGGCCAACGCCGAGGGCCTGTCCACGTCCATGACGTCGACCATGCGCGAAGGCAATCAGCGTGCCGGCCACCTGGCCAGCTATGACGCGTCCAACCTGCAGATGCCCGAGCGTCGCGAGGACGGTTCCTACACGGTGCCCATTCGCATCCTGCGCATCCACATGGAGGAGGACGCCGCCAAGATGGTCCACGTGGGCGGCGCCGAGGGCCGCATTACCGCCGCGGCCGAGTCGCTCGTCGACTACAACCGCTGCGGCACGCCTTTGATTGAGCTCGTCACCGAGCCCGACCTGCGCACGCCCGAGGAGGCTCGCCTGTTTATGGAGAAGCTTCGTCGCATCTTTGTGACGCTGGGCATTTCCGATTGCTCCATGGAGAAGGGTTCCATGCGCTGCGATGGCAACGTGTCGCTGCGCCGCCGCGGCGAGACCAAGCTGGGCACCAAGACCGAGCTCAAGAACCTCAACTCGTTTAAGAGCCTGCATGACGGCCTCGCCTACGAGATTTGCCGCCAGGCCGAGGTGCTCGAGGAGGGCGGCATCATCTATCAGGAAACCCGCCACTGGGAGCCCAGCCGCAAGCGCACCGTGGTCATGCGTGTGAAGGAGACGGCCGACGACTATCGTCTGTTCCCCGACCCCGACCTGGCGCCGTTCGATCTGGACGACGAGTTTATCGACCGCTGCCGTTGCGAGATTCCCGAGCTGCCTGATGCCAAGCGCGCCCGTTTTGAGGCCGACTTTGGCATTAAGGCGGCCGATGCCGAGCAGATCGCCGGCGACCCCGAGTTTGCCGACTTCTTTGAGGCCGCCGCTGCCGGTATGGCTGGCAAGGAGGCCCAGACGGTCGCAAACCTGCTGGTGAACGAGATGATCGCCTACCTTAAGGGCGCGGGTGTGTCGCTGGCCGAGTCCGGCATTGCGCCGGCTCAGGTGGCAGCCCTTGCCAAGCTGCTGGCGACCGATGCCATCAGCTCCAACCAAGCGCACGAGGTCTTTGGGGCCATGGCCCAGACCGGCGACGACCCCAACAAGATCGTCGACGAGCGCGGTATGCGTCAGGTGAGCGATGCCGGCGCGCTGCAGCCGATCGTGGACGAGGTGCTGGCAAACTGTGCCGAGCAGGCGCAGCAGTATCGTGACGGCAACCAGAAGGTCATCGGCTTTTTGGTGGGCCAGTGCATGAAGGCGAGCCGCGGCAAGGGCAACCCGAAGCTCTTCAACGAGTTGCTGAGAACGTCGCTCTCGTAAACGGGAACCGAGGGGCCGGGCGCAGGGCCTTGCCTCTCAATTTCGGACAGTCCTGACTC
>JAXKBK010000031.1:0-37252 GCA_036553025.1 Collinsella sp. | reverse complement strand
CGCGACGGAGCAGGTGTTCGGCCATATGAAGGACGAGTTCTTTCGCGGAAGAAAATGGCCTTGCTTCGAAGACTTCAAGAGGGACCTGGACGAATACATCATCCATTGGAACACGAGAAGGAGGCAGGTTAAACTGAAGGGACTGACCCCGGAGGAATTCCGGAATCAGTCCCTATGTGCGGCGTAGGCCGCTTATTAGCCCGTCCAAGAATTGGGGCGCAGTTCATAACGGCAGCGGGGGCCCTTTAAGCTATGAGCGATATCGCTTAGAGCTTGATGTCAATGTCGACGCCAGCGGGGAGGTCGAGACGCATAAGCGAATCAACGGTGCCCGAGGTGGGGTCGAGGATGTCGATGAGACGCTTGTGGGTGCGCATCTCGAACTGCTCACGGGAGTCCTTGTTCACGTGCGGCGAGCGGATAACCGTGTACAGGTTGCGCTCGGTGGGCAGGGGGACAGGACCGGAAACGCGAGCACCGGTCTTCTGAGCGGTCTCGACGATGAGCTTCGCGGACTGATCGACGACCTCGTGATCATAGCCCTTGAGGCGAATGCGGATCTTCTGGGTAGCCAACTTAAACCTCCAAAGAGTGCGAGAGATGTTCTCGCGGATTACGTAACAGGAAGCAGAACTTAGGCGTTCTTGCTCATGACCTCGTCCACGATGGACTTGGGCGCGGGCTCATAAGAGTCGAACTGCATCGTGTAGGATGCACGGCCCTGGGTCTGGGAGCGAAGGTCGGTAGCGTAACCGAACATCTCGCCCAGCGGCACCTTGGCACGGATGAGCTTGCTGTTCTTGCGATCCTCCATGCCCTCGATCTTGCCGCGGCGACCGGAGAGGTTGCCCATAACGTCGCCCATGTACTGCTCGGGGGTCTCGACCTCGACAGCCATGATCGGCTCGAGCAGCTGCGGGTCGGACTTCTTGAGAGCGTCCTTGATAGCCATGGAACCGGCGATCTTAAAGGCGGCCTCGGAGGAGTCAACCTCGTGGTAAGAACCGTCGAACAGGGTGACCTTAACGTCGAGGACCGGGAAGCCGGCGATAACACCGGTGTTCAGGGCCTCCTGGATGCCCTTGTCGATGGACGGGATGTACTCCTTGGGCACGACGCCGCCGACGATAGCGTTGACGAACTCGTAGCCGAAGCCCTCCTCCATCTTCTCGAGCTTGATGACGGCGTGGCCGTACTGACCGCGACCACCGGACTGACGGACGAACTTGCCCTCAGCCTTCTCGACGTCGTGACCAGCGGTCTCGCGGTAGGCAACCTGGGGCTTACCAACGTTAGCGTCAACCTTGAACTCGCGGAGCAGACGGTCGACGATGATCTCGAGGTGCAGCTCGCCCATACCGGCGATGATGGTCTGGCCGGTCTCGTGGTTGGTGGACACCGTGAAGGTCGGGTCCTCCTCGGCGAGCTTGGTCAGAGCCAGGGACATCTTGTCCTGCTCGGCCTTGGTCTTGGGCTCAATGGCAACGTCGATAACGGGCTTAGCGAACTCGATCTTCTCGAGGACGATCTCCTTGCCCTCGGTGCACAGGGTGTCACCGGTGGTGGAGTTCTTGAAGCCGACGCAAGCGACGATGTCGCCGGCAGCAGCGTCGTCACGGTCGATACGCTCGGCGGCGTTCATCTCGAGGATGCGGCCGAGGCGCTCGCGCTGACCGTTGGAAGCGTTGATGACGTAGGAGCCGGACTCGGCGCGACCGGAGTAAACGCGGACGTAGGTGAGCTTACCGACGAACGGGTCGGTCATGATCTTGAAGACCAGGCCGGAGAAGGGCTCGTCGAAGTCAGGATGACGCTCGATCTCCTCGCCGGTGTCCGGATCGGTACCGGTGACGGCCTTGACGTCGAGCGGGCTGGGCAGGTAGTCGACGACAGCGTCGAGCAGCTCCTGAACGCCCTTGTTCTTGTAGGCGGAACCCACGAAAACGAGGTTGAGCTCGTTGGCCAGGACGCCCTTGCGCAGAGCAGCCTTGAGCTCCTCGACGGTGAAGTCCTCCTCCATGAGGATCTTCTCCATGAGCTCGTCGTCAAAGCTGGCAGCAGCGTCAAGGAGCTCCTCGCGCTTGGTAGCAGCGATGTCAGCGAACTCAGCCGGGATCTCGTCCATCGGCTCGGGGTAGGTCATGCCCTTCTCGTCGGCCTTGAAGTCCCAAGCAGTCATGGTGACCAGGTCGATGACGCCCCAGAAGTTATCCTCGGCGCCCATCGGGACCTGAGCGGCCACGGCGTTAGCGTCGAGACGGTCCTTCATGGTCTCGATAGCGTTGAAGAAGTCAGCGCCCACGCGGTCATACTTGTTGATGAAGGCGATGCGGGGGACGTTGAAGGTGGAAGCCTGACGCCAAACGGTCTCAGACTGGGGCTGAACGCCGGCAACGGCGTCGAAGACGGCGACAGCGCCATCGAGGACGCGCAGGCAGCGCTCGACCTCGGCGGTGAAGTCAACGTGGCCCGGGGTGTCGATGATCTGGATGCGGTAGTCGGTACCGTCCTTCTTCCAGAAGCACGTGGTAGCAGCGGAGGTAATGGTTACGCCGCGCTCCTGCTCCTGAACCATCCAGTCCATGGTGGCAGCGCCCTCATGGACCTCACCGATCTTGTGGGTCTTACCGGTGTAGTAAAGAATACGCTCGGTCGTGGTGGTCTTACCAGCATCGATGTGGGCCATGATGCCGATGTTACGGGTATCGGAAAGCTTGTACTTAGGCTTAGCCATGTTAGTTCCTTACCTTAACTTACCAACGATAGTGAGAGAACGCGCGGTTGGCCTCGGCCATCTTGAAGACGTCCTCACGCTTCTTGACGGAAGCGCCCAGGCCGTTGGAGGCGTCGAGGATCTCGTTGGCGAGACGCTCGGCCATGGTCTTCTCCTTGCGAGCGCGGGAGAAGTTGACGATCCAGCGGATACCCAGAGCGGTGGAACGACGGGAGTTGACCTCCATCGGGACCTGATAGGTAGCGCCACCGACACGCTTGGGCTTAACCTCGAGCGTGGGCTTGACGTTGTCCATAGCCTTCTTGAAGGTAGCGAGAGCGTCGCCACCCTCGGACTTCTCGGCAACGATCTCGAAAGCGGTGTAAACGATGCGCTCAGCGGTGGCCTTCTTGCCGTCAAGAAGGACCTTGTTGATGAGCTGAGTCACCAGGCGGTTGTTGTAAACGGCGTCAGGCTGAACCTCACGACGATTAGCTGCTGCACGACGCGGCATGTGAAATCTCCTTAAGTGTCTACCGTGCGGCGCTTAGGCGGCACACGGCGAAAGTATCAAAACGTTATCTGGCTTATTTGGCCTTGGGGCGCTTAGCACCGTACTTGGAACGGGCCTGCATACGGTTCTGGACCGGAGCAGCGTCGTAGGCGCCACGGATGACGTGATAACGGACACCAGGGAGGTCACGGACACGACCGCCGCGGACGAGCACGATGGAGTGCTCCTGCAGGTTGTGGCCCTCACCCGGGATGTAAGCAGTAACTTCGATGCCGTTGACAAGGCGAACACGGGCAACCTTACGAAGAGCCGAGTTCGGCTTCTTGGGGCTCGTGGTGAAGACGCGGGTGCACACGCCGCGCTTCTGGGAGTTGTGCTGCAGAGCAGCGTTCTTGGACTTCTTGGGCACGGAACGACGGCCCTGGCGAACCAGCTGGTTAATAGTAGGCAAAGCGTACTCCTTCTCGAATGATTCCAGCTTTCTGTAAAGTGCAACGGCTTGAATCGAGGGGTCAGCATCCCCCTACGAAACACGCAGTTCGATAGGATACGTGGCGTTAGCTGTGCCGTCAACAAACCACGCCGCCGGGCGTATCCCAAAATTGGCACATTTCCGCAAAGCCTACACAAAAGGAATCCCCTCCTGTGCGCGGGGGCGGATCCCCGGCCCGGGCGGCACAGGGGTTAAGTTTGCTGCTCTACAGTCCTGGCTCGCACGGAGGCCACATTAAGTGGTCTCCGGCTCGTGCGGAACTCGCGACAAACTTAACCCCTGTGCCGCCCGGGCCGGGGATCCGACGTGCTCGTCGGGGCAACGTTACCTGCCAAAAAGGGACAGGTTTATTTTGGTCGGTTTTATCTGGGGAAACGTCGCGCTCCAACGGTGATCTGCTCTCACCTGTCGCATGGAAATCGGCGGCGCTTTCGGAAGTATGCGGCAAATTCTGGACCCGCCGAGCGCACCGGGGTTTTGCGATAATAAACCCGCAGGTAGAGCGCTTGAGCATATACGGTGTGGTCGACCCATCAAGATTTTGCCGCATACTTCAGGAATGCAGGCGAATATCGTGCGGTCTAACCGCCCATTTACCGCAAAGAAGGCCGCTTCCCCTAGTAGAAAGCGGCCCCAAATCTTACGAATAGACGATGGTAAAGGGTTCCGACGTTTCGGCGCCCCCTGTTGAAGTGCAGCGTGTGCCTTCGAGCGTTACTGAAACCACTTGGTCGACATCAATCAACTTCGTTGGCACCCAAATGTTCTCTCCGCTATTGCGTCCCATCGAAACATAGAAATTGTACGCCCCTGCGTCGTCATCTTCGATAATCTGCTCCGATCCATCCTTGTAGCTGACGGTCAGTTTATGATCAACTGCTTCATAGCCCAGATCATCTATGTGCGTCTGGATGGAAAACGGGCTGATCTCGAGAGGCGAGTCGTCGGAGCGGAGCTCCTTTGTATCGACGTGCGCTCCGACGTTAAACCCTGGCGTCGATACCTCGATCACCTTCGCATCCTCACCTTTGCCCTCCGTCCAACTGATATTCCAGGTGACCGCATGTCGTAAATCTCGATCGCGATTCCAAGATGCAAAGTACATCGTGCCGTTAATGACCGTGTCGCTTGATGTGTCTTTATCAATGGTGCAGCGTGTATCAGCCCATTCCTCGCCGAAGTTCATGCTGGGTGTACTGACGCCCCCTTCTTCTTCACCATAGAGAACAAGTTCGCCAAGCTCTGCCGCCGGCTTGTAGTAGTTAACGCCATTCGGATTGGACAATGTAAACGTCACAGCACCGCAACCGTTCTCGTCGATTGCCATCTCATGAATGTCGAGCGTATAGCCGTTGCCCTCGACGGACAGATTGACCTTCTGGACTGCACCCTCCAGGCTTTGGGGCGCGATACCATCACCAAACTCTCTGGTGTAGGTATATTTCGTCCCCGACGAGCCGCCATTTGTCCAGGTAACGGACTCTCCGTTGCCATGGTTTCCCCAGGCAGAGGCAAAATAACTGGAATTGACGACGGCATAGGCGACCCCTCCGGTCGCCAGCACTCCGGCAAGGCATCCGATTACGGCAACATAGAGAGGCTTCGCGTGTCCCTTTCGATGAAGCGGCTCACCCGCAGCAGCATCAATAACACGGTCGGCAAGATCGCTATCGGCTTGGATGGACTCGAAGGCCTGCTTGATTTGATTGGATTTCACGGTCGCCCTCCTCTAGGATGAATTTGAGCTTCGATCTACCGCGAGCTAAACGCGTTCGAACGGTCGCGGCTGGCACATGCAATAACTCGGCAATCTCTGAAGTCGAGAAGCCCAGATAGTAATAGAGCACGATGGGGATACGGAATCGTTCCGGAAGCCGCATGACGTCCGACAGGACGGCCTTAGTCTCGTCCTGCGCCGCCAAGAGCGAATCGGTCAGATTCTCGATATCCTCCACGCGCCTCCACGGTTTTCGAAAGAGAGACTTGCATTCATTGATCGTGACCCGGATAAGCCATCGGCGAAGATGCTCCCAGCTTTCAAAATGCGTATCGCTTTTGAGTAACTTTAGAAAGACGTCTTGAGCGACATCATCGGCGTCAGCGCGATCGCGCAGATACGTCAAGGCGATCCGAAACACGACATCACGGTGGTCTTCAACCGCCTGTCTAAAAGCTTGTTCTTCCATAATCACCTCCCGGTGACGCTGATGGTTCTTGATGAGGTCCTCACCATAGATACGCTTTGGCCGAAGGAAATGTTTCAAATCCAAGCAGGAAAAACCTACCAAAATAAACCCGTCCCTTTTTGGCAAGGGATCAACGGAACGCAACAGGTTGAGCATACGCAAGCGAGCGGCCCCCAGAGCGTACAAGATGGCATGAAAAAGGCAGGGCATTGACCTTTTGGTCATGCCCTGCCTTTTGAATGACAGATTGTAGCTCTGGGGACCGCGCAGCGACGGAGGTCGCCGCCGTTCGTTAGAACGGCGGAACTAATTATTCCTCGTCGTTGTCCTTGGCCTCTTCGGCGTCGTCAGTGTCCACGAGCTGGTTGAGCAGCTCGTCGAGAGAAGCCATGTCCTCGTTGATCGCGCCGTTGGCGGGAGCCTTCTTGTCGTCGATCGGGGCGCCCAGGAGCTCCTCGTCGGCGTCGGCGTGATGCGTCGGAGCGGAGGTACCCAGCAGGATATCGTCCGGACCGTCGGGGCTAAAGACCATCTGCAGCAGCTGCGAGAGGTCTTCCTCGTCGGCAACGTCGTCGTTGTTCTCGAGGATGTAGAGCAGGTCGTGGGCCTCGAGGCCGTCACGGAGCTCCTCGATCGCCTTGGCGCCGATACCATCGATGCGCAGCAGATCCTCCTCGGACTTGCCGACCAGGTCGCCGACCGTCTCGATGCCAACCTCGCTGAACTTGTTGGTCCAACGCTGCGACACGCCCAGGTCGTCGAACAGGTACAGGCGAGCCTTCTCGGCGGAGATGGTATGGCCGTTGCGGGTGAACGAACCGTCAGCACCACCGAACTCGTCGTAGCCGGCCCAGTCGAGCTGCTGCGGGAGCTGCTCGTCCAGGTCCTTGAGCTCCACAGGAGCCCACTCGGGCAGCGACTTGGCGTTGGGCGAAGCCGGGCCGTCGATGTCCACGTAGCCGTCGGCCGTGCGATACGTCAGCTTGGCGTTGGCGTACGGCTTGAGGCCGGTACCAGCCGGGATCTTCTTACCGACGATAACGTTGGACTTAAGGTCGAGCAGGTGGTCGACCTTGCCCTCGATGGCAGCCTCGGTAAGGACGCCAGCGGTACGGATGAACGAAGCGCTCGACAGCCAGGAGTCGATGTTGGACGCGACCTTGAGCGTACCCAGGATGACGGGCTCGGCCACGGGAGCCTGACCGCCCAGGCGGGCAACGCGCTCGACCTCGTCGGCGAACTCGTAGCGGTCGACGTACTGACCAAGCAGGTACTTGGAGTCACCGGGGTTGGTGATCTGAACGCGACGCAGCATCTGACGTGCGAGCACCTCGATGTGCTTGTCGTTCAGGTCGACGCCCTGGCTGGTGTAGACGTCCTTGACGCTCTCGACGAAGGTGTGCATCGTCGACTCGATGTCGGTCAGCTTGCGCAGGTTGCGGAAGTTGACGAAGCCCTTGGTGATCTGGTCGCCGGCGCGAACCTCGCAGCCGTCCTCGATCTCGGGCATAAAGCGCACCGAAGCGGGGACGCGACGCTCGTCGAGGACACGGGTGTGATCCTCGGAGTCGGTGAGCGTCAGCACGTACTCGGACTTCTCGGGCTTAATCGAGAGGTGACCGGAGTACGGAGCCAGCTCGGCCTCGCGACCCAGAATCTTCTCGTTGACGTTGCCGACGATATCGAACATACGGCTGACCGTAGGCAGACCCTGCGTAATATCGTCGACGCCAGCGACGCCGCCGGAGTGAATGGTACGCATCGTAAGCTGCGTACCGGGCTCGCCGATGGACTGGGCGGCAATAATGCCGACCGCGGTACCGATGGCGACCGGACGACGGGTGGAAAGATCCCAGCCGTAGCACTTCTGGCACACGCCGTACTTGGAGCGGCAGGTGAGCAGCGCGCGAAGCTTGACCTTCTTGAGGCCCGCATCGACCATCTTCTGGATGTCGGCGACCTTCTCGATGTAGCCGTCCTGCTCAAAGAGCACGGTGCCATCGGGAGCCACGACGTCCTCAATGAAGCAACGGCCGACGAGGTCGGTGTTGAGGTCGGTGGTGCCGGGGATGATGAGGTTGTAGGTGACGCCCTCGTGCGTACCGCAGTCCTCCTCGCGGACGATGACGTCCTGGGCCACGTCGACCAGACGACGGGTCAGGTAACCGGAGTCCGAGGTGTGGGATGCGGTATCGACCAGGCCCTTACGGGCGCCGTAGGTCGAAATGAAGTACTCGAGCGGCAGCAGGCCCTCGCGGAAGTTCGCCTTAATGGGAAGGTCGATCGTCTCGCCGGACATGTCTGCCATCAGGCCACGCATGCCGCCGAGCTGACGCAGCTGGGTCTTAGAACCACGGGCGCCAGAGTCGGCCATCATGTAGAGCGGGTTCTCCTCGTCGAACAAGTCGAGCATGAGCGCTGCGACCTTATCGGTACAAGCGGTCCACTCGTTAACGACTTCGATGTGGCGCTCCGTCTCGTTGATGAAGCCCTCCTCGAAGTACTCGTTGATCTGGTCGACGTTGGCCTGTGCGCGATCGAGCAGCTCCTGCTTCTCGGCAGGGATGAGAGCGTCCCACACCGAGATGGTGAGGCCGGCGCGGGTAGCGTAGTGGAAGCCGGAGTACTTGATGGCGTCGAGGATCGGACCGACCTTGGCCTCGGGGTAACGATCGCAGCAGTCCGCAACCAGCTTGGCCACATCGCCCTTGACCATCTTGTAGTTCATGAACTCATAGTCTTCGGGCAGGCACTGGCGGTTGAAGATGATGCGGCCGATGGAGGTCTCGAAGCGCGCGGTCTTGTTGCCGGTGACGTCGTAGTCGACGAACTCGTTCTTGCCGTTCTTGACGCGGAAGATACGGGTGCCGTCCTCGTTGATGACATTGGCGTCGGCAGCGGACACGCGGACCTGAATCTTGGCCTGCATGTCGACCTCGGAGCGGCAGTCATAGGCGTGCAGCGCGTCGTCGAAGCTGGCGAACACGTGGTTCTCGCCCGGCAGACCGTCGCGGACCTGGGTCAGGTAGTACACACCAATAATCATGTCCTGCGAGGGGATGTTGACCGGCTTGCCGGATGCCGGCGAGCGCAGGTTGTTCGCAGAGAGCATGAGCACGCGAGCCTCGGCCTGAGCCTGGCTGGACAGCGGCACGTGGACAGACATCTGGTCGCCGTCGAAGTCGGCGTTGAAAGGCGAGCAGACCAGCGGGTGCAGGTGGATAGCCTTGCCCTCGACCAGCACCGGCTCAAAGGCCTGGATGGAAAGACGGTGCAGGGTCGGTGCGCGGTTGAGCAGCACGACGCGGCCGTCGATGACCTCTTCGAGGATATCCCACACAAAGGTGGCACCGCGGTCGATAGCGCGCTTGGCGCCCTTGATGTTCTCGACCTTGCCGAGCTCGACCAGGCGCTTCATGACGAAGGGCTTGAAGAGCTCCAGCGCCATGGTCTTGGGCAGACCGCACTGGTGCAGCAGCAACTTGGGGTCGGTAACGATTACCGAACGGCCGGAGTAGTCGACACGCTTGCCCAGCAGGTTCTGACGGAAACGACCCTGCTTGCCCTTGAGGGCCTCGGCGAGCGACTTGAGCGGGCGACCGCCACGGCCAGAGACCGGGCGACCACGACGGCCGTTGTCGAACAGGGCGTCCACGGACTCCTGGAGCATGCGCTTCTCGTTGTTCACGATGATCGCAGGGGCGTCCAGGTCGAGCAGGCGCTTGAGTCGGTTGTTACGGTTGATCACGCGACGATACAGGTCGTTGAGGTCGGACGCGGCAAAGCGACCGCCGTCGAGCTGGACCATCGGGCGCAGATCGGGCGGAATGACCGGGATGACATCCAGGATCATGTTCGCGGGGCTGTTGCCACCCTTCAGGAAGGCGTCAACGACCTCGAGGCGCTTGACGGCCTTCTCGCGCTTCTGCTTCTGGGAATCCTCGTCGGCAATGATGGCCTTGAGCTTCTCGGCCTCGGAAGGAAGGTCGATGGCAGCGAGCAGGTCGCGGACGGCCTCGGCACCCATGCCACCCTTGAAGTACATGGAGTAGTAGCGGGTCATCTCGCGGAACAGCGGCTCATCGGAGATGAGGTCGCGCTCGGTGAGCTTCATGAAGGCGTTGAAGGCGTCCGTGCGGAGCTGCTTCTCGTCCTTGCACTCTTCCTCGATGTCGACGATGCCAGAGGCGATCTCCTCGGGGGTCAGCGGCTCCTCGTCGGAGAACTCGTCAAAGTTCTCGGGGTCGCCCTGCTCCTTGAGGGACTCGATCTGGCGGGCGCACTCGGCATCGATCTCTTCCAGATCGGCGGCGAGCTCCTCGCGCAGGTCGTCAGCGTCGGCCTCGCGAGCCTCGTAGTCAACCTCGGTGATGATGTAGCTGGCAAAGTACAGAACCTTCTCGAGGTCCTTGGACTTGATGTCGAGCATACGGCTCATCGGGAAGCTCGTGGGGCTCTTGAAGTACCAGATGTGGGACACGGGAGCGGCGAGCTCGATGTGGCCCATGCGGTCGCGACGCACCTTGGCCGAGGTGACCTCGACGCCGCAGCGCTCGCAGACGATGCCCTTAAAGCGGATGCCCTTGTACTTGCCGCAGGAGCACTCCCAGTCCTTGGCGGGACCGAAGATCTTCTCGCAGAACAGGCCGTCCTTCTCGGGCTTGAGGGTACGGTAATTGATGGTCTCCGGCTTCTTGACCTCACCGTGCGACCAGGAACGGATCTGGTCGGCGGAGGCAAGGGAGATCTTTACCGAGTCAAAATCAGTAGCTTCGAAATCTGCCACAGTCAACTACTCCTTATCAGTGGTCGTGGCGGCGACAGCCTCGGGTGCCTCGGCGGTCTCGGCATCCTCGGCCTCGACGTCGGTGTCAACGCCGGCGAGCGCAGCCAGGTCGTCGAGAGCAGAGGTCTCCTCGGCGGTCACAGGGGCGGAGGCGTCCTCGTCGGCATCGTGCATGGGCTCGATGTCCAGCGCGAGGGAGCGGATCTCCTTGACGAGAACCTTGAAGGACTCGGGGATACCCGGGACAGGAACGTTCTCGCCCTTGACGATGGACTCGTAGGTCTTGACGCGGCCCACGGTATCGTCGGACTTGACGGTCAGGATCTCCTGCAGGACGTTGGAAGCGCCGTAAGCGTACAGTGCCCAAACTTCCATCTCGCCGAAGCGCTGGCCGCCGAACTGGGCCTTGCCGCCCAGAGGCTGCTGGGTAACCAGGCTGTAAGGGCCAGTCGAACGGGCGTGGATCTTGTCGTCGACCATGTGGCCGAGCTTGAGGATGTAGGACGTACCCACGGTAATGGGCTCGCGGAACTCCTCGCCGGTACGGCCGTCGAACAGACGGGTCTTGCCGCGCTCGTCAAGCTGGGTGACGAACTCGGGGCGCATGTGATCGCCAAAGGCAGCGGTGGCCTTGTTGAGCATGTTCTTGTTGGCACGACGGATGACCTCGGCGATCTCGTCCTCCTTGGCGCCGTCGAAGACGGGCGTCGCGGTGAAGAACGGACCGGGGACGTACTTGTCGGAGTCGGCCTGCTCGGTATCCCAACCGCAGGCAGCAGCCCAGCCAAGGTGGCACTCGAGCAGCTGGCCGACGTTCATACGCGAAGGAACGCCCAGCGGGTTGAGGATAACGTCGATCGGGGTACCGTCAGCCATGTAGGGCATGTCCTCGACCGGCAGAACGTTACAGATAACACCCTTGTTGCCGTGGCGGCCGGCGATCTTATCGCCCTGCTGGATCTTACGACGCTGGGCGACGTAGACGCGCACCTGCTCGTTGACGCCGGGGGCCAGGTCGTCGCCGTTCTCGCGGCTAAAGCGGACGACGTCGATGACGCGGCCGTAAGCGCCGTGAGGCATCTTAAGGGAGGTGTCACGGACATCGTGGGCCTTGGCACCGAAGATGGCGCGCAGCAGGCGCTCCTCGGCGGTCAGAGCGCTCTCGCCCTTAGGCGTGACCTTACCGACCAGGATGTCGCCAGGGCCGACCTCGGCGCCGATGCGGATGATGCCGTCCTCGTCGAGGTTGGCAAGCATGTCCTCGGAGAGGTTCGGGATCTCGCGGGTGATCTCCTCGGGGCCGAGCTTGGTGTCGCGGGCGTCGATCTCGTGACGGGTGATGTTGATGGTCGTCAGCAGGTCCTCGGCCACCAGGCGCTCGGACACGACGATACCGTCCTCGTAGTTAAAGCCTTCCCACGGCATGTAGGCCACGGTGAGGTTCTGGCCCAGTGCGAGCTCGCCGTGATCGGTCGAAGGACCGTCGGCCAGGGGCTCGCCCTGCTCAACGGTGTCACCGACGCGCACGAGCGGACGGTGGTTGATGCAGGTGGACTGGTTGGAGCGCTGGTACTTGGCCAGGTGATACTCGTCCATGCCGCCGGCATGCTTGACGATGATCTTGGCGGCGTCGGCAAAGATGACCTCGCCGGCGTTCTTGGCCAGGGTGACCTCGCCGGAGTCCAGAGCGGCGCGACGCTCCATGCCGGTACCGACATAGGGAGCGGCGGGGTGAACCAGCGGCACGGCCTGACGCTGCATGTTGGCGCCCATCAGCGTACGCTTGGCGTCGTCGTGCTCAAGGAACGGGATCAGCGTGGCTGCGACGGAGAGCATCTGACGCGGCGAGACGTCCATGTAGTCGACGTCCTCGACGGGCACGTCGGCGGGAGCGCCGAAGGAACCGTCGAAGTCGCGGGTACGGGCGATCACGGTGTGCGGGCGGACGATCTTGCCCTCGGCATCGGTCGTGATGAACTCGTTGGTCTTGGGATCGAGCGGCGTGTTGGCCGGCGCGATGACGTGCTTCTCTTCCTCGTCAGCGGTCATCCAGTCGATCTGATCGGTGGCAACGCCGTTCTCGACGCGACGGAACGGGGCCTCGATGAAGCCGTACTCGTTGACGCGGGCGTAGAGGGCGAGCGAGCCGATCAGGCCGATGTTGGGGCCTTCGGGGGTCTCGATCGGGCACATGCGGCTGTAGTGCGAGTTATGAACGTCGCGGACGGCCGTCGGCACGTTGGTGCGGCGGCTGGAGCCGGACTTGTGGCCTGCAAGACCACCAGGGCCGAGTGCGGACAGACGGCGCTTGTGGGTCAGACCGGTCAGGGGGTTCGCCTGGTCCATGAACTGCGAGAGCTGCGAGGAACCGAAGAACTCCTTGATGGAGGCCACGATCGGGCGGATGTTGATGAGCGACTGCGGGGTGATCTCGTCGATGTCCTGGGAGCTCATGCGCTCACGGACGACGCGCTCCATACGGCTCATGCCGATACGGAACTGGTTGGCGACGAGCTCGCCGACGGTACGGATGCGGCGGTTGCCGAAGTGGTCGATGTCGTCGACCTTGAAGCCCTGCTCGCCGGCAGCGAGGGACAGCAGGTAGCGCAGCGTCGCGACGATATCCTCGTCGGTGAGCACCGTGACCTCTTCCTCGGTGGTGAGGTTGAGCTTCTTGTTGACCTTGTAACGACCGACGCGGGCCAGGTCGTAGCGCTGCGGGTTAAAGAGCAGACCCTCGAGCAGGCTGCGGGAGGCATCCACGGTGGGAGGCTCGCCCGGGCGCAGGCGACGGTAGATCTCGATGAGAGCGTCCTCGCGGGTAAGGGCGGTATCGCGCTCCAGGGTGCGCTTGATCACATCGGAGTTGCCGAGCAGCTCGATGATGTCGTCGTTGGTGACGGCGATGCCAAGGGCGCGCAGGAACATCGTGGCGCTCTGCTTGCGCTTACGGTCGATGGAGACCATGAGCTGGTCGCGCTTGTCGACCTCAAACTCGAGCCAGGCACCGCGGGACGGGATGATCTGGGCCTTGTAGATCTGCTTGCCCGAATCCATCTCGGAGCTGTAGTACACGCCCGGGGAGCGGACGAGCTGCGAGACGACGATACGCTCGGTACCGTTGATGATGAAGGTGCCCTGATCGGTCATCATGGGGAAGTCGCCCATGAAGACGAGCTGCTCCTTGATCTCGCCGGTCTCCTTGTTGGTGAGACGAACGTCGGTCAGAAGCGGGGCCTGATACGTCATGTCCTTCTCGCGGCACTCCTCGACGGTGTGCGCGGGGTCGCCGAACTGATGCTCGCCGAAGGTAACCTCGAGAACATGGTTCTGGCTCTGGATGGGGCTGGATTCCTTGAACGCCTCACGAAGACCCTCGTCCTTAAAACGCTCAAAGGATTCCCTTTGAACAGAGATAAGGTTGGGGAGCTCCATGGCCTCCGGGATTTTCCCGAAGCTGACGCGCTTGCGCTCAGTGGCAGTGTATGCGTAGGTCACCAGGTTTTTCCTCCTTCACGGAAATGCTCGGTGGGTTGGCGAGGCATAGCTTCGCCAGTTATCGCAACCTAATAGTTTATCAGGTACCGACCGTTGGGCAAGAAAAGCCTTGACGCGATTGAGTTTTTGGAGTAGCAAAGTTTTTCGGCAGAAAACACGCAGGTAGATTAGTGCGTATCGAACACCTGTTCATATATTTTCTGTGAACGAGACCGCTGGTGCGGCCCGCTGAGCGGCGGAATGGCAGCGAGGGTTGATCAGGCGGAAAGTGCGTCCCGTTTTGAGGCCTCAAACTGGGTCGCAGTTTCCGGTTGAGCCCTGTTTGGGAAAGCATATCCCGTTCTGAGCCGAAATTCCGGGTCGCAGTTTCCGCTAGGGGCTCCAACCGGAAAGCGCGTCCCAGAATTCGACCAAATTGTGGGTCGCACTTTCCGGCAGGTTATGGCAAAGGGGCTACCGCCTTGTTGCACCCGTTTGGCAATGTTGCGCAACAGATTCTTCGAATCCGGCATGAAGATACTGGATAGTTACTTATAGCCTAAAGAAAGGAATGCCATGTTTAAGAGCATCCGAAAAGGCGGGAAGATCGCCGCAGTCGCAATCGGCATCGTAACGGCGCTGACCCCGCTGGCCGCCCCCCCCGCGGCATTAGCAGACGGCCTACCGAAACCGGAGCTGGAGAAGTCGTTAACTGTCGACGTCGAAGGCGAAGATTCGCATGCATGGTTCACGGACGATGGTAATTACGCCATCATCGAAGACTATGACCTCGACTGGGACGATGACGGTAATGATTTATATTACGGTTATTCACGGCTTGATCTTAGGAGCGGTGAAGTCACCCCTATTGATTTACCGAAATCCTGTCTATCCGACGTTCGGATTACTTGGGACAACAAGCATCTTTATTGGCTGGATGACGGGAAAGTCATCGTCTATTCCGTCGAAGATCAAAAACAAGTCGCCCACCCCATACACGCAAAGAAATCAGATGTTAGCCTCAGCGAGCTTAGTGAAGACGGAAACACCTTAACTGCCTATTGTCCGAATAGCAAATATGGGGAAATATACGTTTTCAATCTGCAATCAAATGAGAAATCATTTACCTACAAGTTCGAAAAGGATGAAATGGATGCCGTCCTCTCAAAGGATGGAAAGCGCTTGTGTGTCTACTCGAGTCGAAAGCTCAAGATAATCGACATCCCCGATGGCTCCACGTCAATTCAAGAGATGCCAGGCGACGTCCGGTGTGAAACAGTAGCTAGAGCATACGAGTCCGATAAACTACTCATATGGACCGACAGTGTCGATGATGATCTGTATAGAGCCTATTTAGTCGCAGACTTTGACGGTAACATCGATAAAGCAGCCGACGGTAATAAAATCTGGATCAGTGACGTTAGTGGAAAGTTCGTCCTAGCCAATACTGGCGAAAACTACGACACCATTGTCATCGATTCAAGCACCGGGAAGCAAATCCGCTATATAGTCAGGAGCGATGACGAAAGCAAGTTTGACATCAGTGACATCTCGAGGAATGGCAATATCGCACTGGCTTCGGTCTCAAACGAGAATTCAACCGTCATTCGCCTCATTGACACCCAGACAGGCCAGAGGGTCGACTGTAAAATTAAATCGGATAGCTCTTGCATCCCCGAGCTCGTCGATAACGACCAAAAAATCGTTGTGGACTATTCCGATGCCGAAGACCCCACGAAGATGCACATCGACGTCTACAAGTCGAATATCCACTATAGCCCGATCGAAAAACTCATCTTTTTTGCCCAAGACAACATGCCAATCGTTGTTGGCGGTGGGATTGCGACTGTCCTGATGATCATCGGCGGCATCGCAGTCGTTTGCATCCGTCGCAAAAAGCGCGCCGCAGCTCAAACAAGCATCGCTGGCACCGCACCCAAAGCAAAGAAACACAAGCGCAGCCGCCACAAGAAGTATGCCCAGCAGGGACAGGTCGCTCAACAGTCTTCTGCTGATTCGGCATTTGATACATAATGGCAATCGTCGGGGGAGCCCCTCACAGACATTCCCCAGCAGCCGGTCGCATCTTCTGCCCCGAAATTCTGCCGCCACTGCGGCACCCCACTCGTACCAGAAGCCAAGTTCTGCCCCAAGTGCGGCCATCCGGTCGAATAGCATCTGACAAGCAAACCCACAGCCAAATCGGGCCGCCTCTCACGGGACGGCCCTTTTACTTGGAAGACCAGCGAACGAAACTGTCGTGGACGAGCACCAAGTTGCTCATGACAGATCGGACGGAAACTGCATCCCGTTTTGAGGCCCCAAACTGGGTCGCAGTTTCCGGTTGAGCCCTGTTTGGGAAAGCATATCCCGTTCTGAGCCGATATTCCGGGTCGTAGTTTCCGCTAGAGGCCCCAACCGGAAAGCGCATCCCAGAATTCGACCAAATTGCGGGTCGCACTTTCCGGGGCTAAGCTGTAGCTCGCATAAAAAACGGGTGCAGACCGAAGTCCGCACCCGTAAATGTCGATGACCGAAGGCTTACTTGCGCATCAAGCCGCCGCGCTCGTCGATAGCGTCCCAGAAGGCGCTGGCAAAGCGAGGATCGCTTGCGGCCATGAGGGCGTTGGTGGCCATCCAGCCAGACGGGGTACCGGTGTCGTAGCCCGAGAGCGGGTCGATGACGACAGCGTACATGGCCTCGCGGTCGAGCGAGCGGGCCATGGCGTCGGTAAGCTGGATCTCGCCGCCCTTACCGGCCTGCTGGTCGGCGAGCAGGTCCATGACCAGCGGGCTCAGCAGGTAACGGCCGACGATGTACAGGTTGGACGGAGCCGCCTCGGGAGCAGGCTTCTCGACCAGACCGCCGATGCGCCAAACGGCACCGGGCTCGTCATCGGCAGCATTCTCGAAGCCCTCGAGAGAGCCCACGCGATCACCGGCGATGACGCCATAGCGGCTGACTTCCTCGGGAGCGCACGCGGCAACGGCGATAACCGAAGCGCCACCGTGCTCCTTGGAAACGGCGAGCATCTTGTCGCAGATGTCGCGGTTAGGCACAACGTAGTCGCCCAGAAGAACCAGGAAGTTCTCCCCTGCCACGGCGTCGGCAGCAGAGCGGATAGCATGGCCGAGGCCCTTGGGCTCGTACTGATAACGGAAGTCGACCGGCATACCGCCAGCGTGGGCGACGGCATCGGCATAGGCGTTCTTGCCGCGCTCGCGCAGCAGGTTCTCGAGCGAGCGATCGGGCTGGAAGTAGCTCAGCAGCTCGGGCTTACCGGGAGAGGTAACGATGATGGCGTCGTCGACCTCCTCGGGGTCGAGTGCTTCCTCAACGACATACTGAATGACCGGCTTGTCGAGCACCGGCAACATCTCTTTGGGCGTGCACTTAGTGCCAGGCAGAAAACGCGTGCCAAGACCGGCGGCGGGGATGATTGCCTTCATATTATTCAAGGATCCTTTCGCAGGCGCAGAATGCGCCCCATGCGTGCGGCACGGCGGCCGCAGACCAAATTGCGATACCGAAGTATCTTACCGCCGAAGACATACGTCGCCGTAAGGCAAACGCAATTCTTCAGCAGGTCAACGCAAATTATTGCTCGAATGGTGCAATTTTGCGCCCCAGCGGCAACGGGATTGGCACGGCGAAGACAACGGTGTTCTGCGTTCCGAGCAATGGGGATGAGGGGCCAAAACAAAAAAGACGGGGCTCGCATAGCGAGTCCCGTCTGCAAAGAAATCTGGCGAGAAAGCCTGATTACTTGAGGGTGACAGCAGCGCCAGCAGCCTCGAGCTTCTCCTTGGCAGCCTCGGCGTCCTCCTTCTTGGCACCCTCGAGAACAGCCTTGGGAGCGCCCTCGACGACCTCCTTGGCCTCCTTCAGGCCAAGGTTGGTGAGCTCACGGACGGCCTTGATGACCTGGATCTTGTTGTCGCCGAAGCCCTCGAGCACGACGTCAAACTCGGTCTTCTCCTCGGCCTCAGCAGCGCCAGCAGCAGGAGCGGCGACAACAGCGGCAGGAGCAGCGGCGGAAACGCCGAAGGTGTCCTCGATAGCCTTGACGAGCTCGGAAGCCTCGAGAAGGGTCATTTCCTTAAGAGCATCGATGATCTCATCGGTGGTAAGCTTAGCCATTTCTAAGTCCTTTCGGTTTCCGTGCCTGTGCACGGAGATCAGTTAAAACACAGCGCGAATGCGCCTGGGGTGCGGCGTTGCCGCCGCGGGTGAAAACAGCGACTAGGCTGCCTTCTGCTCGGAGACCTGCTGGATCGAACGAGCGAGACCAGAGGAAACGCCGTTGACGCAGACAGCGATGTCGCGAGCGAAACCGGAGATGAGACCGGCGATCTGGCCGAGAAGCTGATCCTTGGTGGGCAGCTCGGCGATAGCCTTAACATCATCAGCGGAAACGGCCTTGCCGTCGGAGATACCGCCCTTGATCTCAAGGACGCCCTTGGACTTAGCAGAGAAGTCCTTGAGGGCCTTAGCGGCCTCGACCGGCTCGGTCTCGTAGAACACATAAGCGACGGGGCCGGCGAGGATCTCGTCGAGCTCGGGCTGCTCCTGGTTCTTGAGAGCGATCTTGACCAGGTTGTTCTTGTAGACCTTCATCTCGGCGCCGCACTCGCGAAGCTGATGACGCAGCTCCTGAGCCTGCTTAACCGTCAGACCGTTGTAGTTGACGACGAACAGACCGGCGTTCTCGGCGATACGGGACTCGATCTCTGCAACCTTGTCGATTTTGTACTGCTGGGGCATGAATTACACCTCCTCAAATTCTTTCCGGGCACGGTCCGCCACAAGGACGTGACGGGGGCATGTCCAAAAAGAAAGCCCCCGCGCTGCATGAGCGACGGGGGCGAGAAGACATATCTACTCGACCACCTCGGCTGGCGGGATATCCCATTAAGCTTGCGGGCGATGCCCGTTTGCACCGGCTGTCTCTGGCAGCGGATTCGTGCGTGAACCGAAAGTATTATGGCGGGGACCCCGGCGTCGGTCAACGGAAATCCGGGCTGCACACAATTCCACCATCCGGCACGCTCCGCCGAAGGCCAGGTGCAAGGTTTTCGCTCGGTCAAGTCCTGGGCTCGCACGAAGGCCACATTAAGTGGCCTTCGGCTCGTGCGGAATCTACGAAAACCTTGCGCCTGGCCTTCGGCGGCGCGTGCCTGCGTTGACTTTGGGCAGCCCGGGTTTTCGTTGGCTGACGCCCCCACTCATAATGCTTGGGTCGGTGGGCTGATGCGTTGCGTCCCGTTGGGCTATAAGGTTGAAATGAAGGTGGACAGGCGGGTTAGGCCTTCGTCAAGGTCTTTGTCGGAGACGCAGTAGCTGAGGCGGATGTGGCCTTCGGTGCCGAAGCAGTCGCCCGGGACTAGGGCTACGTTGGCCTCTTTGATGGCTTTGATGCAGAAGGCTTCGCTTGTTAGGCCGAATTGCTTAATGCTGGGGAAGGCGTAGAAGGCGCCTGCTGGTTCTACTACGTCGAGGCCCATGGCGTCTAAGGCTGCGAGCACGCGTTCGCGGCGGGCTCGGTAGACTTCGAGCATGGGGGTTGGGTCCACGGTGAGTGCCGTGCGGGCGGCGTCCATCTCGAAGGAGACGGCGCTCGATACTAGGTATTGGTGGGCCTTTGCGATCTCGGCGATGACGGGGGTTGTAGCGGCGAGCCAGCCCAAGCGCCAGCCGGTCATGGCCCAGGGCTTGGAGAAGCTCTCGATGACTACCGTCTGCTCGCGCAGCTCCGGGTGGCGCTGGGCAAAGCGCTCGTAGCCATCCACATAGACGAGGCGGTTGTACACGTCGTCGCAGACCACGTAGATGCCCGTCTGTTCCGCCACGCGCGCCACGGCATCGAGCGATGCCGCGTTGAGGATGCAGCCCGTGGGATTGTTGGGCGAGCAGATGACGATGGCCTTGGTCGCTGGGGTCACACAGGCGCGAAGCGCTTCCTCGTCAACCTGAAATTGCGCAGGTTCCGTATCCAAAAAGACCGCTTTGGCGTGATTGGCCACGACGATGCTCTCGTACAGACCAAAAGCCGGCGTGGGGATAATAACCTCGTCGCCGGGGTTGAGCATAGCCATGAATGTTGCCGACAGGGCCTCGGTCGCGCCGTCGGTCAGGATGACCTCGTCGGCGGAAAACGCCAGGCGCGCATCCCCCATGTAGGCAGACAGTGCCTCGCGCAGGGCGGGGCGACCGTTGTTGGGCGGATAGTGCGTGTCGCCGCGGTCGAGCGAGGCCGTCACCTCGGCGCTAATCACATCGGGCGTGGGAAAATCGGGCTCGCCAAGCGCAAGCGCGATGCACCCTGGGTGCTGGGCGGCGAGCGCGTTGATCCGGCGGATGCCGGAGGGCTTGAGCGTGGCAAGCGAGGTGTTCATAGGCAGACGCATGGCGTTCCTTTCGTAAGGGTTGCACTAGGATAGCGCGGCGAGGCGCCGCCAGACGGTGTAACCTAAACGGAAACGAACCGGAAAGGAGGCGGCATGGAGACGACCGCACGCGGCGATGTACCAAAAACGTTGCAAACCATTGCGTATATCAGTATTCCCGAGAGCACCGATCTTGAGTTTTTGCTTTGGGACCTGCAGGATGCCATCGCGGCCTATGCCCGGCTTTCCGGCACCGCACTCCCCCACCCGGTTGACTTGAAGACAAATGACGTCGGTGCAGTCGATGGCATAGTGCTCGCCGTTGATGATGCATTTGACGATGAGGCAATGACCGCCGTCGAGCAGATACTCGATCGCCTTGGCGGTACGGGAACGCGTGTCTATGCCATGATTCAAGCCGCACAAGAGGGCGCTGAGCAGGCGCGCGGGGCCGCCGTTCGTCTGCACAAGGCATGCGAGCGCCAGGGCCAATTGTGGTGTGGCGGCGTTGTCATCTGCGCCGGCAGCGGCATTGCGGCGCTTCGTCGCTCCCCGCGCATGGGCCTCTTGCGCCGGCCTTTTTCGGAAGCGATGGATAAGCTTGTGGGCGCTGTGCGCATGGGCTGCTCCATTGAGCATGCGCAGTTGCTTGGCGGTGGCAATGCCGGTGGCGTCGATGCCGACGGTATGGTGCGCGTCAAGCCTGCACTGCCCGCACCGATCTGGCATGCCGTCATGAAACGCCTCAGCACCCGCGCCCAATCAGATATCTAAATTACAGAGCACCCCAATCAACGGCATCGCGCCAGCGCTCGACAAGGCGTTCCAGGCGCCACGCCGCATTGGCGGGACTTGTCGACGGCAGAACGATGGCCGGCAGCCCGGTTCGCTCTTGTAGATAGCGCTTGTAGAGCCGCCCTGCCGTGCCGCCGTTACAGACAACGACCTCGATAGGAGCTGCGCCGGTAATGCGCTCGGCATGCGCCGGAACGACGTTTTTGATGCTCGCGTCGCTCGAGCCCTTGATGTCGCAGCTCTCGATTACATCCCACAGGGCTACGCCGCCGTTCAGCAGCATGGATCGCTTGGCGGCAATCGAGGCGTCGAGCTTCGCGGGCTCGCCATCCGCCAAAGAATCGCCCTCGTTGGGCGGCACAGGCACACCGAGGCACGCGGCCATCACGCGCCAAAAGCGATTCTGGGGGTTGCCGTAATAAAAGGCATTGGCGCGCGAAAGCACCGAGGGAAACGACCCGAGCACCAAAACGCGCGAGTGCTGGTCGAACACGGGCTCAAACCCATGCTCAATATGTTGATAGCCCTCGTCAGACGCTGCCATAGCCTAGGCCCTCAACAGATAGCGCACCTCGTAGGGCGCAAGCTCAAGGGAGCCCGTCAGCTCGACCGTGGGCACGCCGTCGGCAAGCAAATCGACAAAGGAGCCGTTGAGCTCGCCGGCTCCAAAGGTATAGGGCTCGTTCACGGCATTGACCGCCACGAGCACCGTCACATCGTCGCAAGCGCGCTCGAACAGCAGCTGCTTGTTCTGAATCACCACGTTGCGATAGGCGCCATAGTTGAGAGCGCGTGCCGCCGCATCGTTTGCCGAGCGCAGGTTCGCGAGCTGTGTAATAAATGCCGTCAGCTCGTTGGGTGCGGGCTCGTCGAGCGCAGGTCGCAGCGCCCAGTCGCCATCGGGGCCGCCCTTTTCGCCGGCAATCCCCCACTCGCTGCCATAGTAGACACACGGAATGCCCGGCATGCCAAAGAGCATGCCGTAGGCGGGGCGCAGGCAGGACTTGTCCGTCAGGATGCTCGCCAGGCGCGGCACGTCGTGGTTGTCGACAAACGACAGCAAATGCTTGCCGCGATAAATGCACCACGGGTCACCGCCAAACTGGCGATGCAGCGAGTGGGCAATCTCGAACATGTTGACCGAATTAAAGCTGGAGTACAGGCCCTTGTAGCACTCGTAGTTGGTGCAGGAGTCGAGCATCTCGTCGTTGACGATCTGGTTGTAGTCGCCGTGGAGCGTCTCGCCGATCAGCACAAAGTCGGGCTTGAGCTCGCGGGTAAAGCTGTGCAGGCGGCGCATAAAGTCGCGATCGAGCATATAGGCGACGTCCAAGCGCAGGCCGTCGACACCAAAGTCATCGGCCCAGCAGCGCACGGACTCGAGCAGGTAATCGACCACGGCGGGGTTTTGCAGGTTGAGCTTCACAAGCTCAAAATGGCCCTCCCAGCCCTCGTACCAAAAGCCGTCGCCATAGCAGGAATCACCGTCAAAGCTAATGTGGAACCAGTCCTTGTACGGCGAGTCCCACTTGCGTTCTTGCACATCACGGAAGGCCCAGAAGCCGCGGCCGACGTGGTTAAAGACGGCATCGAGCACCACGCGGATGCCATGGGCATGCAGCGTGTCGCATACGGCGGCAAAGTCGGCATCCCCACCCAAGCGGCGATCGATATGGCACAGGCTGCGCGTATCGTAGCCATGGCTATCGGACTCGAGCGGCGGGTTGATGAGCACGGCGCCAACGCCGAGTTTCTGCAGGTAGTCGGCCCATTGGGCGATTTTCATAATCGGAGCATCGGGGTTGGGCGCGGCGTTGGCAGCTTGGGCGAGTTCATCCTCGGCAACGGGGGCGGCGTTTTCGCGCGGAGTTCCGCAAAAGCCCAGCGGATAGATCTGATAGAACGTCGTCTCGTATGCCCACATAGCAACCTCCCGGTAAGCTCAACACAACGACATCCATTGTATGCCCGGCTTGTATCCTCTCCCCCAAAATAAGTTGCGGTGAAATAGTTCCCGCTTGGGCCTTCAGAGACCTTAAACAGGAACTATTCCACCGCAACTGATGAGGGAACGTGATTAGGCAACGAGCTTGGCGCGGCGTATGGCTGGGAACAGAACGGTGATGGCGAGGATGACGCCCACGACGGTAATCGCCCCGCCCGCAAAGCCAATCCAAGCGATACCGGGACCCGAAACCACGGCGCCGCCGATTGCGGTGCCCGTGCCGATACCGAGGTTAAACAGGCCCGAGAAGATCGACATGGCGACAGCCGACGAATCCGCCGGCGTGTACTTGATGAGCTCGGCCTGAAACGCCACGTTAAAGGCCGTGGAGCAGCAGCCCCATAGCGCGCAAACAGCGAGAACGGCGACGAGCGACGGTGCAACCGGACCCATGAGCAGCAGAGCCACCGGCACGCCGGAGAGCGTAATAGCCAAGAACGGGAACCGGTGCCCATCAAACAGTCGGCCGAACAGCCAGCTGCCCACCAGGCCGGAGCAGCCAAACGCCGTCAGCGTCATGGTGATGGCACCCGCGTCGACGTGCGCGACCTGTGCCAAGAAGGGCTCGATATAGCTGTAACCTGCGTAGTAGCCGGTCGCCATAAAGACCGTGACCACATAGAGCGCGATGAGGAACGGGTTCTTGAGCAGCTCGGGCAGCTGTTTAACGGTAAAGCGCTCACCCGCCGGCATGGCCGGGAACACCGCTGCCTGGCACACCACCGCGGCGGCAGAGAAGGCCCCGACCACGGCGAATGTCATGCGCCAGCCCACGGCCAGCCCGATGGCGCGGCCGATCGGCAGGCCAAAGATCTGCGCGATGGACGAGCCCGTGGCGATCATGCTGATGGCGAGCGCCCCGTGACGAGTGTCGACCAGGCGCGAGGCCATAATCGAGGCGACCGACCAGAACACGGCATGCGCGCAGGCGACCACCAGACGCGCGCAAACCAAAATAGGATAGGTGGGCGCCACGGCGGACAGGAACTGGCCCAGCGAGAACACGGCCAAAACGCCCAGCAGCATCCGCTTGAACTCAAAGCGCGAGGCAAACACCATAAGCGGCAGCGACAGTAGCATGACGCCCCAGGCATAGACCGAGATCATGATGCCGGCTTGAGACTCGGTGAGCGAGAACGACGCGGCGATGTCGGTCAGCAGGCCGATGGGCATAAACTCCGACGTGTTGAATACGAACGCGCAACAGGCGAGCCCGATAAGCGGGAGCCACTGCTTGAGTGAGATGCCATCTTGTCTTGCCTGAGCCATGTGGAAACCTTCCCGATTGTCTTGAGCGGTGGGCGATTATATAGCAACGGCCCCGCATCCGTCAGTACAGATGCGGGGCCGAAAACAATTCGGTACACAGAGGTTGCGCCGCCAATAAATAACTAAGCCAGCCCCAGCAATATACCAGCCGAATGCACGGCAAACGCCACGATCCAGGCGACCGTCACTTGAAACGCGAACACGGCCACGGCATAGCGCGCACCCAGCTCGCTCTTGACGGCGCCGATAGACGCCACGCAAGGCGGGTACAGCAGCGTAAAGACCAGGAACACGTAAGCGGTAAACGGCGAAAACATGGTCGACAGCGCCGCGGGCGACGTTGCACCCAAAAGCACCGTGAGGGTCGAGATGACGCTCTCCTTGGCGATAAGTCCGGTGACGAGCGCCGTCGACGCACGCCAGTCGCCGAAGCCGAGCGGCGCCAGCAGCGGAGCGATAATGCTACCCAGACCGGCAAGTAGGCTCTGCGACTGATCGGCGACCACGTTAAAGCGGATATCGAACGTCTGTAGGAACCAGATGACCACGGTAGCGGCAAAGATAATGGTAAAGGCCTTGGTAATAAAGTCTTTGGCCTTATCCCATGCCAGCATCACCGTCGTCTTGACGCTCGGCAGGCGGTAGTTGGGAAGCTCCATGATAAACGGTACCGGGTCGCCCTTAAATGCCGTGCGGTTGAGCACCAAAGCCGCGATGCAACCGACCGCAATGCCAATCAGATAGAGCGAGACCATGGCGGGTACCGTCGCCTGCGGGAAAAACGCCCCGCACAGCAGACCGTAGACCGGCAACTTGGCCGAGCAGCTCATGAACGGCGTGAGCATGACGGTCATCTTGCGGTCATGCTCGGACGGCAGCGTGCGGGTCGACATGATTGCCGGCACGGTGCAGCCAAAACCGACGAGCATAGGCACGAAGCTGCGGCCCGACAGGCCAAAGCGACGCAATACCTTATCCATGACAAAGGCCACGCGTGCCATGTAGCCGGAGTCTTCCAGAATGGAGAGGAACAAGAAGAGCACGACGATAATTGGCAGGAAGGTCAGCACGCTGCCCACGCCCGTCAGCACGCCGTCGACAGCCAGCGAGCGCACCACGTCGTTGGTTCCGAATGCCTTGAGGCCCGCATCGGCCGAGGCGATGATGGCAGCGATGCCGTCCTCCATAAGTCCCTGCAACGCCGCGCCGATCACGCCAAACGTCAGCCAAAAGACGAGGCCCATGATCACCAGGAACGCCGGAATGGCTGTGTAACGACCTGTCAGGATGCGGTCAATCTTGACGGAACGCACATGCTCGCGGCTCTCGTGCGGCTTGACGACGCAACGCCCGCACACGTCGCCGATAAAGCCGAAGCGCATGTCGGCCAGCGCAGATAGACGGTCGGTGCCGGCCTCGCCCTCCATCTGGGTAATGATGTGCTCGATGGCGTCAAGCTCGTTACGATCCAGGTGAAGCGCCTCGGTCACCAGCTCGTCGCCCTCAACCAGCTTGGTCGCCGCAAAACGCACCGGGATGTGCGCCGTTGTGGCGTGATCCTCAATCAGATTGGCAATGCCGTGGATGCAGCGGTGCAGCGCGCCGCCATCCGGACCATCGGGCGCACAAAAGTCCAGGCGACCGGGGCGCTCGCGGAACCGCGCCACGTGCAAGGCATGATCCACCAGCTCGCCGATACCCTCGTTGCGGGCAGCGCTAATGGGAACAACAGGCACGCCCAACAGGCTCTCGAGCAGATTGACGTCCACGGCGCCGCCGTTGGCCGTCACCTCGTCCATCATGTTGAGCGCAATGACCATGGGGCGGTCAAGCTCCATGAGCTGCAGCGTCAGGTACAGGTTACGTTCAATATTAGTAGCGTCGATGATATCGATGATGGCGTCGGGGTGCTCATCCAGGATAAACTGGCGGCTTACGATCTCCTCGCCCGTGTACGGCGACAGAGAGTAAATGCCGGGCAGGTCGGTAACGCTTGCCTCGGGGTGGTTGCGGATGGCGCCATCTTTGCGGTCGACCGTCACGCCAGGAAAGTTACCGACATGCTGGTTGGAGCCCGTCAGCTGGTTGAACAGCGTGGTCTTGCCGCAGTTTTGATTGCCGGCGAGGGCAAAGTGCAGCGGCGCGCCCTCGGGCACGGCCGTCTTTGCCGCGCGGGGCGAATACGTCCCCTCGCCCAGGGCCGGGTGATCCGTCGTGCCGATTGCGGCGTTAGCGCGCGGACCCGTATCGGTGTCGTGAATGCCCACGAGCTCGATGCGAGCGGCATCGTCCTTGCGCAGCGTCAACTCGTAGCCACGCAGGCGGATCTCGAGCGGGTCGCCCATGGGGGCGTACTTCATCATGGTGACTTCGGTGCCCGGCGTTAGGCCCATGTCCAAAATATGCTGTCGGAGTGCCTGATCGTCGGATGCCACCGATGCGACAACGGCGTCCTTTCCAATCTCGAGTGTATCGAGCTTCACGCGCTCATCCTTTCGTTAGACGCGGTTAACCGTTTACCGGGGCTAACCAACTCGTAACGACAAATGATAGCGCTCTGAACTATTATATAAAGTCAAATACCGATGTTTACCTGCGCAAACTTTATGCGGTGCGCCCCGAAAGCTCTTTGCGCATACCGCTCAGCGAGATCGAAATGGAACCCGACCGCGCGGTAGCAGTGAGTCGATCACCCTCAACCGACCCCGTGCATGTAAAGGGCGCCTTGCCCATCAAGACGTGGGAGATAGTACCCGAGAGTTCAAAGAAATCGCCCTCAGCGCGGGCACTCGAGAGAGCGATATTGAGACCCCTGACGTTTAGTACTGCCCTGAGCGCGCCGTTCACCCCATGTGAAAACGTCACCTCGCCGCGCTTGCTCCCCACCGGCGTCTGGGCCAAAACCACATACGTACCCTCAAGCATGGCTCCTCCTCTAAGCAGACTTTTTGAAACGGGCAAGTAGTCTACTTTTACATATGGCGTTCCAGGAAGCGGAAGGCCAGGCGGATCCAGGGACGGACGGAAACCTGCTTGTCCTCGTTGTCGACCGCGGTATTGGCGTTGCCGAGCGAAAGGCCGTGGCCACCCTGGTCAAAGACGTGCATCTCACATGCAACACCCTCCTCGGCCATGCGCTGCGCGAACGGGTAGACCTGCGCGACCGGCGCCGTCTTATCGTCCGAAACGCCCCACACAAAGGTCGGGGGCATCTGGCGCGAAACGTGCGTGGTAGGGCAAATGTCGGTCAGGTGCTCATCGGTCGCCTCGCCGCCCGTCACCATCGACAGATAGTCGTTGAGCAAATCGCGCCCTGTCTTGCCACCCGTCTTGGGCACGCGCAGGTCGATGCGCGGGTCACGCGTCTGCATATCGCGCACATAGGCAAGGTCGAGCAACGGATAGCCCAGCACCACGGCGTCGGGACGAATATCCTCCGGACGAGCCCCGGCAAGGCCCGCGAAGGGTCCGGTCTTCCACTGCGTTGCCAACGAGGCGCAGATCATGCCGCCCGCCGAGAAACCCACGATGCACACGCGCTTGGGATCGACATGCCACTCGTCGGCGTTGGCGCGCACGGTAGCGACCATCTTGGCGAGGTCCGCCTGCGGGTGCGGAAAGCTCACGTCGCCCGTGGCGCTCGTCACATAGTTGAGCACAAAGGCCTGGTAGCCGCGGTCCAAAAACGCAAACGCCACCGGGTCCTGCTCGTGTGGAGCGATATGCGTAAACCCGCCTCCGCCGCAGATGATCACCGCGGGGCGGCGGCCATTGGGCTTGTCGGGCAGCGGCTCGGCACCCAGATACGTAAACGTCGCCGGATAATCCTCGGTCGGCTCCTCGCCCCACAGCGCATGGTTCTCAATAATCATAGGTGCTCCTTCCGTGCGATTCGTGCGCGCTCGTTTTTCGCACCTTAGCGTACCCCACTTGAGCCCGCGGCGCAGAAACACCCCCGCAATAAGTTGGCCTTCAACTGATATATCACAAAATCGCTGTTCAGAGGTATCGTTGGGCAGCGTAAAATAGGAGCGCTGACCGTGCTGGGAAACACGTACGAAACGTTTCCGGCAAACCACACGCGTGCAACATGCACGCCTGATACGTTGGAGGCATCTATGGGTCTGCTCGATTCGCTCAAGTCCACGTTCACTTCGTCGGGCGAGGCGTCCGTTCCGCCCGCAGCAAGCTTCGCCACCCGCGAAGGCGTCATCTACGCTCCCGTCAACGGCGTGCTCGTCAATCTGAGTGAGGTTCCCGACGAGACCATCGCCTCGGGCATGCTCGGCCAGGGTTACGGCATCGAGCCCATTACCGGCACCATTTACGCCCCCGCCAACGGTCGCATCGGCGCCACCACCGTCACCAATCACTCCATCGGCATGATCACCGAGGACGGCCTGCGCGTGTTCATCCATGTTGGCCTGGGCACCGTGGAAATGAACGGCAAGGGTTTTGCCCGCTTTGTCGAGATGGGTGACACGGTCAAGGCCGGCCAGCCGCTCATCAGCTTCGACCGCGACGCTATCAAGGCCGCCGGTCACGAGGACATCGTGACCGTCATCATCTCTGAGCTCGACCGCCTCAAGAGCATCGACCACGTCGGCGAGTCTGGCACGCTTATCGGCGGCAATCCGCTCGTCAAGCTTGGCGATCCGCTGCTGGTTGCCAAGACCAAGTAGCCGATCATCATCGCATAAAGGCTCAACCACCCGTGCATCTTTGCCGCATCTGTGTTGTTGTTTTTGCCTATGTAGAGGTTCTGAAACGTTTCTATATAGGCAGCTGAGCATCAACGCAGGTGCGGCTTTTGCGTAGCGAAGCATCGCCCCGCGGCATGTTGTTCAACCGCACGAACCCCCTTCCTTTGTCCGCACAGAGCGCTAGACTGCTAGGTCGACATTGGAGGAAAGATCGATGCAAAACACACCCACGGGCGCCGCACATGCCGCGCCTCAACGCAACCAACGCATCGTCGCGCTCGACGGGCTTCGCGCCCTCGCCATCGCCGGCGTCGTCCTATATCACCTTCGCCCCAGCCGCCTGACCGGCGGTTTTTTGGGCGTTACACTCTTCTTTACGCTGAGTGGCTATCTCGCCACAAAAAGCATTATGCGGGCCACGGCACGCGACGGATTCTCATACCCGCGCTATATCTGCCGCCGCGTTGCGCGCATGATGCCGCCGATCGTCGTGACCATCGCGCTTACCGCCGTCGCCACCTACATCGCGGCCCCGAGCCTACTCCCCAAGGTGCAACAGGACGCCCTGCCATCGGCACTCTTTTTGAGCAACTGGTTCTACATCTTCCGCAACGTCTCGTATTTCGCCGCCGCGGGGCTCCCCTCGCCGCTCACGCACCTGTGGTTCTGTGCTGTCACTATGCAGTTCTATCTGGTATGGCCGGTCATCCTTATGGCGCTGTGCAGCAAAACCAGGTCTCGCAACACCGCCATCGGCATCACGATCGCATTCGCGCTTGTATCGACGGCAGCCATGGTCCTCATGTTTAATCCCACCGCCGACACATCGCGCGTCTACTACGGAACCGACGCCCGTGCCGCCGAGCTTCTATGCGGAGCCTTAGCCGCCATCGCCGCGCCGCGTCTGCGCGAGATACTGAGCGGTGACATCCATACCCCCGGCGCCAACAAGGGCATCTCAAAGGTCAACGCGATTTCTATCGCGTGGCTCGTTGCCGTTATAGCCGGCGCACTCATGCTGACCGGAGAGAGCGCCTGGCTCTACCGCGGCGGCTTTTTGCTGCTTGCCCTCGTCACCGGACTCCTCATCATCTGCGTGCAAAACACGGAATGTATCGTGCGTCGTCTGTTGTCGGTCAAGCCGCTCGTCTGGCTGGGCCAGCGCTCGTTCTCGGTCTATCTGGTGCACTATCCCCTATTGCTTCTTATGAACCCCGCAACCCGCACTACCCGCATCGCCTGGTGGGAGCAGGTATTACAGCTTGTATTGATCCTTGCGGTAGCCGAGGTTTTCTATCGCCTAGTCGAACGCCTTTGGTCCAACAGGCCGGCCCAACAGGACAGCGCGGCAAGAAAGCACGTCCTCGCGCCCGCCATGGTGCTCCCCGCGCTTGGCGCCGCATGCGTCGCTGCACTTGCCTTCGCGCCACTTGACTGGGCAGGCATCGCCACCGCCCGCGCCGAGCAGCTCCGCCCCGAGCTTGCCCAAAACACGGCCTCGTCCAAGAACAACGGCGCCGGCGGCAAGAGCGCCGAGTCCGCATCCAACCAAGACGCTCAGCCCAACGACGCCGCTCAGCAAAAGTCCAAAGAAGGTCCTATCGCCGAAAAGGTCCCCAAGAACTTAGACTGGAAGAGCTTTACCTACGACGAGGCGACCGGAACCTGCGATGCCCATGTGCTCATGATCGGCGACTCGGTCACTGCGGGTGCACAGTCCGGTATTCAGGCGGCGCTTCCCAACGCCCACATCGACGGCGTGGTGAGCCGCCAGTTCTACACCTTCCAGGATGTCTATGCACAGGACACTGCCAACTACGATCCAAGCGTGGTCATCTGTGCGCTTGGCACCAACGGCCTCATCCGCGACCCCCAGCAGGTGCAGGACGTGATTAATGCCGTGGGCGGCAAGCCCATCTACTTTGTGACCGTGCGCGTACCGCTCGAGCTACAGGACCGCAATAACCAGACGATTCGTGACGTCTGTGCCCAAAATGACAACGCCGGCGTCATCGACTGGAACGGCGCCTCAGAGGGCCACAGCGAATACCTCGTCGACGACGGCACACACCTCACCCAGGCGGGAATCGACACCTACGCTGCTCTCATCCGCCAAGCCATCTGCGGGCACTAGGCACCGCAAAATCGGCGCTTGCGCGGTGCCCACGTCACGCTCATACATCGAGCTTGACGTTTTGCTACGCCCCCACTCGCGGGTTAGAATGGTTAACTGTTTGGAAATAATCCGTACAACCGTTATGGGAGGATACGTGAACCGCACCAAAATCGCGCAGCTCTATACGCACGCCGAGACGCTCGGTGGCCAGACCGTCACCGTTGCCGGCTGGGTCAAATCCGTCCGCGACATGAAGAACTTTGGCTTCGTTACACTCAACGACGGCAGCTGCTTCCGCGACCTGCAGGTCGTCATGAACCGCGAGGCACTCGACAACTACGACGAGATCGCCCACCAAAACGTCTCGGCCGCACTCATTTGCACCGGCACCGTCAAGCTGACCCCCGATGCGCCCCAGCCCTTCGAGCTTTCTGCCACCTCCATCGAGGTCGAGGGCGTCAGCGCTCCGGATTACCCGCTGCAGAAGAAGCGCGCAACCGTCGAGTTCCTGCGCACCCAGCAGCACCTGCGCCCGCGCACCAACCTGTTCCGCGCCGTGTTCCGCATCCGCTCTGTCGCGGCTGCCGCTATCCACCGCTTCTTCCAGGAGCAGGGCTTTGTCTACGTCAACACTCCCATCATCACCACGAGTGACTGCGAGGGCGCCGGCGAGATGTTCCGCGTGACCACGCTCGACCCCAAAAACCCGCCCCTCACCGAGTCCGGCGAGGTCGACTGGAGCCAGGACTTCTTTGGCAAGCATGCGAGTCTCACCGTGTCCGGCCAGCTCAATGCCGAGAACTTTGCCATGGCCTTTGGCGACGTGTACACCTTTGGCCCCACTTTCCGCGCCGAGAACTCCAACACCACGCGCCACGCCGCCGAGTTTTGGATGATCGAGCCCGAGATGGCATTTGCCGATCTGAACGACTACATGGATAACGCCGAGGCCATGCTCAAGTATGTCCTCAAGGACGTCATGGCAACCTGCCCCGACGAGCTCAATATGCTCAACAAGTTTGTGGACAAGGGTCTGCTCGAGCGCCTGGACCATGTCGCCAACTCCGACTTTGCCCGCGTCACCTATACCGAGGCCGTCGAGATCCTGGAGCAGGCCGTCGCCGCCGGTCACAAGTTTGACTATCCCGTGAGCTGGGGCATCGACCTGCAAACCGAGCACGAGCGCTTCCTAACCGAGGAGCACTTTAAGCGCCCGACCTTCGTAACCGACTACCCGGCCGAGATCAAGGCGTTCTACATGCGCATGAACGAGGACGGCAAGACCGTCGCCGCCGCCGACTGTCTGGTTCCCGGTATCGGCGAGATTATCGGCGGCTCCCAGCGCGAGGAGCGCCTGGATCTGCTCGAGGCCCGCATCAAGGACCTGGGCATGAATCCCGAGCAGTACAAGTACTACCTTGACCTGCGCCGCTACGGTTCCTGCAAGCACGCCGGCTACGGTCTGGGCTTCGAGCGCTTGGTGATGTACCTCACCGGCGTGGGCAACATCCGCGACGTCCTGCCGCACCCGCGCACCGTGGGCAACGCCGACTTTTAATCGTCGGGCACTAGCTCGCGTCGCCACGCGCAACACTCATCGCACAAGCGCCTCTCGACATCGGCCGAGAGGCGCTTTTTTCAACAGCATCCGTCAAGCTTTTGGCAAGGTTTTGGTCAGTAAGGCAGGGTTGTTGAAAACTCGACCCGCCGTTTGCCGGCAACCATCGACCGTCCAAGGCGTCACGCGTCCTTGGCCAGGCTCCGCGCCCTAGGCTCTGGTCTGCCATCACCAAAAAAGGAAAGGACGTGGGCACTATGACCGAAGCCGTTGTTGAAAACTACGAGACCACGACCAGGGGCTCCGCCTCGATGGCAGCCTATCGCGCCGTACGCATCCTGCAGCTCTTGAGCGAGAACACCGGCGAGGACAAAGCACTGCTTTCCGACGAGCTGGTCGAGCTCCTCGCCCATCCCGACGACCCCGCCCGCATGCCCATCTCGGCGGCACGCCGCAGCATCTATACCTCGATATCGGCACTTCGTCACGCCGGATACGAAATCGACTATAAACGCGGCGTGGGTTATCGGCTCCTCACCCGCCCACTTGCTGACGAGGAGATCATACGGCTCCACGGCATGGTTATGCGCAACCGATCGACGCCCATAGCCATTCGAAAGAGCATGGCGCAGCACCTGGTCGCCATGGCGAGCGCCGATGTTCGCGGCTACCTCGATATGCCCGAACCGGCACCGGCCGCCAACGACGCGCCCGTCAAGACAACGCGTCCGCGCGCCAAGCGTATCGACACGTGCGAGCTCGTCGAACAGGCCATCGACCATGGAACAACCGTCAGCTTTGATATCTCAAACGTCCTGACCCGGGGCGAAACCGAGGTGGTGCGGATGACGGTCCGGCCCTTTGCAATCAGGCAGCGCGATGGCGTCTCGTATCTGCTGGGAACGGTCTACGACACCCGAGGCGCCGACGACACCCTGCGCACCGTTGAGGTCAGCCGCATGAGAAACGTCAGCACGCGTTTGCTCGACGGCAAGAAACTCTTTGCCGCGCTAGACGAAGAAGACAGCCCCGCGCCCGCAGCGTAAGCCCCGTTACCGTCCGTCATTCCTCAGCACCGCCCGTCCAGTTCAGTATTAAAAAACTCGCCAGGATGTTGTAAAAATGGACAACGGCGTTACTATAGTCCCACTTGCACTTTTTCCTAGTGCAGTGTTTCCAGCCATTTTTATACTGGGGGTAATGATATGAAGGACATCACCATCAGCCGCAGGAGCCTTCTTGTCTCCGCTGGCCTGCTCGCGCTCGCCCCGCTCGCCGGATGCGGTGGCAACTCTGATTCCGGCTCCGCTGCCACCGGTTCCGACTACACCATCGGCGTTCTGCAGCTCACCGAGCACTCCGCGCTCGATGCCGCCAACGACGGCTTCGTCAAGGCCATCAAGAAGAGCAGTCTCAAGGTCAAGATCGACCAGAAGAACGCCCAGAACGACCAGTCCACGTGTAAGTCCATTGCCGACAAGTTCGTAGGCGACGGCGTCGACCTGATCTATGCCATCGCTACGCCCGCCGCGCAGGCTGCCGCCGGCGCCACCGCTGATATCCCCATCGTTGGCTGCGCCATCACCGACTACGCCGCTTCCGGCCTGGTCCAGGACAACGACAAGCCCGGCACCAACGTCACGGGCGCTTCCGACCTCACCCCGGTCGCTGAGCAGCTCGAGATGATGCAGAAGGTCCTGCCCGACGTTAAGAAGGTCGGCCTGCTCTACTGCACCGCCGAGTCCAACTCCGACGTCCAGATCAAGGCAGCCAAGAAGGAGCTCGGCAAGCTGGGTCTGGAGTACACCGACTTCACCGTCTCGAGCTCCAACGAGATTCAGTCCGTCGTCGAGTCCGCCGTGGGCAAGGTCGACGCGCTCTACTCCCCCACCGACAACACCATCGCCGCGGGTGCTTCGCAGGTCGGCCAGATCTGCAAGGAAAACAAGCTCCCCTTCGTTACCGGCGAGGAGGGCATGTGCAAGGCCGGCGGCCTGTTCACCCTCTCCATCAACTACGAGGATCTGGGCTACGCCGCGGGCGAGATGGCCGTCAAGATCCTGAAGGGTGAGGCTAAGCCCGAGGATATGCCGATCAAGCACCTCTCGAGCAAGGACCTAGTCGTCGTCAAGAACGACGAGATGGCCGAGGCTCTGGGCATCGATCTTTCTGCTCTGGCCGAGTAGCGCCATGCGCGGTAGCGCGTCTAGGGCACGCACTCGCGCCGTTGCCGTGTTATTCAATATCTGAGCCACAGGGGCGAACGCTAAAGACCGGCGTTCGCCCTGCTTGTTTCGGATGAGACAAAACATCCGTCCGCAGCTCTTTTATGCATTGGTACCGCTATTATGGAAAATCACGTGTCCACCCTATCCTAGGAGGTATGAAGCATGCTCATTGCATTGCAGGGCGCCGTTTCGCAGGGCGTCCTCTGGGGCATTATGGTGCTTGGCGTGTTTATCACGTTCCGCCTGCTCGACATCCCCGATATGACCTGCGACGGCAGCTTTGCCCTCGGCGGCTGTGTCTGCGCCGTACTCATCGTCAACAATAACGTCGACCCGCTGCTCGCCGTGCTGGCCGGCATGTGCGCCGGCGCCATCGCGGGCGCGGTCACGGGCATTCTGACCACCGTCTTCGAGATTCCCGCGATCCTCGCCGGAATCCTCACCCAGATCAGCCTGTGGTCCGTCAACCTGCGCATCATGGGCAAATCCAACACGCCCATCCTTGCCAAGGGCACCGTGTTCTCGGCCGTCAGCAATATGACCGGTCTGCCGCAGTCCACCGTTGCCATCATCTTGGGCATCCTGCTCGCCGTGGCCATCGTTGCCATTCTGTACTGGTTCTTTGGTACCGAGATCGGCTCCGCGCTGCGCGCCACCGGCAACAACGAGTACATGATCCGCGCCTTGGGCGTTAACACCAACTCCACCAAGATGATCGCTCTCGTGCTCTCCAACGCTCTCATCGGCCTTTCGGGTGCGCTTATCTGCCAGAGCCAAAAGTATGCCGACATTGGCATGGGCACAGGCGCCATCGTTATCGGCCTTGCCGCCATCGTCATCGGCGAGGTGCTCGGTCGCCTGCTGCCCGGCGGACTCACGCAGTTTAGCGTCCGCCTGGCCTCCGCCGTCTTTGGCTCTGTGGTGTACTTCCTCATTCGCGCCATCGTGTTGCAGCTGGGCATGGACGCCAACGACATGAAGCTGCTCTCCGCCGTAATCGTTGCCGTGGCCCTGTGCGTGCCCGTGGTTTGGGAGCGTTATAAGCTCCGCAGCTCCTACACGAGGGGAGATGAGGCAGATGCTTAAGCTCTCGCACGTCAAAAAGACCTTTAACAAAGGCACCGTCACCGAGAAGCGCGCACTCACCGGCGTCGACCTTACCCTGAATGATGGCGACTTTGTAACCGTGATTGGCGGCAACGGCGCTGGCAAGTCCACGCTGCTCAACATGATCGCCGGCGTATATCCGCTCGATTCGGGCGTTATCGAGCTCGACAGCACCGACATCTCGCGTCTGAGTGAGTCGCAGCGCGCCAAGTACCTGGGCCGTGTGTTCCAGGACCCCATGCGCGGCACCGCAGCCGACATGCAAATTGCCGAGAACCTGGCCCTCGCCAAGCGCCGCGGCCAGCGCCGCGGTCTTTCGTGGGGCGTCACCAAGGCCGAGAAGGACGAGTACGTTAAGCTGCTCAAGCGCTTGGACCTCGGCCTGGACACGCGCCTCAACGCCAAGGTCGGCCTGCTCTCGGGCGGTCAGCGCCAAGCACTCACCCTGCTGATGGCCACGCTCACCAAGCCGCGCCTGCTGCTGCTCGACGAGCACACGGCGGCCCTCGACCCCAAGACGGCATCGAAGGTGCTCAACCTGACCGAGGAGATCGTCGACGAGAACCACCTGACCACGCTCATGGTCACGCATAACATGAACGACGCCATCCGTCTGGGTAACCGTCTGATCATGATGCACGAGGGCCATGTGATTTACGATGTGGCCGGCGACGAGAAAAAGTCGCTCACCGTCGCCGACCTGCTCCAAAAGTTCGAGGAGGTCTCGGGCGGCGAGCTCGCCAACGACCGCATGCTGCTGAGCTAACGACCTAGAAAACCACCACAAAGGTGCCTGTGAACTGCGCCCCGAAACTTGGACTGAATAAATAGCGACTACGCCGCAAGGGCCCGGTTCCGGAACTCCTCCGGCGTCAGGCCCTTCAATCTTACCTGCCTGCGCCGCGTGTTCCAATG
>JAXKBK010000030.1:0-110998 GCA_036553025.1 Collinsella sp. | reverse complement strand
TCGATGCCCTCTTCCTCCAGACGGGCGAGGAGGTTGAGCGAGCACACCCCCTCGAGGCTTATCGAGCAGAACTTCCGGTCGCCCTCGAACAGGTCGATCCTCATCATCTGCGCGTGAAGCGTTGCACGGGTGATGTTGCCAAACGTCGTCTCCTTGCGGATGCCGAAGGCGTTACGCGAGAGAATTCGCTCACCGTCCACGTCGATGCGCGGGATGCTCAGCAGGGCCCAGATGGCCATGCCCGCGAGCGCCATGGCGTGACCGAACCACACAAGTTCGTGGTCCCACTCGCCCAACGAGACGCCCTGCCAGACGTAGACACCCAGCATGAGCAGTTCAAACGCGACGGCGCAGCAGGCGATGATCGTGCGAATGGCAGCGGGCATGCGCACCGTGAAGCGATCGAGGCTGTCCGTCGCCTCACTGCGCTCGCGCGCGCCGCGACGGGCGACCCATGCAGTGAGCGGACCGACGATGAACACCACCATCGCCACGCGCAGGAACGATTCGAGTATGTCGCCCATATTAACCACCATCCCAATAGAAAACGTGAATTTGGGAGACTATAGCAGAGCGAAGCGATCTGCACGGCATCGTCCGGGTGTTTTCGGCATACGGTGGAAACCAGCGGCAGCGGACGTTGAGAACTCACCCAAAAGACGCGATTCGACCGAAGCGATTCTTCTTGACTTGGTCTCAATGTGATACGACATGCGCCACTACCTGCGCGGTCTAGCGGCCCTGATCGAAGAGGGTCACACCGATGAGGCACTCGAGCGCATCGACGCGCTCTGCGAGACCAACGACCGCACCGCCGTGCGCCGCTACTGCGCCAACGAAACGGTCAACATTGCGCTCTCGTCGCTTTCCGCGGACATCAACGCGCACGGCATCACCGCCGACCTGCACGCCGCCGTGCCCGAAACCGTCCACGTGGGCGATGTCGATCTATTCAGTGTGGTATCGAACGCCCTGGACAATGCCATCGCCGCGGCGAGCGCCGCCCCCGAAGGCAAGCGGTTTGTCGACCTGGACCTTCGCTACGAAGACGGTCAGCTTCTATTGCTGGTTTCCAACACGTTTGGCCGTGCGCCGCACATGGTCGACGGCATGCCCGTGGCTCAGCACACTGGGCACGGCTTTGGCACCAAGAGCATTATGCTTGCCGTCGAGCGCATGAACGGCAACTGCCAGTTCCGCATTAACGGCGACCGGTTTGAGCTGCGCGCCGTGATGTAGGGGCTGCCGCCAACCTCGCTACAGCGGTGCAGCCGCCGGGGTCAGCTGCTTAATGTAGGCCCACATACGCTGCTTGGCCGCTTTGTCGGTCAGCGCCGCCTCAAAGCCATCGAGCGCGAGCACGCGGCGGCCCTGCACATGGGCGACCAGGCCGGGCTTGAGCATGGCGGTGTCGAAGTCATCAATCGCCACGAGCATATCGGCGTAGGTTTCGCGCATGACATCGGCCGCACTGTTGTCGAGCAGCAGCACCGCCTCGGGGTCCAGAGCCTCCAGCGCCTCGCGGAACAGGTCGCACGGCAGAGTCTCGCCCACCGCGACCGCTCCGTCACCCGCGCCGGCGACGCTTGCCAGCACGCAAAAGTCCTCGGGGGCATATCCGATGGCGCCGAGCGCCTTGCGCAACGCGGCGCCATCCGCGCCGGCAGCCAGCTCGCCGCCCGAGCACTCGGCTTCATCCAAATCGCCTTTGACCAGCACAATCGGCGAGCACGCGTTGCCCGCGATACGCACACCGCGACCTGCAAGCGACGCGAGCTCCTGCTCGGTCGCCTGAGCGATGGCTTCTTTTTTCTGGCTTTGTGACGTGGGCATGCGCTCTCCAATCGTTTGCGTGCCCACCATTATATAAAAGAGCCGCCCGCGAGTGGTTGCTTTGCGGGCCGCTGGGTATAAGCACGGTCGTACTGAGTTTTACGCGGCCGAGCCGCGTCGTATTATGGAGGTCACCATGGCTGACATTAAGCAGATTACCCCCGAGAACTTCGATTCCATCGTTAACGACAGCCTGCCCGTACTGGTTGATTTTTGGGCCCCGTGGTGCGGCCCCTGCCGCTCGCTCTCGCCCATCGTAGACGAGGTTGCCGACGAGCTGGCCGGCAAGTTGGCTGTGGCCAAGTGCAACGTCGACGACAACCAGGACCTGGCCATGAAGTTTGGCGTCATGAGCATCCCCACGCTGATCGTCTTTAAGAACGGCGAGGAGGTCGACCGCTCGGTCGGCGCCTTGCCCAAGGCAAGACTTCAGGCACTGCTGGAGAAACATCTGTAATACGCTTGTTACCCATCTGCCGTCCATGAGCGGTTTCGCACCGCTCGCCGGAGTGCCAAACGCAAGGTATGCGACCACGGATAGTATGGTAGATACAAACAGCCCCCAGTGAACGGGTGCGGGTCAGACGGACTCGCACCCGTTTTCTTATGCGGCGGCGCTCAAGGCGGGCGTAGTAGAATCTGAACCACCATATCGCCCCGTACAAAAGGAGACTCCCCATGCATGACGTCGGAATGAACATGAGCCAGCTTGCCATGAGCGTCAAGCAGGTCGACGACACCATTGAGCTCGCTCACGAGTGGAGCCATCAGCTGCTGCATGCGACCGAGAACTTTGACATGGAGCGCATTGGCGCCAAGCTCGAGGCCGCCATGGCGGCACTCCACGAGGCGCACGATGCGCTCGAGGGCTACGAGGAGGCCATCGAGGCCGACCACAACTCCGTCGGCTCTGTGAAACTGGTGTAACGTGGCCGAGCACGAGCACGCGCACAATCACGGTGCGGACGACGATGCAAGCTGCCGCTACAGCGGCTCCAGCTCCGAGCTGGTCCGCTTTTCGGTCACCGCGCCCGACGACCTGCTGCGCCGCTTTGACGAGCAGATCGCGCGCCGCGGTGACGTGGCTAACCGATCCGAGGCCGTACGCGATCTGATTCGCGCCTCGATCGCCAAGGAGCAGATGCGCACGCCCGACGAGCATGTTATCGGGTCGCTCACCATGATCTACGACCACCATACCGGCGACCTGACGCGCCGTCTGGACGAAGTGCAGCACGACTACACCGACGAGATCGTATCGACCATGCACGTGCATCTGGATCACCACAACTGCTTAGAGATTCTGGCGCTCAAGGGTCGCGGCGAGCGCGTCTACGAACTAGCCGACCGCCTGCTGGGCCTGCGCGGCGTTAAGCACGGTGAGCTCACGTGCGCCGCCACCAAGCAGAGCCTGGGGCTGTAGCGCACCTGTCCCTATTTGGTCGGTTTTGATGAGGGGTGTCGCATGCGACATGTGCATATTCATGTGACGGGCATTGTGCAGGGCGTTGGCATGCGGCCGTTTGTGTATCGCGAGGCCATGGCGCATGGCATTTGCGGATGGGTGCTCAACGCGGGCGACGGCGTGCATATCGAGGCGCACGCCCGTGCCGAGGCGGTTGACGGATTTGTCGCTGCTCTTTCTGAGCATGCGCCCGCGGCGGCTCGCGTTGAGCGAGTCGATATTGCGGATTTGAAGCCTAGCGGCTGGAGCGCTGCCGATGAGCAGGGCTTTCGTATTGTGGCATCGCAGGACCAGACCGCGCACACGACGCTCGTCTCGCCCGATATCGCCACCTGCGATGATTGTCTGCGCGAGTTGTTCGACCCCGCCGATCGGCGCTATCACTACCCTTTTATCAACTGTACCAACTGCGGACCGCGCTTTACCATCATCCGGTCGCTGCCTTATGACCGAGCGGCCACGTCGATGAATTGTTTTCCCATGTGTCCTGAGTGTGCCGCGGAGTATGCCGACCCACTCGACCGGCGTTTTCACGCGCAGCCCGATGCCTGCTTTGATTGCGGGCCGCATATCACGTGGCGCGAAGCGAGCGTGGGCGGTGAGCCGGGCGAAGCCGCCGCGTTGCCGGCCGTCGGCACCACACGCGAAGCCAGCGACGCTATCATCGAGCGCTGCATTGAGCTGCTGGCCGGCGGTGGCATCGTCGCCATCAAGGGCCTGGGCGGATTTCACTTGGCATGTGACGCCTCCAACGAGCAGGCGGTAGCCGAGCTTCGTCGTCGCAAACGCCGCAGCAACAAGCCGCTTGCCGTTATGGTGCGCGACCTTGCCGACGTTGAACGCCTGTGCCATGTCAACGACGTTGAGCGCGGCTTGCTGGCCGGCAGCATTCGCCCCATTGTGCTGCTGCGCCGACGTGCTGTTTGCGAGAGCGGCGGCTCCCCCGACGCCCTCGCGCTCGCGCCGTCCGTCGCGCACGACCTTCCCGAGCTCGGCGTTATGCTCCCCTACACCCCGCTTCAGCATCTGTTGCTTGCCGCAGCAGAAGCCCGCGGTGTGCACGCACTCGTCATGACCAGCGGAAACCTGAGCGAAGAGCCCATCGAGACCGATGACGACCTTGCCTGGGAGCGCCTCGTTGCCGCCGGCATTGCTGATGCGCTACTCGGCAACGACCGCGCGATCCTCTCGCGCTACGACGACTCCGTGGTGCGCGTGGTCAACGGCGCCATTATGCCCGTGCGCCGTGCCCGCGGATATGCACCCCAGCCGCTGCCGTTGCCGGCGCTCGACGGCGCTCCGTCCTGCGTGCTCGCCTGCGGGCCACAACAAAAGGCCACGATTGCGCTCACGCGCGAAGGGACGAACGGCGAGGCAACCTGTTTTGTGTCGCAGCATATCGGCGATGTTGAAAACGGCGGGACCTTCGATGCCTGGAACGCCGCGCGCACGCGCTTGGAAGATCTCTTTGACTTGGCGCCCGCCGCCTTGGCCTGCGATTTACACCCCAGCTATCTATCGGACCAGTGGGCGCGCGAGCAGGCGCGAAAATGCAATCTGCCGCTCGTCGAAGTGCAGCACCATCATGCGCATATCGCGAGCGTAATGGCCGAGGCCATCGCCGCGGGCCAGCTTACAACCGACACGCGTGTCCTTGGCATCGCCTTCGACGGCACCGGCGCCGGCACCGATGGGACCATTTGGGGCGGCGAGTTTCTTGTTGCCAGCCTTGACGGCTTTGAGCGCACCGCGCATTTGCTCACCCGGGCGCTCCCCGGCGGGGCGGCCTCCGTACGCGACGCTCGACGCAACGCCTTTGCCCTGCTCAGCGAACTCGGCCTACTCGAGCACCCAGGCGCCGCTCAGCTTTTGGACAGCCTCGACGAGCAAACGCGTAGCGTGACAGCCACCATGATCGAGCGCGGCATCAACAGCCCGCGTACCAGCAGCATGGGACGTCTCTTTGATGCCGCGGCAGCAATTCTGGGCATCTGCGACAAGGCAACCTACGAGGGCGAACCCGCCATAGAACTCGAAGCCGCCGCCTGGCGCGCGTTCAGCAGTGAAAGTGCCTGCCCCACCGGCAATATGGTCAGCTTTTCCGTAACCGAATCATCCCGTCCGGACGACTGCCATGTTCTGAACTCCAGACCGCTTTTTGAGGCGCTTTTGGAGGGAATCAGGACCGGCGTGCCCGCCGGCAAGCTCGCGCTCGACTTCCACGTCACCATCGCGCGCTCCTCGGCACGAATCGCACGCGAAATCTGCGCCCGTGAAGGCCTCGACACCGTCGCGCTCTCGGGCGGCGTGTTCATGAACCGACTTTTGCTTCAGCTCCTCACCCGCGAGCTCAAAAGCATGGGTCTCACTGTCTTGATTCCCCGCTCCGTGCCCGTCAACGACGGCTGTATCGCCTACGGTCAGGCCGTCATCGCTCGCGCTCGCCTCGCGCAGACGGCATCGCGATAGGCTGTTTTGCCAGCCTGCGCGCCGCCGTCTCACAGGTGTAACGCGTTTGCTCGTGACTCCCGCGAGCGCTACCATCAACTGATGGGTAATTAGGCGCCTATCCAGCGCAAAACGTATAAAAGGGGAACATTATGTGCCTTGCCGTTCCCGGTAAAGTGGTCAAACGCGACGACGACCTTAAGGCGACCGTCGACATGATGGGCATCGAGCGCCCCGTTTCGCTGCGCCTCGTGCCGACGGCACAGGTAGGCGACTATATTCTCGTGCACGCCGGCTTTGGCATTCAGATTGTCGACGAGCAGGAGGCGCAGGAGACGCTCGACCTGGTCAACACCATGACCGAACTGGTCGAAGAAGACCAGCTGGCCACCAACCCGGCGGAGGCTTACTAGTGGCGGCCGGACAGCCGGCTCGCTCCGGTATCGACTTCTCGGCATTCCGCGATCCCAAGCTGGCTCGCGAGCTCATCGAGCACATCCGTGAACTCGTCGGCGACCGCGCCATCAACCTTATGGAAGTCTGCGGCACGCACACCGTGAGCATCGGTCGCTATGGCTTTCGCTCCATTATGCCTGCCGGGCTCAAACTGCTGAGCGGTCCGGGTTGCCCCGTCTGTGTTACCGCCAACCGCGATATCGACCATGCAATCGCGCTCGCCAAGATGGACGGCGCCATCATCACCACCTTTGGCGACATGATGCGCGTGCCCGGGTCGTCTACCTCGCTCGCCGCGCAAAAGGCGGCGGGGCGCGATATTCGCATTGTGTACTCCCCGCTCGATGCACTCGATATCGCCGAACACAACCCCGATCGCCCGGTCATCTTTATGGGCGTCGGCTTTGAGACCACGACGCCCACCATCGCCGCCGCCATCTTGGAGGCCGATGCACGCGGACTCCAGAACTTCTCGGTCTATTGCGCCCACAAGACCACGCCGCCGGCGCTGCGCGCCATCGCCAACGATCCCGAGACCACTATCGACGGCTTTATCCTTCCGGGACACGTCGCCACCATCACGGGCTTAGCCCCCTTTGACTTTTTGGTCGATGAGTTCGAGACCCCAGGCGCAGTCACCGGATTTGAGCCGGTCGATATTCTGCAGGGCATCTGCATGCTGGTCCAGATGGTTGTTGAGGGGCAGCCCGCAATCGACAACGCCTACCGCCGTGGCGTCAACGCAGACGGCAACCCCGTGGCGCGCCAGCTGGTCGAGCAGGTGTTTGAGCCATGCGACACCACGTGGCGCGGGCTGGGGCCGATTGCCAACTCGGGCCTTTCCATCCGCCCCGAGTTCTCGCGCTTTGATGCCCGCACTCGCTTTGACGTGCCCGTTGAGACGACGGTCGAGCCGCGTGGGTGCCGCTGCGGCGACGTGCTGCGCGGGGCCATTGCGCCGAGCAGCTGCCCGCTCTTTGGCCGCACCTGCACGCCCGAGCACCCCGTCGGCCCGTGCATGGTGAGCTCCGAGGGCAGCTGCGCGGCGTACTACCGCTACCGCGACTAGCCCGGACACACCCGCACACCGGCACCACCCACGATTGGAGTTTTCGATATGTCCCATAGCGTTACCGATAGCACCGTCCTGCTGGGCCACGGCTCTGGCGGCCAGATGATGAAACGCATCATCGATGAGGTCTTTTTGGATGCCTTTGGGTCGCCCGAGCTGCTCGAAGGCAACGACGCCGGCGTCGCCGCGCTGCCCGCGAGCGGGCGCATCGCCATGTCGACCGACAGCTTTGTAGTCTCGCCGCAGTTCTTCCCCGGTGGCAACATCGGCCGCCTCGCCGTGTGCGGAACCGTCAACGACGTCGCGACCTCGGGCGCCAACGTGCGCTACCTATCGTGCGGCTTTATCCTCGAAGAGGGCTATCCCATGGACAAGCTGCGTCAAATCGTGCAGACGATGGCCGAGACGGCGCGCGAGGCGGGCGTGTCCATAATCACGGGCGACACCAAGGTGGTCGAGCGCGGCGGGGCCGACGGCGTCTACATCAATACCGCCGGCGTGGGCGAGGTGCCCGCGGGCGTGGCGCTCAGCGGCGCCAACTGCCGGCCCGGCGATATCATCCTGGTGTCGGGTACACTCGGCGACCACGGCATCGCCATCATGAGCCAACGCGAGGGCCTGGCGTTTTCGAGCACCATCGAAAGCGATGCCGCGCCGCTCAACCACCTGATTGCCGATGTGCTTGCCGCAGCACCCGACACACGCTGCTTCCGCGACCCCACGCGCGGTGGCCTGGCGTCCACGCTCAACGAGTTTGCCCAGGCCAGCGGCGTTGCCATGGAGGTCGACGAGGATGCCGTGCCCGTGCGCCCCGACGTGCAGGCAGCCTGCGAGATGCTCGGCTACGATGTGTTGCAGGTGGCAAACGAGGGCAAGATGGTCGCTGTGGTGCCGGCCGAACAGGCAGATGCGGCACTGGCCGCCATGCGCGCCGCCCGCTACGGCGAGCACGCTGCCATTATCGGCCGCGTGCTGCCACTTGCCGAGGGCGCCCGTCCCGCCGTGCGCGTACGCACCGGCTGGGGCTCGACCCGTATCCTCGACATGCTCGTGGGAGAGCAGCTGCCGAGGATTTGCTAACGACAAAGGCTCAGGGCTATTAAAGATATTCAGATTCCAAACATGCCCGGCACGCATGCCCAGTATCATGGGGTGCGTTTTACAACTCAAGCGGCAGGAGCACCCATGGCAGCAGCTTTTTCCCATGTGATCTTTGACCTGGACGGCACCATTCTCAACACGCTCGAGGACCTGGCGGCCGCCGGCAACCATACCTGCGAGATGCACGGCTGGCCCACGTTTGCCTTAGACGAGTACCGCTACAAGGTGGGAAACGGCATGCTCAAGCTGGTCGAGCGCTTTATGCCCGCCGAGTATGCGGGCGACGGCCGTATGTTTGAGCAGACGCTTGCCGAGTTTAGGGCTTATTACGGCGAGCACAAGGAAGACCACACTGCACCGTACGCCGGCACGATCGAGATGCTCGACCGCCTGCGCGCCGCGGGCGTGCAGCTTGCCGTACTCACCAACAAGGACCATGTCTCGGCCGCTCCGCTTATCGAGAAGTATTTTGGTTCCGAGCGCTTTGCGCTGGTACAGGGCCGTATCGATGCGTTTCCGCCCAAGCCCGAAGCGCCCGTCACGCTGCATGTGATGCAAGAGCTAGGCGCCGATCCGTCGACCACGCTCTACGTGGGCGATTCCAATGTCGATATCCTGACCGGTCACAACGCCGGCCTTAAGAGTGCGGGCGTCAGCTGGGGCTTCCGAGGCCGCGCAGAACTCGAAGCAGCCGGTGCCGACTACGTGGTTGACACGCAGGAAGAGCTCGCGGCGCTGATCCTGGGCGAGTAACGCCAGCGCTGCCCAACCCAGCCGCCGCAATGCCGTTGCGCGGAAAGTAGTCGTTGGGGACGTTCTTAAACGACTGGTCAAACAATGGCAACGTCGCAGGTAGAGGACGGACAGCGAAAACGCCCCTAAGCGAGCAAGGTGACGTGAAATGAAAGGGCGCTGACCTTCTGGTCGCGCCCTTGAAATTGAACGTCAGATTGCCGCTTAGGGGCGTTTGCAGCGTCGAGCAGTTGCGGCGTTTGGTAAAACGCCGCAACGAACTACCGCGTAACTCCCCTAGTTCATCATTGCATTCATCATCTCGGTGGTTGCGGAATCGTCAGCAGACCACTCGCCATCGTCATTGGCGGTGTACTTGAAGGTAACCTTGGTGTCCTTGGTCTTAGCGGCCTTGGTCACGTCGACCATGACCTGGCCGGCCATCTTGTACAGGTCGTCCTCGGAAGGCATCGTATCGAGCGCCGCGATCTTCTCCTGATACTGGGTGGCGAAATCTTCAACGATCTTGTTCATGGACTTGCAGGTAATGGTGACATCGGCAGTCGCGGTGCCCTTGTCCTCGTCGACCGTCACATCGCCGATCTTGTAGTCAAAACCCTCGAGATAGCTCTTGGCGTACTCCTTGGGATCGATGCCCAGCTGCTCGAACTCGTCGCCCGAGGCCTCTTCCAGGCCGGCGAGGAAGTCGTCGCCGCCGTTCTTGACCTCGTCAAACTGCGTCGTAAGATCCTCGGTGATGAGCTCCTCAACCGAAGGACCTCCGCAGCCGGAAAGCACAACCACGCACGCGACCAGAACAGCCATCAGGGGCGCAAGCAGCAGCTTCTTCTTCATGACATTCCTCCCAACAAGCGGCACCGCGCTTCCCGACGCGGTGCGCGTCGTAACAATAAGGCCATACTAGCCGATAACGAACACCTCCGGCAAAGCAAAGGCGCAGTCGGCTCGATTTAACGTCCGAACGGTTTACCGGTCCGCCCAACGCGCAATAAAACGTTCCGCCGCATTGCAATAAAAAAGAGCGGCCGGATAACCCGACCACCCCAAAACACCCTTATGTTGCCGCAGACTACTTGCGGACGACCTTGACGATAGCATCGCCAGCGGAGACAGCGGAGTCAGCCTCGACGGCGAGCTCGACGTCGGCGAACTCGGCGGTGTTGGACACAGCCACGACGACGCAGTCCTTGTAGCCGGCAGCGGCGATCTTGGCGCGGTCGATCTTGAGCATGGGCTGGCCAGCCTTAACGACATCGTCGGCCTTGACGAAGCCCTCGAAGCCGTCGCCGTTCATGTTGACGGTATCGACGCCAACGTGCACCAGAACCTCGATGCCGCTATCGGACTGCAGGCCCACGGCGTGACCCATGGTGACGGTCACCTTGCCGTCGCAGGGAGCGTAGACCAGATCGTCCTCGGGCCACACGGCGCAGCCCTTGCCCAGAACCTCGCCACCAAAGACGGGATCGGGCACGTCGGCCATCTTGATGACCTTGCCCTTGACGGGCGAGCACAGCACGTCGGCGCCGGCAGAAGCAGAGATGGAGGCGGGAGCAGCAGCAGCCGCGGGCTCAGCCTTCTTCTTGAACATGTCAAACAGACCCATACGTTTTCTCCTCTTGATTAAGCGCAACGTTATGCGCATGTCTATGGTGATTATAGTGCTAAATGGCCAAAATACTAAGGCGAGGGCTCGAATCGCAAGCCCTTCCCGGTAGTGCTCGTGGGATGAGCGTCTCCTTTGCATCGCGGGTCGATAAGCCGAGTATCGCCCACGCGCGGGACGGGCAGAAGCGGGCGCGCCAAACCCGACACTTCTTTTCGCGCCCACGGACTGCCGCCGCTCCGTCCCTGACACTTCCTGATACCGGCCGAAACGTGCCAAAATAAACCTGTCCCTTTTTGGCAGGCTTGGCGAGTGTGGGAGTTCGCATGGATATCAAACGCAAGATTTCCGAGGCACAGGGCCTTACCCCTACCGAGCAACAGCTCGGCATCTCGGCCCTTGCCATGGGCGAAAACGTCCGCGGGCTTTCCATTAAGGAATTTGCCGCGTGCGCCAACGTTTCTGTCGCGAGCGTGCACCGCTTTTGCAAAAAACTCGGCCTCGAGGGATTCAAAGACCTCAAAGTCGAACTCATCCGTCTGACGACCGAGGCGGGCAACCGGCGCGACGTGGACATCAACTTTCCCTTCGATGTCACCTCCACCCCTGCGCAGGTGATGGAACGCATGGAGGGGCTCTACCAGACCACTTTGGCCGAAACGCAGGAGCTGCTCGACCCCACGCAGCTCGACCAGGCCGCCAAGCTCGTCATGCGCGCCGGCACCGTGGACATCTACACGGGCTCGCATAACCTGTATCCAGCGAGGATGTTCCGCGACCGCCTACTCTCGTCCGGAAAAGCGCCACATGCTACGGCAACATCGAGGCACAGGTGCGCACGGCTCTCACCTCGGATTCAGACCGCGCGGCGATCGTTATCTCCTACAGCGGCCTTGCGCCCAACCTCAAGGAAATCTTGCCGATCCTCAGCAGCCGGCATGTCCCGGTCATCGTCATCGGCACGCCATACTGCGCGCGCATTCACCCCGGCTTTGCTGCCTACCTTACGGTGAGCGATCACGAGAGCATGACGCACCGCATCACGCGGTTCGCAAGCCATATCGCCGTGCAATACGCACTCGATTCGCTCTATAGCAGCTACTTTGCCAAAGATTACGCCCGCTGCTCCGAGTTCCTAGAGCGTTCGTTCCCCTACACCCGCCTGCCCGGACTCAAGTAGCGACGAGCGTGGATTTTTGGACACTCAGATAACGAGCGTGGATAATCTCCCACTTTGAGCCCGCACACAGGCCAAAACCGGGAGATTATCCACGCTCATTTTGGGTCCCCTGGGAACGCATGAGGAGGGCGGATAGACGGCCGTTATTTGCGAGGCGTCAGCGACGTAAAGAGTCCGTGTTGGTTGCAGTAAAGATATATCCTGCCGCGCCCGGTAATATGGAAGCGCGGCTGCACCGATTGCTCTGGATAGAGCTTCTTGAAGCAGATGCCGTCCATAGTCGCATATGCCACAAAGCTAATGTAGTGATCCTTGGTCATGGGATGATCGAGCGTGACGTACCAATCGTCCTCGATGCGCTCGATGGAAAAGGCGTGGTCCGCGTCCGGCTCTTCGGCCTCCTGGGGAAACATCGTGGAGCCACAGCAGCTAAAGCTGCCTTCTCCGAGCGCGTGCACAACGTTTCCGCAGATAGGGCAAACGTAAAAGACGCCTTTGAGCATATTGCCTGCACGGTTGGCGTTGGCCCGAATATCACCAGCCAAAAGCTCAGCCACGCTTATGCCGAGTCTCTGGGCCAAAGGCTCAACGAGGGAAATGTCGGGAAGGCCGCGGCCGGATTCCCACTTGCTGACGGCTTTATCGGTCACGCCAAGGCTTTCCGCCAGGGCGCGCTGGGTGAGGCCGCGCTCTTCGCGCAGCTGCTTGATGGCATGCGCTGCCAAAAAAGTATGGGAGGCATTGGTTTGCCGTGTCTGGTTCATGGGCTGTCCAATCAAATTGAAGAAATGGAGTGAACCGGTTCGACAGTCAGTATCCATTTGAAGGCCAGGCTCGACAACCTACGCTGCGTAGACATGCGTCAATCGAACGAGCGCGGATTTTTGGACGCTCATCTCGAGCAGTCATTTAAGAACGTCCCCAATGACCACCGCATCCGGAGCAAGACAACGCCGCAAGTAGAGGACGGACAGCGAGCGACGTCCAGGGCGAACAAGTTGGCGTGAAAAAGACGAGACATTGACCTTCTGGTCATGCCTCGCCTTTTGAATGACAAATTGTCGCCCTGGGCGGCGCGCAGCGTCAACTGGTTACGCGGTTTGGTAAAACCGCGTAACTACCTACTCCCGAGCTCCGTACTGCTCGTAGTAGGCATCGATGGCGGCCTTGAGCTCGTCATCGATGACGACCTTGCCGTCGATCTCGTGGTTGTAGAGGGTCTCGACGACCTCGGCCATGGAGACGATGCTCGCGACGGGGAAACCGTACTTGGCCTCGATCTCCTTCTGCGCGGTGGTCACGCCACCCTTGCCGACCTCCATGCGGTTGAGGGACACAATCAGGCCCTTGATCTCGACATCGGCAGCAGCCTTGACCTTGGGATACGTCTCGTCGATGGACTTGCCGCTGGTGGTGACGTCCTCGACCATAATCACGCGGTCGCCGTCCTGGGGCTCGTAGCCCAGCAGGTTGCCCTTGTCGGCGCCGTGGTCCTTGGCCTCCTTGCGATCGCAGCAGTACTTGACCTCCTTGCCGTACAGCTCGTGGTAGGCAATTGCGGTCACGACGGCCAGCGGAATACCCTTGTAGGCCGGTCCAAACAGCACGTCAAAGTCGTCGCCAAAGTTATCGTGGATGGCCTGCGCATAGTACTCGCCCAGGCGCTTGAGCTGGCTGCCCGTCACGTAAGCGCCGGCGTTCATAAAGAACGGGGACTGGCGGCCGCTCTTGAGCGTAAAGCTGCCGAACTTAAGAACGTCGGACTCGACCATAAACTTGATGAACTCTTGCTTGTAAGCCTCCATGTGGGCTCCTCTCGTAATTGCGTACGTGCTTTCCAGTTTAGCGCAGGCGAAGCGTCGGTGCGGGCGCGCTTTGAGGCCACGGCGTTCTGTAAAGGCTTTGTCAGGGGCAATGGTTTTCCAAACATTGGGGTTGACACGACAAACCCCCTCATCAAGAATACGGACGGATTGTAACGGGTACGAGATACCCAAAGCGCGCCGCGCCCGGCCTTAAGGAGGTGTGCCATGGAAGGCAGTCATAGTCGAAAAACCTGCATGTCGCCCTCGGCACGCCGCGAGGATTCCGCACGCGCATAAGCGCCAACAGCCGATCGTCAAAACCACCACAAAGGTGCCTGTCCCCTTTGTGGCGGTTCGCGAGCTTGACGTGAGCGACATCTAGGTTTTTTGAAGCAAATACGACACGTACGCTAACTCCCTTCAACAAGGAGGACCCTATGCTGATGCTCAAAACCGCTACGGTACTCGAAGCCATCTCCAAGCGCCGCCGCACGGCGCGCGCCGCCGCTCATACCGGCATGTCCAAGAACACCATATTCGCCGCCACCCACGGCGCCGAGGATGCCCTCGTGCTGCTCGACGCCACCGCTGACGGCCTCACCGCCGAGCAGGCAACCGAGCGTCTGGACGTCTCCGGCCCCAACACCATCGAGGCACCGACCAAGACGCTCGCCCGCCGCATCGCCGACGCGTTCATCGACCCCTTCGCCGGCATCCTCGCCGCGCTCGCGCTGGTCTCGCTCTACATCGACGTGCTCGCCGTGCCCGAGCCCCAGCGCGACCCCTCCACGGTCATCGTTATCGGCATCATGCTGCTGGTATCGGGCGGCATGAAGTTTATCCAGGAGGCCCGCAGCGGCAATGCGGCCGAGGCCCTCAAGGACCTGGTCTCCAACACCTGCTGTGCCCTGCGCGACGGCGAGCGCATCGAGATTCCCTTCGACGAGCTCGTCCCCGGCGATGTGATCCGCCTCTCTGCCGGCGATATGGTGCCGGCCGACGCCCGCATCATCACCGCACGCGATCTGTTTGTGATCGAGTCCGCACTCACCGGCGAGAGCGAGGCCGTCGAGAAGAGCGCTGCCGCCGCGGTCGTCGAGGGTGCCGACAGCTCCGCGCTGCCGCTCTCTGCCTGCAAGAACATCGTCTTTACCGGCACCTCCGTGCAAAACGGCACCGCCATGGCGCTTGTCGTTGCCACCGGTTCTGACACCTACCTGGGCGGCATCGCCAAGATGCTCAACGGGCGCGGCGAGAAGAGCGCGTTTGACCGCGGCGTCTCGAGCGTCTCCATGCTGCTCGTGCGCCTCATGCTCGTTATGGCGCCGGCCGTCTTTGCCATCAACGCTGCCACCAAGGGCAACGTCATCGACGCGCTGCTGTTCGCCACGAGCGTGGCCGTGGGCATCACGCCGCAGATGCTCCCCGTCATCGTGACCACGAGCCTGTCGCAGGGCGCCAAGGACCTCGCCCGTCGTCAGGTTATCGTCAAGGAACTGCCAGCGATCCAAAACCTCGGCGCGATGGACGTCCTGTGCTGCGACAAGACCGGCACCCTCACCGAAGACCGCATCGTGCTCGAGCGTTACCTCAACACCGACGGCAACGAGGACGCACGCGTGCTGCGCCATGCGTTTTTGAACAGCTTCTTCCAGACTGGCCTCAAGAACCTTATCGACCTGGCCGTCATCGACCGCGCCGACGTGACGCCCTCGGCTGTCGCGCCCGATTCCATGCTGGGCCAGAGCCTGCGCGACCGCTATACCAAGGTCGACGAGGTGCCCTTTGATTTCTCACGCCGTCGCCTGAGCGTAGTTGTCGCCGATGCCCAAGGCAAAACCCAGATGGTCACCAAGGGCGCTGCCGAGGAAATGCTCGAGATCTGCTCCTTTGTCGAAGTCGATGGTGCCGCCCAGCCGCTCACCGAAGATAAGCTCGCCCAGATTCGCCAGCAGGTCGCCGGGCTCAATGCCGAGGGCCTGCGCGTGATTGCCGTGGCGCAGAAGACCAATCCGCGCTGCGTGGGCGAGTTTGGCATCGCCGACGAGTGCGACATGGTGCTGATGGGTTTTTTGGCCTTCCTCGATCCGCCCAAAGCAAGTGCCGCGGGCGCCGTCGCCACCCTCGAGGCCAAGGGCGTGGCGGTCAAGGTCCTGACCGGCGACAACGACCGCGTCGCCGCCACCGTCTGCGAACAGATCGGCATCGACGCGAGCAACGTCTTGCTCGGCTCCGAGATCGATGCACTCGATGACGCCGAACTTGCCGAGCGCGCTGAGAAAACCCATCTGTTCGCCAAGCTCTCGCCGCTGCAGAAGGCGCGCCTGGTGCGCGTCATGCGCGAGCTGCTCGGCCACACCGTGGGCTTTATGGGCGACGGCATCAACGACGCCGCCGCCATGCGTGCGAGCGATTGCGGCATCTCGGTCGATTCGGCCGTCGACATTGCCAAGGAATCCGCCGATATCATCTTGCTTCAGAAGGACCTGGGCGTGCTCGAGCGCGGCATCATCGAAGGCCGCCGCACCTACGGCAACTTGCTTAAGTACCTCAAGACCACAGTGAGCTCCAACTTTGGCAACGTGCTGTCCGTAACCGCCGCGAGCCTGTTCTTGCCGTTTTTGCCCATGAGCGCTCTGCAGCTGGTGCTGCTGTCGCTGGTCTACGAGATCGTGTGCATTGCACTGCCGTGGGACACCGTCGACAACGCCTGGGCTGCCCGCCCGCGCGCTTGGGACGCTGCGTCCATCAAGGGCTTTATGCTCGAGCTGGGCCCCGTAAGCTCGCTGTTTGACATCGTGACCTTCGCCGCGCTCTTCTTTGTGGTGTGCCCCGCCGCCGTGGGCGCAAGCTGGTCCGAGCTTGCCGCCGCGGGCGACGTCGCGGGTATGGCGACCTTTGCTGCGCTCTTCCAGAGCGGCTGGTTTGTCGAGTCCATGTGGTCGCAGACGCTCGTGATCCACATGCTGCGCTCCCCGCGTCTGCCAAGCCCGCGCGACCACGCCGCGCCCGCGCTGTGCGTCCTCACCGTGCTGGGTCTGGCGCTCGTCACCTGGCTGCCGGCAAGCCCCATCGCCGATGCACTGGGCCTCACGCCGCTGCCGACGAGCTTCTTCGCGCTGCTCATCGGCATCGTCGCCGCCTACATCGCACTCACTCAGCTGGCCAAGCGCCACTACATCGCCCGCCACGGCGAGCTGCTGTAGCAAGCAGACGGAAAACACCCTGCCAGTTGCCGTTGCCTCTGCCGCCACCGATGCCGCTGCCTCTGCCGCTGTCGCAGTCTATCCCCTCAGCAGTTGCGGTGAAATAGTTCCCGCTTAAAGCCCCGTGACTTTAATTTAGGGACTATTCCACCGCAACTTATTGGGGGATTAGCTAGTCCTTGGGTGTCCAGGACCAGAAGAAGTTGATAAGGGCCACACGCGAGGCGGTGTCGGTCTTTTTGTTGATCAAGGAAATGTGGCGGTGGAGCGCGAGAGGAAAAGCGTTGTGGCGATGTCCTGGACGCTCTGGTCCGAAACGACCAAGACCTCAAGAATATCGCGCTCGCGCTTTGTAAGCCCAAAGGTGACGACGAAGGCATCGAGGCGTTCATCGGACGTGGGCCCCGCGGCCTCCACCACTCATTTAAGCACCACTCATTTAAGTACGTCCCCAATGAGCGCCCAATGACTACCCGCGGCAAGGAGTGTCCCTATGTGCCGGATGAAAAATGGGCCATGTGTCCCAGTTGTGGAGACTCGTTGAGCCGTCTGGGTATCGTGAAAGATCGCGCACTCCCCCATCATCAAAAGTGACACACGCTACCAGTTGATGGGAGGCAGCCATGGGCTTCTTTGACAAGATGTTCGAGAAGAAAGAGTGCGCGATTTGCGGTACCGAGCTGGGACTTCTAGGTAAGACAAAAATCAATGAAGGCTACCTGTGCAAAGAGTGCGCCGGCAAGCTCTCCCCCTACTTTCACGGCTATCGCTCCAGCACCGCGGACGATATCCGCGAGCAGCTCGCCTACCGCGAGGCCAATGCCGAGCGTCTGGCGTCGTTCAACCCCACGCGCACGCTTTCTGCCGGGCGCACCAACATCATGCTCGACGAGGACGCGGGCCTGCTGATCATTACCTCGCAGAGCCGCTGGCGCGACGCCAATCCCGACATCATCGAGTTCTCGCAGGTACTCGGCTGCGATATGGATATCGACGAGCATCGCACCGAAATCTATCGCGAGACCGAGGACGGCGAGCGCGAGAGCTACAACCCGCCGCGCTACGACCTGGATTACGACTTTAATCTGACCATCCACGTCAACACGCCGTACTTTACCGAGATCAACCTGCGCGTGAACGACTCCACCATCGATCAGCGCGGTTCCATCGAATACCGCGAGGCCAAGCGCCAGGCAACCGAGGTCCGCGACGCGCTAGTGCAGCTGCGACAGGAGACACGCGACAGCGTCGTGGCCGCCAAGGCCCCCAAGACCGCAGTGACCTGCCCCTTCTGCGGAGCCACCACCATTCCCGATGCCAGCGGGCGCTGCGAATACTGCGGCGGCGCCATCGGCGCATAGCCTCCGGCACGGAAAGGACCGATCATGGCCTTCGAGAGCGTCAACTATCAGTGCCCCGCATGCGGCGGCCCCCTTCACTTTGCCAGTGCCGAGCAAAAGCTCGTCTGCGACTACTGCGATTCGCGCTTTGAAGTCGAAGAAGTCGAGGCCCTCTACCGCGAGCACCAGGACAAGGCAGATGCCAAAGCCGATGCCGCGGCAGCGGCCCCCAAGCCTGCTGTCGATGATGCCGTGCAGGAGCTGGCTCAAAACGCCGGCTACATCTGCTCGTCGTGCGGCGCCGAGCTGGTGTCCGACGGCACCGTCGCCGTCACCACCTGCCCGTACTGCGGCAACTCCGCCGTAGCGCCCGGTCAGCTTTCGGGCGACTTCTCACCCGACCTGGTAATTCCGTTTAAACTCGGACGCGACGACGTCACAGCCGCACTCAAGGAACACTACAAGGGCAAGATCTTGCTGCCCAAGAGCTTTGTCACCGGCAACCACATCGACGAGGTCCAAGGTGTCTACGTGCCGTTTTGGCTCTACGGCGCCCGCGTTGACGGCGAAGTGTATTTTGACGCGACCAACGAGACCGTGACCGAGAAATCCGATCGCACCGTCACGACCACCGACCACTACGATGCCTATCGCAAGGGCAATATCTCGTTTAAGCGCGTGCCCGTCGACGGATCGTCCAAGATGCCCGACGGCCACATGGACGCCATCGAGCCGTTTGACTACGACGCGTTGCGCCCGTTCTCGGTCGCCTATATGCCCGGCTACATCGCCAACCGTTACGATGAGGATTGCGAGACGTGCAAGGCGCGCGCCGAGCGCCGCATGGAGGAGAGCACGATCTCGGCCCTGCGCGAGACCGTCGTCGACGAATACGACGATGCCACGGTCGAAAGCAAGCAGCTCGACTACACCTGGGAAGACAGCGACTACGCCCTGTTCCCCGTCTGGATGCTCTCCACCTCGTGGAACGGCAAGAGCTACCTGTTTGCCATGAACGGCCAGACCGGCCGCTTGGTCGGCGAGCTCCCCTGCTCCAAGCCCAAGCTCGCCATTGCCTCGGTGCTGTTCTTTGTGATCGGATTTGTCCTCTCCCAGATTCTCTTTATGGGCGAGAACGCCTTCGATCCGGATTACCTCGCCTTTGATATCGAGGGCATCCTCATCAACATCATCGCGCCGCTGATCATCGTGATTATCGGAGACGTGCTACTGGTAGGCCAGCTCAAGACGGCCAACGAGGCCACCCACGCCGACAAGTACTGCGGCGAGCTCGACCTGACCGAGAAGCACGACACCTTCAGCCACACCGAGACCACCGTTGTCATGAAAGACGACAAGGACGACTAAGCAATCCAACCAATACCACCCGGTCTTTGACGAGAAAGGAAGATCACCATGGGACTCTTGAAAGCTGGATTGGGAGCTGCCGGCGGCGTCATGGCCGACCAGTGGAAGGAATTTATCTACTGCGAATCGATGCCTGCTGACGTCTTGGCCTGCAAGGGCAGCAAACGCACCGGTGGCCGCAGCTCCAACGCGCGCGGCGAGGACAACGTCATCTCCAACGGCTCGGTCATCGCCGTCAACGACGGCCAGGGCATGCTCGTGGTGCAAAACGGCAAGATCATCGAAGTCGCGCTGGAGCCTGGTGAGTTCGTCTTCGATACCGGCAGCGAGCCGAGCATCTTTAGCGGCAACCTGGGCGATTCCATCAAGGAGACCTTCGCCAATATCGGCAGCCGCTTTACCTTTGGCGGCGACGCGGGCAAGGACCAGCGTGTCTACTTCATCAACACCAAGGAGATCATCGGCAACAAGTACGGCACCGCCTCGCCTGTGCCCTTCCGCGTGGTCGATAACAACATTGGCCTGGACGTCGACATCTCCGTGCGTTGCAACGGCGAGTATTCGTACCGCATCACCAACCCGCTGCTGTTCTACACCAACGTATGCGGCAACGTGACCGATAGCTACACGCGCGACAAGATCGACAGCCAGCTTAAGTCCGAGCTTCTCACCGCCCTGCAGCCCGCCTTCGCCAAGATCTCGGAGATGGGCATCCGCTACAGCGCCATCCCCGGCCACACCACCGAGCTCGCTCGTGCGCTCAACGAGGTCCTCTCTGCCGACTGGCGCGACCTGCGTGGTGTCGAGATCGTGAGCTTTGGCGTCAACTCCATCGCAGCCTCGCAAGAAGACGAGCAGATGATCAAGGACCTGCAGAAGGCCGCAGTCATGCGCGATCCCACCATGGCGGCAGCCAACATTGCCAGCGCCCAGAGCGACGCAATGCGCGCGGCAGCCGCCAATCCCAACGGCGCGATGGCAGGCTTTATGGGCATGGGCATGGCAGGTGGCATGGGCGGCATGAACGCCAGCCAGCTGTTCGCCGCCGGCCAGGCACAGCAGCAGGCCGCCCCGCAGCCGGCTCCGGCACCCGCTCCCGCACCGGCTCCTGCCGCTGCTCCCGCGGCCGGCACATGGACCTGCAGCTGCGGCGCCACCAACACCGGCAAGTTCTGCTCCGAGTGTGGCAGTCCCGCACCCGCCCCGGCACCGGCCAAGTGGTTCTGCCCCAACTGCGGCAGCGAAAACGGCGGCAAGTTCTGCAGTAACTGCGGAACGCCCAGGCCCTAGCCCCTTTATCTGGTAATTGGCGGGGGATCCGCCACCCCCGCATTTGCTTCTATGGGTTTCGTTCGATAAAGGAGGACACCATGAAGACAACGTTCAAAAAGTCCGTACTCGCATTTCTGACATGCGTCCTGGCGCTCGCCTTTGCCCTGACGGGCCGCAGCGGCGGCGGCAAAGACCCCAAGGCCAACTTCGTCGGCAGCTGGGAACTCTCGGGTGGAACCCTGGAGGGCGAAGAACTGACCGATGAGTACATGAAGATGCTCGAGGATTGGGGTGTGCACTGCGTCCTGATTCTCGATGAGGACGGTACAGGTGCCCTCGACCTGTTCCTTGAAGTCGTCGACCTTAAATGGGAGGCAAAGGACGCCACCACCGTAACCATCACCGCCGAAGACGAGTCGCATGACATGAAGCTCAAGGACGGCAAGCTCATCCTCGAAGAGGATGACGGCAATCTTGTCTTTACCAAGTCCGACAAGGACCTGTCCGACACGGTGAAGAAGGATCGCGAGGCGGCCGAGAAGGAAGAAGAGATCGACGAGGCCGTCGAAGACGACGACGTCCAGAAGATTGAAATCTCCCCCGCCGTCACCGTTGCCGATGACGACCTGTGCACCATCACCATCACCGAGAAGTTCAAGGACGAGTGGGGCGACATCGGTTTTGTCGTCAACATCACCAACAAGAGCGACAAGGACCTGACCTTCTACGCTCCTTCCGGCAAGACCAACGTCAACGGCACCATGAAGGAACCCTGGTTCTCGGCTCACCTGATGCCCGGCACCAACGCCACCGAGGAATTCACGTTCTCGAGCGGCGAGCTTGACAGCCTTGACGACCTGGTCAACACGACCATCGGCATCGACGCCTACCTGACCGATTCCTACGAGGACGTCGCCTCCTACAGCGCAACCATCGCGTAGCGGTAGACCACGACAGCCGCGGATTGGCGGACACATCCGCGCACACCAGACGGGGCCGCAGGAGATGATCCTGCGGCCCCGCCGCTTTATGCCGACAGCACTGCCCATACAAGCAGGCCGCCCGCCGTTTTTAGATGCGAAAAGGTGGGCGGCCTATCTTTGCGGCGCCGGAACACGGGTGAGCGCGTCGATTACGGGCGCTCCATGTTGGGAACGATGCTGCCCTCGGTCACCGCATGTACGGCCAGGCGCATGATGTTATCGTAACCGGTCTTGTTGAGGATCTCCGAGATGCGACGCTTGATGGTGCCCTCGCTCATAAACAACTCGGCCGCGATCTCGCGACGACTTTTGCCCTCGCAGGCAAGGCGCAAAATCGACAGCTCGACATCGTCAAGGGCCGACGTGCCCGAGAAAATGCTCTCGGGCGGCTTGGGAAACGTACAGTAGCCCGCCAGCGTCGAGCGCATCACGGCGAACAGCTCGTCGATGCCGACGTTCTTGTACACAAAGCTATCGACGCCCGCCTCGCGAGCCTGATCGACAAAGGTGATCTCGGGCATGCCGGTCATGATGATGACGCGACACTCGGGCAGCCCCTCTTTAATACGCGCCGCCGCCACGATGCCGTTGGAATCGTGCTCGGTGCACACGTCCATCAGTATCATGTCCGGGCGCTCCTTGAGCGCGACACCCAAGGCCTCGGAGGCATCGGCGATCGCGGCAACGACGGTCATATCGGGCTGGTCGCCAACGGAGCGCGCCAGGCTCTCGCGCAGGATGGCCTGATCTTCGACAATTAACACGCGGATCATGAGTTTCTCCTTTGGGACGTGTCGTTGGCGTTAAGCGGAATGGATACCGTAAGCGTAAAGGGCGGGGTGGCGTGGACCTCTAGGCTGCCACCCAGATCTTGCGCGACATGCCTCATACCTGGGATACCCGTTCCCTCGCGATACGATACGGGGGCCGGGGACCCGTCGTTAGAAATCGTCATGTGCGCGACGGCGTCGGCATCCGTCCTCTCCTGCCACAAGCGCACATGGACCCGATGCGCCTGCGCATGCTTGGTGGCGTTGGTCGAGGCCTCGCGGATAATCTGCAAAAAGGCGGCGGCGACACGCGCGTCCTCAGGCAGCGCACCCTCAGCATCGATCTGCACGCTCACCAGGCCAAAAGCATGGACGATATCGCCCAGTTGCTCTGCCGGTTCGGTGTCGCCCCCGCCGCGCAGATCGGCAGCGATTGAGCGCAGCAGCGGGTCGATCTGCTCGAGCGACTCGTCGTCCAAGCGCCCCTCCTCCAAATAGCGATGAAGGATTGATAGGCGCTGGCCGATCACATCGTGAACGCGGGCGCGCATGCGCAGATAGGCCGCATTGTCGGCAACTTTTTTGACTTTTTCGATCTGGGCCTGGAGCTCTTGGCCCGCAAGCTCAAGCAGGTGGTTGGCCTGCGCCAGGCGGTCATGCGCATGCGCATACTCTGTCACGTCCAGACCGATTATGCGCTCGAACGAACGGCCCGAGACCATAACGCCATCGCACACAAACAGGCGAATCTCGGCGGGAGAAACCTCGACCACAACGCGCGCCTCACCAAAGCGGTCCAGATTAATGCGCACGCGGTTCTGGCTGCTTTCGGGCATTTGCATACTGAGTTTGCGCAGGTCGTTCCATGTACCGCTCATATCGCCTAGGTCGGTGGGCATATGAAGCTCCACTAGGTTTTTTCGCATGCAGCGGTTCATGAGCAGCGGACGGCCCCTCGGGTCCAGATATAGGATGCCCACGGGAATCACGTTGATGGTTTCGATCGTCGAGAACGCAGTGATATCTTCCTGGCGGTTACGGACGTCCATCAAGAGCGCCGCGATGGAGCGGAACAGGAAGAACGCTCCCTCTGCGATAAGGACAACGGCCCACGCCGAGCCCATGGCAAAAACCACCGGCGGTGTCACGGCGGCAATGAGTAGCAGCTCGGCCAGCATGACGGGGCGACGATAGTGCACCATAAGCACCACGCCGTAGGCAAAGATCGCGGCATCGAGCCACAGCACTCCGCCCATTGCCCTGGCGCAAACATTGAGCGGCGCCACCAGATACGAGCCAGACGACGCGAATAAGATGAGCGCCGAAATCATCAGGTGAAGCACAAGGCTCGCCTCGTAGGCGCAAATCACCTTACGGTTATAGGACGAGCGGCGCGATGCGATGAGCGGGACGTGGATCGTCTGCAGACACGCAGCCAGGGCAAAGACAACATCGAGCGCAACGATTTGGGGAAGGATGAACGAAATCTGCATCGTCACTCACCCGCCCTCGGCATCAAGACGATCATGCGCAGCTGGCCGGGCTCGCCCTCAAGGCGGTATGCCACGTTGCGCCCTTGCAGAGCGCTTTCGAGCTCTTGCGCAGCGGGCGTCTGCGAAAGATCTTCATCATCGTTGGAAAAAAGCGTGGCGCGCAGCTCGACACTGCACCGGTCATGGTCGCCCAAGTGATACATAAGCGCTGGATGGTCGGTGGTGTAGGCAAAAAACGCAAAGTCATACACGCAGTCGTACAGGGCACTTACCGTACCGGCGTGCATCGGGCGCCGTATGGCGATAATCGAAGCGCAATCGACATCGATGGTGCGCAGGTCGCTTGCGAGCTCATTGGCAATGAGCTGAATGCGGTCGCGATCAAAACCGCTCTTCCCGTGTTGTGCCAACGTGAGCGACCCTTTGCGCTTGCAATAGGCAACGAGCATCTTGGCGCGCTGCAGCATGCGGTAACGCTCGCGCGAAGACGCCTCGTCGGTCAACGGTGGCAGCGAGCTCAGCAGGTCGTACATCTCATCGAACGCACGGGCAAGCGCCTGGTCCACGTCTTGGACCAGCAAGGTCTCGGCCTCTTGATCTGCCAGATGCGTCTTAAGATCGTAATCGGCCGTGAGCAGCTCATTTTGGCGCTGCAGCTCCATACGACGATGTGCCAGTTCACGGTTAAGCTCGTTAAGTTCCGACACGTCTTGGGCAAGCAGGGCCGATCCGCCCAGCAGCGGAAAGGCACGGTACATCACATCGGGATCGGACACCACGGCAAAGGCATGGGCATGCCCGTGTTCCTGGGCCCGAAGCTCTTCGCACACGCCCGCCGGCATTGGCTTCGACACCGGTGTGGCATAGACTTCCTGCAGGTCGCGCGTTAGAACTTTGAGGTCGAGCGGCAAGGTGTCGAAGATGCCGGCGATGTCGTGATATGACGGAATGACACCGCAATCGAGACAGATTTCCATCGCCACCACGCACAAGACGCAATAGACGAGCGAGAAGTTGAGGCTCCATGCCCAGGGCACACGCAGAGCATACGAGATGGCAAAGAACGCAGCACCCAACAAAACAAGCGCCGCCGTGCCCGAAAAGCGCTGAATGCGAAAGGACGAGGACCGACCCACCAGGATAAAAAAGGCCGCGAAGTTAAAGGCCGTCCACACCAAGACAGCGAAATAGCCCCAGCCGTACGTATAATCGTTGCTCCAGGTGTCGCTTGCACGGTCAAAGTGGAATACCTGCCGGTGGAAATCGTTGGTGAGCACAAAACCGATAAGTAGGATGGCCACGACCCACAGGATGCTGCGATAGCGACGCCCCATACGGTGCTGTTCCACGCCCGCGAGGCGCAGGCCGCACAGCTGGTAGAGCAGCGGAATGAGCGTCATGGGCACGTAGTACAGGTACCACAGGATCGTGGCGTAAACCGGTGTGAACGACTTGTATTTGAGGATGACCTCAATCATCCAGAGGGCGCAGATGGTGGCGACGGCAACAAGGCGGCGGCGCAACACATAGTCCAAACAGCGCAGATAGACCGATACACCCCAGATCGAAAATATAATTGCGGCGACAAGCAACGGGAGAGAGCTCGAGTGGACGAGCGCATCCACGACCTCTTTGGACACCTCGCTATAGGCGGGCACGGCGTTGGAAAGCTTGGGGTCGGAGGCAAACAGCGCCGGCAAGACCGCCAAAAGCATGAGGAACAGCGCGGTGATGGCGCCGGCGATAGCAAAGACGCGGTGACGGTACACCTGATGTGTTATGCCAACAAGGAATCGCGGCATGGCAAAGAGCCTGCCGCCCCTGGGATCCGCTACGGGCGCGGATCGGGCGGCCGCGTGGCCAATATGTCGTGCACGGGTACCCATAGTGCTTTTAGTGTACCGACAGGCAGGCCCAAAAAGCGGGCCACATGTCCCAAAATCCGCCGACGGCAAGGCGCCCGGCGAGCACATACTCGCCGGGCGCCTTGGTTAGGAGGCTATGAAGTTGAGTGCCTCAGCTTCCTTAGGACAGGTCCTCACCATTAGAAGCAATAACCTTCTTGTACCAGTCGAAGCTCTTCTTCTTGGAGCGTTTGAGGGTGCCGTTGCCTGCATCGTCGCGATCGACGTAGATAAAGCCGTAGCGCTTGGACATCTCGCCCGTGCCGGCAGACACCAGGTCGATCGGGCCCCAGGTGGTGTAGCCCAGCAGGTCAACGCCGTCCTCGGTCACCGCGTCGCGCATCGCGGCAATATGCTGGCGCAGGTAGTCGATACGGTAGTCGTCGTTGATGGAACCATCCTCCTCAACAACATCCTTGGCGCCCAGACCGTTCTCGACCACAAACAGCGGCTTCTGATAACGGTCGTACAGGTCGTTAAGGGTGATGCGAAAGCCCAGCGGATCGATGGCCCAGCCCCACTGGCTCTCCTGCAGGTAGGGGTTCTTGGCGCCGGCGAAGGCGTTGCCCTGGGTACGCTCGACATCGGGGTTATCGGCACCGGCAGAGCAGCGGGTGCTGTAGTAGCTAAAGCTGATGAAGTCGACGGTGTTGGCGGCCAGGATCTCGCGGTCCTCGTCCGTTATGCCCACATCGATGCCCAGGCGCTCGAGCTTCTTGACGGCATAGGCCGGATAGTAGCCGCGGCTCTGGACGTCGACGAAGAAGTAATTGTCCTGGTTGTCGAGCTGCGCCTGGCGCACATCGCCCGGACGGCAGCTGTAGGGGCAGTAGCTACCTGCGGCGAGCATGCAGCCGATCTTGATCTCGGGGTCGATCTCGTGAGCGATCTTGGTTGCCCAAGCGCTGGCGACGAGCTCGTTGTGGGCGGCCAGGTACTCGACGGCCTCCTTGTTCTCGCCCTCCTCAAAGACCAGACCGGCACCCATAAACGGCAGGTGCAAGATCATATTGATCTCGTTGAAGGTAAGCCAGTACTTTACCAGGCCCTTGTAGCGGGTGAAGATCGTGGTCGCGAGGTTCTTGTAGAAGTCGATGAGCTTGCGGTTGCGCCAGCCGCCGTACTCCTTGATGAGGTAAATCGGGCAGTCGAAGTTTGTCGTGGCTTCAGTATCCCCGCAAGCAGCGCGCTACTCAACGGCAACGGCGCAGGTCGACACTTCTTTTCGCGCGCAGGCGCTCGGCAGCCGCCCCCGTCTGACACTTTTTGATACCGCCGCCCCCAACCACCACAAAGGGGGACAGGCACCTTTGTGGTGGTTTGGGCCCGTTTGTCTCGATCTGTAACAGGTAGGCCGCCAAAACCGGGACTGGTGTTACAGATTGAGATTGTTCGGTCTTTCCCCTGCAGTTTGTCTCGATCTGTAACAGGTAGAGACGATTTAGCCCGATAGATGTTACAGATTGAGACGGAAGATTCTAATCGCAGGCGATGTCGAGATTTTTGCCGACGAGGCCTACGTAGCCGCCTTCGGCTGCCTTGGGGCTGTCGGCGTGGCAGAGAACCCACTTGTCGGCCTTCCAGTAGCAGTAGCTGTCACCGGCGGCAGGCATGTCGGCTGCGGCCTCGGGGCGCGGGCCATTGGTGCCCGCCGGCAGCGCCACCATCACCTGGAAGCCGCCGTCGTCGACCATGCAGGGCGTGTAGTGGAGCGTGGTGTTGAAGACTTCGACGACCGTACCCGCCGGCACGCGGAACGCCTTGACGCACGCGGTGTCGAGCTTGCCGTCCTCGATCTCCCAGCGATGCGCCACGAGCAGGATAAAGTCGCGCGCCCCCAGGTTGAACTCGCTCGCACGGTGGTACTCCAGGCAGTTGAGACGCGTGTTGTGGCCGTTGCACCAACCGAGCTGGAAGGGACGGCCGCCAAACATGAGAAAGCCCAGTTTATCGGCATCCTTGACGCCCTCGAGCTCCGGCGCACTTGCTACGTATTTGCCGCCCTCGGGAATGGGCGTGGCAGAGAGCGCCTCGAGCACGGGCGACGTGAGCTCGGACGGAACGTCATCCCAAACGTTGCCATAGGATTTGAATTCGGAATCGTTGACAGAGTAGATATGCATGTTCACTCCTGTTCGTAAATGTGACTATACGAACATTCTAGAACAAACATGAGCGATTTTGAACGCTCGTCCCGACCAATCAACAGAAAGGCGCCCCCGCATAAGCGAAGGCGCCCAATGCGCGCGTTTTGGGCGATAAAGCCCTTACGCCTGCTGATAGTGCAGGTGCTTCTCGTCGATATCGGCCAGGTCGCGGTTGAGGTAACGGCGCGCGAGCCAGTTCGCCATGGGAAGGTTCTGGTCCAGGTAGTTACCGCACTCCTCGGGAGCGGCACCGGGGACATCGCCCTCAAAGCCGGCGACAAACTCGAACAGCTCACGCACGAGTGGCAGAATCTCCTCACTCGTCAGCTCACCAAAAACGACGAGGTAAAAGCCCGTGCGGCAGCCCATGGGGCCAAAGTAGACAATGCGGCTCGACCACTCGGCATGATTGCGAAGGAACGTCGCGCCCAGGTGCTCGATGGTGTGGCACTCGGCCGTGTTCATGACCGGCTCCTTGTTGGGCGTGGTCAGGCGCAGGTCAAACGTGGTGACGGCGGCACCGGTCGCCGGATCGCGGTCGATGCGGCTCACATACACGCCGGGCTCAAGCAGCAGATGATCAACGGAAAAGCTGGCGATGCGCTCCATGGCAGATCCTCTCGATAGTCAAATTGGGACGGGGCTCTTTTAGCTTGCTCGAATGGTCGCACTAATCATACCAGTCAAAAAAGCCCCGTCCCAAAAAGACAACTTAGCCAAGGACACGGGCCATACGCGTCTTGAACTCGGACAGGAAGCGCGGAGCATCCACGGTCAGTGCCACAAGCGCGCTCTTGTCCGAATCGGACAGGCGGCGCTCATCGCAGATGGTGCGGCCGCGATACTCACCCAGCAAGTCAACACGCAGGTTACAGCCGAGCGCACCCACGAGCGTGGGATCAATCGCCACGGCAACCGCCAGCGGATCATGCAGCGCGCAGCCGCCCAGGTAGGGCGCGTTCATCTCGTACGAGCCAATGTAGTGCTCGACCATGCTCGCAAATGCGCAGCCAGCCATAGTGCCCGAGCCCGTCCAGCCGGCAATGTCGCGGCGTGTGAGCACCGCGCGATGTGTCACGTCCAGACCCACCATGGTGAGCTTACGGCCCGAGCGCAGCACCGCGTCGGCTGCCTCGGGGTCGCTCGCCATGTTGGCCTCGGCGCCCGCGCTCACGTTGCCGGGCACGGTAAGGGCGCCGCCCATCACGACCACGCGTCCGATGGACATCATCGCCGCCGCATCGCGCTCCAGGGCGAGCGCCAGATTGGAGAGCGGGCCAGTCGCTACGTAGACCAGATCGGGACCATAAGTGCGCGCGGCATCGATCAAATAATCGACCGCAGCGTTGCCGCCGGCCGAGGTCGCTCCCACCGGCTCGTAGGGCGACGCGGGCACGCTCGCGCCGCCGATGCCGTTCTTGCCGTGAATGAGCGCGGTGGACGCCGGCGGCGTATAGGGCTCAGTCGCCTGCAGAGGACGGTCGGCACCCAGGTACACCGGAACCTCGGGGCGACCCAGCAGATCGAGCACCGCCAGGCAGTTGTGCGCCGACTGCTCGACGCGCACGTTGCCAAAGCACGTGGTGATGCCCACGAGCTCCACCTCGGGGCTCGCGATGGCATAGGCCAGCGCCATCGCATCGTCCACACCCATATCCAGATCAAGGATCAGCTTCTTGATTGCCATTGTTCTACTCCGCTTCTCCGTCTTTATCGTTTAACCAAACCAATGTTCAACTTCGGCGCGCGTGGGAATCGATTGCTGAGCGCCCAGGCGCGACACCGTCACTGCCGAGGCGCGAGCACCCGCGGCCATGCACTCAAAGAGCGGCAAGCCCTCTAGGCGAGCCGCCGCCAACGCGCCGATAAACGTATCGCCGGCGGCCGTGGTATCGACTACCGTGCTCGAAAGCGCCGGCATGCGCAGCAGCTCACCGTCATCGCCGAGCGTAACCGAGCCGGCACCGCCCAACGTGATGACCGCAGCTCCGGCACCCCTAGCGAGCAGGACATTGAGCGCCGCGACGCAGCTTGCATCGTCCGCGGGCAAGATTCCCGTCAGCACCTGGCACTCGGTCTCGTTGGGACAGACCAGGTCGACCGCAGGCCACGCTCCTGCCGGCAGGTCGCAGGCGGGCGCCGGGTTAAAGATCGTATAGAACCCCAGCTCGTGAGCGCAAACAAGCGCCTCGGCCGTCGCCGCAAGGTCACATTCGCCCTGGGCGATAAAGACGCTTCCGGCAGCCGGGGCAATCTCGCTGGCGTCGCCGTCGAGCTCATGGGCCACCAGACGCCTCAGCGCGCAGGCAACGTCCGCGCCCGCAAGCGCATGGTTGGCGCCCGGTGACAGTATGATGCGGTTGTCGCCCTCGCAGCGAATGATAGTCGCGGTACCGGTCTCCACGTCATCGCGACGCGCCACAAACTCAACGCCCACGCCGGCGTCTTGGAGCCCCGTCACGAGCGACGCGCCGAACGCGTCGCGACCGACCGCGCCGATCATGCACGTGTGCGCACCCATGCGCGCGGCGGCGACGGCCTGGTTAGCGCCCTTGCCACCGGCGTTGGTGATAAACCCGCTGCCGCCGACGGTCTCGCCCGCACGCGGTATGCGCTCGCACGCCACCGAAAGGTCCATGTTCATACTGCCGAACACCGCAACGATGCCGCGATCTGCCATGGAAACCTCCTCATCTGCGGGCCTTATACCCACCGTCGGCCGTCGATCGTGCACTCTCGCACCCCCTATAACTTTAGTTCACTTTGATGTGGACGCGCGCTTGAGCTTGCGCCAGCAGCAAGCATTCACAGGAGCAGGCAGTTACAATGAAGGCGTGCTGATTATTCTCGTCATTGGATGATGTTTTATGGAACAACTCTCGCAATCGGGCTCGCGCGGTCGACGCCGCACGGGCAACGAGCCGGCACCGCACGAACGCGTGAAGGGTGAACGCCGTGCCAACGAGCCGCGACGCACCGCGAGCCCCCATCGCGCTTCTGCCAACAACGCGGGCCGCGCCAACACTCCCGCCGCGGAGCAGACGCCTGCTCGCCCCAAGTCCCGCTACATCCCTGCCCTCGACGGCCTGCGCACGCTTGCCGTCGTCGCGGTGGTGTTCTATCACCTCAACCTCACGTGGGCTCAGGGCGGCCTGCTTGGCGTCACGATCTTCTTTGTGCTTTCGGGCTATCTGATCACGCGCTTGCTGCTCAACGAAGTCGCTAAGACCGGCCGCATCGACCTTAAGAGCTTCTGGATTCGCCGCATCCGTCGCCTGGTCCCCGCCGTGGTGACCGTTGTGGTTGTAACCTGTGCGCTGTGCACCGTCTTCAACCACGTGATGCTCACCAAGATGCGTCCCGACATTCTGCCGTCGCTGCTGTTCTTTAACAACTGGTGGCAGATTATGCAGGACGTCTCGTACTTCAACGCCCTGGGCGACCCCTCGCCGCTTACGCACTTTTGGTCGCTCGCCATCGAGGAACAATTCTACCTGGTTTGGCCACCGCTGCTGTTTGCCATGGTATCCATGCATGTGAGCAAACCCAACACGCGCCGCATGGTTCTGGGCCTGGCTGCTGTCTCCGCCATCGTCATGATGGTGCTCTATAGCCCCGCCGCCGACCCCAGCCGCGTGTACTACGGCACCGACACCCGCGTCTTCTCGCTGCTGCTGGGCGCCTGGATGGCCTTTATCCCCGATCGCGACCTGGCGCCGGTGCGTCTCGCTCATCGTTTGGGGCTCAATCGCCTGGCTGGCGCCGCCAAGCACGGCAAGAACGCCGAGGGCAAGCCTGGCGAGAAGGCCGACAACGCAGCCGAGACCGTCCCGGCACAGCCGAGCGCCCTCGTGCGCTTTTGGTCCTCACCTGCATCCATCGATGTGCTGGGCGTCGTGGGTCTGGTTGGCCTTGCCGCCATGGTCGCGCTCACCAACGGCTACACCGCGTTCCAGTATCGCGGCGGCACGCTGCTATGCTCCATCCTCACACTCATGGTCATCGCGGCCTGTGTGCAGCCCCAGGGAATGGTTGCCCGCGCACTGTCCGCCGAGCCGCTCGTGTGGGTTGGCAAGCGCTCGTACAGCATCTACCTGTGGCACTATCCGCTACTGTTGCTCATGAACCCGGTCGCCAACATCAACGATACGCCGTGGTGGCAGTACATTTTGCAGGTGTTGTTGGTGGTCGCCGTAGCCGAATGTTCATATCGCTTTATCGAGACGCCGTTTAGAAAGGGCGCCTTTGGGCGCACCGTATCCGAGTTTCGCGACGGCGCCACCACGCCCGCCAACTGGGTACGCGCGCACGTCCCTGTCTGCGCAGCCTGCGCTGTCGTGTTGGTCGTTGCACTGGGCGGCCTGGTCTTTGTGCCCGAGACGTCTGCACTGAGCGGTGAGGGCGCCGAAGTCCTCAACAAGGAAGCCAAGAACACCGCGCCAACGGACCAACAGGCAGCCGACGACACCGACAAGGACAACGACGGCTTCCCCGATGGCTCCTACGACCTGTTGATGATCGGTGACTCCGTGTCGCTGCGCGCCGTTGATTCCTTTGACGGCGTGTTCCCGCACAGCCATATCGATGCCGAAAAGGGCCGCCAGTTTGATGCGGGCCGCGCGACATTTGAGGGCTATCTCCAACAGAACCTTGCCGGCAAGATCGTGGTCTTTGCACTGGGCACCAACGGCTTGGTAACCGACGACCAGATCGACGCCATCATGACCGATGCAGGAGATAAGCGTATTGTGGTGTTTGTGAACACGCGCAGCCCGCAGCCGTGGGTTGGCTCTACCAACCAGGCCATCGCCAACGCCGCTACGCGCTACAAGAACGTGCGCGTTATCGACTGGTACGGATACAGTGCCAATCGCAACGACCTGTTCGATGGCGATGGCACGCACCTGTCGACCACTGGCGTGACTGAGTACCTCAACTTGATCCACGATGCAGTCAAGAAGGACCTGCCCGTGCATCCCGAGGATCACGTCAACGATCCGCAGCCGGCGGCCGTCAAGTCTGCCACCGACGCACTCGTCAATGCGCTCGCTCTCAAGCCGCACAAGCTGGGCACCGACAAGTAACCCGCAGCAAACAACCCAAAATCACTCTTTTAGAGTCGGCCCCAAGAGGTCGCGGGCAAAAAACAGGCCGCAGCCCATGGCGGCGGCCTGTTTGGAGTCCAAAAGAGGCGCTAAGCGCTGTAGCCCATCGCTTGCAGCACAAACATGACGACCGTCAGCACCGTAATCACGGCGATAGTCGCCCACGTGAGCACGTTCCACACGCGGCCGTTGCGGTTGGCGCCCATAATGTGACGGTCGGCGGCGATAACCACTTGGAACACCAGAACCACGGGCAGTAGCACGCCATTGATGACCTGCGAGGTCATCATAATCTGGAACTGATCGACGCCGGGCATAAGCACCAGCACGGCAGAGATACCGATGATGGCCGTAATGATGCCGCGATAGACCGGGGCCTCGTCCCAGCTGCGGTCGGCACCGCGCTCCCAGCCAAATGCTTCGCAGATAGCGCTCGACGTAACGCCCGGCAGCACGCAGGCAGCCAAGAAGCTCGCCGCGACCAGGCCCGAGGCAAACAGTACCGTGGACCACTGACCCGCAATAGGCTCCAGCGCGCGGGCAGCATCGGCAGCATCGCTAATCTGAATACCCGCCGGGAACAATACCGTGCCGGTCGTGATGATAATAAAGCCGGCAATGATATCGGCAGCGATCGAGCCGCTCACGGTATCAATACGCTGCAGCACGATATCGTCCTCGCCCGCGTTCTTATCGACCACGTTGTTCTGCGCCAAGAAAATCATCCACGGCGCGATAGTGGTACCGATCGTTGCGACCACGAGCGACACGTAGCTGGGGTCATTTTGAATGTTGGGCACGACCAGGTCGACCGCGACCTCACCCCAGTTGGGGCCAGCCATAAACGCGGCGACGATATAGGTCACGAACACGCAGCTCACCAGCAGCAGAATCTTCTCGATGCGCTGGAAACTACCCGACATGGTAAGCATCCACACCAGCAGCGCCACCAACGGCACCGAGATGCTCGCCGGCACGCCAAAGAGAGCAAGGCCGCTGGCGATGCCCGCAAACTCCGAAATGGTCACAGCCGTGTTGGCGATCAACAGCGCCGCCATGGCCAACACGCTCTTGCGCACGCCAAAGCGCTCGCGAATGAGCGATGCCAGGCCCTTGCCCGTGACGCAGCCGCAGCGCGCCGCGGTCTCCTGCGTCACGATGAGCAGCACAGTCATGACGGGAAGCATCCAGAGCATCTTGTAGCCATAGCTGGCGCCCGCGCTGGAATACGTTGCAATGCCGCCGGCGTCATTGCCCGAAAGCGCCGCCAGCAGACCGGGGCCCATAGCGCCAAAGATGGCCGCGATGGTCAGCTTTTGCTTGATGCCCGACTTTTGCTTGGTATTTTGCACGCGACCACCTAACCCATGACTGACATGGCGAGCAGCACCGCGGCGATGCAATACGCCACACACGAGATCATGACGGCAATGACGTTCATGGCGGTGCCCGACGTGTTGAGGTCATGCTCGTCACGCCAGAACAGCACCATCAGGTAGATCACGGCACTCATGTTGCCAACCAGGCAAATGATGGCAGCGATATTAAAACACCCGGTAAAGAGTTGCTCCTCAAACATGGACGCATCGGGGAACGCGGCGGTACGCACCAATTGCGCGCACAGATAGGTCACGAGCGACAGGATCAGGCCCATACCGGTGCTCTGGAAGAAGAATCCCAGGTAGGGCTTAGGCTCGTCGTCGTGGACGTCGTATTCCAGGAAGTAATTCTTGACGAACGACACCATGCGCGAGGCCGCCAGCAGCACGAGCGGCATGGCGCACATGGGAAACACCACCAGATGCGCGGAGCCGAGCGCCGTTCCCAGCACGGTCGCCATGATGCACGACGCGATGCCCCATACAACAACCCAGTATTGGCGATGCACGAACCAGCTGAGCACATTCGTCGAGTCGTCGGACGCGCTATCGCCCGAGCCGACACCGGCGATCTGCAGGTCCTCCTGATGCTCCTCGGCGATAACGTCCATGGCGTCGTCGAAGGTCACGATACCCAAGATGTGGCGGTTCTCGTCACAGACGGGGATAGCGACCAGGTCATACTTGGTCATCTCGTCCGTTACGTCTTCCTGGTCCTCGTCGGGCGACACATAGACCAGGTCGCGATAGGCCAGCTGACCCAACGTGGCGTCGCGGTCGGCTACGATCAGCGTGCGCAGCGAAAGCACGCCGGTCAGCATGCCGCTCGGATCCTCGGTATAGACGTAGTAGACGCTCTCGAAGTCCTCGTCGAGCTCGCGAATCGCCTCGATGGCGTCACCGACCGTTGCCGTGGCGGGCAGGGAAACAAACTCCGAGGTCATGATGCGGCCGGCGGTGTTGTCCTCATACCCCAGCAGGTTACGAATCGCCTTCTCCTCCTTGACGCCCATCAGGCGCAGGAGCTTCTCGGCCTTCTCGTAATCGAGCTCGTCGATCAGGTCGGCTGCATCGTCCGGGTCCATCATGGCCAGCATCGACGATGCGTCCGTATCGGACAGGCCCTCGAGCATCTCGGTCATAAGCTCGTCGTCATCGAACTCCGAGATGGCCTCGGCGGCCTGGGCAGTATCGAGCTGTGCAAACACCTGCGCACGTAGGCGCGGGTCGAGCTGCTCGATAATGTCGGCGATGTCGGCAGGGTGCAGCTCGCCGAGCGTCTTGTGCGACACCGAGAGCTGGATATTCTTGGTCGAGCGGTCGAGCAGGTCCATGTAGGACCAGGCGATGATATCCTCGCTCAACGGCTTGCCCAGGTGCTTCATAAAGCCCTCGGCAACATGCTCGAGCGTGGGGCTGATCGCGCGCAGCAAGCCGCGGGCGCCAACCTCGGCACCCAGCAGACGCAGCTGATTTTCGCCCGACATGGAAAACTTGATGTCGTTTACGCGCACGACCTTCATGCCCTGCGTGTCGACGATCTGCTTGTTGAGCACGTCGCGTGCGAGCAAGAGCTCGGTCGGCTGCAGGTACGAAAAACGGATTTCGGTGGCCGACGCCTTAAGGTACACGCCCGTCTCGTCGATACGGTCGACCCATTTGCGCCAGCTGATCATAAACGGCGTCTTGCCGGGACCGCGGAACGCGAGCGACGTCACGTGTGGAAAAACTTCGCCGGTAGCAATACCAAAATCGTTGACCACGCCGAGCTTTTCGCCGTCGACGTCCAAGACCGGCAATTTGAGCATCTCACTCAGATAATTCAATGGTGCTCCCCATCATTATTCCTCCGAACGCGGCCGCATGTGCGGCGTCCGGGGGCTTCTGGATATGTATACGCATGCGCGGGCGGCACGCCGCTCGACGCCTACACCCCGTGCATGCGCAAAAAGCACCTGCATGGGGTCATCGACTGTATGGTCGAGGTTTGGATTTCACCTGTAACCTTTCTCTTGACCCTCATTAACCGCAGTAACTATAGCATCAGCATCGCCCTGCGGCATCGAATTTATGCGCTGCACATTGCAGGCATACCAAACGCTGACGCATCCGTGACATAGCCATTGGGGACGTTCTTAAACGACTACCCAATGACTACTCTGTGGTGTCATCGTCCTCGGCAAGTTGGGGGAACACGGCGTCCTTGGGCATGGTGACCTTCGTCAGCGAGGTGAGCTTTTTGCTGAGCGATGTGTCCGTCTTGACCAGGTCGCTGAGCGTCACGATCTTGTATCCGTCGGCGACAAGACCGTCGATAATCTGCGGCAGCGCCTCGAGCGTCTGCTCGGCGCATTCGTCTCTATCGGTGAGCAGCACGATATTGCCCGGCGTCACCGAATCGAGCACCGTTGAGACCTGCTCGTCGGCACCGTTGAGCAGCCAGTCGCCCGAGTCAATATTCCACGAGACCACGGCGGAGACCAGGTCCATCGCATCAATCCAGTTTTGCTCGTCAAAGGCAGCGTAGGGAGCACGCAGCAGCATCGTCTTCACGCCGGTCGCCGACTTAATCGCATCGGTGCCTTTCGTGATCTGTTCGCGTACCGTCTCACGGTCCTGACCCTTGAGCGAATCGTCGCTGTAGCTGTTGGATCCGATCTCGCACCCGGCATCGACAATCGCCTTGGCCGTGGCAGGCGAGGCCTCGGCCGCATCGCCCGAAAGGAAGAACGTCGCGGTAACGCCCTTTTCCTTGAGCACCTGCAAGATCTGTTTGGTGGCGCCGCTCGGACCCTCGTCAAACGTCAGCGCCACGTACTTTTTGTTGCCCTTGGGCGCCACGCTGGCGCACGCAACGACGCAATCGGTGGCGGGCACAACCTCGCCGCGGTCCTGCGTCTTGCCCGACTGCTCACCAACCCACACCTCGGAGCGGCCCTGGACACCCCATGTCTGCACATACTCGATAGTGCCCGTGCCCTCGACCTTGAGCTTGGGCTCGATAACCGTAGCCTGAACCTCGTGCTTCTCGTAGGTGTTACGGCCATCCTTGACCGTCACCTTCTCGCCGCCCTCAAGTTCGCGGCTATCCCATTTGCCCTGTTTTATGCGCTTGCCGTCCACCTTAACCGACAGCTTTTCGCCGCCATGGCGCTTGAGCACGCTGTCATCGACGGCCAGCAGGTCGCCTGCGTCGTAGGTATCGGTCAACTCCTGGTCGTCGATGAGATTCTGCAGCGTAGAGCCCACGCGCACCGCGGTCTTTTGCCCGTTAAGTTCCACGTCCACGCTGCGGTTGACGTAGCCCACGACGGCAGCGATAAACAGCACGAGCGCACAGCCCACGGCAATGAGCGCATAGGGCAGACGGGACGGTCGGCGCGGCGAGCGCCCGTTGCCGATGCGCGCGCTGCGGTCGCTAAACCCGCGGCTATGGTTGAGGTACATCGCGCCGGGCTTACGGCGGCGACGGCGCTGACCGCTGGGCAGCTGCCCCAGGTCGCGGCGCGCCGTCGGACGCGCACCCGAACGCCCGTTTAAGTTGGATCCGTTTTGGCGCATGTGCCCTCCCCCATAAACACAGCAAGCCGGAGCAACAGGTCTCCGGCTTGCCTCCCATCATTTGGTACGTCGCTATTTTGTAGCTTTTGACGAGCCTCCGCTCGCCTTTTGGTATTCGTCCTTAAAGGCCTTGAACATGCCGCGCGTCTTGCCGAGCTGCTTGCCCAGTGCGCGACTGCCTTTGTCCACGGCGACCGATCCCTTGTCGTCGAGCACCTTGGCGCCCTTTTTGACCTTGTCGCCCACCACGACGCTGGCCTCGGCGGCCTTGGCGGCCGCACCGCCCGAATACCCAAGCGACTTGACCTCGTCCGAGACGACCATCGCGCCGTTCTCGTAGCCGCGTAGCATCGTCGGCGGCACCTGCGTGTCACCAACCAAAACACTCGAAGCAGCACCGGCGGTCACATAGAATGACTGCACGATGCCCGAACGTGGCTTGAACTCAACGTCCGAGCAGTAGCCCACGACATCGCCCGATTCCGTGCGCACGTCCATACCAACCCAGATGATGCAATCGTCCAGGTTGATGTCGAGGCGCTTGGCGGCGGCAGCATCGTACGTGTCCTTGACGTCATCGACCGCAATGGCGCCCTCGTAGACACCAATGGCGTCGAGCGCTACGAATCGGTCGGGGCGCTCGATCATGCCCGCGATATCGGACTGGCGGACCATAAAACCGACCACGCGCGTACCGCCCGGGGTAAAGACCGGAAAGTGAATCTTTCCGAGCTTTTTAGGGCTGCGCGGCGTGCCGTCCTTTTTGGTGCGCTTGTCCTCGGTAGGCTTGCGATAGATCTTGGCGCCGACAAAATCCCCGGCGCGCATTATGCCTCGGTCGAGGGCTCCGCAGCCTCGGTATCAGCCTCGACGGCGTTCTCGACCACGACGTCGGCGGCAGGCGTCACGTTGCCGCCCGAAATGGCGTCGTTGAGCTGCTCGCGCAGCTGGTCCATGCGCTCGCGGGCCAGGTCGACCTTGGCGCGCAGGTCGTCGGTCTTGGCGTCGACCATCGGGCCAAAGTCATTCACCGCGGCACGGGCCTCCTCGGCGCTGTGCTCGTAGGTGTCGCGCATATTGTCCCAGGCGTCGTTGGCGATATCGGCAGCCATGGCGCGGGTTTCGGCGCCCGAGCGCGGGGCCAGAGCAACGCCGATAATAGCGCCGGCAGCGGCACCAAAAAGTGCGCCGGAGACAAAGCTGAAAGTCTTACCCATGATCATTCCTCTCCTGCGGGCACGTCGGTGCCCACCGTTTGAATGCTGTCCATTATACCCGCAGCGCATCACTTGCCGCTCCGCTCATCTGCGTACGGCAAAGGCGCAGGTACGTGATGGTGATAAACGCGTAGGCCTACTCCTGAGGCATAGCCGGCATGGCCACCGTGGCACCCGGGTCCTCGCCGGCGCCGTCCACGAGCGGCAGACCGCCCTCATGCGCAGGTCCCGCCGGAACCGTCGCCGCACCGCCAAAGACGGCAGCGGAGGCCTCGTGGTTCTCGGCAACCGCGCCCTCGGTATCAATCGCCACCTGGGGCTCGTCGTCAAAGTTGGGGACGCCCTGGGGCTCGGTGGGAACGGGCTCGGCGGTCGCATCGGCAACGAGCTCGGCGTCGACCGGCACATCGCCCTCGTCCTCGGCAGCATCTTCGCCGTTCGCAGCAGCGACGGCCTCGTGAGGATCCTTGCCCTCGGCCTCGGCGCGCATGCCCAGCACCAGGTTGCGCAGGCCCGCGACCGTACCCTCCACGTCGGGGGCAGGCTGGTCGGCGTGCAGGTACGCCCAGTCCATCATAAAGGTGGCCGACGACAGCGCACCGATGGCCAGCGCGTCGTCGGGACACGAAAGCTCGACCTCAAAGACACGCTCGTCATGCTCGCTTACGCGCGTGCGGCCGCACGAAATGCTACCGGCAAGACCGGTCTCGTTCATGAGCTCGACCGTCACGTGCTCCAGCAGGTGGCAAAGCTCGGTCTGGCCCATGCAGTCCTGGAACTCACGACCGGAATCACCCAGGCACAGGTGCTTGGCAATCGCCGGTACCAGGTAGTAAACGCGCGCCGTGGCCTCGATATCCTCCGAGGTCATGAGCGGCATGCCGGGGTTCACCAGCACATGCGCGCAGATCTTGTCCTCGCTGACGGTGACCTTAAGGATGTTGAACAGGCCTGCCATAACTCTCCCCTACTCTTCCTTGTCCTACTCGTCGCCGTCGTGCGGATTCGCGGAACCCGCACCCGACGTCGTCGGCTCGTCTACCGAAGACTCGGAATCCTTCTTATCGGTTTCGGCCGGAGCGATCACGCGAATGAGCGAGATGCGCTGGCCACGCATCGACTGCACTTTAAACTTGTACCCCGCGACCTCAAACACCTCTCCGATGTCGGGCACCGAGTCGCAAAGCTCCAAAATCCAGCCGGCGATGGTCTCATAATCATCGCTTTCCTCGAGCGGCCAACCAAGCTCAATCGCGTCATCGCACGAAAAACGCCCATCGACGAGCCACTCGCGGCGCGAAAGGCGCGTGAGGTACTTGTTGTCGGGGTCGAACTCGTCCTCGATCTCGCCCACGATCTCCTCGACGATGTCCTCGATGGTGATGATGCCGGCCGTACCGCCGTACTCGTCCACGACCACTACGATCTGGTCGTGCGAGGTCTGCATCTCGGACAGCAGCGGCAGGATGTCCTTGGTGTCGGGCACAAAGGTGGCGTCGCGCAAAAAGTCGGCGATAGGCTGGTCGCCCTTGCCGTCGAGCGAGGGCTGGATCAGGTCCTTGATGTGCGCGATGCCCGCGACGTTGTCGGGATCCTCGTGATAGACGGGGATGCGGCTAAAGCCGGTCTGGCGCATGGTGGACAGCACGTCGGCGACCGTCTCGTCGTCCTCGCACATGGTGGTGTCCACGCGCGGCACCATGACCTCGCGGGCAACGGTGTCGCCCAGGTCGAAGATCTCGTGGATCATGCGCTTTTCCTCGTCGAGCAGGTCGTCCTGCTCCGAGACCATGTACTTGATCTCTTCTTCCGAGACGTTCTGACGGTCGTCGGCACTCTTGATGCGCAGAATGCGGGCCAGGCCATCGGAGCAAGCGCCGGTCAGCCACACGAGCGGGCGAGCGATCTTTTGGAAAAACGACAACGGTCCAACGACCTGCTTGGACACGCCCTCGGCATTGGCCAAGCCGATGCGCTTGGGGACGAGCTCGCCGATCACGATGGACACGAAGGCGACCGCGACGGTGATGATGACCGGCGCCAGGCCGCGCGCGATGGCGGAGAGCGGCGCGATGCCAAAGCTCATGAGCCACGTGGCGAGCGGGTCGGACAGGCTCGTCGAGGCAACGGCGGACGAGGCGAAGCCCACGAGCGTGATGGCGACCTGGATGGTGGCGAGCAGCTGGTCGGAGTCGGCAGCCAGCTTAATGGCACGCTCGGCGCGCTTGTCGCCTTCCTCGGCCTCATGCTCCAGCACGGCGCGCTTGGCCGTGGTGAGCGCCATCTCGGACATAGAGAAGTAGCCGTTGATGAGGGTCAAAACGAGGGTAGTGATAAGGGAGATGGTTATGTCCATCGGGAGTTTCTCGAACCTCCAAGATTCGGGACGCTGGGTAGTAAGCGTAGGTGACGGATAGGGCAATTGCGCCGGTCGCCCGTGCGAGCGGGGCCGTGGGCGCGGTCGCTAGATTACGAAGAGGATCACCGCCATGAACTGGAAGATGCTGCCGGCGAGCACCCACAAGTGGAAAACACTGTGCAGATAGCGCACGTTTTTGGCGATATAGAACGGCACGCCCGCGGTGTAGCACACGCCGCCGACGGCGAGCAGGGCAAGTGCCACGGGGTTGAGCAGCGCCACAAGTTCGGGCAGCTTAAAGACAACGAGCCAGCCCATCAGCAGGTAGACCAGGCCGCTTACCCAGTGCGGTTGACGCTCGCGCATAAAGCACTCGAGGGCGATGCCGATAATGGCGATGGCCCATACGGCAAAGAACAGCACAGCGCCGCCGTCGTTTGCGAGCGTGATGAGGCAAAACGGCGTATAGCTGCCGGCTATGAGCAGGTAGATGCAGCTGTGGTCGATGATGCGAAACACGCGCTTGGCGCGCGCGGGCTGAATCGCGTGGTAGAGCGTGGAGGCTAGGTATTCGAGGATAATGCTGACGCCATAGACAATTGCCGCGGCCATGTGGGCCGAGCCTCCGCCGCGCAGGGCGGCGAATACGACCAGGAGCACCAGGCCCGCGATACCCAGCAGGCAGCCGACACCATGGGTGACGGAATTCATGATCTCCTCACCCACCGTGTAGTGCGGAACGGCCGCGGCCTTGGGTCGCGGCTTGGAACTGTCGCTCGAATCGGACATGCCGGTTACATCCTCCAACGTAAAGAGTTCTCAACACTATATCAAAGCGTCTGGGTGCGTGCGAAATTTGCACCATACGTGACCCTTTGTTTACCCATTCTTTGCCTGTTGACGCATCAACGGCGAACGTCCATAATGCGCTTGCATTAAATGTTGATGCATTAACATCTTATAGGAGAATACCGCATGGCTCAAAACGCACATTCCCATCGAAAGCTCAAGATAGCCGGCATCGTTGCACTGGTGGTTGTCATTGCGCTGCTCGGATTTGCCGGCAACTTTCTGTTTGACTTCGCGCTGAATCCCCGCGCGCCATACACCATGAAGATGATGCAGGACGGCAAGGACGACAAAGAAAGTGAGCAGCCGGATGCCGAGGGAACCGAGGCGCGGGCATGGTTTAAAGAGAACCGCGAGAGCAGCAGCCTCACCGCAGATGACGGAACCGAACTTGCCGCTTGGTATTTTGCCGCCCCAGAGAGCACGCACAATTACGCTATCTGCCTACACGGATACACCGATGAGCCCATCGGCATGGCCCGATACGTCAAACGATTCCACGACCGCGGCATGAACGTACTCGCACCCGCCGCCCGCGCCCACGAGCGCTCCGGCGGCGACTATATCGGCATGGGCTGGCCCGAGCGGCTCGATGTCGTTGCATGGATTGGGCGGATCGTTCAGGCTGACCCCGAGGCGCGCATCCTGGTCTTTGGCGAGTCGATGGGTGCGGCAACCGCCATGGACGTCGCGGGGGAATCTCTGCCCGCAAACGTGAAATGCATTATCGAGGACTGTGGTTATACGAGTGTTTGGGACGAGTTTTCTCTGCAGCTCAAGGACGTGTTCGGGCTGCCCAGCTTTCCCTTGCTCGATGTAGCAAACTTGGTGTGCAACGTGCGCGCGGGCTACGACTTTCATAAGGCGAGCAGTGTGGAGCAACTCAAACACGCGACGGTTCCCATGCTGTTTATCCACGGCGACCAGGACACCTTTGTGCCGTACGACATGCTCGACCAAAACTACGACGCGTGCGCCAGCAAGGTCAAGCAAAAGCTCACCATTCATGGCGCCACCCACGCCAAGAGTGCGCAAGTTGACCCCGAGCTCTACTGGAATACGGTCGACGACTTCCTCGACGAGAATTTTTAGGCAAATAGTACGGTTTACTGATCTATCTGACGCCCTAGCACTTCCGAAAAGCCGCCCGCGAGCTTTGTGCTCGCGGGCGGCTTTTGCTCAACTAACGCTACAAAAGCGCTTGATATGTCCAATAACTAGATGCTATTTGACCTCGATGAGCTCGTACTTGCTCGTGCCCAGGCCGATCTTCTCGGCATGAGCGATGCACGCGCGCCAGTCGGTGTCGGGATGCGTGATGCAGAAGGGATCCTTGGCCTGCTCGCCCTCCAGATGCTCGTGATTATGCTCCATCTTGGCCGCGCTGTCGGTAAGCTCGGTGTTAGGCAGCGGCTCGGATGCCAGGACGGCATCGGCACAGGCCTGATCGATGGCGACCGGGTCGAAGCTCGCGAACATGCCGATATCGTTGACGATAGGCGTGTCGTTTTCGGGATGGCAGTCGCAGTTGGGGCTGATGTCCATGGCAAGCGAGATGTGGAAGCCGGGGCGATCCTGAACAATGGCCTTCGTGTACTCAGCGATCTTGTAGTTGAGCACGTCGGCCGCGGCATCATAGTCGGGCTTGATGCAGTCCTGGTTGCACGCCGCAATGCAACGGCCGCAGCCCACGCAGCGATCGTGGTCGATAGCGGCGACGTGAACCGTACGGGTTTTGCCGTTGGCAAGCTCGCGCTCACGCGTACCGTCAAACGTGATGGCGCTGTGCGCGCATATCTTCTCGCAGGCACGGCAACCTACGCAGTTGGTGGTATCGACGCTCGGCTTGCCAGCGGCGTGCTGCTCCATCTTGCCGGCACGGCTACCGCCGCCCATACCCAGGTTCTTCATGGCACCGCCAAAGCCGGCCTGCTCATGGCCCTTAAAGTGGGTGAGGCTGATCACGATGTCGGCATCCATGAGCGCCTGACCGATCTTGGCCTCGCGCACGTACTCGCCACCCTCGACCGGGACGAGCGCCTCGTCGGTACCTTTGAGGCCGTCGGCGATGATGATCTGGCAACCCGTGGCATACGGGGTAAAGCCGTTCTGGTAGGCGGTATCGATGTGCTCGAGCGCGTTTTTGCGGCTACCGACATAGAGCGTGTTGCAATCGGTGAGGAAGGGCTTGCCGCCCAGCTCCTTCACGACATCCGCGACGGCGCGGGCGTAGTTGGGGCGCAAAAAGCTCAGGTTGCCCAGCTCGCCAAAGTGAATCTTGATAGCGACGAACTTGTTCTCAAAGTCGATCTGCTCAATTCCGGCGTGACGGATGAGGCGCTTGAGTTTGTCGAGCTGGCTCTCGCGAGCATGCGTGCGCAGGTTGGTGAAGTACACCTTAGCGGGTGCCGCGGGTGCAGTTGCGGTCATAGATCTATCCCCTCGGTCTATATGGCGTTACAGACATAGGAGATGGTACCAGTTAAAGCAGAGTTAAAGTCAAGTACGGCACCTAGTCATTGGGGACGCTCTTAAATGACTACTCTTGGACTTTGAGGGCTTCGGCCAGGCTCACGCGCTTGATGGAGCGCGTGTGTAGCAGCGCCACGACCAGGTAGGTCGCAAAGCCAATGCCGACACATGCGGCCATGGACCAAGCGGGCACGTAGATCTCGATATTGCCGTTGTAGGCGAGCAGCATCGAGCGGAAGATGGCCGTGAGCGAGCCAATAATGACCGGCAGGCTCAGCACGAGCGACACCGCCACGCACAGCGTGATCGAGCGGATGTACAGATGCGAAATCTCGCTATCGCGATAGCCAAAGACCTTCATGTAGCTGATCGAACGGGCGCTGTGGTCGATCACGGCCTTGGTCAGCAGGTACATAAACAGCAGGAAGATAAACACCGCGAGCCCGATCATCATTCCGATCATTTTGCTCATCATGCCGATGAACTGGTCGCCCACGGCGCGCATGTCGTCGGGCGTGGTGTCGCCGGCAAAGTAACGGGCATCGAGGTCGAGCTTCTCGCCGCTCACATAGCCGTTAAAGTAGGCGGCGTCGTTGTCGAACAGCTCGTTAAAGTCGTCGATACTCATATAGATATTCATGTCCGACTTGGAGCCCCAGGCACAGTCCTTGCCCGCATACTCAAGGGAATAATGCTCGCCCTCGTACTTGTCGCTGAGCGTGACCTTCTGGCCCTCGCTCCAGCCAAACTTATCGAGCAGACCGCCGCCAAAGACGACGCGTCCGTCGCCGACGTTGAGGTCTTTCCAATAGCGCGAATCTGGTGAAATGCCGTAGACGGAAATCGTCTCCTCGCCATTGCCATCGCCGCGGTCGTATTGCAGCTGGTAAACGGCGTATTTCTCGGCCTGCGCGATTGCGCCCGCGCCGTTGTCGGTCGTATTGACCGGGTGGATATCGTCGTTGTCAGTGTCGATCTTAGAGGCCTTGTCGATCAGGTCGATAGCCTCATCGCGGTCGCAGCCGAGGGCATCGGCAAGATCGTCGAGGCGTGCGTAGAGCGCATCCTTCTTGTCCTTGACCTTAGCAAGCGCATCCTGCGCTGCAGTCAGGCTCTCGGCAGACGGAGATGCGGTCGCGGCATCGGCTGCCGTCTGCGCGGCATCGGCCGCGTCGTCAAGCTCGTCATCGGCATCCTGAGCGGCAGAAAGCAGCGCGCCGTCAACCGACTGCAAGCGCTCGAGTGCCGACCATTGCTCGCGCTCCTCGGCAGTGCCCTCGAGCTCTAGCGGAGCCTTGAGTGTGTACTGGTGCTCGGCGACCAGGCTCGTCTCCAGGTTGTCCGCATAGTGCGTCATCGTGGGCAGAATCGCCAGGCCAAAGAGCAGCAGCAGCGACGCAAACGCAATGCCCACGAAGAGCGTGGCGAAGTTGCCCAGGTTGCGCAGGAAAACGCGCAGACGGAAGCGGGAGACAAAGCCCATGCGTTCCGGCAGCTGCAGACCGCGCTTGGTACCCGACTTACCGCTCGCCTCGTGACGAAGGAACTGCAACGGCGTCTTGCCCATCTTGCGGAGCAGGCCCACCAGCGTAATGAGGATGAGCGCGGCGGCGGGAACCACGGCGCACTTCACGAAGATCTCCCAGCTCCAGTACACCTGGAAGGGAGGCAGGCTATACGAACCGTAATAGAGGCCGCGCATGGGCTCGGTAAAGAACGCAACGCCGAGCGCGGTACCCAAAAGCGCCGCGAGCACGCCCACGATGGCGGGAAGCGCGAGGTAGTGCAGCACAATCTCGCGGCGGCGATAGCCGCTGGCGAGCAGCGTGCCGATGATGGCGCTCTCCTCCTCGATGGTGGCGTCGGTGAGCACCACAAAGACGAACGCCATGATCACGATGATGATGTCGAGCAGCGTCATCCACATCATGGAGTCGCCGTCTACGTCGTCGCGCGCGTAGCCAATACCCTGGTTGGAATCAGCGTCGGTCAGGTCGTCCACGCGCGCATCGGCGTCGGTCAGCGCCTCGACCATATCCTGCTCGGCATCAATGCGATCCGCGGTGGGGAGGTCGCGATCGGCAAAGGTGAAGGAGTAGGTGTAGGCAGGCGCGCCACCGGCATCCTCGAGCGCGGCAAAGCCGGCGTCGGTGACCTCGGCCACGCCGTACGTGATGGTGTTCACCGTAAAGTCCGAATTGTCGAGGAACAACGCCTGGCTATCGGGCTGGGTCATGATGCCGCAGATGGTGTAGGTGCGGCCCTCAAGCTCGACCTTATCGCCGATGGCGAGGTCGTTATTGGTGGCAAAGACGCGGTCGATGGCCACCTCGTCGTCCGCCTTGGGTTCCTTGCCCTCACAGTAGGACGCAATGTCCACCTTAGCGCGGTGCGCATAGGTGCGCAGGGTCCGCTTGGTGCCGTCGTCGCCGGCAGTCTTTTTGATGATGGCGTCGATAGAGAAGTTCTTGTAGAACGTAACGCCGCCGACGTCCTCAGCCGCGTCTTCGGCAGCCTTGAGCTGATCTTTGGTGGCCTCGAAGGAGGTAGTCACACGGCCGTCCTCGATCGTGTATGCATCGCGCATGTCGTCAATGAGGCAGCCGATGGAATGCGCCGCGAGCAAAAAGCCCGACGTGAGGGCGATGCTTCCGCACATAAGCAAAAAGATGCCCAGGTACTTGCCGATATTGCGGCGCAGCTCGCGCGGGAGACGTTTTGCGAGAGGTGTCATGGCGCCGCCTACCAATCGAGCTCGGCGGCCGCGACGGGTGACTCGTTGAGCTCATCCTCGACGATGCGCCCGTCGCGCAGGCGCAGCACGCGATTGGCCATGTGCGCGATGGCCGCATTGTGGGTGACAATGATGATGGTGCAGCCGTAGGTGCGGTTGACATCCTCCATGAGCCGCAAGATTTCCTTGGATGTCTTGTAGTCGAGCGCGCCCGTGGGCTCATCGCACAGCAGCAGGCCCGGATTTTTGACGAGCGCACGGCCGATGGCGCAGCGCTGCTGCTGGCCGCCCGAGACCTGGCGCGGAAACTTGTTGCGGTGCTCGTAGAGGCCCAGCGAGCGCAGCAGATCGTCGACATTGAGCGGGTTTTTGGACAGGTGCGCCGTGACCTCGATGTTTTCCTTGATGGTAAGGTCGGGCACCAGGTTGTAGAACTGGAAGACAAAGCCCAGCTCGCGGCGTCGGTACTCGCCCAGATCGGCGGGCTTGAGCGCCGTGAGATCGCAGCCGTCCACCATGATGGAGCCGCCGTCGGCATCCTCCAGGCCGCCGATCAGGTTGAGAAAGGTCGACTTGCCCGAGCCCGAGGGCCCCAGCATGACGCAGATCTCGCCGCGGTTGATGGACGTGTCGATGCCGTCGAGCACCGTCAGGCGTGCATCACCGTCGCCATAGTGTTTCTTGAGTCCGTTGACCTGGACGTAGGCACGCTTTGTCGCCATGCTATCCCCCGTTGTTAGCCTTCTGCTACTTTTCTAAGGTAATAGTAAACCCAGGTGAACTATTTTTAAGCGACGTGCGCGAACTATTTTCCAACCTACTCATTGGGGACAGACTTAAATGAGTGAAATCGCTCATTTAAGTCTGTCCCCAATGAGTGGTCCCCAAGTGCCGACATATTGGGACAGTCCCTGCCAGCCCTGCCGGCGGATCGGCAAAGATTGTCCCCAATGACTAGGTGGCTAGACGCTGGATTTGTTGTGGGCGAGGGCTAGGCCTACGGCGGCGATGGCGGCGGCGAAGAGCACCGTGACGCCCAGGTCGCAGGCGATGTCGTCCAGCGCGGCAGACGTCAGGTCAGAGGTAAGCGCCTTGCCGATCGCGTCGTTCACCCAATACGTCGGCACAAAGTGCGCCACCGTCTGCACGGCCGAACCCATCAGCGACAGCGGCATCCAGGCGCCACCCAAAAACGTCATGAGCATGCCGAGTAAGTTGCCCACACCGTTGAGCAGCTCCTCGCGCGCACCCAGGCTCGACAGCATAAAGCCAACAGCCAGCGGCGTGCACGCCAGGGCAAACGTTGCCGCCAGCGCTAGGCACACGCGACCCACGCCGACCTCGGCAACCGCGCTGGCAAAGCCCACGACGCCCATCATGCTCGACACGAGCCAGATGCAGACGGTGAGCACGGCGGCGGCCGCGAACACAGCGAGCGAGCGCTGACGCTCAGAGACCGGGCTAGCATCCATGCGGCGCACGCGCTCGGGCTCGTTCATGCCCGAGAACACCAGCCCCACCGACACGATGACCGACGAGATAATCGCGTACGCGCCAAAGTTGAAGTACGACTCGAGAGTGGCGGCGGCAGTCGAGTAAACCTTAACCTGCTCGATCTGGACCTCCGCGCGTTTTGCGGCGGCATGCTCGGCCGCCTTGGCGACGTCACCGTTAGAGGCAGCGGGTTCAAGCGCCGCCGCAGCGCCCGCAAGCGAGATCCAGCGCGAGGCCTCGGCAGACGAGAGCGCCGCCGCCATGGTGCCGGAACCGTAGGTCACGTCGAGCTTGGGCAGGGCCTCCCCCGCACGGGCGGCTGCAACAAGATCGTCCTCAAACCCCTCCGGGATAAAGAACACGCAATCGGCACTGCCCTTGGCGCTGTTGCTCTTGGCGAGCGCGTCCGCAAGGTCGTACGCGTCGTCGCCGATGCCCGTGACCAGGTCAAAGCGTGAGCCCAGGTGCTTGGTAAGCGCCCGCGAAAGGTCGCTATTGTCGCGGTCGACCACGATCACGTTGGTGTCGTAGGGCTTGTACTCGGTGAGCTGCGACGAGTTCCAGCTCACCGAAGCCGCGATGAATACGCCCATGAGCGAAATGAACACCGTATAGATGAGCAGGTAGAACGGGTGCGCGAGTGCCATGCGAAGCGCGGTCTTAAAGGTGCTCATAGCGGCTCCTTCCAAAGATCAGCGTAGCGGCGGCGACAAACACCAGGGCCATCAGGACGAGCGCGCCGGCGCGAACAGCGAAGGGCCCCAGGTCCTCAAAGAAATACAGGCGATTGAACATGTCGCAGATGAGCTTGACGGGGTTGAGCCAGCACTCGACCGGACAAGCGCGGGCGACGTCGTCGGCAAGCGCCATCGCCGGCTCGCCGTAGAGGCCGGCGAACAGGGCGCACGTGGTGGCAAAGCCCGTGAGGATGCCCGACTTGGATGCCTTGCCGCCCTTAACGGGAAGCGTGCCCACAAAAAGCCCCAGGCCCGTGGCGGCAAGCGCGGATGCAGCCCCGCCCAGCAGGCACAACCCCTCGCGCCCGCCAAAGTCGACGCCCACGACCAGGCGCACGTAGCCGATCGCAACCGCCATCGATGCAAAGGAAACCAGCCACGAGCCGACAAAAATGCCGGCCAGCGACGCCGTCTTGGAAAGACCGCCCACGCAGCGGCGCGCGCCGAGGCCGGACAGATTGGGCTGCAAATCGACGACGCTCAAGGCGGCAAACTCGGCAGACATCATCGCGACCAGGCCAAAAAGCGCGTAATAGTAGATGACCGTGCCATCGGGCGTGGCACGAGTCAGGCTCACGCGGCGGGTTCCGCCCTCGAGCGACAGAGCGCGCGCAACCGCCTCCGGGCCGGCGAGCGCCGCCGGGTCATCTTGAGCAATCTGGGCCATGAGCTCGGCATTTTGCGTATACGAGCTTGCTACCGTCTCCAGAATGCTGCGGTCGGTGAGTACCGACGACGCACGCGAGCCGTCATAGCTCGAAAGCAACGTGAGTTTGGGCGTGCCCGCGTCGTCGACCGTATAGATGCCCGCGACCTCGCCGGCCTTGAGTGCCTTGCGCGCGGCAGCCAAGTCTTCGTACTCGCTCACATCGAGCAGTTGATCGTCGCCCTCCCTGGCAAGCGAGGTCGCCACGTCCTTAAAGGACGAAGCGCCCCAGGTTTCGTCAGCGACAACGGCTACCGGCACCGGGTCGATCTTGCCGTCAGAGCTCAGGTTCGCAAACATAAACATGAACATCGTTGAAAGCGCGACGGGAAAGATCGCGCCCCAGACCCATGTGCTCGGCCGGCGCAATAGCGTCTTGGCCGTGGTTATGATGGTGTTGAACATGGCTGCCCCCTAGTCGCGCAGCTCGCGGCCGGTGATCTCGAGGAACACATCGTTGAGCGTGGGCGGCTCGCTCCACACGCGGCCGAGCGCCACGTCGGCGGCGCGCAGCGTGTCAAGGATGTCGACCAAGTTGTGCGGGCTCGCTTCGCAGGTGCAGACAAGCTCGCCGTCGGACAGCTCAACCGAAAGCACATGCTCGAGGGCGCGCAGTCGCTCGACCGTGGCGGGCTCGACGGCGCCGACCTCGACGGTCACGCGCTCGCCCATCTGAATCATGCGCTTGAGCTCGTCGTTAGTGCCCTGCGCCAGCACGCGCCCACCATCCATGATCATGATGCGGTTGCAGATCTGCTCGACTTCCTCCATGTAATGGCTGGTATACACCACCGTGGCGCCTTCGCCGCGCAGGCGGCAGATGCCCTCCAGGATGGCGTTGCGGCTCTGTGGATCGACTGCCACCGTAGGCTCGTCAAAAAAGATGAGCTCGGGCTTGTGCGCGATGCCGCAGGCAATGTTGAGGCGGCGTGCCAGGCCGCCCGAGAGCTTGCCGGGGCGGAACTTGGTAAAGTCGCCCAGGCCGACAAAGTCGATCGCCTCGTCCACCAGCGCGCGGCGGCGTTTGCGGTCGTTGACGTAAAGACTGCAGAAATAGTCGATGTTCTCACGCACGGTAAGCTCGTCAAACACCGCCACCTGCTGCGGCACCACGCCGATGCGGCGCTTGAGGTCGTAGCGCGTGGGCGTCATGGGTTCACCGAACAGCTCGATAGTGCCTTTGTCGTAGGCGAGCAGCTGCAGAATGCAGTTGATGGACGTGGTCTTGCCCGAGCCGTTGGGGCCCAGCAGGCCAAAGATCTCGCCGGGGGCGATGCTCAGATTAAAGTGGTCGAGCGCAATAAGATCGTCGTAGCGCTTGACGAGATTTTCGACGTGGACGATGTCTGTCATGAGGCGGCCCTTCTGTTGATTGCGGCCCGGTACGATTGCATCATCGCAGGAGCGGGCGGCGCGCGCCAGTGAGCTTTGTCACGAGTGCGAGGGTCTTGGTCGTGCGGCCTGCCGACGCCCCCGCTTTGCCACGCGGGAGGAATGTCACGGTTGCGCAGGCGGCCCCTCCACCATGCGCGGCTTCGCGTACAATACCCGTATGAACAGGCTTTTCGACAAATTGATCGTGCTGGCGTGCTGTATTGCGGCCGCCATGGGTCTTGCTGTGAACGCTCACCTGGTCGCGGCGTTTTGCCTTGGCGTTATTGCCACCTCGCTAGCCGAGGTCGCACGGGGGAACCGCGCCCGCCGTGCGAGCGAGGCCGCGAGCTACGTTTACGTCATCGCGGCTGTCTTCGTGCCGCCGTTTGTGCCGTTTGCGCCTCTCGCCCTCTATGACATCGCGCGGCGCGTGCGCCGTGAGCACGCCTGGATCGCGCTGGGCATTGGCGTCGTCTTTGTCTTTGCGCTCGTCGCGGACCTTCGCACCGACGCGCTCACCGCCCGAACGCTCCTGCTGACCGCCATCCTTTCGGTTGCCGCCACCTTGCTATCGCTACGTACCGCCCAGTTAGAGCGCGAGCAGCAGCGCATGCGCCGTACCCGAGACGAGCTGCAGGAACGAGCCCTCGCGCTCGAGGCGCGCAACCGCGACCTTGCCGACCGCCAGGACTACGAAGTCGAGCTCGCGACGCTCGCCGAACGCGCCCGCATCGCGCGCGAGATCCACGATAATGTCGGGCACCAGCTCACGCGTGCCTCGCTGCAGACCGAGGCCCTGCGCGTCGTGCACGCCGACGAGCCCGGCGTCGCCGCCGATTTCGCCGACGTCAAACGCACGGTTGACGAGGCGCTCCAGCTCGTACGTGCCAGCGTCCATGCGCTCAACGACAACGCCGTCGACCTTTCCGTGCAGCTCGAACGCATTGTTGAAGGCGTGCGCTCGGACGGCGGCCCGCAGATTGAGCTTGAAGTTATGGCCGAGCATGCGCCCGCAAATGTCGCCAACTGCTTTGCGGCGGTCCTGCGCGAAGCGCTCTCCAACACCATGCGCCACGCTTGCGCCCATGCTGTCACCATACGGTGCATGGAGCATCCGTCGTTTTACCAGCTCATCGTTACCGACGATGGCGTGGGCGGGGTTCAAGCAAGCGGCCGCGGCGCCGCGGAGGGCATGGGGCTCGCCTCCATGCGCGAGCGCATCGAGGCGCTTGGCGGCACCTTCACCGCCGGCCCGCTTGCCGGCGCCGGCGGCTGGCGCGTGTTTGCCACCGTTCCCAAACAGCAAGGAGATGAGGACCGATGAGGCTCATTGTTGTCGACGACGACCGCTTGGTGGTCGATTCGCTCAAGATTATCCTGGGCGCCCAGCCGCAGATCGAGGTGGTGGGCACCGGCGCCAATGGCGACGACGCGGTCGCGCTCTACGCCGAGCACGCGCCCGACATCGCGCTGCTCGACATCCAGATGCCGGGACGTGACGGACTTTCGGCGGCACGCAAAATCCTTGAGCGCGACCCTGCGGCGCGCGTGGTGTTTCTGACGACATTCTCGGATGACGAGTACATTGTGTCGGCGCTCAAACTGGGCGCCCGCGGCTACCTGATTAAAACCGATGTCGCCGCCATTCCTCCGGCGTTGGCGCAGGTCATGAGCGGCAAACGCGTGCTCGAGGGTAAGGCGATCGAAGATGTTGACTTTGACGGGATGGGCAACAAGACGGGCGCGCCCCACCGGCCCGCGGCCTTTGCCGGTCTGACCGACCGCGAGTTCGAAGTCGCCGAGCTCATCGCCCGCGGTCTCGATAACAAGGAAATCGCCGCCACCGCCTATATCGGCGAAGGCACGGTGCGCAACCACATCAGCTCGATCCTTGCAAAGATGGGCCTGCGCAACCGCACGCAGATCGCCATCGCCTACCTGCGAGGGTAATTTCCCAACGGTCAACCGCCCCGGCACAGCAAAATGGCTGTAACCGATTTAATGCCATTTCAAAACTATGCCGGATTACTACGATGAATCGCCCGCCTTCGACCACGGCAAATTGCACGCTTCCAAAACCGCAGGTAGAACGCTTGCGATATTTAGAAAAATGCAGTCATGGTCGGGAATGTCGAGTTCATCGTAGTAAACCGGCATAGTTTTGTTCGGGCGGCCCTGCGCGAGTGCCTCCGCAAGCCTTGCGAGACCAAAATGATCTGCTTTCTTCCGCCCGCGGAGATCGGCTGACGGCGCCCGCCACGAAGTGGGCCCATCTACTACGTTTGACCCGATACCCCTGACCATAGCCGCGTTTCATGAAAAATCGCAGGCGTTCTACCTGCGGTTTTCATTTCACATTACTTGCCGTGGTCGAGGGCTGCCGCCTAAACATAGTAGATGGGCCCATTTCGTGGCAGACGGGTCACGCGGCAGCCCTCGCAAGGCAAAAATGATCCGTTTCCCTCTGTCCACGGGAGATCAAAGGCTGTTACTGATATGGTGCCATTTCAAAACTATGCCGGTTTACGGGGCTAAAGTCGGAGCCCTCATCCATACCCCCTATTTTTGAAAAACAGCAAGCAGTCTACCTGCGGTTTTATTATCTTGGTTTTCGATATGGTCGGAGGTTCGCTATCCAGCCCCGTAATCCGGCATAGTTTTGTTCGCGACGGCCCAACCGCGCGTTTAAGCGCGGGGCCGGCGGGGCATTTTTGCCCCGCCGGCCCCTATTCCAGTTCTACTCCTGCGCTACTCCGGCTTAGTTTCTACCGTGGGAGTCTTGTCCGCCGCAACTGGAGTGCGGGCGGTGTCCATGCTCAGGCAGTGTTTAGGGCAGCTTTCGATGCACTCGCCGCACACCACGCAAGCATACGGGTCGATCGACCACGTTCCGCCCTTGCGATCGACCGCGAGCGCGCCCGCCGGGCAACGCCGCGCGCACATGCCGCAGCAGATGCACACGTCCATGTCATTGACGATATGCCCGCGCAAGCGCTCGGGCGCCGTCAGCTTCTCCTGCGGATAGCACACCGTGACCGGCTGCTTGACCATAGAACCCAAGGCCATCTTGGCAAATGTCAGCAAACTCATGCCGCGCCTACCTTTCCGTGCAGCTAATGCAGGGGTCGATGGTCAGGATAATCATGGGCACGTTGGCAATGAGCACGCCCTGCAGCGCATGCGTCAGACCCGCCAGGTTTTGCGACGTCGGCGTGCGCACGCGGAAACGGTCCAGGTTCTTGGTGCCGTTGCCGCGCACATAGTAATACGCCTCGCCGCGCGGCTGCTCAATCACAACCTCGCCGCGCGCGCCGTCGGCCGGCGTGAGCTTGGTACGCCCACCGATACCGTCGTGCGGAATCTTGCCCACAAGCTCCTTGATGATGTCCATAGCCTGCGTGACCTCGGCGCAACGCACCTGGCAGCGGGCATAGCAGTCGCCATCGGTAGCGACAATTGGCTCAAACGCAGCCAGATCCGCATAGGCGCCGTCGCCAAACATGCGCACGTCATAGTCCACGCCCGAGGCGCGCCCGAACGGGCCGACCATCGACAGATCCAGCGCGTCCTTCTTGCTGATCACGCCCACGCCATGCAGGCGCTCGCCACAGCTGGCGTCGTCCAAAAACGTATGCACCAGGGCCTCGTAGTCGGGACGCATGGCATCGAGCGTCTGGACAATGCCCGCCAGCTCGGAGTCCTCAATGTCGTGCTTTAGGCCGCCGATCTCGTTAATCGACAGAATCACGCGCCCGCCGCACGTGCTCTCGAAGATCTTGAGAATCTGCTCGCGCAGGGTCCACGAACGATAGAACAGCGCCTCGAAGCCAAAGGCATCGGCAAGCAGGCCCAGCCACAGCAGGTGCGAGTGAATACGCGAGAGCTCGTGCAGAATGGTGCGGATATACTGCACACGGCCGGGCACCTCGATGTCGAGCATGCGCTCGCAGGCGCTGGCATAGCCATAGCTATGGCCCACGGCGCAGATGCCGCAGATGCGCTCGGCGATGTAGCCAAACTGGTGCATGTCGCGCTTTTCGGTGAGCTTCTCGAGTCCGCGGTGCACAAAGCCGATCTGCGGAATTGCCTCGAGAACGCGGTCGTCATCGATCACCAGGTCCAGATGAAGCGGCTCGGGCAGCACCGGGTGCTGCGGGCCAAACGGAATAACGGAGCGATGTGCCATGGACCTTACGCCTCCTTTTTCTGCTTGTCGCGGACGACCTTGGCGGCAAGCGCCGCGCGGACCTTGGCCGCTTTCTCGGGATCCATGGCGGCGAGCTTTGCCTCCATCTCGGCGGCTTTAAGTGCGGCCTTGGCCGCGGCCTCGTCATGCTGAGCATCGGAGCCGGCAGCCGCAGCGGGCCGAGCGACGGCGGCGCCCGCGGCATCACCAGCGCCCGCGGCGCCCTCCCCTGCAGCAGCCGCAGCAGCGGCGGCCTTCTCGGCCGCGGCCTTGCGCGCCTTGGCCTCGGCAGCGGCACGGACCTTCATGGCTTTCTCTCGCGCAGCCTTCACCTCGGGCGTGATAACGCTCATGGGCTCGGCAGTCGAGACCTGGTAGAAAAAGCCCTTAAAGTCGATCTGCATATCGGTGATGGCAAGACCGAATAGGTCATGCGCTTCGTTTTCAAACGGGAATACCGCCGGATAGTACGAGCTGATGGACGGAATCTCCTGGTACCGATCAATTCCCTCAACCACCAGGTTCTCGATCGCATAGCTGCCGTCCTGCGCAATATGCTCCTGAGCAGCACGAACGTTGATAAACGTATAGACCAGGCGATACGATCCGTCGTCCACACAGCGCTCGGCGTGCATCTGCACAAAGCGGGCACCGGCGCCCTTGAGCGCCTGGACATGCGACAGAAGCTCGTCGAGCCCAACGGTGGTATAGATAGCCTTTTGCATTACTCGGCCTCCTTTGCAGCGACGGGCGTCTCAGCAGGTGCGTCGCCAGCAGCGGGTGCGGCGGGCTTCCCGGCAGGCGCGTCACCGGCACCGTCAGTCCCGGCCCCCGCAGCCACAAACCCGTCCTCGCCCAGCTCAACGCCACCGTCCCAGGTAGCGGCACCGCCCACGGTAAGCGGATCGCCGCCGGCGCGCATCACGGACTCCTTCTGGTCCAGGATGCCGCACGCCTCCACGATGGCATCGATCACGGTCTCGGGGCGAATGGCGCATCCGGGCGCGTACACGTCCACGGGAATCGCGCGGTCCACGCCGCCGATCACGTTGTAGGCATCGCGGAACACGCCGCCCGAGCACGCGCAGATGCCGCAGGCCACCACGCACTTGGGCTCGAGCATCTGGTTGTAAATCTGGCGCACGACAGGCAAGTTCTGAGCGTTGACCGAGCCCGTCACCAAAAAGATGTCCGCATGCTTGGGGTTGCCGGTATTGACCACGCCAAAGCGCTCCGCATCGAACAGCGGCGTGAGCGAGGCCAGCACCTCGATATCGCATCCGTTGCAGCTCGAGCCGTCGTAATGAATAACCCACGGCGAGCGCGACATTTTATGATCCATGGATGCCGCCTCCTAAATAAACACGTCGACGAGGATGGGCATAAGGTTGAGCAGGCCAAACACCAGCGCCACGCCCCAGCCGAGCTTAAAGCAGCTGCGCCAGGTGCTGCGTGCGAAGGTGTTGTCGATCAGCACCTCGACAAAATACGTCGCGGCCATCACGACCAGGGCTACGACCCAGCTCACCGGGTTGTCCCAAACAAAGAACATGCCCACCCACATCAAAAACAGCACGGTCTCGCACCAGTGCATAAGGGTCATCTTGGCCAGCGTGCCGCCGCTCATCTCGGTGGCGACGCCCTGGACAATCTCCTGATGCGCGTGATGCGAGTACGAAAGGTCAAACGGCGACTTGCGTAGCTTGATGGTGAGCACCGCAAGCAGCGCCAGGAAAATGGGCGCACTGTACACGATGATGGGCGCCGACTGCCCGGTCACGGCGATGGAATCGAAGCTATCGGTGGCGAGATACAGGCCCACGCTCATCAGCAGAACGGCGGGCTCGTAGCTCATAACCTGCAGCAGCTCGCGATCGGCGCCGACCTGCGCAAACGGGCTTTGCGTCGAGGCGGACGCCAGCACCACAAAGATCGCGGCGAGCGTCACCATAAAAGCGCACAGCAGCGTGTTGGAGCCCGACACAAAGATGCCGCCGCCCACGACGGTAAAGATGAGCGCGCACGCCATATAGGTATCGTCCATGGTGTTTACGCTGGCAGGGGCCTTGCGCAGCAGCTTGGCAACGTCGCAGAAGGGCTGCAGCAGGCGCGGGCCCACGCGGCCCTGCATGCGAGCCGAAAGTTTGCGGTCGATGCCGTCGATCAAGCCGCCCGCAAGCGGCGCCAGCAAGGCAAACGCCACGGTGCCAATAAAGATGCCCACGACGCCCGAACCTTCGAAATACTTGCCGCGCAGCACCGAGGGCGCGCTCATGGCAAGCCGCTCGGGCCCAATCCATGCGCAACACAGCAGCGCAAACAAGATAATGCTGCAGCATACGACGCTACCCGCGGGGCCAATACGCTTCTCGCCAAGGGCGTCCTCCGAGTACCAATTGCGCTTTTCGGCCTTCACCTCGTGTCCCATCGAGCCGCGGAAATGGCGATATTTGTCGGTTCCCACGCCCGAAAGGTACACGTTGACGTGCGGTTTGTTGCTCACGCGGAATGACGTCAGCAGCACCACGGCGATAAAAGCCACGATAACCACCATCAGATACATGGCGTCCTTGCCAATAACGTACGGCACGCGGCCAAACACCATGGCCAAGTAAGGCGACACCAGACCGCTCGAGATAACCGGAAACGCCACGCAGCACAGAATCAGCAGCGCGGCGATGGTGTTGAGGGCCATCCATTCGGTCTTATGGACATTGACCTCAACGTTTTGAGCCGTGGGGTCGACGCCCGAAAGCTTGGCAAGCCACTTGCCCCAGAAGTAAAACGTCGCGGCCGAGCCAAAGGCAAGCACCATGATCATGAGCACGTTGCCGGTCTGCGCAAACGCCACCAGGGCGCCCCACTTGGACACGAGCATGCCAAACGGCGCCACAAACATGCCCATAATGCCCAGCATCATCAGACGCGTCAGGTGCGGCATGCGGCTGAACATGCCGTCCATGTCCTCGATATTGCGGCTGCCGATATGATGCTCGGCCGTGCCCACGCACAGGAACAGCAGCGACTTGGCCACCGTGTGGAACAAGATCAGGAAGATGGCCGCCCATACGGCCTCGGGCGCGCCGACACCCAAGCAGGCACTGATGAGGCCCAAGTTGGAAATGGTGGAGTACGCGAGCACGCGTTTGGCGTTGCTCTGCGAGATGGCCATGAGTGCAGCGAGCAAAAACGTGATGGCACCCACACTCGTGACCATAAAGCCGGTCACGGGGTAGATGGCATAGAGTGGGCTCAGCTTGACCATCAGGAACACGCCGGCTTTGACCATGGTTGACGAGTGCAGCAGGGCGCTCGTGGGAGTGGGTGCAACCATGGCACCCAACAGCCAAGTGTGGAACGGCATCTGTGCGGCCTTGGTGAGCGCGGCGAGCGACAACAGGATGACCGGCATCACCAGCAGCGCGGACTGCGCGGTTCCGGTGCCGGAAAGCTCGATCATGCCCGAGATGGTCAGCGGCATGCCGTTAACGTGCAGATACATAAGTCCGGCCAAAAACGCGATGCCGCCCAGCATGTTGAGGATGATTTGGGTAAAGGCGTTCTTGATGGCCTCGGGCGTACGCGTATAGCCAATCATAAGGAACGAACACACGGTGGTGATTTCCCAGCCGCAGAACAGCCACTCAAGGTTGTCGCTCGTCACGATGACGAACATGGCCGAGAGGAACAGGAACATGAGCGCCAGGAACTGCGGGCGACGGTCGGGCGCGGTCTGCCCGCGCAGCGCGGCCTCGTGCTCGTCATGGGCCTGGAAGTCCTTCATGTAGCCCAGGGCATACAAGCAGATTAGACTGCCAACGATGCCGACGGCGAGGACCATGATCACGCTCATGTAGTCCAGGTAGAGTGGCGTTGCCGTGACGGCTTCGGCCGCGGGCAGCGTCATGGCTGCAAAGGCGAGCGAGCCCACCAGCTGGACTATGCCGAGCACCGTGGTGAGCGCGTTCCTATATTTGTACGCGTTGTACAGGATGACAGCGCACAGGATGACGTCGATAACGGAACTGATGATCGAGAGCACATGCGAGGTGCCGGGGGCAACCTCAAAGCTCTGCGGACCCGTGCCAAAAAACATGACGGCGACTACAACCGTCACCGCCATAATGATGCCAGAGCCTACAAGCCCTACCGCATCGCGGGCGCGGTCACCGCGCGCGAGCAGCATGCCCAGCGCCGGTACCAGCGGAAACAGGGTAAGGAAATACAGTAGCGTCATACCATCACTCCCCCATGCAAAAACGCTGCAATTGTTTAACGTTATAGCTCAGTTGAGGAGTAGCGGCGGCGGGTTTTCGGTCAACTGGGGAGTTTTAGGCGTACGGGGTAAGGGCACGCCCGCATTGGAGCAGAGGGGCGGCAAGAAAAATGCGCCCCTGTGGGTGCACCATCCCGTTTGCTATTCCGCCTTTTTAACGCGCGGCTTGCGACCGCGCGGCTTATCGACCAGTGCGGACTCACCGCTCTCGCGGTACTGACGGCACCAAGCCTTGACCGAAGACTCGCTAGGAATCTTGTGCTTGATCATGGCCTCGCGAACCGTTAAGCCGTTTTCCAAGCGGTCCTTGACCACGGCGAGCTTAACTTCGTACGAATAGGTGTGATGATGCGAACCGGCGTTGAGAACGGCGTCGGCACCGTCCACGGCATATGCGCGGGCCCACTGACGAGCCGTGGCCTGGGGAATGCCGAGCTCCGCGGCGAGGACGCGATGACCGACCCCCTCTTGGAGGACCTCGACGGCGCGCTGCCTAACCTCGGGCGCATGCGTGCGAGTCCTTGTTGCTTCCGACATACCTGCCACTTCTTAGCCTTAACCGTTAATCTGCTTTCTTACGTGCATGTTAGATAGTAGCATTTTGCTGTTTGCGCGTAACAGTTAATTGAAAATCGCACGGCGGCATCTGGGCATTTGCCATTAATTTGCAACAGTTCTTTAGGTTTTATTTACGCAGCTAGTTAGCTCGCGGCTCATTGACGGTGTTTTACCAACCAGATTGGTATCTTTTTGTTTGGCTGGTATGGTTTGTGTAATTATTAACCCCTCTTCAGCCCGCACCTACATGTCAACTTTCCACTTACTTTCCAGCTTTCCACTTAACTTACCACCTAAGGTGGAAAGCTGGAAAGCTAGGTGGAAAGCTGGGGCAGCAGCAGGCCAGGAGAACAAGAAAAGGGGCGGCAACCGGGTGGTTGCCGCCCCTCGCGTGGCTAGTTGGTTTTCGTCTCATGGCGAATGCCGTCGGTGTTGATGCGCGCCAGCGTGTACGTCACGTAGTCGGAGTGCGAATAGCCATCAAGGTTGCTAACGTTAACCGGCGTGTCGTTGACACCGACGCCGGACATATGAGCCGTAAGCACCAAGCGGTAGTTGGCATAAGTTTGGTCCTTGCCCTCAACATTCGTATTCACCTTAACGCGGAAAGCATGCTTAAAGGCAAGGCTGTTGCCGTCGCGCGTGGCGAACGCGCCGCCAGCCCCCTTGCTATCAGTAAATACGTAGTTCTTGCCATCGGCGCTCAAAGAGCCGTTAGCCAACTTATCGCTACCGAGCACCGTAATGCAGCTTGAGATGTTGTCGACCGCATCATAACTGCCATCATCTTGGCGGCGCTTCTGCAAGCTCAGCGTGTACGTCACCGTGCTGGCATTGGAGATCATGGCCTCGGCACCCGCGAGCTTGGACAAATCATACGTTCCCACCAGAGCGATTTCGCCGTCGGCGGACTTGAGGTCATCGATGTTGATGCCCAGCTGCGACTTCTTTGAAGCCTCGAGCGCAATAGTCGAGGAGCCCACGTCCATGCGGTAGTATCCAGCTATGCCGTCGATGTATGCCGAGTTGCTACTGGTGCTGAGCGTTTCGGCATGCGTAGAGAGGTGCGCACGGTAGTTGGGCTTTGTGTACTTATCTGTGCCGCCATTCTGCGAAGCGATAATACCAGCCTGGCACGCAGGCTCCGTCATGGCGAGATTCGCCTCCATAGTGATGGTGAACTGGCTGTTATGGTTCTTAGCGATCTCGCGAATGCCAGAAAGATCAATTGCTCCAAAATTCGCGTCGGCCAGCGTCAATTTCATGTCCCCGCCATCCGCAGCCCATACAGCCGAAGCAGCGCAAGGATCTTCAGCGGTTGCCTCCCTCCATGTCCACTTCGTCTTGCCGTTCACGGTTGAGGCATGCGGGACGTAGTACTTGCCCCCCACTGTCACGTAGAACGAATACGTACCCTGGGTTCCAGTCGGGTAGCCATGCGCGCCCGCAGCACTGCCGTTCTTCCCGTAGTTCACGAGCGAAGAATCCAGCTGGTAGTACAGCGCGTCGGAGCTCGTGTATTGCTGGTTCGAGTCGAACTTCACGGTGTCGCTTACCTTCATGGTAAGCGGATAGGTGACATCGTGAAGCTCCATCCGTTTGATGCCGCCCTCGTTGTTATCGATGAGGCCGTGCGTGTAGTTGGATGTCACGCTGTAGGTCGAGGCCGTATTCTGGTGCCCATCCTCGGCAGCCTTGCCGTCGGCTGCTTTCTTGCCTCGCAGCAGGTAGTTGATGTGCTCGTTGAGGCTCGTGTCCACCGTAGTTGCGGTGTAGCCGTTGACACCCGCAGAGCCCGCCGGCGTGCGCACCGCCAAGTAGAAGTTCTCACTCTTGGGCTCTTCCTCGGCAACGGAGAGGGTGTAGAACGTGCCCGTCGTGTCGGAAGATGTACGTGCGCGGTAGTACGCACCGCCGACCTTGGCGCCGGCCGCCTTCTCGAGCTCGACCTGGCTCTTGCCTTTGACCTCGGCATCGGTGAGCTTGACCCAGGCACCGTCCTTGTCCTCCTTGTGCGTCACGCCCACGATTTCGCTCAGCCACGGCTCGACGTAGGCATTGTTGTCGGCATCCACAAAGTCGGTGAGCTTGACCGACGCCGCTCCTCCCGCGCCCACCGTGCGGTGATATTCACGGTTGTTATGAGCAGTGTCCACGAGCGTGAGCTGCGTGCCCTTGGGCAGCGTGGCGCCGAAGGTGATGCTCTTGTTGAGCGGGCCCATGGAGCCACCGGCTTCGAGCAGCGTGTTCCAGCCGTAAGCGACTGCCTCGCCCCGGGCGCTACCATAGGTCCAGGTAAGGTAGCCGGTCATGGTATCGCCGCTGCTCACAAGCACGTGATTGTCGTATTGAGTCGCAAAGTCGGCAGCCTTGAAGTTCGCGCCCTCGGAGTAGGTGGCGGTGAAGTCGATCTCGAGCATGCGCTTAACGATGATGGGCACCTGCACGCGGTAGCTCTGGCCGGCCTCGCTAAAAGTGACCGTGAGCAGCGTGAAGCGGCCCCGCTCGTTGTCCCAGTCGGTACTCGCGCGGAAAACCATGGAGCTCGTGCCGTTGTTGAGTACCTTGAGCGTGGGCGTTTGCGAGGCGGTTGCGTCCTTGACGAAGGCGCCGTTATCGGCAAGCGAGAAGACCTCAGCGGTGGCGGTCACGTGCTTGGCGCTGCCGTTGAGGCGGCGGACATCGGAAAAGCCGCCGTTAGTCACGATGTTCAGATACTTCTCGACCGTCGTCGTGTCGTTGCCGGGAATCATGAGTACAGGGAAGTCGGTTGCAACCTTCTTGCCCGAAGTAACGTTGTTGGCGTTGAAAGTGCTCTTTGAGCTGTCCGCACTGTAGGTTTTCTTGTTTTGGTACGTGCCGTCATCATTGATGCCGCTGATGTTGGTGTAGGTGTAGCGGCCGGGAACGCGGGCACCCGCCTGGCTTTGGATGGTCACCGCGGTGTCAATGGCGGCACCGTCGCCAAACAGATAGCGATCAGTGGTGTCGCCGTTGGAGGCACGCACCGCCAGCGTGCTCACGGGGCTCGTGGTCACGTACGGGCTTGCCGCCGTGGTAGCGGTATCGTCCGCACCGTAGAGCGTGATGCCCTTGCCGGGTACGGCGAGCTTGTCGTTGTAGTCTCCGAACGCGATGTAGGTTTTCTTGTTAACCGCAGCCGCATTGGTCGTGTAAACCATCGGCGGCAGGTCGCTCGTGGTCTTGCCGTCGCCAGGCTTTACGTCCACACCTGCTGCGGAGAGGCTGTACCGATTATCCCCTGTGTCAACCTCGCCCAAGAGCACGCCCTGCTTAGCGTCCTTTTTGTAGGTGTTGCCATCCATAAGCACGTTTACCAGATGGAACTGGCCACGTCCGTCGCCCGCAATGCCGCCGTTGGAGGTTCCGCTAAACGTGGTGTTGGATACCCTTGTGTTGGTGACGTTGATGACGTCGGAACCGTTGTGAATCGCACCGAGCAGACCACCGCTCCAGCTGCCCTTGATCGTAGCACCCTCAATCGCGATATTGTTGCAAGTTATACCATCGTTGCTGTAGAAGTAGCCAATCAGCCCACCTGAGCATTGGTTAGTGCCGGCAACGTCGATGTTCTCGACGCTGCAGCCCTCGAACCAGTACACGTTGGATCTATAGATGCTGGTCGTAACCTCGCCAATCAAGCCGCCCGCATTGCGGATGGTCGTGTTCTTTCCGGTCTCATCGCCGATGAGGGCATTCTTGCTGCCGTCTCCGCCATCAATGCGCACGTTGCTCATAGAAATAACTCCGCTATAGGCGCTTCCGAGCACACCGCCGGCGCCCATGCACGTATCGGTGTTCTCCCCGGTAGCAAGCACATTTACCCCAGAGATAACTGCCGTGCTGCTCGACGAGACCGCTACGGTGGTGCCGACGTTAGTGTTGACCGAGATATCGCTTGATTTGGCATAGCCGAGCACACCGCCCACGTAGGGCGTTGTCCCCGTGGCGGTTATGGTCGAGTTCGCGGCAACAGTCTTCTCGCTTACCCCTTTGGTTGCGGTTGTCCACATGCCACACGCCGAGGCGACCGTACCCACGTAGCCGCCGACATACTTCTCACCCGTGACGTTGAGGCCAGTGTATGAGCAGTCATAGAGATACGCGGGGGCCTGCATGCCGGAGCCAAAATTGACCATATAGGTCATGTCGTTATCCGTCCTTCGGCTGGCGCAGCCCGAGCTACCAAGAAGCCCGCCCACGCTCTTGGCGCCCGACACGGTGCAGTTCTTCATCCGCACGTTGCGGTAGACACCGCACGTTCCGCCATCGTAGTTGGCCGTTGCGCCCGCCAAAAGGCCGGTGCCGATAAGGTCATTCGATGCCTGTCCCGGTTTGGCTTCGCCGTTGGTGTCGATATAGGTGAGCGATACGTTGCAGTTACTAAAGGTGAGGTCTTTGACTTGTGCGTCGCCGTTCGCGGTGACGCTGGGGGCGACATAGCTTGAGGTGAACATCACAGTACTGAACAGGCCGCCCACGCCCGAGACCTTATAGTCGTCATCGGCATATTCGACGACGCCGTAGGCGGTGTCTTCGGTACCCACCGTGATGGTGGCGCCGTTGCCGTCGATCGTGGCCACGTGCGGCGTGATGCGGTCGCGGTCGGTGGGCGCATCGTTCGAGTTGCAAGCATTGGAATAGTAACGACCACTGAGGCCCACGTATCCCGTGCCGTAGCCGGTCATATCGTAGGTGGCATTTTCCTTGAACTCCAGGCTCATGCCGATCGATCTCGACGCGCACACGTAGCCCGTTTGGTAGTTGGCAGCGTAGGACGCCACCAGGTAGGGCGAATTTACATCGTCATCATGGTCGAGCGGGCCGTGCCACCCCTGCTTGCCGGGGGCCTTCTGATCGTCGTTTTTGGCGATTTCGAAATCGCTGGCAGCACTCGCAGGCTTGCCCACGTTTGCGTAGTCAGCATTCCGCACCTTGCCATATTCCTTGTTGCCAAACAGGTAGCCGCATATCGCCGGGTCTTGCGAATCGCTGCCCCAGTAAGCCTTGGAACCGCGGAACACGCCATTATTGGAGTAGTTGGTATGTGCCGCGCCAGCACCCGCACCCGAGCTGATGATGGCCGAGAGCACCAAAAGGCCCTGGGCGTTTTCGACCGTGGTCACGGGCGCCTCGGCGTTAGTGCCGAGGTATTTCAAGTCGGTGCCCGTAGTGGTGACGCAGGGCGTCCCCTTATCTGTGAGTTCGTTGATCTTGTAGTTAGCGTCACCGTTGTCGACATTGCAGCCCTCTCTAAAGGCATAGCCATCGATCACACGACCAACGTAGGGGTTGTCGTACTGGTCATACTTTGCGGCATCTTCCTTAGAGGACTTGTACTTTTTGTTCTTTGTGCCGCCGCGCCACGATTCGCCCGTTTTGCGGAAAATCACGCCACCGCCCGCAATGGCACCAACGTAACCGCCGATAGGGACAAGATGACGCTTATCCCCGTCACCAGCAACCGTAAAGCCGTACGTCGACGAGCCGTTATTTGGGTTGTTTACGACCACGCCATCGATAATGTTATCGCCACCAAGGATGCAGCCGATAACGCCGCCGAAAAACGCCGTCGGGACGCCGTCCGCATCCTTCTCAGAATAAGTAATAGTCGCCTGCGCATTCACATAGTTGATGTTGAGATTGCGCACCACGCTGCCATAGCTATAGGGAATGAGACCGCGAAGCTCGCCCTTGTTATTTTCAATCTCAATTGACGCAGTTGGCTTGCCTAGGTCGCCAACAATTACGCCACGGAACGGATTGGCCTTGTTGCCAAATCCGCCAAACGAGGCCGCATCGACGGTAATCTTATTGCCCTCAGGAGGCTCAATGCTGTAATACGCACTCTGCACATAGCGGTGCATGGTTTCGTCGCTCAACGTCTGCGAGGGATCGGTCGTTGCATCGCCGTTCTTCTTCTCCCATTTGTTATCAGCACCGTTCGCCTGCTTATAGACGTACACGACCTCGTTGTCGGTCCTCGCGCTGTCGATCTTCGTTTTGTTACGCCGCTCGCACAGTCTGGACTGATCGGCGGCAATAGTGACTTCCCAGCCATCCAACGCCACGCTGTTGTTGATGTAGTTAGCGATGGCGTTCATTTCCGTCGCGTCCGTAACGGCGTACGGATCGCTATACGTACCGCATCCCGTCATCAGGTTAGGGATGCGCTGGTTAACCTTGATTTCGTGATACTGGACGCCATCCTCGGTGGCTTTTCCCTTGTAAACATAAGGAAGATAGTCACCAAACCGAGGATTCTTGGCATCTGCCGGCTTTTTATCAACCGTCACCAAGCCATTAGGGGTGGCATAGGTTTCTTTATCGTAATACCAAAGCTGCTTGCCAGAGTATTCCTTGTCCTTGGCATCGATTTCGCTTCCATATGTCACCTTGCCCGCATCGGCATCGTCCTTAGTAAAGGTATAGTCCGCAGAGCCCGTGCTCGTGCTTCCGTAGCCAAAACTCTCCAGCAGGCTCGCATGGGTGAAGATCGTTTTGTTCCTTTGGCTGGGTAAGCTGATTTGCTCAAACTTCGCCGTCACCTGATCGGAATTTTTTCCCACGCCGAGTCTGCCGAAGAGCGAGGTTGCCGCCGTGGCCCCATTCGCGTAGTTACGGGTTGAAATATTCTTAGCGCTCAGGCTCACGCATGTCTGCATCTCGCTGATAAGCAGAGGAGCGTAACTGGTATTGTCATTCACACCGTCGACCGTCAAGCCGTCGAGTGTCAGCCCATCTATCTCGAGCTGCGCCACATTAGTCTCATTGATGGGCCCATAAATACAGCGGCACACAAGTGCACCGGACGAACTTCCCGCATCGTTCACAACAGAGCCCACGGTGCCTGCAAGCGTGACATTTTTAACCTTGAGGCTGCCCGTATGGGTTCCGATGAGAGCGCAGTGCATATTTTCGTGCTGCGTGGCTTCGCTATTCTTTTTGTTACCTTCTTGCTCAGCTTTAATGTCGGAATAATGGAACGTAATCGTTGCATTATTCACAGTAACCGTTGAGCCCTTCGCGGGGTCAGTAGGATAGAAACTGTATCCATCTAAATTGATTTCCACACCCGCGCTGTCGCTCGTGCCAATATTGTTTCCTTGGAAAATAGCCTGATTTCCCGGAATGATATAGTCCTGAATCGCGCTAGGAGCATACAGGTACGCGCACCAAAGCAGTAGGTACTCTGCGGAATCCATCCAACTGCTTGCGCTGCTATTTTTTTCGTTGTTGCCCACCTCCGCATATGCTTTGTCAAGATTGTAGTAATACCTCGTCCAGGCATTCGTTTTGTGGTTATTGCCGAAAGCCGACCGATTGTGATAGCTGTTGTCACTTCCCGGCTCTCCACTCATGTTGAGCTTGCCGCCATTGGCACCGTCATTGGTATGCAGCGAAACGACAGCGTTCCATTCGCCATCAATAAGCTTGCTGCCGGCTTCGTTGCCATAGGCAGGCTTAGTGCCATTGCCAACCCATTCATCAAACGAAGTATCACTGTCGTCGCTTTTGATTGCCGTGTTGTTGATTTTCACGCCATTGCCTGCAGCAGCATTGACCTTATATGCAGTATCCCAACTTGCCCTGTTCTCCAAGTACAAGCCGCTATAAGTTTCTACTCCATATGTTGAAGAATTCTCCGTCCTGCCACCTCGGCCGATGAGCAGGCCAAGCACCGCTGCCTTATCGGCATTAATGGTTGCGTTCGAAAGATCGATGGCGTAGTCGTTGACGATCCAGTGTCCACTAGCGGCGTATACGAGGCCGCCGACCTCGGTAGAGCTATTTGCGGTCACGGTCGTGTTGTTGGTAGTTTTGAGGGCGTAGGTGCTGTCGCTGGTATTCGCAGCATCGCCAATGGTGACGATGGCATTGCCCCAGCTGTAGCCCAGAAGACCACCGGCGCCGTTGAGCTTATCGCCGTTCTTGCCCACGGTCATAGCGAATTCACTAAAGCTAAGACCGGTAATGGTAACGTTCTTCTCGTTCGATCCCTGCACAATGCAGCCGATAAAGCCACCGACTTGGGCAATCTTGCCGCCGGCGCAATCGCCGGTTTTGATTTTGCCGCCGACTTCGAGGCGCGTAACATTGAATTTCGAGGTATAGTCGCCCACATAGCCGATGGCGCCGCCAATGCGCATATTGCCGTTAAGCGTTTGAGCTTTAGTGATGGTCGCCTGGGCCTTGCTGTTGCCCTCAAACGCAACCGTAGAAGCCGCCGACACGCTGCCCGCAATACCACCAATGTTCACTTCGTTGCTGAACGTATCATCACACGCGATATTCGTTTTGCACGTTACGCCAGACAATGACAGGTTGCCGACGATGGTACCTGCAAGCGACCCGGCATCGATAGCCGAACCGTTATCGAACTTCATGGAGCCAGCGATTGTGACGTTGGAGATGGTTGCGCCGTTGACGGCCGCGAACAAGCCCAAGCGACCGTGGCGGTAGATTTTGCCGTTGCCGTCGCTCGTGTCATTGCCGTCGAGCACAGCTTCACCACGCTTGCCGTACGGCTCGCCGACGGCAAGGTTAATTGTGCCGCCACCGTTCAACGTTCCCGAGAAAACTTGCGAGCCGTCTGCACGATCCTGCGTGAAACCCGTTAGGCCCGTGCCCTTGAGATCAATAGTGCCGTTCACCGTAATGGTCGAGGACTGCAAGCCGTTAAGGTTGTTTTCGGTAACGCCGTCAACCATCGAGTAGTAGCCGTTGGTTTGCCAGGTAATCGCCAGCTTTGCGAAATCGTCGATACTTGCCAGCGCAAATGCATCGCCAGTTTTTACGAGCTTAGAGCTAAAGTTCCACCGGTGCGCTTCGTTGATGGAGATGAGGTCCTCGCTCAACGGGTTGCCCAAGCGAATGACCTGGCCGTAGCTGTACACGTCATCGATCTTGACGGGCGTAGAGGGGCGCTTATATTGCCATTTCGTGATATCGCCTGCGGCGGCGCCACTATCGCTTCCGCTACCGGCGGCAAAAATCAGCGAGTTGAAGTTCTCATAAATCAGCTGCGCAGTGTGATCATTTTCTACGAAGGTGGCATCCGACAGGTCGGTGATACCGCTGAACTTGACGATGCCGAGCCACGACGACCCAACGACTCCGGCAAAGCCGCCGTTTGTGCCGCCGATGGTAGCGCCGCTGGCGGTTTTGACTTTCAGGCCGCGCACTTCTAGAACGTTGTTTGTGTCCACGACGCCCACGGCGCCGCCGTATTTGCCATTTGTACTGGCGTAGCCCGAGGTTGAGCATGTCACTGTTGCATCACTGATGACCACGGCGGACACGTTGGCACTCCCGCCGCCTTCGCCAAGGTAGCCTACTAGGCCGCCCGCGTAGGTGAGTTTGCCGTTGGAGCCCACGCCGAACGACACCGCAGTATCATCCTGCACCGTAAAGGCATGCAGCGCGTCGCCGTTCTTCTTCCCCCACAGCTTGCCCACCAAGCCGCCGTAGTTGCCGTGCTTGTTGTCGTCCTTGCCATTTTGCAGCGTGCTTGTATACGAACCGCCGTTGACGGCCACATCGCCGTTCGATATGTCGAGTACGCCGAACAGTCCGCCGGCGGAAGGGGCAGCGCTCGTGTTGGACACACTGAGCGCCACCCCCTTGCCAAAGTCGAAGATGCCGCTGTTGATGGTGAATGCGTCGGCAAACGAGGCGTCGCCGATAAGGCCACCTGCATACGTCCCGGCAGATGACGATCCAACCGCATACGCGGGCTTGATGGCAATGGCCTTGCCCGAGGCGTCTTTTCCGCTGTTATCCTTGCCCACGGTGAGCGTGAGCTTAGTCGCCTTACCGATAAGACCGCCCGCCGCGTTTTTACCTGCGACGCTCAGCGCCGAGACATCGATGCCAGTTGGTAGGGCGACGGTGACACCCTCCTGCGCCTCGCCGATAAGGCCTCCTGCGTTGGCGCCATCGGCTGTCGCGTTGATGGTGGGCGTACCGTCGAGGTTGTCCGGCAGGGCGAGGCCCGCAAGCGTAAACGATGCTTTTTCGGCAAGGGTGTTCGCAAGCAAGCCCATGTTGCCTGCGCTCGATTGCATATCGACTGCCAGGGGGCTGTTCGCGCTTGTCGTGTAGGTGGCGTTAAGCGTGAGCGCGCCCGTGACCTCGCCCACAAGCGGCGAGGTGAGCTTGCAGATGTCCTTTTCGGTATCGCTCTTGGGCGTGCCCACGGTAACGGTGGCAGCAAGCGTCTTGTCCGCGCCCGTGACCTTTGCGGCCACGATGGGCTGGGCATCGGTACCCTTCCAGGTGAGCTTTACGGTGCTGTTGGCGTCGCTGAGCTCGATGTTGTTGAAGAGCGTCTTGTTGACGGTCAGGGTCCTGTCGCCGAGGTTGAGCGCGCCTTTGAAAGGGTAGGCATCGCTGCCGAAGCCCTGGAACGTGAGGCTACCCAGGCCGCCCACGATCTCCGCGCCGCACACGTCGAAGTCGATGCCGGTCGAGCCACCTTTGGAGATGTTCGCGTTCTGGTAGATGGCGGGATCGGTGTTGGAGATGGCGATAAGGTCGGCGTTGGACTCAAAGGTAATGGCCGTGACGGCGCCCGAGTCGTCAGTGATGACATCGCCGTCACCCAACTCGTGCCTGAGAGCCTCGACAGTAGTGATGGTGGGGTCGGTGTTTGCCTGATCAGCAGCATCCGCGTCCGCGTCATCCGCTTGTTCTTCGTCAGCAGCGCCCTCATCGGCAGCCGCATCGTCTTGGGACGCGTCGCCCTCCGCTGGAGCATCGCCGCTGGTGGTTCCATCGGTCGTGGAGTCCTGCGACTCGCCAGCGTTGGTAGAACCGTCGCCGCCCTCGGTGGCTCCCGCATCGGCGCCCGGAGTCGTTGCGGCATCATCAGATGCAGCCTGATCGGCATCTTGCAACGCACTGACCACGCCATCCTGTACGGAGCGCACCGTGTTGCCCGCGGCGCGCGCGGCGGAGACGGATGCCTCCATAACGGCGTCGAGCTCTTGCGCGAACACCTCTGTGGAGGGCGCGAGCGCCTGGAAAATCATGATCGCAGTCAGGCATGCGGTTGTTATGCGCTTTGCCGTTCTCATCTGGTCCTACCTCGTCCTATCTCATGCCCCGTACGGGGTCTCAAAATCTATGCTTGCGGATTGCTTCGGCTAGCCCTACGCGGCCGAACACGAAACGCCAATGGCTTCCCAGCTGGTCGGCTTCGAATCACCCTTCCGGTAAAAGGTGATGATTTCCGAGCCAGGAGATGCATCGTATGTGATCGAGTTGCCGCTGACGGCTGCTTGCCCATTACCGTTCTTGTGATTCGCCTCAAAGAACGGATCGAGCTCGACCCCGTTTCCCCACGTGAGCTTTACCTTAGTCGTAACGCCCGTAACCGTCACACGATAGTTGTAGGCATCAAAAGCGTTGATGCCCAAGTTCTTATCGGTATCCGAATTCTTGTCGACCCACTCACCCGAAACGCCCGAAGCCGTCACCTCTGCACGTTCGGAAGGCGCAATCTTGGCGGCGAGCCATTTAAGGTTGGTGCCAGGGCTATTGGAGCCGACCTGGGCCTTAACGGTGAAGGATGCTTTGTTGAGGTCCGCCTTGGAAAACGTAACCTTATAGGCATACATGGTTGCCTTGTTGGCAGGGAAGGAAAGGCTGACCGTGTCGTCCGCCGCCAGCGTGGGCGTACCGCTAATGCTCCAAGTACCCGTCGTGCCCGTCGCCCTCACGCTCAGCGTCGCGTTGACGTCTTTGTCGTTAACCTTGTTCTTGTCGCCCAACAGATGGTTGTAAATGCGGAAGGTAAAGGAGCAAGTATCCCCACTCATGTCGGCAATGACGCTTCGAACGGCAATTTTCTCGTCATCCAGGCTCTCAGTCGTATAACCCGTGAGCATGTCCGAGGCAAACAGCGCCTGCGACGTGCCCGAAACGGCAACCGATTTAAGGAAGTCGCCCGCCAAAAAAGCCGTGTAGGTAAGGTAGGTTCCAGTCACAATCGCGACGACGCACAGCAGCACCGCAACCGCCCACAGGCGTTTGCGCACTTTGGAAGCAGGGGCAGCCGACTCCGCGCAGCAAGGCTCTGCCTTAGAATCATCTACCTGCGCAAAGTGCTTGCCAACAGGCCTCGCGATTTCATTTTGTTCATTCTCGCCTTTTCGCATCTGGCACCCCTCCCTTCCTGCTATTAGTTGCCGCTCGTGCCGCGAGCGATTAGGTAGACCATGTCGGTCTCTTTGACGTTTGAGACCGTCTTTCCGTTTACGGTCACAACGCCCGGATTCCATGTGCACTCAACAATAAAGTTGGTGGCATCGTTGGCTTTCGTGTCATTCCAACCGTCCAGATCGGCCTTTTGGAACGTGTGATAACGGTAGAGCGGACGGGCGTTTTTCTGGACGTCCTTATAAGTACCGTACGTTGGATCATTGCTGGCGAGCTCTTTAGCCAGGCCGTTTGTCTCATCCCTATTGATAAATTCGAACGAAATTAGTTTGCCCTTACTCCACGAATACGGATTGTTGAGTCCATCGAGACCGACCACATCGCCCGTCGTTGTCGGCGGGTCATTTACCGTCACGTGGTACACGTTGATTGTCAGCCCCGTGATATTCGTTGTGTTGGCAACCTGAAGCTCAAACGCCTGACCGCCGGCAGCGGGATCGCCATTGTCGCTCCGCACGCAAAACGCGCGCCGAACGGTCACGGTGCCGTTGGAGTTTTTCATATCACCCCGTGACTCGTCATACGAAATCTCGATGGGCTCGATGCTCGTCTGGTTGGGACCCATGATCTTGAGCTGCGTGGGCGTTTGGATCTTGCCCACCGTGGACAGACTTTTGCTGCCCACAAACCACGAGAGAGACAAGCCGATGATAAGAGCGATTGCCGCCAGCAATATCAGGACCGCAAGGGCCTGTGCGCGGTGGTTTTCTATCCAATTGCGGGCATCGCCGAGGCGCGTTTGCATGGTGCTCATGAGCTCACGCCCTCCTGAGCGCTAATTCTAAGTTGGATGTATTTGACCTTATTGCCGATCTGCTCGTCGGCATTGTTGTACAGCGCCGAGCAGATGGCGGTGTCGCTGAAGGACATGCTAGACGAAACCGCGGGGGCGTTGGCAGCACTTGTGCCGTTTGCCGCGCCATAGAAGTAGTTCGCTTTATGCTCGTTCATGTCCGCCTGCAGAGCGCCGTAGTCAGACTTTGCGTCGCCCGCCGCCGCAAACAGATTCTTGTAGTAATTCGTGTTGCCGGTAAGGACGAAGTTCTGAAAGTACTCCGGCCATACCCAGTACAGATTGATGGTGACGGGTTTGTTCGTTGGCTTGGTCACATCGCCGTTTTCGCAAAATGCTTTCCTGGGAATCTCGATCTTGCTATCAACCACGCGGCACGAGTAATACCCGTTCTGGTCGCAGCTCGTAAAGAACAATACATGGCCCTTAACCAAGCCAAGGAGCGTCGCTGCCTCGGGCGCCAGCGTTCCCCCGTCCTCAACAACGCCAATGTCCGTGTCCTTAAGCTTAAGCAAGCGCGACAGATTGATCGTGACCCCGTCCAGGTTACTCACCAGCGGCTTCACCGTAAATGTAATCTTGCCGCGAGCACCCGGGTACAGAGAGCCCGCGGTCTCGTTGTTCAGGTTGGAGCCGAGCGTTACCGTCATGGCGTCGGTCGTATCCAGGCCATCGATGGCATGCTTTTCCTCGGGCGTGCGCTCGGAGCGCTCGTAATAGCCCACGTGTGCGCCGGACTCACCCTCGCCCGCGGCGGTCAGCGTGTACCGCCCCGCCTTCGCCCCGATCGTACTCCCCGTGGCGCTCACTCGGTTATTCGCGGCAAACCAGGCCAGGCATGCAAAGATGGCAACGATGGCGGCCAGCACAAACAGACCGCTCACCAGGAAATCCTTCCAGAAATCCTTGAGGGTCCGCACGTGCTCGTCGGCAGCTTGGCGGTACTCGGCCGCCGTCTTGTGCTGCTGGAGCTCGCTATGTCGGTCCATGCCACTCATCGCTTACGTTTGCCCTGCTTGCGGGCTTGCCATCCTTTTCCGCTCGGTCGCGTTTATCCGTTGTTCGCAGGTAGAGAATTCAGGCAGAATACAACACCGTACGATAAGGTAAAAGAATAGCATTGACCTGCGGTTCGCTCCACAACGCAAGCCTTAATGATGTCTTAAAAGTCAAACCCTTGGTGCAAGTGGTCAGGTCACTTCGCGCCAACATGGTGCTAACAAACCTGACCACTTGCACCAATCCCCTTGCATCAAATTCGGATTTTCGGGTGTCAGCGATTCGGATTTTCATGTTCTAGGAGTTCGGATTTTCGGTCGCTCAAGATTCGGATTTTCTGAACCCGCTGGTCAGAGCACCCTCATTGGCAAAAAGACGGGGAGCACCGATAACGGCACTCCCCGCCCACTCAACCGTGCGCGCATTGTTCGCGCAACGGCTCGCACGTCCGTTCAAGCTTTGCCTCATCTTAACCTCATTTTGAGGTCAACGATAGCAATATTTCAGCGTTTGCCCAGTTGTTTGCTTGCCTCATCTTAACCTCATCTTTGCCTCATTTGAGGTGAAGATGAGGTTAGGGTGCGTTTAAGCTCGCCTGCCTCCTCGCACAAAAACCGGGGTGGGGCCTGCCGTTCTTGCAAGTCCCACCCCGGTCGATGGCCTGTGTGCGCCAGGACGCAGCCGGGCGAGGCGGATCCGTGCTACCGCCCCGCCCCGCCGCGATGTTAGCTACAGCTCGTTGGCCGCGTGATATGCCGTGCGAATGGCGCTCGCGATGTCGGCGGTGCGCTCGCCCGAGCAGTCACCCACGCAGGTCACGGGCACCGTCACGCCGTCCAGGTCAAACGCGTTGGCCTTGGAGCCCACGGCCATCACCACGTAATCGCAGGCGATCTTCACCGGCTCCTCGGCGCCGTCCTCGGTGGTGCGAATGGCCTCCACGCCCTCGTCGGTAATGGCGGTCAGGCGGGTCTTCACGTGCTGCTCCACGTTGTGCTCTGCGAAGTCGCTCATGATCAGCGGCAGAATGGTCTCGGACTCGCCCGCGGCAATCTTGTCGAGCATCTCCACGATCGCCACCTCGCAACCGTGCTGCAGCAAGTACTCGGCAGTCTCGGTGCCCACCAGGCCACCGCCAATGACGGCGACGCGTCCCGTAAGCTCCACCTTGCCGGCCAGCACGTCCCAGCTCGAGACGACCTTCTCCGAATCGGCACCCGGAACGGGGATGACCACGTCGTGCGCGCCCACGGCCACAATCGCGGCGTCGGCGGCGTTGAGGTCCTCAGCGGTAGCGACGTGGTTGAGCTCGACCTTCACACCCAGGCCGGGCAGAATCTTCTCGTAGTACTCGACCGAGCGCATGATCTCGTCCTTGCGCGGAGGCGCGGCCGCCAGCACAATCTGACCGCCCAGATGATCGCTCGCCTCGTAGACGGTCACGTCGTAGCCGCGCTTGGCCGCCACGCGCGCGGCCTCCAGGCCGGCAATACCGCCGCCCACCACGGCGATCTTCTTGTCGCCCTCGCCCGGCTTAATGGCGATGGTCGCCTCGTCGCCGTTCTCGGCATTGAGCACGCACGAGATGTACTTGCGGTTTTGAATCGCATCGACGCAGCCCTTGTTGCAGTTGAGGCACTCGCGAATGGGCTCACCCGTGGCAGCCTTCAGCGCAATGTCGGGGTCGCACATGAGCGAGCGGCCGTAGGCGATGATGTCGGCCGAGCCGTCTTCCAGGATCTTCTCGCCGGCCTCGACCGAGACAACGCGGCCGACGGTTGCCACCGGCACGGAGACCAGGGCCTTGACGCGCTCGGCCACGGGCAGCGTCCAGTTGTAGGGCATGGCGCCCATGGGCGGAATGGTGTCGCCCATGTTGCCGGTGTGGTTTGCCTGCGCAACCTGGATCATATCGATGCCGGCGCCCTCGAGCAGCTTGGCGAACTCGCAGGCCTCATCGGGCAGCAGACCGCCCTTGCCGCGCGTCGTGCCGTCGGGGTTCTCCATGATCACGGGGAGTTTGTACTCCACCATCAGCTCCGGCGCGGCCTCCTTAATGGCGGCGACGACCTCGAGTGCGTAGCGGACGCGGTTCTCGAACGAGCCGCCGTACTCGTCGGTGCGCTGGTTGAGGATGGCCGAGCACAGCGAACCCACCAGACGGTCGCCGTGGACCTCGATGGCGTCGATGCCAGCCTGCTGCGCGCGGGCGGCCGAGGCGGCGATAGCCTCCTTGATCTGGGTGAGCTGCTCCACGGTGGCCTCGTTCACAAAGTGCTGCATGTCGTGGTGCAGTTTGGCGTAGGCCTGCTTGCGAATCTCGTTGGACTCGGCCATCTTGGCGGCAAAGGTCTCCTCGTCGCCGGCGGCCTTGGCCTCCTGCGCGGCCTTGGCGGCGGCCATGGAGCCCATGACCATGCGGCCGACGCCGGGGACGTCGTACTCGGGGTGGAACAGCTGCAGCGCGACCTTGGCGCCGTGCTTGTGGACGGCGTCGGCCAGGGCCTTAAACGTGGGGATCTGAGCGTCGGTCGCCAGCTTGGGCGTGGGGCTTGCGGTCATAACGGGAGCGACGTCGCCGATGACGATGTAGCTCACGCCGCCACGGGCCAGGCGCTCGTAAAAAGCCAGGCTGCGCTCGCCGATGGAACCGTCGCGCTCCTCGTAGCCGGTGGTTAGCGGCGGGAACATAATGCGGTTCTTGAGCTCAAGGGGGCCAACCGTAATGGGCTGGAGCAGCTTGGATGCAGGTGCGGTCATGGACATTCCTCTCTTGTAGGCGCGGCGGCGATGTTGCCGCGTAGTTGTCTAGAGGATATGGCATGGGAGCACAGTGGCGCAACGGAAATCGGCAGACAGCAGGTAGCGGCAGGTGGATGGGGCGGGGCGGCCCGTCGGTTTGTCTCAATCTGTAACAGTAAGGCCCACTTTTGGCCTCCACCTGTTACAGATCGAGACAAACCAACCCGGCCCGCTAGAACATCTAAATCTGTAACAGCTACCCGGCAAAATCCGTCCCTCGTGTCACAGATTCAGATAAACGGAGCCCGGCTGCCGAAAAATCTCGTTCTGTAACATCTATCGGCCAAAAACGGCCCCACGTGTTACAGATCAAGACATTCCCCTCAGCCCATCCTCAACAATCTCAATCCGTAACATCTAGGCCCGCTTTTGACCCCTACCCGTTACAGATTGAGATTTTGTTTGAGATTTGCCGAGGGACTATATCCACGCGTCATCGAAGCCACTGCGACAGAGGTGCGACATTACTGCGACAGAGGTGCGACATTACTGCGACAGAGGTGCGAAATAGATCGACCACCTTACCTTATCGTGTAGAACTGTTTTGGGTCGTTATGGGATGAGCCGTGCCATTCGAGCAGCCCGTCTTCCTCAATTAACTTACCAAGCACCCGGCTTGCTGTGCGGCGATTTCTCCCGATGTGCGCTGCAAGCTCCCTTGCTGTCACCCTTCCGTTCGCAAAGGCCAACCTGACGGCGGCGAGCTCATACTCCCCCAATGAGGCGATCACCTCCGGTGATACCTTGTCCTCGAGAGCCTCGCTTCTCCTTACGGTTCTGGCAACGATATTGTTCTCAAGCGTTAGCTGAACCCTTGCCCCATCAGGTTCCGTGTAGACCGGATCATTGAGCAGAGAGTTTTGCATCTCGGTATAAATGCGCTTGACGCCCTCGTTTAGCTCCCGAACCCAACCAAATTCAACCAGCGTGCGCGCGATGCGTGGGTTGCGCGAGTAACGAGTGGTCCTCATGTTGTCGAGCGTCACGATATTGGGAAGCGCGCCTGGACTGATGATTTCCAAACGGTCGTCGAACATCGAGACCCGGATGTAGTCGCCGCGGAACGAGTAGTCGCGATGTGTCACCGCGTTGACCAAGCCCTCGAACCAGGCGAACTCAGGATACTCAGGCACGGTCTGGAATTTCCCGTCGGGCCCCAGGAACTGAAATTCGCGGAGCATGCTCGAGATGAGTTCGTAGGCGTCTTGGATCACCTTAGGCAGCGGCCCACAGAAGCTTCGTTCTTTCGTGATGTTGAGACGCTCGCCCGTCTCCATTTTGACGCCGTCGTAGCGCAGGACACGGACTCGCGCCTGTGGCATCATCGCGGACGGATCCAGCGCGAATAGCAGGGCTCCAGCAACGGTCAGCTTTCCGTCACGCATAAAACGACGACTTCTAAGGACCTACTCGTCGGAAACTTCGGTTCCAAGAATCCCTTTGTAGCGATCAAGCACTTCATGGTCCACGTCATCTAGGGAGGAATCCTCAACAAGCTCGTCCTCGAAGATTCTCTGCCCCTTATCGTACTCGAGGGCAAATACCTGTTCGCGGCTGAGCCTCACGCTCTTGTCGTCCTGCCGCAAGAAAACCTCGCCGTCGCTCACGCGAGCAACAGAGTGGTTGGTCGAGGCATCGATGTCCAAAACGAGAACGAAGTCCTCCTCGCCCGAAGAATTGACCACGGGGATTCGGTCTTTGCGAACAATAGGGGTTGGCGTGCAAGTCGTGAGCGCAGCGCGCTCGAATTTCTCAATGTCGCGCGCGCCGTTACGCTTGAAGCCCGTTACCTCACCATTATCCTCGATACCGATAACGAGCTTGCCTCCCGCCGAGTTGGCGAATGCACTAATATGCTTCGCAATCTCCTTGTCATCCTTGCGGGCGCTCTTTCGATCGAAGTACTGATTCTCCCTGAGAGTGGAAAATAGAATCACATCGTTTGTCGCGATGGGTTGCTGCATTGCCGCCTCCTTACATGGCTCCATAAAGAAGTGTAAGTCAAAGGCATCGTATAGACGGCCCCTACATAGCGGCCCCTTTATTGTTTTTAAGACGTCACTGTTTCTAGTTAAGGATCGTTAAGGGTCGTCGCAGCTCCTTCCAATTGGAATCTATCAATCGACAAGTCAATCCATCCAGCCCGTGATTATCGATAGCCCGTCCGCCTCACATAATAAAAAGAGTCAAGATTCACTCATAAAGGAGAGCAACAACAAAATCTCAATCTGTAACAGCTACTCGGCAAAATCCATCCCTCGTGTTACAGATTTAGACAAACGGGGGCCGGCTGCCGGAAAATCTCGATCTGTAACATCTAGCCGTCCAAATCGGGTCTACGCGTTACAGATCGAGATTTTGTTTGAGAGGTTGAAAACCGTACCGAAAACACGGTCCCGGAATAACAAAAAAGCTCGCCGGCTAGGCCGACGAGCTGCAAGTTCTTGGTCGCGGGGGCAGGATTTGAACCTACGACCTCCGGGTTATGAGCCCGGCGAGCTACCAGACTGCTCCACCCCGCAATGTCTGGGCGCCTCATGTACGCAAGAAAGAATATTACGCGGGAGTTCGGTAAACGGCAAGGAAAATCTCGTAGAGCATAATTCCTTCATATTTAAACCCCTCAGCCCCTATCACCGTAAACGAATTGCAGCCGAGCGCCGTCGACGGCACGTATACAATGGTGCGCGTCCTTTTATGCCAACACCGGGAGTAGACATGCTGCTCGCTATCGATATGGGAAATACGCAGACGGCCATGGGCCTGTTTGACGGAGACGAGCTGGTGCAGTCGTGGCGTATGCCCACCGACCGCTCCTATACCGCCGACGAGATCCACGTGCGCCTGATGGGTTTCTTTAAGATGTACGGCCTCTCGCTCGATACGGTTGACGCGATCGCCTTTGCGGGCGTGGTGCCGCAGCTCTCGCGCGAGTGGCACGCCGTGGCCGACCGCATTGCCGCAGACGCCATCGTCATCGGGCCGCAGACGGCCGCCGTGACCAAGCTGCGCGCGGCGCGCCCCCAGGCCGTTGGTGCCGACCGCATCGCCAACGCCGTCGCTGCCGAGACCTTCTACGGCGCCCCGGCGATCGTGGTGGACTTTGGCACCGCGACCAATATCGACGTCATCGACGTGGACGGCTATTACATTGGCGGAGCGATTGCGCCGGGCATCCGCATTTCGATGGACGCGCTCGCCGCCCGAGCCGCCAAGCTCGCCAGCGTTCCGCTCGAGGCGCCCGAGCACGCCATCGGTCGCGACACCGAAGAGTGCATCAAGGTCGGTGCCGTAATGGGCGCCGCCTCCATGGCCGAGGGCCTGGTCGCGCGCATGAAGCGCGAGCTGGGGCGCGAGGACGCCACCGTTATCGCCACGGGCGGCCTCGCCAGCATCGTCGCCGATTCGACCGACGCCTTCGACATAGTCGACGGGCAGCTCACCATCAAGGGCATCTGCGAAATCTACCGCCGCATGCAGAAGCTGGGGGTAAAACAGGGACATAAGTCGAGCACGCCCGATGTCACAGCCCCGCAAACGTTCGCCAAGCCTATTCCTCAAAACTGAAAAATTTTCAATTTTGAGGAATAGGGCGCTGGCAACCCATTCCCCAGATAGGCGAAACCCTCCCCGGCGCAGGCCGAGGAGGGTCTTGTTGTCATCGCTGTCTTTGAACGCGGGCGCTACGCGTTACAGCCCGCGAATCCGTACGGCCTCGGGCGGAAACTCCTGCTCGCCGGCGTCGGTCTTGATGGTCGCGCGGCCCCAGATGTCCAGGCCCGCGAACACGCCCACCGCGAGTGGCAGGCCGTTGGGCGACACCGCCGCAACCTGGCGACCGAGCAGCGGCACCATGTCGAAGTACTCGCCCAGCACGGGAGCCAGCGGCCCGGCGGCGCCCTGCGGCGTGTTGGCAACAGCCGCCCAGGCGTCCATACGGGTCAGCACGGCGGCGGCCAACTCTTCGACCAGCGCTTCGTCGGCCACATCTACACCAAGCTCGCCCAGCGCCGCGCGCTCAATATCCACCGTCACGGCACCGAACATGCCTGCGGCACCGGCGCCACCGTTGACGGCGACGCGTGCAAACGACGTTTCAAACGTGGGTGCGCCGCACACAATATCGCTCGGCCACTGAATGCCCACCTTGCCGGCAAGGCCCAGCCCCGGCGCCGCAGCCGTTCCCACGAGCGCGTCCATCATGCCCATCGCGGCCACAAACGGAAGGCCGTGGAAGGCGTGCATGTTCACGTCGGGGCGAACGACCAGCGAAAACGTCAACGACGCCTCGCCGGCACTCCAGGCGCACCAACCCGCGGACTTGCCCTCGCGACCCGCATCGCGCGCGGCGTCGAGCTCAGTGCCAGCGGCAACAGCGTTCATCTCAATCATCTACATACGCCCCAATTCGCCCACGATATGGCCCACGCGATCCTCGGGCTCCTTGACCTCGACGCCGTTGTAGCGGAAGAACCGCGCCGGGTCGTGCATCAGGTCCTCGAGCGGCACCAGCACAAAATCACGCTCGCCAATGAGCGGATGCGGCAGGCGCAGCTTTTTGCCGCCGTGGGTCTCGCCGTCCATCCACAGCAGGTCCAGGTCGATGGTGCGCGGGCCGTTGACCTTGGCCTTCTTGGAGCGGTCGCGCCCAAGCTCAGCCTCGGTCTTCATAAGCTCATCGAGCAGCACCAGCGGCGCCAGCTCGGTCTTAATCTCGATGACGGCGTTGGCAAACGCGTCCTGACGCGTCTCGTAGGCCGGTTCGCTCTCGTAGATGCGTGAGCAGTTGGACACGCAGGTGAGCGGGATCTCGGCGATCATGTCGCGCGCGGCGCGGATGTTGTCGCAACGATGCCCCAGATTGGAGCCCACGGCCACAAACGCGCGACGCGGCTGCGGCTTGGCAACAGCCCAGTAACCGTTCAGGAACTGCGCAAACCCCGCGACGTCGTGCACGCGCACGATGTTGGCACCGGCCTGGATAGCGCCCAGGCACACGCCAAACGTGGCGGCATCGCGCTCGGCGGCCTCGGTCACGCCCGAGACAGCGCCCACAAAGCGCTTGCGCGACACGGCGCACATGAGCGGATAGCCCAGCGACGCCATCTTGGCGGTCTCGCGCTGGATGACGATATCCTCGTTGGCCGTCTTGCCAAAGCCCGGACCGGGATCGATGCAGATGCGGTCGCGCGACACGCCGGCGTGGATAAGCGCGCGGGCCTGATCGGACAGAAAGCCCATGACGCGGCGCATGATGGGCGCCGAATCGGGCAGGGTAAAGCGGCGAAGCTGCGAGGTGGGCACATAAGCCTCCTCGCGGCGGGCGCTGCGGCGCATCATGGCGGCCAGGTGGTCATTGGGCTCCGGCGCGGTTTCGGTAGCCGCGGGCGTGGCCTCGGGCGCAGCGGTATCGGCGGCAGGCGCGACCTGCTCGGCGCCCGGCGTCTCCTGCCCCAGCTCGGCTGTAGGCTCGGCCGCGGGCTCCGGATCGCCAAACGGCAGTGAGGGCTGCACCACGCCACCCGGCAGCTTGGCCTCTGTCTTGGGCTCGCCCAGCAGCTTGCCACGACGACGGCGGGTGGGCTTCTCGGCCTCGCGCGCAGCCTCGGCGGCCGCCTCGCGCGCCTTCTCGGCAACAAACGCCGCGGCCGAGGTATCGAGCTGCACCGTCGCGTGCGTGCGAGCGGACGCGACGACCTCGCCAGCGTGCATCACGATAACGCCGCAGGTGCTCGTCTTAACAAACTCGACCATCTTGGGGTCGGTGAATCCCGTCACGTCGTTGACGATCGAGGCGCCGCAGCGCACGGCCGCCTTAGCAACCGCCACGTGGCGCGTGTCAATCGAGACGATGGCGCCCTCTTTCGCCAGCGCGCGCACCACGGGCAGCACGCGGCGAGCCTCCTCGTCGGGGTTGACCGGGGTAAAGCCAGGGCGCGTGGACTCGCCGCCTACGTCGATGATGTCGGCGCCGGCGTCGAGCATCGCCAGGCCATACTCGATGGCGGCATCCGGGTCGAAGTGCTCCCCGCCGTCGCTAAACGAATCGGGCGTCACGTTGAGGACGCCCATGATGCGCGGACGGTCAAAGCTGAGCTCGTACTTTCCGCACCGCCATGTCTTGCTGTCGTTCGCCATGAACATCCTCCTAAAATGCCCACGCCGCCGAGCTTGGGGAGCTGGCGGCGGGGTCGCTTTGCACTCAGTCTTTCTATTGTATCCGCGCACACGGGCTAGAACGCAAACGCGGCCGCGATGTCGCAAGAAATCAGCAGGTCGGCATTTGCATCCTGATCGGTAGGCGCCAAATTGCATATGGCCAGCGTATCGCCGGTAAAGTATCGCGTAAGGCCTGCCGCCGGATACACCACGAGCGAGGTTCCGCCCACGACAAGGGCATCGGCCGCGGCGATGGCGGCAACGGCACCGGTCAACACATGCTCGTCGAGCGGCTCTTCGTAGAGCACCACATCGGGCTTGATGCGACCACCGCACGCAGGGCACACGGGCACGCCCGCGGCGTCCTCATGCTCGCGCGAGCAAATCCACTCGGCGCTATAGACCGCGCCGCACGACTGGCAAATGTTGCGATGGACCGATCCGTGCAGCTCGAACACGCGCTGCGAGCCCGCCGCCTGGTGCAGGCCATCGATGTTTTGCGTCACCACGGCATCAAGCTTGCCGGCGCGCTCCAGCTCGGCCAGCTTGGTGTGACAGCGGTTGGACTTGGCGCCAAGCGCGATCATCTTGGTGCGGTAGAAGTCGAAGAACTCGGCCGGATGCGCCTCGTAAAAGCTATGCGACAGCATGGTCTCGGGCGGATAGGCAAACTGCTGGTGATACAGGCCGTCCACGCTGCGAAAATCGGGAATGCCGCTTGCCGTGGAAACACCAGCGCCGCCAAAGAACACCACGTGCTCGTGGGTATTGAACAGCTCCGCCAGCGCGGCGGAGGCCTGCTTGGGGTCCGATATTGCCTGCGTCATATGAGCCCTCCGTCCTTGTTGATCGGGCGGCGTCGGGCGATGTCCCAGCATGCGACCTTTAAGTCAGCATGCGCGGAGCCCACCCCGCCCCTGTTGCGCTAATCTTAAGCCTGCCAACCCCGTCGAAAGGACACCATGCCTCAGACTTACACTTTCGCCTCGTGGAACGTCAACGGCCTGCGCGCCGTGCTCAAAAAGGACCCGAGCTTTATCCAGATCGCGCAAGAACTCGACGTCGATATCCTGGCGCTGCAAGAGACCAAGTTGCAAGAAGGCCAGGTCGATATTGACCTGCCCGGCTATCACCAAACCTGGAGCTACGCCGAGCGTAAAGGCTATTCGGGCACTGCGGTCTTTAGCCGCCAGGAACCGCTGCGCGTGCTGCACGCCGACGCACTGCTACCCTACGCCGGCGAGAACGAGGCGGCCGTACTCGTCGCCCAAGCCGCAACCGAGGGCCGCGTCTGCGCGCTGGAGTTCGACAAGTTCTGGTTTGTGGATGTCTACACTCCCAACGCGCAAAACGAACTCGCCCGCATCGACGTGCGCATGGCCTGGGACGATGCTTACCGCGGCTTTTTGAACGCGCTCGAGCGCGAGACCGGCAAACCCGTCGTGACCTGCGGCGACTTTAACGTGGCGCACGAGGAGATCGACCTTAAGAACCCCAAGTCCAACCGCGGCAACGCCGGCTTTTCGGACGAGGAGCGCGGCAAGTTTACCGAGCTGCTCAACGCCGGCTTTACCGATACCTGGCGCGCGGCAAACCCCGACGTCGAGGGCGTCTACAGCTGGTGGAGCTATCGCTTTAATGCCCGCAAGAACAACGCCGGCTGGCGCATCGACTACTTCCTGGTAAGCGACGCAATCGCCGACAACGTACGCGACACCGGCATCCGCGGCGACATCTTCGGCAGCGACCACTGCCCCGTCACCCTCACGCTAGAGCTCTAGCCCCAGCTGATCCCCTGGGGACGGAGGAAAACGAATCATTTTGGGCCTCGTGGTGGTATCCACGTGACCCATCCGCCACGAAACACGCCCATCTACTACGTTTAAGCCACCACCCTCAACCACAGCGAACAACGCAAAAAGAAAACCGCAGGTAGAAAGCCTGCGGTTTTTCATAAAACGCGGTTGTGTTTGGGGGTGTCGGGTCAAACGTAGTAGATAGGCTGATTTCGTGGCGGGCGAGTTCAGCTGATTCCCCGGGGACGTCTGGAGACGGAAGAAAACGGATCAATTTGGCTCTTGAGGGTCACGACGCCCGTCATATCAGCCGGCCATTCCAAAACTATGCCAGTTTACGGGGCTAAATCGCGAACCCCCAACCATACGCAATTCCGAAATAATAAAACCGCAGGTAAACGGCTTGCTCTATTTCAAAAATAGCCGGCATGGTCTGCTTGTGCCAATCTGGCCCCGTAAACCGGCATAGTTTTAAAATGACACTTCGGCAGTATTGATTCCCGCCCCGGCGCAACCAGCCCTACAGTCCGTACTTCACGACGACTCGGTTGATGCGGCGACACCAAGGCTTGTACAGGGCGACCAAAAACACGCAGGTCGCAAGGCCGTGCGTGATATCGAACGGTACGGCGGTGGCAAGACGCGCCATGGCACCCGCCCACGTGAGCGGTTGAACAAAACCGATAATGTCGTAGGCGTTGATCACAACGCCGTACAGCAAACCCGAAGCAAAGCCGTAGGTCAGCAGCGCCGGCATACGCACGGTGCCGTCGGCGCGGTCGAACGCACCCGCATGCGCCAGCGCACCGCCAACGTATCCCACGAGCCCCCAGGCATACATCTGCCACGGCGTCCACATGCCCTGTCCAAAAAAGAAATTGCTGGTCAGCGCCGCCAGCGCGCCAACCATAAAACCATTGCGGCGACCAAGCGTCGCCCCCGCGATAATGGCGATGGCACTCACGGGTTTAAAGTCGGGAATGGGGCCAAACAAGATGCGCCCCGCCGCGGCCAACGCCGCCAGAACCAGCGTTGGCATAATCTGGCGCAGGCCCGGTCGCGACGCCTCATAGCCTGCAAAGAACAGCGCAAGCACCAGCGCCACCACGACAAGCATGGCGAGCGCCGCCTGCTCAACGCCCGCCAGCAACGCCGAAGCCATCACGGCTGGCACCGCCAGCAGCAGCGGTATCTCCAGTTTTGCGAGTAGGCGCACGATGCGATAATCCGCCATCCCATCACGCCCTATAAAACACGTTGTCGGCAAAGAAGTCGGCCGGCGGCTCCATGCAGGCAATCTCGCCATCGAACATCATGGCGATGTCGTCGGCGACCTGCTCGGCAAAGTCCAAATCGTGCGTAGCCATGATGACGGTGCCGCCAGCCTTCGCATGGTCACGCAGGGCGCGGGCGATGATGCGGCGGCTCTCCAGGTCCAAGCCCTTCGTGGGCTCGTCAAGCAGCAGCAGCTCGGGGCCAATCAGCAGCAGCTTTGCCAGCGCGAGCAGCTGGCGCTGTCCGCCCGAGAGGTCGTAGGGGTGACGCGTCTCCAGGCCGTCCAATCCCAGTTGCGCCGCACGCTCCCGCGCCAAGTTCTCGTCATATCCGCAGGTCGAGGCCCATTCCATCAGCTCATCGCGAACCGTCTCGGCAACCAGCAATGCTTTGGGATTCTGAGGCAACAGCGCCGCCGAGGCCGCTCCGCGCACCATGCGGCCGCGCTGCAGCTTGGCGGTCTTGGCCAGCACCGAAAGCATCGTCGACTTGCCGCAGCCGTTTCCGCCCACGACTGCATGCACCGCGCCAGCCGAAAACGACGCATCGAGCCCGCGCAGCACCCAACCGTCCGCGCGATCGTAGCGAAACCAGCCTTCCGACAGGGTGGTAGCCGACCCAGCGTGCATTTTTTGGAGTATTCTGCTTCCATTCGTGCGCGGGAAGGCTTCCGAGCCGTTCTCGAGCGACGTTTGCGCCACAAATTCGGACGATTTGTCCAATTCCGAACTTTTTTTCGCGCTCGATACGTCCCCGGGCGTCTCCAGAGAGTCCAAATTGTCCTCACGCCTGCTGAATACTCCGTTTTTTGCACATCGGATGGCACCCCACCCCAACATATCATCGGAAAACAGCGATTCTCGGCGTCCCAAAGAAGCCATATCTGCCACCTCGCGCACGCAACCGTCCTCAATCCGGTACGCACACGTCGCGTATTCGAGCATTGGGCGCGGCTGATGCGTCGCCACAACAACCGTGCAGCCCAGCTCGCGATTCACACGAAACAGCGCGTGCAGGAAATTCTTCTCGGCAACGGGATCGAGCTGAGACGTGGGCTCGTCGAGCAGCAGCACGCGCGGGCGCAGCGCCAGAACGGCCGCCAACGACAGCAACTGTTTGCGACCACCCGAAAGCGTGTCAGTATCGCGGTGAAGCCAATCTTCCAGACCAAAGAAATAGCTGGTCTCGGCAACACGGCGGCGCATCTCGTCGCGCGACATGCCTAAGTTTTCCAGGCCAAACGCCATCTCGTGCCACACGGTCTCGCACACAATCTGGTTCTCGGGATCCTGAAACACGTAGCCCACGCGCTCCGCAGACGCGCGCACGTCCATGTCGGCAACGCTCTCGCCCAGCACGCGCGCATCGCCAGTGCGCTCGCCCGCCGGAGCGATCTCGGGCTTGAGCAACGACAGCAGCGTCGACTTACCCGATCCGGTACCGCCAACAAGCAGCGCAAATGCACCTTGGGGGACAGACCAGTCGAGCCCCTCGAGCACCGCAGCATCAGCCCCGGGGTAGGTAAAGCTCAGGCTCCGCACCTCAATCGCCAGCATATCCGGGTCGCACGCCGCGCCCGACACCGGGCCCCTATCCAACCGAGCCATCAGCCAAACCTCTTCTCATCAATCGCGTGCAACGCGCAAGGCAGCATCATCCAGGCAGCGTACACGACATAGCCCAGCCACGGCGCCGGAACCGAGAGCTGCGGATAAAACGAATACTGCGTCGTCGCGGTCCACGCCACCGCCACCGCGACAGCACCAAACAGTGCGAGCCCGGCCAGCGCGGCAACGTCGCTGCGCCCCAGTCGATACCGCGCATACGTCGTACGACGCGTCGCGGCACCCCACCCGCGCGAGCGCGTCGCGTCCGCGCGCTCCAGCGAATCTTCCATGCCCCAGCCCATCAACACGCTCGACGCCCGCAGGCGCGAGCGTACGGGGTCGGCCGGCGCGCGGCCCGGCACATCAATCGCATCCTGCACCGCCAGCACCGTACGACCGCGGCGTAAAAACTGCGGGATAAGCCTCATGCACATCGAGATCATGAGCGCAATCACCGGCGCGGCATTGCCCAGCAGCGCGAGTACCTTGTCGTATTCGAGCATCGATGCCGCCGCCTCAAACCACAGTATGCTCGCCACAAACAGCCCGCCCATGCACAGGCCGTATACCATGCTCTCCAGATACACCGCGCGCATGCCAATACGGAACAGCTCCGTCGAGCCCGAGGCGCTAAACAGCGGATTGAGCACCGCAACGATCAAAATTACCGGCAGCTGCCAGCGGAGCGCGCCCAGCGTGCGGGCAGCCCCACGCGTCGCAAATCCATACGCCAGCCCGCCCGCAAGTGACAGCGCAATCAGCACCGGCTGCATCGAGAACATAGTGAGCCCCAGCGTCAGCACTATATAGAGTGCCGGCACAGCCGGATGAGACATCGAGAATGCCGCGACGGGCTCGCCGCCAAACCCCTCTCGTATGTTGTCCACGGGTACCCCCGTCCCCTCGCTCAAACGACAGCTCCACAGCACCGCCAACGCCGCACACAAGCAGTGCAAACGCCACGCCGGCGGCGCAAGCCTCAACCGCCGCAAACCAATCGTTACGCGCTCGTCATATGCCTGCGGTATCATATTGCGCCGTGTATCGTTTCCAAACACACGTCTCTATAACGTAACAGGAGATCACATGGACGCAACCGCAATTATCCTCGCTGCCGGCGAGGGCACCCGCATGAAGTCGAACCACTGCAAGGTTTCGCACAAGATCCTGGGTAAGCCCATGGTCCAGTGGATCGTCGACGCTACCATCAAGGCCGGCTGCAGCCGCGTCGTGGTTGTCATCGGCAGCCACGCCGACGAGATGCGCGCCCTCATCGACGGCGCCTACGCCAACAGCGCCACCAAGGTCGAGTGCGTCGAGCAGACCGAGCGTCTGGGCACCGGTCACGCCGTGAAGGTCGCGCTCGAGGCCTGTGGCATCACGCAAGGCCCCGTCGTCGTGCTCAACGGCGACCTGCCGCTCATCACCGCCGACACCGTCGCCAAGTTCGCACAGACCGTCGCCACCGGCGAGCTCGCCTGCACCGTCATGACCATGACCCCGCCCGATCCTTTCGGCTACGGCCGCATCAAGCTGGGCGCCGATGGTCAGATCGAGCGCATCATCGAGCAGAAGGACTGCACGCCCGAGCAGGCCGCCACGCTGCTGGAGTGCAACGCCGGCTGCTACGCATTTGACGGCACGCAGCTCGCCGCCCACATCAACGAGATCGGCAACGACAACGCGCAATCCGAGTACTACCTGCCCGACATGCTCGAGATCCTCAAAGGCCACGGCCAGGCTGTCTCCATCTTCCACTGCGACGACTACCGCGACGGCCTGGGCGTCAACAGCCGCATCCAGCTCGCACAGCTCACCGCCATCGCGCGCGACCGCATCAACGAGCACTGGATGGCCGAGGGCGTTACCTTCATCGACCCCACGCAGGCCTGGATCGGCCCCGATGCCGTTATCGGCCGCGATACCGTCGTGTGGCCGCAGACGCACCTGATCGGCCACGTCACCGTGGGCGAGGAGTGCCAGCTCGGTCCCAACAGCCGCCTCACCGACACCACCGTCGGCAGCGGCTGCGTCATCGACGAGACCATCGCCATCGAGGCCGTCATCGAGAACGGCGTCGACTGCGGCCCGCGCGCCTACCTGCGCCCGGGCACCCACATGCTCGACGGATCCAAGGCCGGCACGCACGTGGAGATCAAGAAGTCCACGATCGGCGAGGGCTCCAAGGTGCCGCACCTGTCCTACATCGGCGACACCACCATGGGCCCCGGCGTCAACGTGGGCGCGGGCTCCATCACCTGCAACTACGATGGCGTGCACAAGCACAAGACCGTCATCGGCAAGGATGCCTTCATTGGCTCCGACACCATGATGGTCGCGCCCGCCCAGATCGGCGACGGTGCACTCGTGGCCGCCGGCTCCGTCATCACCGAGCCGGTCCCGGCCGACGCACTTGGTCTGGGCCGCGCCCGTCAGGTAAATATTGAGGGCTGGGCCGCCGATTACCGCCGCCGCCTGCACGAGGACGACGAGGTATAACGTTTTACCAAGCACAAAAGGAGCTGCTCCATGGGGGCGGCTCCTTTTTCTATCGTGACCTGCGCAACCGGATGAGTGGTCGGTTCGTGTCCGTTGGCGGTAAAGACGTTATCAGGACCCGATAAACCCCGCCGCGCGGTTACAATGCAACAAGGCATCTATATGGCATTCGATGTATAAAGGAGAAGGGTAATGCCGATTAATGATCCCGAGAAGTCGGAGAATATGCGCAAGTCCATCCGCGTGTATTCCGGTTCCTCCAACCGTCCCCTCGCTCAGAAGATTGCTGAGTACCTTGGGGTCGAGCTTTCGGGCCTTACGCTAAAGCAGTTCGCCAATGGTGAGATTTACGCCCGCTACGACGAGACCGTCCGCGGCGCCGACGTCTTCCTGATTCAGTCCGTGGCCGGCGGCAACGTCAACGACATGCTCATGGAGCTGCTCATCGCCACCGACGCTGCCAAGCGCGCATCCGCCCGCTCCATCACCGCCGTTATCACCCACTACGGCTATGCCCGCCAGGACCGCAAGGCCGGCCCGCGCGAGCCCATCACCGCCCGCCTCGTCGCCAACCTGCTCGAGCGTGCCGGCGTCAACCGCATCATCACCCTCGACCTGCACCAGGGCCAGATCCAGGGCTTCTTCGATATCCCGGTTAACCACCTGTCCGCACTGCCGCTGTTTGGCCAGTACTACAACGACATGCACTTCGACACCGACAACCTGGTTGTCGTCTCCCCCGACGTGGGTCGCGCCAAGGCCGCCAAGAAGCTGTCCGACATGCTCGGCTGCGACCTGGCCATCGCCCACAAGGGCCGTCCGCGCCACAACGCCGCCGAGGTCATGGGCATCATCGGTGACATCAAGGGCAAGACCTGCATCATCAACGACGACATGATCGACACCGCTGGCACCCTGTGCGCCAACGTCAAGGAGCTCAAGGCTATGGGCGCCGGCGACATCTACGTCTGCGCCACCCACGGCATCTTCTCCGGTCCGGCCATCGAGCGCCTGAACGATGCCCCCATCGTCGAGTGCGTCGTCACCGACGCCATCCCCGTCGAGGTCGGCGGCAAGATCAAGACCATCTCGGTCGCCGAGGAGTTCGCTCAGGCCATCTCCGCCGTTTACCACGAGGAGCCCGTCTCCACGCTCGTCGGCGGCGACTTCGCGCTGTAGTCCAACGCGTATCGCATCATCTTTGATGTTTTTAAAGGGTCGGAAGCTCGCTTCCGACCCTTTTTCTATTCCTCGCCAATCCGCCCTGGACAGTTAGTTCAGATACGTATTTTTTAAAGCTCCAAAGGTCCGTTCGGAGCCTTCTGAGCTCCCCGGCGGATGCCATGCCGCCCGAAGCTCATCGTTTTCGAGTACAACCGCCGCATATATTATCTTCAAATCGCCCTCGAAGGCCCTTAGAAACACCTCGAACGCCCGCCGCCTTATACGTATCTGAACTAACTGTCCAGTAGCCATCGTCAACCTTCTCGGCAGAGCTCAATTTCCTGCAATCCCCTCAACCGATTCCACCGATTTCCTAACACCCGGCCGTTCATGGCGCCCAGCACCCCGCTGAGCGAAAAGAACGGTATGGCGGTCGCATTCTGCCGCCAACTTAGTACGTTATAGCTATGACGACCGTGATTTCACATTTCTCCGCCCTCCGCGCAATTCGTCGCGCACGACGGGCGTACTCTGCCCTACCCTGGAGCTCCATTGATAGTGAACAGCAAGCACAGGCCTTGGCTAGCTGCATTCCCAATAATGACGCGATAGACTTTGGCGCACTTTCGATACTCGACGCCTGGAATGAAGATGATTCCGAGCTGCTCGATCTTCTCGTTTCAAACGAAGGCAACCGACGCCCCGACAAGCGACTTCTTCAGCATATTCTCTCCGCTCCGCTTCCTGAAGGTGCAATTATGCACGTCGAGGCCGACATCTACGCAACGTCTCCTGCCATGACAGCCATGCTTTGTTCTAAAAATGAATCAGTCGCCAAAACCTTGATGCTTCTCATGGAACTGGTCGGAACTTACTCCCTTCCTCCCGGGGCAACATACCCCATTGCCCATGACGACATCTGGCCCAAGGGCGATGGCTACGAAGCGACGGGCGATCTTGATTGCCTGGGCAACCAGTCAGCGGCCGAACAACAGAACGAAACCCGCTATGAACAGGCGCACTACAAATGCGAGCCCGCCACGACCATCGAAGAGCTCGAGGCGGTCGCACGGTTCGCCAAAAGTAGCTCATACGCCTCGTTTCGCACGGCAGTCAAACTCGCCCGGGCTGGATCCGCATCCCCAGCCGAATCCCTAATGTTTGCCGTTCTCGGAGCGCCCATGCGCTTTGGCGGATTCGGATGTTGCAGCCTGCCCATGGGAGGCCTGCTACTCAACCATCGAATCGACTTCGATACTCTTGCGGTCAACATGTCCTCGGGCATCCCCTATGCCATCTGCGACCTATATTGCCCGGCAGCCGGAGTCGACAACGAATACAACGGAATTGGGCATGAGCTTCAAAACGCTCGCATCCACGATGGCAATCGAAATAATGGCCTCAAGGCCATGGGCATCCACGTCCTGGTTATCAATCGCGACCAAATGAAAGACCTTGTTGCACTCGAAGCCTTCGCCCAAACGATGCATCGACTCGCAGGAGTCCGATTCCGGTACCGTATCAAGGGCTATCGCAAGCGTCAGGCCGCTTGGCTCAACGCTCTGCGGGCCGGAACCGGCCTCGCGCCGGTCTAAACGGCGAATCACCCGTGCGCCGTCGAGCAGGGCTGGGCAGTTAGTTCAAATACGTATAAATGGACGCATTGAATTAGACTGTTTTGCAGCTATCTCTATACCATTCGCCCTATTTGAAGGCAGGGTAGACTTCAAAACAGCGCCATATGGACTAACTAAAGCTCCAAAACAACGTATCGGCATTGAATTGAGTAATTCGAGTCCTCAGAACTTATACGTATCTGAACTAACTGTCCACCTCGGATTTCGACGTCCGTCCAAACGCCCCCAAACGCCCTCAATTACCCTCCATTTGACAGCGGCAACAGGGTCGCTCACCATAGCAGGCGACAAATCAACGAAAGGATGAACATGGCAGCTGCACAGCCGCTTAAGATTCGCATGGTTGCCGGACTCGGCAACCCGGGTGAGGAATATGCCGAGACCCGCCACAACGCCGGCTTTAAGGCGATCGATGAGCTGGCCCGTCAGGCCGGTGTCACGTACTGGAAAAACCAGGCCGGCGCCGAGGTCGCACTCATCAACATCAACGATCCCGAGGAAGAGGTTGGCAAGCGCCAGATCGTGCTGGTCAAGCCGCAGTCGTATATGAATACCTCGGGTGGCCCCATCTCCAAGCTCTGCCGCGAGTACAAGATCAAGGCCGAGGAGCTACTCGTGATTCACGACGAGCTCGACATCCCCGCCGGTGACGTGCGCGTCAAGGTGGGCGGTGGCCACGCCGGGCACAACGGCCTGCGCTCCATCATCGACAAGATGGGCAGCCGCGACTTTAGCCGTATCCGCACCGGCATCGGCAACCCTCCCGGCAAGATGGCCGTGGCAGACTATGTGCTCAAACAGCTGCGCGCCCGCGAGGCCGATGACTTCCAGGACACCTGCGCCCGCGCCGCCGACGCCGCGGGTCTCGCCATCGTGCACGGCGTGATCTATGCCCGCGACCACGTCAACGGCGCCGCCTCCGCCAACGGCAAGCACTAAAACCTACCGTTTAGGGACAGGTTTATTTTGGCAGGTTCTATCTACAGAAACGCCCCGGTGGCCGCATCGCAATAAACCCCGCGCCGCCATACACGCATAACACCCCAAAGGGGGCCGGCCTCATCACAACCCCAGGCCGGCCCCCTTTGCCGTTTTGCCTGATAAAACCGACCAAAATAAACCTATCCCTATTTGGTAGGTCGAAGTGGATAAACCCTTTTCCCAACCGCCGAAGACACACGTAAACAGCATGTCCATGAGGGTATAATTTGTACCGTATGTCTGCACAACGCCTGTGCGCGTACGGTTTTATTCGGGCTACCGTCCATTTCCGTGGAGGCACGGTTCGGCGGCCCTAACAAGAGAGGGGTTCTATGTATAAGATCCTGGAGAAGACGCAGTTCTCGGAGAAGGTGTTCAAGTTCCGCATCGAGGCGCCCGCAATCGCCAAGCATGCGCACGCTGGACAGTTCCTCATGGTTCGCGCCAACGAGACGGGCGAGCGCGTCCCGTTTACCCTGGCCGGCTGGAACGGTGACGAGGGCTGGGTCGAGTTCATCTTCATGGTGATCGGCAAGACCACCGAGATGCTGTCCACCTACGAGGCCGGCGAGTCACTGCGCGACGTCGTGGGCCCGCTGGGCGTTCCCACCGAGATGGCCGAGGGCCCCTGCGCCGTCATTGGCGGCGGCGTCGGCCTGGCAATTGCCTTCCCGGTCGCCAAGCACCTGGTCGAGACCGGTCACGAGGTGCACGCCATCATGGGCGCCCGCACCAAGGACCTCCTGCTCATGGAGGACCAGTTCCGCGAGCTGCTCGACGAGGACCACATCCACATCACCACTGACGACGGCTCCTACGGCGAGCAGGGCGTTGTCACCGCTCCACTGGAGCGCCTGCTGCAGGACAAGGCCGTGAGCCAGGTCTTCTGCGTCGGCCCCGTTCCGATGATGAAGTTCTCGACCCTCACCGCCCAGAAGTACGACACCCCCATCACCGCGTCGCTCAACCCCATCATGGTTGACGGCACCGGTATGTGCGGCTGCTGCCGCGTCGAGGTGGGCGGCGTGACCAAGTTCGCTTGCGTCGACGGCCCCGACTTCGATGCCACCCTGGTCGACTGGGATGACCTTCGTGCCCGCCAGGCCGCTTACCGTTCCGAAGAGGGCGAGTCCCTCAAGGCCTATGAGGAAAAGAGCTGCGCATGCCACTAGTTAACGGTCGTTTCGTTGCCGATATGAAGTCGCCCCGCACCCCCGATAACGAGGAGCCGGCTGCCGAGCGCGCCTGCGACTTCCGCCCCGTCGACAAGGGCTTCACCGAGGAGATGGCGCTGGCCGAGGCCGAGCGCTGCCTCAACTGCAAGAAGCCGTTCTGTGTTGAGGGCTGCCCCGTCAACATCAACATTCCCCGCTTTATCGAGCAGATCCGCGAGAAGGACTTTGGCGGCGCCCTCGATACCATCCGCGAGGACTCCATGCTTCCCGCCATCTGCGGCCGCGTCTGCCCGCAGGAGAACCAGTGCGAGGGCAAGTGCATCCGTGGCAAGAAGTCCGAGCCCGTGGCCATCGGCCAGCTCGAGCGCTTCCTGGGTGACCGCCCCGAGCTCGCCTCCACGCCCAAGATGGCCCCCAAGAACGGCAAGAAGGTCGCCGTCGTCGGCTCCGGCCCGTCCGGCATCACCTGCGCCGGCGAGCTCGCCCGCAACGGCTTTGACGTCACCGTCTTCGAGGCCCTCTTCACCGGCGGCGGCGTGCTGGTCTACGGCATCCCCGAGTTCCGTCTGCCCAAGGCAGTCGTCAAGCGCGAGATCGACGGCCTGGAGGACATGGGCGTCAAGTTTGAGTACAACTCCGTCGTGGGCAACATGGCCACGGCCGAGGAGCTGTTCGAGCAGGGCTTCGACGCCATCTACGTGGCGACCGGCGCAGGCCTGCCCAAGTTCCTCAACGTCCCCGGCGAGAACCTGCCCAACGTCTTCTTCGCCAACGAGTACCTCACCCGCGTAAACCTGATGAAGGCCAACAAGTTCCCCGAGTACGACACCCCCACCAAGCACGGCAAGAACGTCGTCGTCTTTGGTGGCGGCAACGTGGCCATGGACGCCGTCCGTACCGCCAAGCGCCTGGGCGCCGAGCACGCCATCATCGCCTACCGTCGTACCGAGGACGAGATGCCCTGCCGTCGCGCCGAGCTGCACCATGCTAAGGCCGAGGGCGTCGAGGTTCTGCCGCTCGTCTCCCCGCTCGAGTTTGTCGCTGGCGAGGACGGCTCCGTGTGCGCCGTCAAGGTCCAGAAGATGGAGCTCGGCGAGCCTGACGAGTCCGGCCGTCGTCGCCCGGTGCCCATCGAGGGCGCCATCGAGGAGATCCCCTGCGACGTCGCGATCTCGGCTATCGGCACCAACGCCAACCCCTTCGCTGCCAAGATCGGCGGCAAGATGGAGCTCAACAAGTGGGGCTACATCGTCGCCGACGAGGAGACCGGCCAGACCACCGATCCCCGCATCTGGGCCGGCGGCGACATCGTCACCGGTGCCGCTACGGTCATTCTGGCGATGGGCGCCGGCAAGAAGGCCGCCGCTTCGATCACCAAGAGCCTGCTGGGCGAGTAATCACCTACAGCGCTCGCCATCAAACGGCAAAGTCCCCGTCGAGCACACGCCCGGCGGGGACTTTTTCTATGCCGACCGTCCAAACCACCACGATGGGAACAGGCACCTTTGTGGTGGTCTGGGGTCTGGTCGGCAAACCAATTCCGGCGTTTGTCTCAATCTGTAACAGTTAGACCCTGTTGAGCCTTGTAGTTGTTACAGATCGAGACATTGTGCCGGCCGTCCCCGCTGAATCTCGATCTGTAACAGTTAGAGGCCAAATATCCCGCTTAGTGTTACAAATCGAGACATTAGGCTGGCGGCTGAACAGTTCATCTCAATCTGTAACACCTGGAGCCGTTTTGGGCAGCTTGGTGTTACAGATTGAGATTTTGCATAAGCCGAGGATAGGCACCGTCGCCAAAACCTAGCGCTTGCGACGCTTGGTCGCAGCGATGCCTGCCGCAGCAACAGTTGCGCCGGCGATGCCCAGGGCGGCGACCGTCATCGCGGCGAAGTCACCCGTGCTGGCGAGCTCCGCGCCGCCGGACTTCTTGCCGTTCTTGCCCTTACCCTTGGACTTGTCCGTCGTCACCGTGGTCGTCGTCGAAGTCGAACCACCCGCAGGAGCCCCGGTACCGCCAGAGCCATCCGCACCGCCACCCTGCTCGCCGCCGCCAGGCGTCGGCTTGGGCCCGGGCTCCGGCCCGGGCTCCGGCTTGGGCTCGGGTGTCGCCTCATCGGTAACCGTAATCGTAATGTTCAAACGCTCGGAATACTCGCTGTACGACATGCCAGGGCGCTGTGCCGCAATGCGCACATACATGTTGCTATCGAGCGCAATAGGCTCGGTGTACTTTACGCGGCCTTCGTCACGGCAGGGACACGTGTCGTTGGTGGTGTACCAAATGGTCGTGCCATCCTCGGCCGAAAGCTCCAGCTTCGTACCCTTGGGCACCGTAATGTAATTCTCCTTGGGCGACCACAAGCCAAACGTCGTCGCACCAATCGTCGCCGCCGGTCGCGCCGGTCGCACGGCCTCGGCAGACACGCGCACGTCGACCTGCTTGGACAGCGCCGTGCCGTCCACCGCCGCCGTCAACGTCGTCAAACCGGGCAGAGCACCATGCAGCACAAACGTCGCCGCGCCATCCTCGCCCGTCACAGCCTGAGCAGCATCAACGGAGCAGATAGCCGTAGACTCCAGCCCAACACTAGCCTTGGCGCCCGCAAACGGCTTGCCCGCCTTATCGGTCACGTGCGCCACCAGCTCAAAGTCACTGCCCTCAAGCATGGTCACGGCCTGCTCCACGTTGAGCCTGAGCTTGTCGGCACGAACGCCCACGGCAAGCTCCCCGCTTGCCCAGCGCGCCATGGCCTTGCCGGCGTAGTTGCGAGCACCGTCGAGCTCAAACGACACCGTCGAGCCCGCCTCACGCGCATCGGCATAGCGAATGCGCAGCACGCGCGACAACGGCTTGCCATTGGGATCGTCCTGCTTGTCGAGCCACGTATACGTCACGTCGCCCAAGCCCTGCGCGCACAATGCGACCAGGGCATCGTCGCTCGCATCCATATACTGCGTAAACTCAACCTCGACGCAATCGGTATAGGCATGGGCCGAAGCCACCTCGGGCGCCGCCGTCGACACCAAGCCAATGTTCACCTCGGTCTGAATCGGCGGCACGCGCAGCCAAGCCGAACGCGCCTCCTCATACCCGTCCTTGGTCACGCGCACCTGATACCATCCGGTCGGCGTATTCCAGTTGTATGCACCGTCCGCACCCGTTGCAAGCGGATTGTCCTGCTCATACTCCTCGGCATCCCAACGCACTGCATTGGTACCGGCGGCATCGTCGGCGCTCCACAGCTCAACCGTTGCGCCCTCGACCGTATTGGACAACAGACCCTCGTACACCACGCCCGCAGGGTCGGGTGCAGCCTTGGCAGCCACATTGCGATAACGCGCCTCGAAGATCGACTGCATCTTCTCGTCCGAGATTAAGCCGTCCTTGTTGGCCTTGTAGACCTCGGCATCGGTCAGCTCACCCCAGTTGACCGTAATACGATTCTGGCACGCGCGCTCCACCTGCTCACAGGCGACATCGTAGGCGCACTCGGCATTGGTCAGCTTAATCGCGCGCTCCGAGCCCACACTCGTCGAAGCCGCGTCATAGGCAGCGCCCACCACGGTACCCGCCGAACCGGCCGTCAGCACGCCGGCGATTGTCATAATGGAGCCCACCGCCACATCGGTGCTATCGTGGCAGAGCTGGCGATACAGCAGATCCTCAAACGCACGCGCCTTCTCCATGGCGTCGCGCAGCGCGTAAATGCACTTCCAGTCGTCCTCGGTCTTCTCGGGCTTGGCAAGCAAGCGCGTATGCTGAAGCTCATAGCCCTCGCGCTCGCCCTTCACCTTCTGCATACGGACGTTCACGTTCTCCCAGTTCTTGCTGGCATCGTTCACGCCGTAAATGCCGGTAAAGATGCCGATGCCCTGGGTCGCCGCGGGAAACGCCTGGCCGGCCGCCTTCCACGCATCGGTCTTAAAGACCTGGCCGAACATCTCACACTCGATCTTGTAGCTTTTGAGCGAACGGATCGTGCGGATGAGCTTCATGTGGGCGCTGACGTCACCGTTGCGCTTCCAAGCCATAAGCCAACCGCGAATCGTAGAGTTATTGAGGCTGTGGACTACGTTCCAGTTATCGTACAGATTGTCCAAAATGTCGCATTGCATGGCGATTGAGTTAAACAGCAGCGCCTGGTTCTTGTTGTTATTGGAGTTCTCGATAAACTCCGACTCAATGTAAGCGGTCTCGTCGCCATCGGGCGCGGCGACCTTAAAGCCCTTGACGGTATCGTCGTCAGCCGCCTTGTAGCTCAGCGAGCTGCCGAGCGCCTGGCCCAAATCGTTAAACCCGCTCGTCGACTGGCCGTTGTACTCGCTGGCCTTAATGCCCGCACACTTGTTGAGCGCCGCAGCGGTTGCGTCATTCCAGCTTCCGTATTGGTTGAGCTGGCCGATACCCATCGACTGGCCCACCAGATCCTCGGCCTGCTGGGCAATAAACTCCGCTCGCGACGCATGGTCGACAAGTTCCTTGATGGCCGCCGCATCCGCAGCGCTTGCACCCTGAGCCGACGCGAGTTCCTGGTACCAATCCTCACCGGTGCCGTACGCGTCCTCAAAGATCATCTTGTCCACGTTGACGCCATAGCTGTCGCCCTGCTTGGTCAGCAGCGCCGACGAGCCGCCAACCGCAGCCTTAAGCTCGGCGGCAAACTGCGCGGCCTCGTCGTTGCCAGCATCATCACCCTCGCCGTCGCTGGCGGCGGGGGCGCGACGAGCCTTGCGGGCAGCTCCACCTTGGGCTTCGTCCTCTTTACCGCCCTTCTCTTCCTCGGCAAGCGCATCGGCGACCATCTGGTCAATCGCATCGTTAAAGGCCTCGTCGACATCGTTAAAAGAGTTATCCATCATATACTCGTGCCACTGCTGCACGGCATTCGAGAACTCCTGCTGGCGCTCCTCGGCCGCGGCGGAATGCTTTTTGGCCGAAGCGTTGGCGTCAAAACTCAGCATGGTCATAAGCTGAGCATTGGAGATGCGGTAGGTCTGCGGCATAAAGATCTGCTCAAAGTTTCCGCAGTTCACATAGGTCGAGTCATTCGCCTTGTTAAACTCGTCGAGCAGCTTAAGGTAACCCTCGTCCACATACTCCGCCACATAGCGCACACGGGTGCCCTCGCGCGACTTTTGAGTCAGAGGAATCGTCACCGTCTTGCCATCCACGCAGTCCACGTACAGGTCGAGCGTGTCGGCGGCCTCTTCGTTTCCCACCTCAAGCGTGATGTCAAAGGTCCAGTAGGCGTTCTTCTTTTGTGGCAGATGATGGAAGGTCCACAGGCTCTTGCCGGTGTCCTTGCCGTCCTTGACCAGGTTTTGCGTACCGCCACGATACGTCACATCAAAGTTCCAGACCGAAGCACCCGGAACATAGCGCACATAATTGCGAGCCGTTACCTCGGCAGCAGCGGCGGCAACATCGGTCGAGCCCACGCGCGCCTCGAGCGTCACGCGCTCGGCGGCAAGCGTATCCTGCGGCAGCTCGTATTCAATCTTGGCACGGCCGAGTTTATTGGTCTTGCCGGTGTACTTTGCAGCCGACGAGCCCGTCCCCACGGTGAGCTGCACGCTCTTGCCCGGCGCCGCATAAACGTAGGCCACATTGCCCAGCAGGCTGTGAACGTCGGTGTTGTCGACCTCGATGCGCGATCCGCTAACCTCGAGTGTGGTGCTTCCCAGCGGCAATGTCACCTCGCCCAGCGTAATAAGCGGCGAGATGGCATAGATGCCTGCGGCCTTAGGCTTAAAGCGCACAAACACATCGGCGCCCATGCCCTTCTTCATATTGAGAACGAGGTTATCGCCCTCCCACGTCGCGTCAGTCCACCATGTATGGGAGCTATCGCCGGGGTCGCGAGAGCCAGCGGACACATCCTCGACGGCATCCTTGGCCAGCGGAATCTCAATCTTGGCAGCCTGGCTGTCCTTGAGCTCGTAATGAATGCGCAGCTCGGTCTCCACGCCAACGACCGCGGACGAATCAGCGATAACCGAGCCCGCCGTCAGCCCACGCTCGGCACGATACGTCTCCACGTCAAACGTGGGGACGTCGAGCGTCACGTCGAGCTGTTTGCCGTCCTCAATCTTCACCTGCTTTTGCGCGATATGCTTACCCACGGTCAGCCCTAGGCGGCTAAACGTGGAATAGCTCGTCGCTTGGATGTCGTAGCTCGTCTTGTTAAAGGCAACGATGGTGTAAGAACCGGCCTTAAGGCGCGGCGTCTCGGCCTTCATGATAGGCGTGGTGCCATCGTCTTCGTAACCCATCAGACAGGTGACACCGTCGGCAACTAGCTTGCCGTCGGACGTACGGAACACCAGCACGCGGTTGGCGCCCTGGTAGTCGCCCTTGGTCGTGACCGTCGCCGTACCCCAAGGCTTCAAGTCGATATCGACCTTGCCGGCCGAAGGCTTCACCGTCGCCGTCGCCCCACCCAGCTTGAGGCTGTCTTTGGGCACGAGCGTTATCTCCAGATCCTGGTCCGCGTCGGCAATGGCCTGCGACACCACGAGCGCTGTACCCTGGATACGGTAGTCGTTTTCCTTGTCGCCCTTGGCAGGTTTGAGCGTCTTGCCGCCGCTCTTCACCGTCAGATCGATGTTATCGAGACTATCGAGCTCAATGCGTTCGGTCTTATCCTGGCCTGCGACCGGTTCGAGATAGGCCACGTTGAGCTCAATCGCGCGCGAGGCCGGAATCTTGGTAAAGTCCTCCGCCTTAATCTCTCCGATATTCCATGTGCCCGTCATCTGGTCGCCCGGGCGCGCCAGCACCATGTCATAGTAACCGCTGAGCGAAATGCGCAGGGTGGCTGCCGTCTTGGAGAGAGCGTCCGCTGTAAAGCTGCCGTCATCGCCAACCGCCAGCGGCGTGGACTGCCCCGCCTGCACGAGTGTAGCCGTCGCGCTCTGGGGAAGTTTGCCCGTCACCTGGGCCGCCTCGCCCATCCACTCAAACGTGTAGGCAGGCTTCGAGGAATCGACGGAGTCCTTACGATCGGCCACGGCATCGGCAAGCTTTTTGACCATCGAGGGGTTGCCAGCCGAATCGGTCGCATAGGCATAGATGGTCTGGCCTTCACTAAAGGGAATCGCATACGTTACGCCATCGATTGTCACGCGCTCATTATAGTCGCCCGGATAGCCCGCCTCACCAAACTGAAGATCGGGGTTCATCACGCGCAGGGCAACGGCATTATGGTTCGTCTCGTTTCCGTATCTCGTGTTCTCAAAAGCTCCCCACTCTATCATTTCCACGCTTTTGGGTAGCACAATCTCTTTGCCGGCAATCGCAGGATCAAGAGAGGCGAACGCGAGCGCCCCGATAGATTTGACACCGTCGCCAATCGTCACCGACGACACAAAGGAGCACCCACAAAATGCATAGTGCCCGATCCGCTCCACCGTGCCCGGCACATTGATCTGCGTAAAGGTGAGTATCGTTGTATCCGAGACATAGAACTGCGGCACGCCGCAATAGGCGAATGCAAGATAGTCGATAGTTTTGACCGAAGGCGGCAGCGTTGCCACCACATTGTCGTCAAGTTGTTCGCAGCCCTCAAAGGCCTGCTCGGGAATCGTGGTAAAGGCCGCGTTGTTGGGCCAGGTTACCGTCTGGAGCGTCTTGCTTTTGTAGAATGCATAGCTCTTGAGCTCCTCGACCGAATCGGGCAGTGCGATCTCTTTGATGCTGCTGCCGCCCAAGCCTCCAACCGAGCGGACATGCGAATTAGGGGCGAAGGTGATCGATGTGAGCGCAGCGCTTCCCATACCCGTAAGGCTTACGACATTTTTGTCGTCGATGGTCGAGGGCACCTCCAACGTGGTAATGCCCGCGTCGCCATACTCGATAGAAATTTCGTTGGTGAGGCTATCGATCGAGAAGTAGTACTGCGCGGGGGTCTGCTCGCCGGCCACGTAGCCATCGTCGTATTCGTCCTTTACGCCCGTGGCGCCCTTCGAGGTTGCCCAGAGTTCAAGTTCCTCGTTCCAGGTCGCCTCGGTGCCGGAAGCCTCCTCTTGCTTCTGCTGCTCGGCGAGCTCCTTGCCCTCGACAAGATCGGTGGCGAGCGTACCCGCAGGTGTGCTCTCGGTCCGCCCAGCGCCCGTCAGGCCCGCCGCCGATGCAATCTCGGAGGCCGGGGGCGTAGGGGTGTCACCGGTATCGGGCACTGTGGGGTCGGCAGCGCCGGCATCGGACGCGGGATCGGCGGCGCTGGCGGCATCGGCATCGGGCGCGGCGTCGGCGGGGTCGGCGGCGTCTACTTGGTCGACATCCGTCTGCACAAAGGTGCTATCGGTGGTGAGCACCTCAGCAAACGCGCCCACAGGCAACGAGCCCGTCACCATGGTGAGGGTCACCGCGGCAATGGTCAGGCGGCGGCAAAGCGCTCGAACAGTAGTCCACCTCATGGTCGTTCCTTTCTTGCAAACCAAAAGTCATCCAGCGTAATCGTCGTCCAAAAACAAAGCGAACGGTAGGTTCATATATACGAACCTACCGTTCTGCCTGCGCAAACCGCCACAAAGGGGACAGGCACCTTTGTGGCGGTTCTGGACTTGGCCGGCCAGTTTGTCTCGATCTGTAACAGTTAGAGGTCAAATTCCCCGCTTGGTGTTACAGATCGAGACATTAGATTGGCGGCCATTCGGTTCATCTCAATCTGTAACATCTAGATCCGTTTTGGGCAGTTTGGTGTTACAGATTGAGATTTTGCTGAGGCCGAGAACGAGAGCCGTCACCCAGCTCTAGCGCTTGCGACGCTTGGTCGCAGCGATGCCTGCGGCGGCAACGGTTGCGCCAGCGATGCCCAGGGCGGTGACCGTCATTGCGGTGGTATCTCCCGTGGCAGCCAGGACGGCGTCGCCCTTCTTGGTCGGCGTGGCCTTCTCAACCGTCTTGGTCGTGGTAGCTGTCGCGACCGGCTTTGTCGCGGGCTTGGTCTCGGGCTTCACCTCAGGCTGCGGCGTCGGCTTGGGTTCCGGCGTAGGCTGCGGATCGGGAGTCGGCGTGGCTTCAGGCGTAAAGGTCAGATCAGTGTTGAGCCACAGGGTGTAGATCCAGCCGCTGTCCTCATCGGATACGCTATCCGCGACCTGGTAGCCGCATTCCACGCCGTTGATCACCAGCTTGGTGTCGGGCGTGAAGTAGAAGCCGCGCGCGGACTTGAGGTAGATGCCGTAGCGATAGGTCACGCCAGGCTTAAAAGCATCGATGTGGTTTGTAATGTTCTGATCCCAGAACTTCTGGGAGTTCACTTCGCTGCCGTCGCTACCCGTCCAGAACTCACACTGAGGAAGGGAGTTGGAACCCATCGGAACACTCGCCGTAAAGACCGGCTTATCGCCCGCCTTGAAGGTGGTCGTGGCACCGTCGATCTCGATAACGTCGATGGCACGCCATTCGTCGATCGGCTGCTCGCACAGCATATTGTCAGCGTTTGGCGCGAAGACGCCGTTGACGGTCTTGATGTGGTGCGTCCAATGGCCGTTGACGTACATCATGCAGTCATCGGCCACGGTATTGTCGTCCTTGAGCCTCAGCTCAACGGAATACATGTAGAACTTGCCCTCTTCAAAGTGCTCGATCTTCCTCGCGCCCGTCGGATACTTGGAAGGGTCGGAATACCAGAAGGCAACGGGCTTGAGCTCCGCAGGGTCGCTGCCATCCATCTCTTCCCAGCACTCATAGGCGATCTCATACTTATCGGCATCGGCGGCAGGAATCGTCGCGGTCGCACGCGGCGCCTCGCCGGGCGCGTAGTCGGTTTTCACATCGTTGACGTTTAGATTCTCAAGAGCTTCGTTTTCCGACGAAGCAGGCATCGTAATTGTTTTAATAGCAGGGACATACAGGAATTCTCCGCTTAGACTCGACTTTACGGTTTCCCCGTTTACGGTAACAACGGTTTCATCGCTGAAGGAATATCCGTCTTTTGGCTTCAGCATAAGAGAATACACGTACTCTTTCCCGCTTTTAAACTTTGTAATAGTCGGCAGGGAACCATGTGAGCCGTTATCGGAATACCAGGCAGCAACGGGTTCGTTGTTTTCAAATTCCTGCCAGCATTCATAAGCGATTTCGTATTTATCTGCATCGTAGTTAGGGACACCTGCCGTCGCCTGCGGACCAGTATCCAGCTGCCAATTGAAGTTCGTATTCTGAACATTGGCAAAGGAGATGGATTCCGATTCTGATTCCGCTGCCGGGATAACAAGGCACGCCCTCTCGTAGACATGGGTGCGGGTGTAGTAGTCATCCCGGATCTCGTTAATAGTGGGTTTCCCGGTCGCCTCGGTGTCTCCTTTAAAGGCGTCGTCCGGATCACCGATGATGATATTCCCGGGCTCTGTACCCGTATACGTAAGCTTGGATCCATCATAGGTGGTCGTCATCTTGGACTTATTCTCCTTGTACTCCGTAAAGTACTTCTGTTCCTCCTTCTGTCTCTGAATCTTGCTGATATCCAGGGTAAGCGTTGTTTTATTGCTCGCACTGTCATACGCCGCATGGACGATCAAGTCCCCCAGGCCGATAAAAGTCAAAGCGCTACCATCGAGAGCAGACTGGTCTCCATCTACAAGGGCAATCCCCTCCACATACTCAATCGTTTCTTCTTTCTTGATGTCGGTGTAATTGTTCCGCACCGTAATATTGACCCTAACGCCGCTGCCGCCAACAACATCGGTCACACCGCAGGGCATGATGGCGTCATTCGCCGGCGTGGCGGCGTTGTCGCTGGGAGTATTTTGTTCAGCGGGTGCCGCATCGTTGGATTCATCGGTGGCGCCAGTCAGGGCCGTCTGCTGAGGCTCAACGGTGGCTTGCGCCGCCGGAGCAGCATCGGTTGCAGGCGCGGTCGAAGCAGCTGGTGCGGTCGTTGCAGCCGTATCCCCCGCAACCGTCGGCGTCACCGGAGCTGCGGCAACCTCATCCGTCCCAGCGGCGGGATCGGCGCATTCCGTCGCCAGCGCCACGCTCGGCAGCAGCAACTGACCGACCATAAGCGCACACGCGCCGGCGCAAGCGATTTTGGCACCCACACAACGCCAGGTACCGTGAACCAGCGAGCAGGTACGCTCACGCTGAGTTTGCTTATCAAAGTGGCTTCCGTTCATAACGGCCTCCTTGGTCGATGGGCCATACCACCACAAAGGTGCCTGTCCCCTTTGTGGTGGTCCTGTACCACCAAGATGTGTCAAATGACTCCGTACGCCTAGGTTCGTAGATGCGAACCTAGGCATCTACCTGCGGAAATACAAAGAGCCGCCGCAAGAGCATTTATGCCCGCGCGGCGGCTGAAAATGGCTATGAAAGATTACGCTAGCGGTTGCGGCGCTTGGACGCAACGAAACCGGCGCCGATGACGGACGCACCGGCGATGCCGAGGGCTGCCGCCGCCATCGCGGCGCTATCGCCCGTGGCGGCCAGAGTGCCCACGGACTTCTGGGCAGCGGTGGCCTTCGCGGCCGGCTTGGAGGCAGCAGCCGTGGAACTCGCCTGAGTCGGCGTCACGGACGGCGTGGCGGTCCCGCCGCCGCCCGGCTGCGGCGTGGGGCCCGTGGTAGGCTCAGGCTGCGGCGTGGGCTCAGGCTCGACCGCATCTCCGGAGCTGATTACCACGCTATGGGCAACCTCGTCGGAGGTCCTAACATCCTGGATAGCGGACGACCCGGCAGCACCGATGACGAGTCCGTTTCCCGCAGTTTCTCGCACGGTGCCGCCGGCGGGAGTCGTAACTACCGATCCGCCATCAATTGTGAGACAAGGGGCTGCATCACCCAGATTGACAGCGTAGATTGCCGCCGTATTACCCGACGCCTCAACATTTGAATTAATGATGTCAATTCGAGGGATGGCGGACTGGGAGCCGGATTGGGAATATATTCCGTAGCCATGTTTACGACTGTAGCCAGTTCCGTCACCGCATCGAACTGTAAGGCTCGAATTCTCGACGAGCACCCGCGACACGCCGTCCTGCGCGAGCATCCAAACACCATCCAAAACATCGGCCTTATCACTCGCCACGAGCGTAACATCCGCTCCGTTGGTAATACTCAAATATGTATCCTTACCCCCGAACGAATACAGGGCGACCGACACACTGCATCCATTGCGCGCCGCCGCATCTAATTTTGCGTTATCCACCGCGATGCACCCTCCATGCTCGGAGGAGATGTTTTCGGCATAGACTGCAACGGCGTTGAGCCCCCCATTCGCCTCCGCCTCGACGTGGACGTCGGCGCCCTCGTTAATGGTTATGTTGCCTGCCCGCGTGTGAATGCCGATGGTATGAGGCACTTTGTTCGTTGCCGTCACGTTAACGTTGGCACCGCGGATGTCCACGTCGCCGCCGGTCTTGCCGTCCCCCGAAACCGCTATCGTATCGGTCCCGGCCGTCGCGTTGAGAGTCACGTCGCCCGAGATGGCGAGGCTACCGTACTCGACCTTAACAGCGCTCCTGCTCTTCTGCGGTTCGGCCGTCGCGTTGAGGGTTCCCTTCCCCGTGATGGCAAGGTTGCCGTCCTTGACCTCGATAGCGCTCTGCAAGGCATCGGCCGTTACGGTGTTGGTGCCCGTCACGCCGATATTGAGGTTGCCCTGAGCACTGATGCCGGCGCCGTCGTAGCCGTTGAGCTTCATGTCGTCGCCACCGTCCCAGGACCAGGTTCCGGCATCGTCGCCGGCGGCCTTGTTGTACTGCGTGCCGCCCACGTTGACCCACTCGGCGGCGAGTGCCACGCTCGGCAGCAGCAGCTGGCCGGCCATGAGCGCGCAGGCCCCCGCGCAGGCAAGCTTGGCGCCCACGCGACGCCATGTTCCGTGGGAGAACGAGCACGCACGGCCGTGGTTGATTGAGTTGTCATGGATTTGCGTTCGCATGTGAGCCTCCTTGTCGTAAGGGGTGCTTCTGTAACACCATGTTACGGGAAGATAGCCGGACCCCGGGGCACGAATTCTCAAGTGGCGCATCTGCCAGCGCAAAAGGCAACGAGCATGCGATTGCCAAGCGCGCCCCGCCCCCCGAAAGGCTCACCCCCTACCGACCTGGTCTACAATCAAGGACACGATTATTCCGTCTATCCAAAGGACCGTCCTTGAACCTGAGCAGGCCTAAAATCAACGCGCTTCTGGCACTCGCGCTCTTCACCTTCGCCTTCCTTGCCGCCGAGTTTCGTTTCGACGTCAACGTCGGGCTGCTCGCCGGTGCCGAACGCGTTGTAATCGCACAGGGCTTTATTCTGGGTGCGAGCGTACTCGGCTTTATCGGATACGCGCCACTGCTCGGACTCGCGCAGCGCATAGGCCGCTCCCCGGCAGCCGTCAACACCGCCGCCGTTCCCATCGCCATCGTGGGCCTAACCCAAATTCAGTCCCCCACGGACCTGCTTGCGCTCGAGATTTTGGGCTGCGTGGCATTCTATGGACTCGGCCTGCTGGGCGCCGCTGCGCACCACGCCTTTTCACTGGCGTTTCAAGACGATCCCAAGCTCGCCACCGGTGCGGGAGCAGCCTATGCCGCGGGCATCCTGATGCAGTTCGCCGTCAACCTGCTCAATTGCGGCGGCATCGCAGAGCTCATCGTCCTTGGCGCAGCGACTATCGCCATATCCGCCCTCGGCGCTGTTCCTCAAGAGACCACTGAGAGCCCGAACCCCCTTATCAATCCCTTTGTCGAACCTTCGCACGCCCTCGCCAAACAGGCATGTTGGAGCATCGCGCTCGTCATGATTCTTGCCTGCTTGTTCTCGACCCTCGACAACGTGGTCACGCTCTCCAACGCCCACGGCACCATTGCCGTGCAAACATGGCCGCGCCTCTTTTTGACGGCGAGCGGCCTTGCCGCCGGCATTATCTTTGATCTTGCCGAGCGCCGATACATGGGACTTGTCATGCTCGGCATCGCCGTGCTCTCGACCATTTCCATCCTGGCCGTGGAAGCCGGCGCCGATCCCAACCTGGGCCTTGTCGTCTTTTACCTGAGCTCGGGCTTTTTCGTCACGTTCTTTACCGCCACGTTTACTCAGCTGGCACCGCGCATGCACTTGCCCGCCTTCTGGGCCGGCATGGGCCGTGCGGCCAATAACGTGTGCGCGTTCACCACGTCGGGCGTCTCGCTTGCGCTTGTGACCTCTGGCAACGTCGCCCTCATCATGATCGGTGCGCTCGTTTTGCTCGTCGCCGCCTGCGCAGCATTCGTGGCAGCCGGCTTGTTCCGCCTGCCCCAAACCGAGCAGGAGCGCGAACATCAACAGCTTGCCGAGGAGGCGCTGGCAGTACCGAGTATCGAGGAGCAGCGTCAGGCCTTCATCACCGACCACGGCCTCACCCCGCGCGAAGTCGACGTGCTCATAGCAGTAACCCAGGACGAACGCCCGCTCAAGCAGATCGCCGAGGAACTCGGCATCTCGATGCGCATGGTACAGCGCCACCTGAGCTCCATCTACCAAAAGACCGACACGCAGACGCGCGCCGGTCTCACCAAGGCCTTCCCCTCCGCCTAAAACAAAAACCACCACAAAGGTGCCTGTGAACTGCGCCCCGAAACTTGGACTGAATAAATAGCGACTACGCCGCAAGGGCCCGGTTCCGGAACTCCTCCGGCGTCAGGCCCTTCAATCTTACCTGCCTGCGCCGCGTGTTCCAATG
>JAXKBK010000029.1:0-74036 GCA_036553025.1 Collinsella sp. | reverse complement strand
CGACAGCGAAAACCCGCCAGAGCGAGCAAGGTGCCTTGAAACGAGGCGGCATTGACCTTCTGGTCATGCCGCCGAAGTTGAAAGGCAGATTGCCGCTCTGGCGGGTTTGCAGCGTCGAGTCGTTACGCGGTTTGGTAAAACCGCGTAACTAAATCAACTTGAAGCCCTTGCGCTTGCCCACGGAGAGGGTGTCGCCCAGCTTGAGGGCGCTGGGGTCGATGTTGTAGCTCTTGGGAGCCACGGCCTTGCCGTTGATCTTGACGCCGCCGCCGTCGATGTCGCGACGGGCCTGGCCGGCGCTCGCCGAAAGACCCAGGTCCTTGAGCAGACCGGCGAGGTAAATCTGGCCCTCGTCGTTAACAGTCAGCTCAACATGCTTCTCGGGGAAGTCGGCGAGCTGGCCCTCCTTGAACACGCGGTCGAACTCGGCCTGAGCCTCGTCGCCGGCACCGGCGCCGTGGTAGGTGTCGCACAGGTCGCGGCCCAGAGCGCGCTTGAGCTCATAGGGATCGGCAGAGCCATCGGCCAGGGCAGCGTCGATCTTGTCGACCTCGGCCGGAGTGAGCGAGCTCGCCAGGCGGTAGTACTTGCCGATCATCTCGTCGGGGATGGACATGGTCTTGCCGAACATATCCTTGGGCGCGTCGGTCAGACCGATGTAGTTGCCATAGGACTTGGACATCTTACGGACGCCATCGGTGCCCTCGAGCAGCGGCATGGTGAGCGCGATCTGGGGCTCCATGCCCATCTTCTCCATGAGCTCACGGCCGGCGAGCAGGTTGAAAAGCTGGTCGGTGCCGCCCATTTCCACGTCAGCCTTAATCATGACCGAATCGTATGCCTGCATCACGGGATACAGGAACTCGTGCAGGGCGATCGGCGTCTGAGACTGGTAGCGCTTGGTAAAGTCGTCGCGCTCAAGAATACGGGCGACGGTGAACTTGGAGCACACCTGCAGCAGACCAGCCAGATCCATCGACAAGATCCAGTCACCGTTGTGCACGATGGTGGTCTTCTCGGGATCCAGGATCTTCATGGCCTGGCTCACGTAGGTCTCGGCATTGGCCTCGATCTGCTCCTGCGAAAGCTGCGGACGAGTGGAATTCTTGCCCGAGGGGTCGCCAATCAGCGCAGTACCGTTGCCGATGATGAGGGTAACGTTGTGGCCCAGGTCCTGGAACTGACGCATCTTGCGCAGCGGCACGGCGTGGCCCAGGTGCAGGTCGGGGCTGGTGGGATCGACGCCGAGCTTGATGTTGAGGGGCTCGCCCTTCTCAAGCTTCTTGCGAAGGTCGGCCTCGGGAACGATCTGCGCGGCGCCCGAGGTGATGATACGCATTTGCTCGTCAACAGACAGCATTGGGTATCCTCCTTTTGCTATAGCACCCTCGCCGAAAACGGCGGTGCTGGAAGTCCATAAACTCTCTTATGATAACAAACTGACGCGACGCAGCATCTACGACAGGAAAATCCTCGTCCTGCCGCATGCGTCGATGGCAACTGGCAGACGCGTACCGTCACGCTCGACCAGATAGCGCACCTGCCGACGACGCAAGCAGTCGCGGCAACGGACCTGCCCCGTCGCATCGGTGGCGCAGACGCCCTCGGCGGTCAGCAGGCAGTGCTCGCACACCATGAGCTCGGGACGGTCGGCGTCGAACGGACCCAAGACGCCGGGTTCAGCAGCCAGCTCGGCAATACGCTCCCTATCATTGCTGAGCAACTCGGCAGGCAAGTATACCCACCCCGCGCCAAGCCCGCGCAGCCAGGCAAGCGTGGCCCGATTGGCGCAGAACACCGGCGCCGCCACGTCAAATGTCGTGCCCAGCTCGCGGGCCATCGCCACCTGTCCCAGATTGCGGCAGACGACGCGCCCGGCACGTTGCATAAGCGCTCGAGTCCGCTCGGCGTCGCCTGCGCGGCACACTTCGTCGAGCACCACCGTCGCATCGGACAGATCCCGCTCATCGCGCGGATCCAAATCCATCAGCTCCCAGGCAAAGACCATACGAGTAAAAGCCTCATGCTTTGCCGGCTCCGCCGGTCCCGCCAACTCCGTCGGCACGTCGCCATCTGCCAGAACGCTCTCAAACGGCAGCACCTCAACGGACTGCTCAGCAGGCGCGACCGCATCTGCCTCGACCCGCATGCGCTCCAACACCGTTGCCGTCTGCCCCAGCACGCCTGCACTGCGAATCAGATAGACCTCGCAGCCCGCGTCCACCTTGCGTTTGCAATGCACGACGATGCGCTCTCCCGCAGCGGCATCCACGGGGCAAGGCACCTGTGGCCAGCGCTTGGGCACATCGGGACGCGCGTCGGCACCCGGGTAAAATCGGATCTCGAGCGTATCGCCCGCCGCCACGGCGGCATCAAGCTCAACCGTCACCTCTTCGTGACCCACCGCCACCAAGTGGCCCACGCGCACGCCCTGGTTGATCGCGCGCTCAAAGCTCATGAGCTCGGCGCCCGAACGACCCCGCAGATACGCATCGGTAAAGCCGCGGTTGAACGACCTTCCCAGCTCGCGCTCAAGCGCCGGCACCGCATCGGCATCCCATGTGCCGTCGCGCAGCATATTGAGCGCCCGACGCCACACCCTTACCACGTTAAAGACGTAGTCGGGATTCTTCATGCGGCCCTCGATCTTGAGCGATGCCACGCCGGCGGCAACAAGCTCGGGCAGATGCGCGATGCCCAGATAGTCACGCGGACAAAGTAGGCGATCCCCTTCGACAGCGACAACACTCTGCCCCGCCTCGTCCACCAAGTCATAGGATAGACGGCACGGTTGCGTGCAATCACCGCGCATCGCAGAGCGGCCACGTCGAAGGGCAGAGAACCCGCACGCACCCGAGTATCCAATGCAAATAGCGCCGTGACAGAATACCTCGATGGGCACACCAGTAGCGCAAAGCGTCTCAATTTCCGCCACGCTCAGCTCGCGTGCAGTCGTCACGCGCTCAACGCCCAACTCCTTGGCAGCCAACTGCACGGCACCCTCGCTATGAGCGCCCGCCTGAGTGGACAGGTGAATCTCGACCCCCGGAATCGCCGCATGAAGCGCACAGGCCAGCCCGACATCGGCCACAATTAACGCATCGGCACCCAAAGCGTGCGCATGCGCCCCCAACGCCACGGCGTCGGCAAGCTCATCATCGAACACGAACACGTTGAGCGTCACGTACACACGCACGCCATGGGCATGGGCCACGGCACAACCGCGCGCGAACTCATCATCGTTAAAGCCATGCGCGCTCACTCGAGCGTTGAATCCGTCCAGCCCCGCATAGATGGCATCGGCACCCGCCGCAATCGCCGCGAGCATCTGGTCGAGTCCGCCAGCAGGCGCCAGCAGTTCGGGCAGCGCCACTTCAGCCGCCGCCAACTCGCTTTCGCATTGTCCGCTCGATTCCATCGGCCGAATCGCCATCAGTAAACTCCTTGCCAAGGTGTGCTTTCACTCTGAAAATTGCTGCCAACCAGCATACACGAGGCCCCGCGTGCCCCGATTGGTTTATCGTGTAATAACTTATGTCCATCCTGCCCGACAGCATACCTGCCGCCTGGCACGACATACCTGGAGGTCAATATATGGGTCCTCGCCAACGACAGGGGCGCGGTCGCTCTAAGACGCATGCCCTTCCCATAATCTTGCTCTCGTTTTTGGGCTTTCTGCTTATCGCGGGCGTAGCGTTTGGCATCGGCATGATCGGCAACGTCAATCGCTGGCTGTCCGATCTGCCCGACTACACCGATGCCAACGCGTATCTGGTGAGCGAGCCCACCGAGATCGTCGACTGCAACGGCAATACCATTGCGAGTTTCTACACGCAAAACCGCAAGTCCATCACCAAGGACCAAGTGTCCCCGTACGTGCTGCAGGGCACCGTTGACGTTGAGGACGAGCGCTTCTACGAGCACGGCGGCATCGACCTCTGGGGCATTGCACGCGCATCGGTGGCAACCCTCACCGGCGGCCACGAGGGCGCATCGACCATCACCCAGCAGCTGGTTCGCAACACCATCTTGCAGGAGGAACAATTCGACTCGACCATCGAGCGTAAGGTGCGCGAGGCCTATATCGCCATCAAGATGGAGGATATGTACTCCAAAGACGAGATCCTCATGATGTACCTCAACACCATCTACTACGGCCATGGAGCATATGGCATCGAGGCCGCCGCCGAGACCTATCTGTCCAAAACCGCCGCCGACCTCACCCTGAGCGAGGCCGCGCTGCTCATCGGCCTTCCCAACTCGCCCTCGCAGTACGACCCCACGGTTAATCCCGACCTGGCGCTGTCCCGCCGCAACAAGGTTCTGGACAACATGCTGCGTCTAGGCCACATCACGCAGGAAGAGCACGATGCCGCGCAGGCTGAGCCCATCACGCTTAACGTGACCGAGATTTCGGGCAGTGGCGTCGATGTGTACTCTCAGCCCTACTTTGTCGCCTACGTTAAGCAGCTGCTTGAGCAGGAGTTCTCCACCGACGTGCTCTTTAAGGGCGGTCTGACCGTCAAGACCACCATCGACCCCACCATGCAGCAGGTGGCCGAGGAGGCCGTGCGCTCGCAGCTCGACACGCTTTCGCTCGACGGCCTGGACATGGGCATGGTCGTCGTTGACCCCAAGACCGGCTACATCAAGTGCATGGTGGGCGGCTACGACTACAACGCCGACGAGAATCACGTGAACCACGCTACGGCAAATCGCCCCGTGGGTTCCACGTTTAAGGCCTTTACGCTGGCAACTGCCATCCAAAACGGTATGAACCCCAACGTCACCCTCAACTGCAACTCGCCGCTCAAGGCCAAGGGCACCACGACCGAGGTGCAAAACTACGGCAACCAGAGCTATGGCAACATCACGCTTAAGCAGGCAACGGCATACTCATCCAACACCGGCTACATTCAGGTGGCCGAAGCCATCGGCAATGACAAGATCATGTCGCTCGTCAAAAAGCTCGGCATCGATCCCACCAAGGACAATATCGAGGACGTTCCCGTCATGACGCTCGGCACCGGGTCCATCTCACCGCTCGAGATGGCATCGGCCTACGCAACGTTTGCCAACGGTGGCTACTACCGTCAGCCCATCGCCATTACCGAGATCGACTCGCGTACCGGCTCGGTTCTGTACCAGCACACCGACAATCCCACGCAGGTGCTCACCGAAGGCGAGGCTGCCGCGGTTACCGACGTTCTATCCGGCGTCATGCAGGGCAGCGGCACGGGTGCCGCCGGCGCGCTGAGCGTCAACCAGCCCCATGCCGGCAAGACGGGTACCACTGACAACACCACCAACCTGTGGTTCTGCGGCTTCACGCCGCAACTGGCATGCGCCCTGTGGACCGGTTATTCCGCAGGCGAGATTCCCATCCAAAAGTACGGTTCGGACCTGCTGGGCGACAGCACCAACCTGCCCGTCTTTAAGAAGTTCATGAACACCGTTCTTGCGGGCACCGAGCGCGAGGAATTCCCGACCGGAACGGCTCCCACGTACAAGAACAATAACGTCTGGAAGTTCTACGGCACAAACAACAAAAAGAAATACGAAGAGGATAAAGACGAGGGAAAAGAAGAGGAAGAGACCACGACCACCACAACGACAACGACAACCACGACCACTGAAACCCCGGGCGGCAACACCACCGGCGATAGCGGCACGACAGGTGGCGACGGTGGCACGGGTGGCGATGGCGGCACGGGTGGCGATGGCGGCACGGGTGGCGACGGTGGCACGCCGACGCCCGCCCCCGATCCTACGCCCACGCCCGACCCCTCTACGGGCCAGTAGACGCAAAGCGGCATCTGACACCAAGGCGCCCGAGCAGCACGTACGCTGCTCGGGCGCTTCTTTATTTCGACAGATGCCACAAGACGCCACGACGGCCCCGGCTGCAGGACCGATAGAGCAACAGGCACTGGCATGCAAAAGGGCGCTGGCCTTCGTCAACGCCCTCGGCAATTACCTATAGCAACAATCGGCACAGCAGCAGTGCCACGCATCCCCTACTTGTGAGAGTTACTCAGCTTGTTGATGAGCGCCTCAAGGCGTTCGCCGTCCTCGGCCGTCTGCGCAATGACCAAGATCGTGTCGTTGCCGGCAAGCGAGCCAAGCACATCGGGCAGCTCCGCAGCATCGACCGCTGCGGCAATACCAGAAGCCGTACCGGGCTGCGCCTTGATCATAACCAGATTATCGGTGCGCAGCACGCCGGTAACCAACTCGGAAACCATGCGCTGCAGATGCAGGTCCTCGGCAAGGACATAGATGCCCTCGGGGAGCTTACGCAGACCCATGTCCGCGATGTCGCGCGAAACGGTCGCCTGCGTGCAATCGAAACCCATGGCGCGAAGCTCGTCTACCAAAACGCGCTGCGTACGTACGTCCTTATTGCGGACAATATCTCTGATGGCATCCTGGCGCCCATTGCGTTTTTTGGCCATACAAAACCTCACTCCAAAAGATGGCGGAGACAATCACTTAGTAATTGAATAGTTTAGCGCTATTTGAGGGTTTTAGTGAATAAGAACGCATTTCGAAACAATTCCATGCAATTTATTTCGAAAATCACGCTACTAGACAGTCCTGGCGCCCGAACGATTGAAAAAGGCCGCCAGATGCGTATACAGCGCACACCGCGTGGGCTTGGCGCTGGCTATCGAACCATAGAGCAGCCCTAGACCACGATGATTGCCCTTAAGAGCCGCAACCATCTGACGGGTACGCTGCGCATCGAGCATATCATGCAAACGGGCCGAACGCTCTATTGAAGACACCCCATGGGGGCTCAGACACAAATTTTCGATGCAGGCAACCAGGCTGGCGTAGTAATACCGCTGGCAGACCAGCTTCAACTGATCGCCACCGCCCGCGACGGCAAGCGAGTCGGCAAGCCTGTCGAGCACCCCGATATCATCAGAAAGCCTGGCAAACATTGTGGGGTCAAACGTCTCCGTAATCGACGGCGCCACTGCATGAAAACGGGCATGGCCACATCCCGAAACGCGCTTTGCCTGCGAAAGCGCGAGCGTCAAAAAAGACACCGTGCGAAACGCATCGCCATGCGCAAGGCACGCCTCAAAAAGGGCGCGATCATACAGCACGCCAGAGGTCTGTCGGATTAAACCACAGGAAACCAATTGGGTCAGGCAAGCCGCCCGGTCCTCATCTTCAGAAACGGATGTCGCGTCCAAAACTCGGGAATGACGTTCGCGGTGAACATCGTAGCGATCGAGCGAAACAGAGGGAAACACGATGTCAGCAGAAGCGTCGCAGGAGCTTTCGACCATCTGCGAAAGGGACTGCGGCGCAAACCACTCATTGGCATTCATCGCAATGATCTGGGAGCCGCGCGAAGCCGCAAAGCCGGCACGCAGGCAGGCGCCAGGCACTGGGTCTTCAACATCAATCAAATCAATATGAATATCTCTGTCGGCAGCAACTTCGAGCGAATGACGCACACCAGCTACCACGCCGCGGCAAACGACGACAATTTGCAAATCGTAGAGGTCTTGGTTCTGGATGCTCTCGAGAGCGCGCATCGTATAGCTGGGTGAACCCTCAACAATCAGGATCACCGAAAGTCGCGGATGCGAACCACGTCGAACCAAGTTTTCCGTCCTCTCGACAGCCAGTAACAAACTGCCGTTCATGGTACACCCCGTCAATTAATGCGGGCGGTCGTCCGCCACGATGCACGTCAAGAACAGATGTTGCACACGCCCCGCCCACAGGCGCCGCAAACAAAGATCGCCGTCAGGCAGCCACTTCCCTAATCGAGCACCACAAGCTCGGTGGGGTCGTAGTCCACGCCCATAAAGGTAAGACCGCATGCGGGCGCCGTAGGACCGGCAGCGGAGCGATCGCAGGCATCAATTACCTCGCGCATCCACTCGGGATCGCGGCGATGCATGCCGATCTCGACGAGGGTGCCCACAATGGTTCGCACCATCGAATGCAAAAACGCATTGCCCTCGATGGTAAACGTGAGGATGTCCTCGCCAAAGGCGACCTCATGGCCAAACTCGGCACGCATTACGCAGCGGTGCGTAGGTTTGCCCACGGCAGAGGCGACCTTGCAAAAGCTCTTAAAGTCCTGCTCGCCCAAAAGCGCAGGGCAGGCGGCCGCCATCGCATCGACGTCGAGGGGATAGCGATGCCACCACACGGCACCGCGTGACAGCACGGGCCGCGCATCACGGTCGGCAATGCGATAGGTGTACGTGCGAGAGCGCGCGTCAAAACGTGCAGAAAAGCCCTTACGAGCCTTGTAGACCTCGTTTATGGCGATATCTTTGCCCAGGAGGGCATCCATAGCCCTCAGCCACCTACGGCGCGTCAAAGCGAGCTCAGCGTCCGTTACGGGCACGCTGATGTATTGGGCCACCGCATGAACGCCGGCATCGGTACGCCCCGCGCACGTCAGATCGATTGGGCGGCGCAGCAACGTCTCGATTGCACGGCGTAGCTCGCCCGCGACCGTCGTCTGGCCCGGCTGCTCGGCAAATCCGCTATAGGAGGAGCCATCGTAGGCCACGCGAAATACAAGGGTGGCGTCAAACTCGGGGGTCGAATTGAAATCAGACGGCGCAGTCATGGGCGCTCCCAACAAACTAGCAACGGTATTGCGACAAAAAAAGAGGGGTACGCGAACGTACCCCTCGAATATAGCCTATGCAGACAGAATGTCTACTCAGCGGTCTCCTCAGCAGGAGCCTCCTCGACAGCCTCGACCTTCTTGGGAGCAGCGGCCTTCTTGGGGGCCGGAGCAGCCTTCTTGGCCTTAGGCGTGCAAGGCTCGGTGACGAGCTCCATGATAACGATAGGAGCGTTATCGCCCTTACGGTTACCGAGCTTCATGATGCGTGTGTAACCGCCGTTGCGGTCCTGCCACATGCCCTGAGCAGCCTTGTCGAAGATCTCGGCAACGAGCTGCTTATCGCCGAGCTTGGCGATAGCCAGACGACGAGAGTGCAGGTCGCCCTTCTTGGCCCAGGTGATGATCGGGTCGACGACCGAACGCAGCGCCTTAGCGCGGGTCTCGGTGGTCTTGATGCGGTCGTTCTCGAAGAGGGCCTTAGCAAGGCTCTTCTTCATGGCCTTGGTGTGGCTCGCATCGGTGCCGAGCTTCAGGCCCTTCTTAACGTTGTGACGCATGGTCTAGTTTCTCCTCAAATATGCGAAGCATTAAGCCTTCAGGCTCAGGCCCATGGACTCAAGCTTGTCCTTCACTTCCTCGATCGACTTAACACCGAAGTTACGGATGTTGAGCAGATCGTTTTCCGAGAACTCAACGAGCTGACGGACCGAGTGAATGCTGGCGCGCTTAAGGCAGTTGTAGGAACGGACGGAAAGGTCCAGATCCTCGATCTGCTTGTCCAGCTCGGCGTTATCGTTGGTGACCTCGGGAGCGAAGATCGAAGCCTCCTCCTCGACCTCGGGGGTCTCGGCAAGGTTCATAAAGGCGGCCATATGCTGGTTGATGATATTGGCAGCCTGGACCACGGCGTCGCGCGGGGCGATGGAACCGTTGGTCTCGATCTCGAGGACAAGGCGGTCGTAGTCGGTATGCTGGCCGACACGGCAAGCCTCAACGAGCTTGGCGCAACGGGACACCGGCGAGTACAGCGAGTCGACGTTGATCACACCGATGGGATCGTTGTCACGCTTGTTAGCCTCGCCAGAGACATAGCCGCGGCCATAGCCGATGCGCATGCTCATGGTGAGATGGCCACCCTCGGTGAGCGTAGCAATGTGCTGCTCGGGGTTGACCAGCTCAAACTCGGACGGAATAAAGAAGTCCGCACCGGTGACCTCGCAGGGGCCGTCAACCGAGATGGTGGCGGTCGCCTCGTCGGTCGTGCCGAGAGCCCTGAAGACAAGACCCTTGACATTCAGGACGATGTCGGTGACATCCTCGACCATGTTAGGGATGGTCATGAACTCGTGCTGCGCACCATCGATCTGAATGGCCTCGACGGCGGCACCCTCGAGCGAGGACAGAAGAACGCGACGAAGGGAGTTACCCAGCGTATCGCCGTAGCCACGCTCGAGCGGCTCGACGGAGACACGAGCAGACGTCTCGTTAATCTCTTCGACCTGAACCTGAGGCCTAATGAATTCTGACATGTATTACCTCCAGCCTCAGCAGCCCGGATGGACTACTTAGAGTAGAGCTCGACGATGAGCTGCTCGTTGATATCACCGCTGATCTGCTCACGCGTCGGCAGAGCGAGCACGTTACCAGACAGCTTCTCGATATCGACCTCGAGCCAGCCAGGGACCTCGAAACGCTCGGAGGAAATCAGAGCCTCCTTGATGGGGAGAAGGTCACGGAACTTCTCGCCGACAGCGACGACGTCGCCGGCCTTGACGCGGTAAGACGGGATGTCCACGCGCTTGCCGTTCACGGTGAAGTGACCGTGACGGACGGACTGACGAGCCTCTTTGCGGGTACGGGCGAAGCCAAGACGGAAGACGACGTTGTCGAGGCGAGACTCAAGGATGATCATGAGGTTCTCACCGGTGACGCCGTTCATCTTACGGGCCTTGTTGAAGTAGCCGTGGAACTGCTTCTCCAGAACGCCATAGATAAACTTGACCTTCTGCTTCTCACGCAGCTGCATGCCGTACTCAGATTCCTTGCGACGGCGCTTGGGCTGACGGATAGATTCCTTCTTGCTGCTGTAACCGAGCTCAGCGGGATCGATCCCGAGCTGACGGCAGCGCTTAAGAACAGGAGTCCTGTCGATTGCCATATTGATACGATCCTTTCAGTTACACGCGGCGACGCTTCTTGGGGCGGCAGCCGTTGTGCGGAATGGGGGTCTTGTCCTGGATGCTCGAGACCTCGAGGCCAGCAGCCTGGAGGGAGCGGATGGCGGTCTCACGACCGGAGCCGGGGCCCTTGACGAAGACGGAAACCTTCTTCATACCGTGCTCCATGGCCTGCTTGGCAGCAGCCTCGGCAGCCATCTGGGCAGCGAACGGCGTGGACTTACGGGAGCCCTTGAAGCCCACCTGGCCAGCCGACTTCCAGGAAATGACGTTGCCCTGGGGATCGGTGATCGAAACGATCGTGTTGTTGAACGTAGAACGAATGTGAGCCTGGCCCACGGAAATGTTCTTACGGTCCGCGCGCTTCAGACGGGCAGCGCGAACGTTCTTCTTAGCAGTAGCCATCTATCTAGCGCTCCTTATTTCTTTTTCTTAGCACCGATCTGACGCTTCGGGCCCTTGCGGGTACGAGCGTTAGTGTGGGTGCGCTGGCCGCGGACCGGGAGGCCCTTGCGGTGACGAAGGCCGCGGTTGCAGCCGATGTCCATAAGGCGCTTGACGTTCTGGTTGCGCTCACGGCGGAGGTCGCCCTCAACCATGATCTGATTCTTATCGATATAATCGCGGATGGCGTTAACCTCATCCTCGGTGAGGTCCTTAACGCGCGTATCCACGTTAACGTTGCACTCGACGCAAATCTTCGTCGCAGTGGTGCGGCCGATGCCGTAAATGTAGGTCAGACCGATCTCAACGCGCTTCTCACGCGGGAGGTCGACACCATTAATACGGGCCAACGTAGTCTCCTCTCTTAACCCTGACGCTGCTTATGACGGGGGTTCTCGCAAATGACGAGGACCTTGCCGTGGCGCCTAATGATTTTGCACTTATCGCACATCTTCTTGACCGAAGGACGTACCTTCATCGTTCTTCCTTTCGGTAGCGCTCAAACTACTTCCCTACTATCTACTCGCCCAGCCGCAGGCGTTTAAAACTATGGCTGGTCTTCACACGCAAACCGACCGTAGGTTGAGCTAAGCCTGCAGTCGGAAAAGAGCATGTATGCGTGTCGCTATTTATAGCGATAGGTGATGCGACCGCGGGTCAGGTCGTACGGGGAAAGCTCCACGACAACCCTGTCACCGGGGAGAATGCGGATGTAATTCATTCGGATCTTGCCAGAAATGTTGCACAGAACCGAATGACCGTTCTCGAGCTCGACCTTAAACATGGCGTTGGGCAGCGGTTCCTTTACCGTACCCTCGAGCTCAATTGCGTCTTCCTTCTTCACAAGCAATCATCTTTCTCTAGAAAACGACAGCGATTGAGTATTCTACAATACGCATGCACGTATCGTAATATCTTCGTAATGGCTCCACATCTAAGTGGAACTTGTTACATTTCTCCGCCTTGGAGGGAGCACCAAGCACCTTGGGCATCCGTGGTAAGAATCACCGGGCCGTCATTGGTAATGGCGACGGTGTTCTCGTAGTGCGCGGCGGGCAGGTGGTCGTTGGTCGTAACGATCCAACCATCGGAGCCCGTGCTCACATGATTGGAACCCATCGTAACCATCGGCTCGATGGCGATGACCATACCAGCCTGGAGGCGAACGCCCCTCCCCTTCTTTCCATAGTTAGGAACGTTGGGGTCCTCGTGCATCACGCGGCCAATGCCATGGCCCACGTAATCGCGAAGCACGCCGTAACCGTGAGACTCGGCGAGGGACTGAACAGCATACCCGACGTCCCCGATATGGTTACCGGGAACAGCCTGCTCGATGGCAGCCTTAAGGCAATCGCGCGTAACCTCGCACAGGGCCTTGGCCTCGGGCGTGGGGGTGCCGACGAAAAACGTCCAGGCGTTATCGCCGACCCAACCGTCGAGAACAGCTCCCGTATCGATGGAGATGATATCGCCATCGCGCAGGATCATATCGGGGTTGGGAATACCGTGGACCACGGCATCGTTGATTGATGCGCAAATGGTTCCGGGGAACCCGCCGTAACCCTTAAAGGCCGGGGTGCCGCCATGCATGCGGATAATCTGCTCGGCAAGCTGATCGAGTTCGAAGGTCGACACGCCGGGGCGAACCATGGCTCCAACGTGGCGGAGCGCCATCTTAGATAGCGCTCCTGCCTTCATCATCTGCTCGATTTGCGTTGCAGACTTAATCTTGATCATAGACCGAGAGCCTCTTTGACATCCCCGTACACGATCTCGCGAGCCTGGTCACCGTTGACCGACTTGAGCAGACCCTGGCCACGATAGTAGTCGACGAGCGGGCTCGTGGACTTCTCGTAGACGTCGAGACGGTTCTTGATGGTCTCGGGCTTGTCGTCGTCGCGCTGATACATCTCGCCGCCGCACTTGGGGCAGGTGGCATCGGCAGCCGTGCCGGTGTAACCGCAGGCGCGGCAGGTACGACGCGAAGACAGACGATCGATGATGACCTCGGGGGCCACATCGACCAGAAGGGCGCAGTCGATCTCGCGACCCATAGCGGAGAGCTCGGAATCGAGCGTCACGGCCTGGGCGGTGTTGCGCGGGAAGCCATCGAGGATGAAGCCCTGCTGGGCGTCATCGGCGGCAAGGCGCTCCTTGACAAGGTCGATCACGAGCTGGTCGGGAACGAGCTCGCCAGCGTCCATGTACTTCTTAGCCTGAATACCAAGCTCAGTGCCACCCTTGACGGCAGCACGCAGCAGGTCGCCCGTGGAAATGTGAGCGACGCCAAACTCGGCGACGAGCTCCTGTGCGACGGTGCCCTTACCGGCACCCGGAGCTCCGAGCAATACGAGGTTCATGAGCAATCCTCCTCTAGCCTATTTAAAGAATCCATCGTAATCATACATCTTGATCTGGCCTTCGAGCTTATCGACCGTGTCGAGCACGACGCCGACCATGATGAGGATGGACGTGCCGCCAAACGCCTGGATCAGATGGTTACCCGTGAAGGAGAAGATGATCGAAGGCACGATGGCGATGAGCGCCAAAAAGACAGCGCTGGGAAGCGTGATCTTGTTGAGCGCGTTCTTGATGTAGGCCGCGGTAGCCCTACCCGGACGGACGCCCGGAATAAAGCCGCCCTGCTTCTTAAGGTTGTCGGCCGTGTCATCGGGGTTGAACACCATGGAGGTGTAGAAGTACGCGAAGAACACGATGAGGACAACGTTAAGCACCCAGTTGAGCCAACCGGTCGAAAGCGCAGAGGCAACTGCCTGAATCCAGCCGATGCCGGGGAAGAACACGGCAATCTGAGCCGGGAAGTACAGCAGCGCCGAAGCGAAGATGATCGGCACGACGCCCGCGGTGTTGACCTTGATGGGCAGGTAGGTGGTCTGGCCACCCATCATGCGACGGCCCACGACGCGCTTAGCGTAGGAGACCGGGATGCGGCGCTGGCCGCGCTCAAGGAAAACGATCAGCGGGATAACCAGCAGGATGATGGCGCAGATGATCACCATGGTGATGACGCCACCGGCATTGCCCTCGGTGCTGGAGAAGATCGCCTGCGGCAGGCCGGCCATGATGTTCGCAAAGATGATCAGCGACATGCCATTGCCGATACCGCGCTGGGTGATGAGCTCACCAATCCACATGATCAGCATGGCGCCCGCGGTGAGCGTGCCGACGATCATGAGGTCAAAGATGATCTCGGGAGCGCCGGCGCCATTAAAGCTGATGCCGAAGCTCTTAAAGAGGAAGAGGTAACCCACGGAGTTGAGGATTGCCAGAGCCAGGGTGAGGTAACGCGAATACTGCGTAATCTTGGTCTGACCGACCTCGCCCTCGCGGGCAAGCTCATGCAGGGAAGGCACAACGGCCTGGAGCATCTGGAGGATGATCGAGCTGGTGATGTAAGGCATGATGCCCAGGGAGAACACCGAAACATAGCTCAACGCGCCACCAGAGAAAAGATTCAGGAGGGCCATAGCACCTGCGGCGACCGAATTGTTATCGGTCGAGAAAAGGCCCAGCATCCCCTGGAAGGGAATGCCGGGCACAGGAACGTGCGCACCAATGCGGTACACGACGAGCATAGCTATGGTAAAAAGAATCTTTTCGCGCAATTCTTTGATGCGGAAAGCATTCTTAAGACCATTTAGCACGGCAGCTCGACCTTTCCGCCGGCGGCCTCGATCTTGGCCTGCGCAGAAGCGCTGACCTTGTCGACCTTGACCGTGAACTTCTTGGTGAGCTCACCATTGCCGAGCACCTTGACGGGCTCGAACTCGCTCTTGGTGATGCGAGCGGCCTTAAGAGCGGCACCGTCGATCACAGCGCCGTCCTCGAACTTGCGCTCGAGACGCTCAACGTTAACAGCGGTGTACTCGATACGACGGGGGTTGCGGAAGCCCGGAAGCTTGGGCAGGCGCATAGCCAGCGGAGTCTGGCCACCCTCGAAGCCGGCACCCTTGGTGCCGCCGGAGCGAGAGCCCTGGCCCTTCTGACCGCGGCCAGAAGTGGTGCCGTGACCCGAAGAATTGCCACGGCCGACGCGCTTGCGGTTCTTGGTGGAACCGGGCGCGGGAGTAAGATCGTGAAGCTGCATTTGCTACTCCTCTACAATCTCGACAAGGTGCTTGACCTTGAAGATCATGCCGCGGACGGACTCGTTGTCAGCAATCTCGCGAACCTCGCGGATCCTGTGGAGACCGAGGGCACGGACAGTACGGACCTGGTCCTGCTTGCAACCATTGGTGCTGCGGACCTGCTTGATCTTGATGGTGTCAGCCATGCTTAGTTCTCCTTACCGACGAACATCTCGGAGACCGTCAGGCCACGGCGAGCCGCGACGTCCTCAGGGCTGGAGAGCTCCTTGAGGCCCTCGACGGCAGCCTTGATGATGTTGAGGCCGTTGTCGGTACCGAGGGACTTGGACAGGACGTTCTTGATGCCAGCAAGCTCGAAGAGGGGACGCACAGCGCCGCCGGCGATAACGCCGGTACCCTCGACAGCGGGCTTGATGATGATGCGACCGGCACCAAAGTGGCCGAGAACCTCGTGCGGGATGGTGCCCTGCTCGGTCACCGGCACGTGGAACATGTTCTTCTTGGCATCGAGAGACGCCTTGGAGATGGCCATGGGCACCTCAGCGGACTTGCCCATGCCAACGCCGACGTTGCCCTTGCCGTCGCCAACGACGACGAGAGCGACGAGGCTCATGCGACGACCACCCTTGACGGTCTTCGACACGCGGTTGATGTAAACGACGCGCTCCTCGAACTCGGAGGCCTCGCGCTGCTGCTTCTGATTACGAGCCATGTGCTACATACCTCCTAGAACTCGAGACCGGCGGCACGAGCACCGTCGGCGAGGGCCTTGACGCGGCCATGGTAGATACGGCCACCACGATCGAAAGCGACCTTGGTGATGCCGGCCTCGATGGCACGCTTGCCAACGAGCTGACCGACCTTCTCCGCGGCCTCCTTGTTCGAGGTGTGGGTGCCCTTGAACTCGGCCTCGAGGGTCGAGGCGGAGACGAGCGTCAGGCTGGAGCCCTTGCTGTCGTCGATGATCTGGGCATAGATGTTGGCGTTAGTACGGGTCACGCGAAGACGCGGACGCTCGGCGGTACCCGAGACCTTGCCGCGAACACGACGCTGACGACGCTTGAGGCCTTCCAGCTTCGCCTTATGCTTGTTCATACGTAAACTCCTAAAAAGGTTGATCTTGCCAGCACCTAACGGGGTGCTGGTCTTATGCGAGTGAGTCGGTTACGACTACTTGGCGGCCTTACCCAGCTTGCGGCGGATGTGCTCGCCAACATAGTGGATACCCTTGCCCTTGTAAGGCTCGGGAGGACGATGGCCGCGGATCTCAGCGGCGATCTGACCGACCTGCTGCTTGTTGATACCCTTGACGTTCACGTGGGTGTTGTCGGGAACCTCGAAGGTGATGCCCTCGGGAGCCTCGACGATCACGGGGTGCGAGAAGCCCAGGGAGAACTCGAGGTTCTTGCCCTTCTGCTGCACGCGGTAACCGACGCCGGCGAGCTCGAGCTTCTTCTCGAAGCCCTCGGAAACGCCAACAACCATGTTGTGGATGAGGGCGCGGGTGAGGCCGTGGCGGGCACGGGTCTCACGCTCGTCGTCGGGACGGGAAACGGTGAGGACGTTGTCCTCGACGTTGATGGTGAGCTTCTCAAAAACATCGAGCTCGAGCTGGCCCTTGGGGCCCTTGACGACAACGTTGTTGCCGTTGACTGCCACTTCGACTCCGGCGGGAATCTGGACAGGCTTATTACCGATACGAGACACGGTGATCTCCTTTCCTTCTACCTACCGAGCGAATTACCAGACGTAAGCGATGATCTCGCCGCCGACGTTGTGCTTGCGAGCATCGCGGTCGGTCATGACGCCATGGCTGGTGGAAATAATGGCGGTACCAAGGCCACCGCGGACGCGGGGCATGTCGGCAACGCCGGTGTACTTACGCAGGCCCGGCTTGGAAATGCGGCGGATGCCGTTGATGACCTTAGCCTTCTTGGGACCGTACTTAAGCGTGATGTGCAGAGTCTTCTGGGGAACGGTGTCCTCGACATCGTAGCCTTCGATGTAGCCCTCCTCGTGCAGAACACGAGCGATCTCGACGAGCTTCTTGCTGCTCGGCATGGAGACCGTGGCCTTGTTCACAGAGTTAGCGTTACGGATGCGCGTAAGCATATCTGCGATCGGGTCTGTAAGGTTCATACAGATTCTCCTTCGTTCTTGATGAACACGTGCTCTTGGTTCTTCGCCGCCCTTAACGGCAAAGCCTAACTAGCGCGTTTTCCCTGTTCCAAACGGATGCTTGAAACGCTGGTAGTGACTTACCAGCTGGCCTTCTTAACGCCGGGAAGCTCGCCCTTGAGTGCAAGCTCGCGGAAGCAGACACGGCACAGGCCGAACTTGCGGTACACAGAGTGCGGACGGCCGCAGCGCTGGCAGCGCGTGTACTCACGAGTAGAGAACTTCTGCTTGCGATTGCACTTGACGATCATCGATGTCTTAGCCACTTATATCCTCCTCACATAGAGTATTGTTCGCCCCAAGCGCCGCCCCCTTGTGGGAACGGCGCTTATAGGGCAGGTGAACCTATTTCTTGAACGGGAAACCGAAGGCGTCCAGAAGGGCCTTGGCCTCCTCATCGGTGTTGGCGGTGGTCACGAAAGTGATGTCCATACCACGCTGGTGATCGACGGAGTCGAAGTCGATCTCGGGGAAGATGAGCTGCTCGGTGACGCCCATGGAGAAGTTACCACGGCCGTCGAAGCTCTTGGGGGAGATGCCGCGGAAGTCGCGGATACGGGGGATCGCGACGGAGGTCAGACGATCGAAGAACTCCCACATACGGTCGCCACGCAGGGTAACCTTGCAGCCGATCGGCATACCAGCGCGCAGGCGGAAGGTAGCGATGGACTTGCGGGCACGGGTGATCATCGGCTGCTGGCCGGTGATGGCGCGCAGGTCGCGCACGGCACCGTCGATGGCCTTGGAATCGGTAGCGGCCTCGCCGACACCCATGTTCACGACGATCTTCTCAAACTTGGGGATCATCATGACGTTCTCGTACTGGAACTTTTCCTGAAGCTGCTGCTTGACCTCGTTGTTGTACTTGGTCTTCAGACGCGGCACATACTTCTCTTCTGCCATTGTTCACTCCTTCTTGGGGTTTTAAGCACGGGGCGTGGCCACGATGGGTTGTCCTCGTGCCTCCTGGCTGCATCCGCGCCGCTCATGGCATTACGCGGTTTGGACTCGACACAGCAGGAGCCGACAAAACAATCGGTACTATACGCGCATCGGGAGCGTTTTTCCAGAAAAACCTCGTCTGCCTGCACAACTCCACAACTCCCCCGCACAAACCGATCCGCATGCGACGGAGGAAAATGGCAGTTGCGGTGAAATAGGGACTGTTTGACGGCTTAACTGGCTTAAACAGCCCGCATTTCACCGCAACTTATTGATGGGGATGCGACTAGCGCTTGCGGGGGACGAGCTTGGTGCGGCGCAGGTGGATCATCTCGGCAGCGATGGAGATGGCAATCTCCTCGGGATCCTCGGCCTCGATGGCAACGCCGATCGGCAGGTGCAGCCCGTCGATCTGGTCCTGCGTAAAGCCCTCCTGCTCCAGGCGGGCGCGCACAAAGGCCGTCTTGCGGCGCGAGCCCAAGCAGCCCAGATAGGCGGGTTTGGCGCGCATGGCCTGAATCACCACGTCGATATCGGACTTGTGACCCGCCGTGGCGACGACCACTAGGTCGCGCGGGCCGATGGGGCACTGCTTGCTCAGGTTCTTGTAGTCGACCAGACGACGGTCGTAGACACCGGGCACCCATTCGGGGGTCAGCGTGCCGGGGCGGTCGTCGCAAGCCACGACGGCAAAGCCCGCCGCCGTGAGCACCCGCGCCGTCGCAGCACCCACGTGGCCGCAGCCAAAGATATAGGTCAGGCCCTCGGGGCAGAGCGTCTCGATGTGCGCCGCGGGAATCTCGGAGGCCGCGTTGGTGTAGGTGACCTTACTCCCCTCCTCCACCAGCGAAAGCCCGGGGCAGCCCGCAATGGTGCGGCGCGATTCCTCGCCATGGTACTCGGCCACATCGCCCTCGAGCACGCTCGCGATAAACGGCTCAAAGTCGATGACGAAGTCGCCGATGCGCCGATAGGCCAAGATGTCGGCAACCGACTGGAACAACGGCGCCTGCGATACATCCAGGCGCAGATAGCACAGGCAGATGGCTCCGCCGCAGATCATGCCGGTATCGGAGTTCTCGCCGCCCATGGTGTAGCGGACCAGACGCGACTGTCCCGCGCTCAGGAGCTCGCGCGCCTCATCCAGCGCAAAGAGCTCAATCTTGCCGCCGCCGATAGTGCCCGCCTGGCTGCCATCGGCAAAGACGGCCATCCAGGCGCCCACACCGCGCGGGGACGACCCCGCCGTACCGGCCACGACCACCAGCTCGCACGTCTCGCCAGCACGCAGGGCGGCAAGCGCCGCATTCACAACATCGAGCTTTTCCATTGCCGCCTTCTATCCTCTAAAGACATCGGTGAGCATAGCGAGTGCCTCGAGCACGCCGCCGCCGACCGACGTCGCTTTGTCCGAAATGTAGTTGATATAGCTGGCATCGCCGCGCGGGTCGACATCGGCGCATTTAAAGCCCTCAGTCACCTGCACGCCGTTCGCCAAAAGCCCGCGCAGACAGCCATCGATCTGCGTGCACATGGGCGTATCGCCCGCGTAGCCAATCACGTCTCCGGCGCTCACGATGTCGCCGATTGCGCGGTCGGACCGAAACACGCCGGCGGCGGGGCTGTGGATAACACGTTCCTTGCCATAGCCGGCGATAATGCCCGGCACGCCCGTGTTGGGCTGGGGCGAACCTTGGGTAATGACACGGCCGAGAAAATGCCCGCGCATGGTCTCGACCACGGCGTCGCAGTCAACCGGCGCGGTAAAGCCCGGCCCCACAGCGATGACGGCAGGCGCCATGTCGCGCGTGGTGCCCAAGTTGCGCTTAGCCAAAATCGCGTCGACCACAGCCGCGGGTTTCAGCTCGCCGAGCATCTTGGCCTGAGGGTCCACCACAACGGCGACGTCTCCAGCCTCGGTAATCTCAAGCGCCTCAGCCGGCGTCCGTGCCAAGCGAGCGCGAATGCCTTCGACCTCGACCTCGCCCAGGCGAATGGCCTCGCAAAAACAGATTGTGCGGCGGATGCACGTGGGAACCGCGATATCGGCCATAACGACCGAAACGCCGGCGCGCACCAAGCGAGCGGCGACGCCCGTGGCGATATCGCCGGCGCCGCGAACATAAACGAGCATTCCCGGGGCACCTCCCTGTGCTACGGTTTGAGCAGAGCAAAAGCGGTTCGGCCGCTACTCTGATGATTATTTATTATCACAGTATTATACGGCGGTGAACAGATGGAAACGGTTAGCGGCAATCTTGCCTCGGCGCTCAGGATCGAGCCGGGCATTACCGCGATTATCGGCAGTGGCGGCAAGTCGACGTTGCTGAAGACGCTGGGGCTCGAGCTCATGCGCGCTGGCGGCCGCGTGCTCCTCTGTACCACCACGCACATGTTTCCCGTCGCCGGCGTGCCATGGGACGGGTCGAGCCGTCGTCTGGACGCCGCGCCTTGGAAGCCGGGCGCCGCACATGTCCCCGGTTGCACTTGCGAGGCCTGCGCGGGCCTTGCGCGCGGAAGCATCTGCCAGGCAGGCGTCTTGAACCCCCAGACAGGCAAGCTCTCCGCCCCCGCCGAGCCGCTCAACGAGCTGGCGCAGCGCTTTGACTATGTGTTGGCCGAGGCAGATGGCAGCAAGCGACTCCCGCTCAAGGCACATGCCGCCTGGGAGCCGGTCGTTCCCGCCGGCACGGCAAACGTTGTCTGGGTCGTCGGCGCCTCGGGGCTCGGCAAGCCCATCAACGAAGCCGTCCACCGCCCCGAGTTCTTTTGCGAACGTTGCGGCTGCGAGCTCACCGACATCGCCACGCCCGAGCGCGTCGCCCAGGTGCTCAATGCCGAGCTGCAGGGGCTGGGGCTCGACGCCGCGCGCATCATGCTCAACCAAGTCGACACGCTCAGCGACCCCACGATGGCCGACCGCTTCGAGGCAGCTCTCGACCGCCCCATCGTCGCCACCAGCCTCCAGGGGTAGCTAATTTGGGACGGGGCTCTTTTAGCTACCCCGGCGGCCTTCCTGTTAGCGGGGCACGTAGCGACCGGGCTGGGCCCCGGTGGGCTCGCCGTCGCGCGCGGCCAGCACGCCGTTCACAAACACGGCCTTGGCGCGGCCGTGTGCCTCAAAGCCCTCGAGCGGCGTGTAGTCCACAGCCTGATGCTGCGTCGCGGCACTAATTGTCCAACGCGCCTTGGGATCCCACACGCACACGTCGGCATCGGAGCCCTCGGCAAGACAGCCCTTGCGCGGATACATGCCAAAGACGCGCGCCGGGTTCTCGCTCATCAAGCGGCACAGATCCTCAGGACCCAGCTGTCCCTCAAAGCTCGTAGCGATCGCAACGGGGCGATGCTCCACACCGGGCCCGCCGTTGGGAATCGCGCGGAAGTCGTCGCGTCCGCGGTCCTTTTGCCCGTGCAGGTTAAAGCTGCAGTGGTCGGTCGCAATCGTATCGATCTCGCCGGACACAAGCGCCTCGCGCAGAGCCGCACGGTCGCCAGCATGGCGCAGCGGCGGACTCATCACATACTTGGCACCCGCAAAGCCGTCCTCTCCCTGCTCCAGATAGCAGGTGTCGTCGAGCATCAGATACTGAGGGCAGGTCTCGACATAGATGTTCTTCTGCCCGCGCGCCTTGGCGGCACGAATGGCCTCGAGCCCCAGCTTGGTCGAAAGGTGCACCACGTTGACCGGTGCGTCGCCGGCCAGGTGCGCCAGATATAGCAGACGGCTCACGGCCTCGGCCTCGCACACATCCGGACGGCTGAGTGCATGGCCCTCGGGTCCATGAATCCCCTGCTCGTACACGCGCTTCTGCAGCTCATTCACCAGCGTACCGTTCTCGCAATGCACGCACAGAATGCCGCCAATACGCTTGAGCTCCTCCAGCACCTCGAGCGTCTCGGCATCGTCCAGGCGCAGATGATCGTAGGCAAAGTAGGTCTTAAACGACGACACGCCCGCCTCGCGAATGGCCGAAAGATCGGCGCGATTGCGCTCGTTCCACTCGGCGAGTGCCATATGAAAAGCGTAGTTAGCCGTGCAGGTTCCATCGGCACGCCGGTGCCACTCGGCAAGGGCATCGGGCATGGTCACGCCGCGATCGGCCGTCGCGTAGTCCACGATGGTCGTCGTACCGCCGCAGGCAGCCGCACGCGTACCGGTCTCAAAGCTATCGGCCGTCCAATCCATGCCAGTCCAGCACTGCATGTGCGTGTGGCCGTCGATAAAGCCGGGGAACACCCAACAGTCGGTGGCGTCCTGGACGGTATCGCCCTCGGCCGGCTCAATCGCCGCGGCGATCCGCACGATCTTATCGCCATCCATGGCAAGATCGGCGCGGCGAAGCCCCTGGGGCGTCACGAGCGCGCCGTTTTTGATGATGATCATAATTGCTCCTTATTGATTGATGCAGTTTGCCACGTGATCAAAATACGAGCAGGCGGCGATATGCTCCGTTATGCGCCGCTGTCCCTTGGCGGTATCGACATCCCACAACTCGTACGCACGCGCCTCGACCAGCGCAACGTCGACGCGACCTTTGAGGATCGAACCGCCGCCGTCCTTGCCCTCAAGACACATAAGTGCATCGAACAGTTCCGCCGGAAAGAGCACCGGACTCGAAGGCTCACCGTTGCACGCAAGACGCACCGGGTGCTTGCGGCCACGCTCGTCAAACGCGCGAACCATGGCCTCAAAAGAATCCGCGCTCACAAGCGGCTGGTCGCCCGGCAAAAAGAGGCAACCTTTCCAGTTGCGTTCGATTCCCCACGAAAGGCCCGCACGGACGCTTTCGCTGCGCAGCTCGCCATCGTGCAGCACGCACGGGCAATGCTTGTCCTCGCAAATCTGGGCGACCTCGGGCCAACGCGTCGAAACCACAACGTCAAAGTCCCGGGGAACCGAATCGATAGTCCGGGCAATCAGCGGCTCGCCATAGATATCGGCAAGCATCTTGTTGGAGCCAAACCGCTTGCCCTCGCCCGAAGCCATAATGACGCAACCGAGTTTCATCTCCGCAAACCTCCCCTGGCTGCCTTGGACACCATAGTTGCTATACCCACCATACCAAGCTCACACTCCGTCGGAACAGGCATGTGCTCGTTTTTCCAGCGACCGCCCCTTGGCTCTCCATAGCACAAAGGAGGGCACCCCGCGGCGCAGGGCACCCTCCTCAATGGTGCAGATATGCCTACTCAGCGTCGCCGGTAAACGTGGTACCGGTCTTGCCGGCAAGACCGTCACGCGCCTTCTCGAGCAGCGTGATGAGCGCCGTGCGGCCCGGCTTGCTCTCGGCAAACGTCGAGGCGGCCTGAACCTTGGGCAGCATGGAGCCGCGGCCGAACTCGTTGGCCTCGGACAGACGCTTTACGTCAGCCGCGGTCAGCGTGTCGAGCCACTGCTCGTGGTCGGTACCAAAGCCAATGGCAACCTTCTCCACGGCCGTCAGGATAATCAGGGCATCGGCGTCGAGCTGCTCGGCGAGCTTCTCGGCCGCAAAGTCCTTATCGATGACGGCGGCAGCGCCCTTAAGGTGGTTGCCCTGGGCCTTGGTGACGGGAATGCCACCACCGCCGCAGGAGATCACCACATGGCTGGACTCGACGAGCGACTTAATGGTGTCGAGCTCGACGATGTTCACGGGCTTGGGCGAGGCAACCACGCGACGGAAGCCCTGCTTCTCGTCGTGGATGAACTGGTAGCCGCGGTCGGCCTCCAGCTCCTTGGCCTCGGTCTCGCTCATCCACGGACCGATCGGCTTGACCGGGTCGGCAAAGGCCGGATCGTCCGCCGCAACCTCGACCTGGGTGAGCACGGTGGCGACACCCTTGTCGATATTGCGGTCGAGCATTTCCTCGCGCAGCGCATTTTGCAGGTCATAGCCAATGTAGCCCTGGCTCATGGCGCCGCAAACGGACAGCGGGCAGGGGATGTACTTCTGAGGGTTAGAGCGCGTGAGCTCTGCCATCGCGTTGGCGATCATACCCACCTGGGGACCGTTGCCGTGCACGACGACGACCTCGTTGCCCTCCTCGATCAGGTCGACGATAGCCTTGGAAGTCGTCTTGACGGCCTCCATCTGCTCAGGAAGGTTGGCGCCGAGGGCGTTTCCGCCCAGGGCGACAACAATACGCTTAGCCATTTCTCAGCCCAGCTTTAGGCCTGGAACCAACGGGCGGTGTTGCGCTCGTCGAGGGCCTTGAGGGTAGCGGCGGGATCGGCAACCTTCTGCAGGAACATCATGGCTGCGATGGCGTACGGCTTGTAGCTGGCCTCCTTGTACATGCCCACACGGTGCATGTCGAAGACGTCGGCGTTGACCTCGCCGTGCTCGCAGGAGACACCGGAGATGTCGGCGGGCAGCGGATGCATAAAGATGGTGTCCTGGCCGTTGGCGGTCTTCTCCATGAGCTCGGTCGTGGAGCACCAATCCTGATGCGTAGCGTTCTGGGCAAGCAGCTCCTTCTCGAGCGCAGCGATGCCGGCGTCGTCGCCCTCGGCGTACAGGTTGGTACGCTTCTCCATGGCGGCAAACGGAGCCCAGCTCTTGGGGATCACGATGTCGGCGCCCTCGAAGGCCTCGGCCATGGTGTTGACCTGCTTAAAGGTGGTGCCGGACTCGGCGGCGTAGCCCTTAGCGCGCTCGACGACCTCGGGCATGAGGTCGTAGCCCTCGGGGTGGGCCAGGGTGACGTCCATGCCAAAGCGGGGCAGCAGGCTGATCAGCGACTGCGGGCAGGACAGCGGCTTGCCGTAAGAGGGCGAATAGGCCCAGGTGACGGCAACCTTCTTACCCTTGAGGTTCTCGAGACCGCCAAACTCGTTGATGAGGTAGAGCATGTCGGCAGAGGACTGCGTGGGGTGATCGGAGTCGGACTGCAGGGAGATGAGCGTGGGACGGTGATCCAGAACGCCGTCCTCGTAAGCCTGCTGGACGGACTCGGAGACCTCGGCCATGTAGGCGTCGCCCTTGCCGATGTACATGTCGTCGCGGATGCCGATGACGTCGGCCATGAAGGAGATCATGGTAGCGGTCTCGCGGACGGTCTCGCCGTGAGCGATCTGGGACTTCTTCTCGTCCAGGTCCTGCAGCTCAAGGCCGAGCAGGTTGGCGGCCTTAGAGAAGGAGAAACGCGTACGGGTGGAGTTGTCACGGAACAGGGAGACGGCCAGACCCGAGTCGAAAATCTTGGACGAAACGTTGTTCTCGCGCAGCTCGCGCAGGGCGTCGGCGACGATGTAGAGAGCCTTGAGCTCATCGGTGGTCTTATCCCAGGTGTGCAGGAAGTCGCTGCCGTACATACCCTTAAAATCGAGGCCGTTCAGCTGCTCGACGAGCTCGGTAAACTTAGCGTCCATGTAAATATCCTTTCCAAAGATGAAACGATCGCAATGAGTAGATGTGCTCCGGCATGCGCGTGTGGCTAGAACATGCAGAGCGCTATGACGAGGACCCGCTACCGTTGAGGAAGCATGGGAGATAACGACCGCGGGCCCCAAGTCAACAGGAGGTGCCGGGGGCATAAACTGTCCCCGGCTCAACAAGAACGAGGAATGGGACTAGTCAATCTTGTTGTTGGTCAGACCGGCGCGGAACACGGTGGCGTCGCCATCGGCCTGGCTCGGATCGTAGAGGTTCAGGGCAGCCACATACATGGCGGCAGTGGTGACCAGGTCGTCCTTGTAGGTGACCTCGTTGGGAGCGTGAGCCTGAGACTCGGCACCCGGGCCAAAGCCGACGCAGGGGATGCCATAGCGGCCCTGGATGGAAACGCAGTTCGTGGAGAAGGTCCACTTGTCGCACAGCGGACGACCGGTGCGCTTGTCCATGCTGGGCTCGCAGCCGATGCGCTCGTCACCGAACATGGCCTTGTGGGCGTCGACGAGGGCCTTGACGTGCGGAGCGGTCTCCTTGTTGATCCACGTGGGGAAGTAAGCCTCGGTCTCGTAGACCTCGCCGGTCCAGGACGGACGGTCGTACATGTACATGGAGACCTTCACGTCGTCGCCGTACTTCTTGGCGGCCGGCAGGTTGCGGATCTCGTCCAGGCAGGACTCCCAGGTCTCACCGGCGGTCATGCGGCGGTCGATGGAGATGGCGCAGGAGTCAGCGACAGCGCAGCGGCTGGGGCTGGTGTAGAAGATCTGGCTGACGGTGCAGGTGCCGCGGCCCAGGAAGCGGGCGTCCTCGAAGTGCTCGGGGTTGTACTTGGGGTCGAGCATCTTGACGAGGCCCTTGATGTCGGTCGACTCGTCGCAGCCGTTGTTGTTGAGGGCGCGGACGTCGGCGATGATGTCGGCCATCTTGTAGATGGCGTTGTCGCCGCGGTCGGGAGCGGAGCCGTGGCAGGAGGTGCCGTGAACGTCGACGCGGATCTCCATGCGGCCGCGGTGGCCGCGATAGATGCCGCCGTCGGTGGGCTCGGTGGAAATGACGAACTCGGGCTTAATGCCGTCCTTGTTGTAGATGTACTGCCAGCACATGCCGTCGCAGTCCTCTTCCTGGACGGTGCCGACGACCATGATCTTGTAGCCCTCGGGGATGAGGCCCATGTCCTTCATCATCTTGGCAGCATAGGTAGCAGAAGCCATGCCGCCCTCCTGGTCGGAGCCGCCGCGGCCGTAAATGATCTCGTCGGTCTCGTAGCCCTCATAGGGATCGGCATCCCAGTTCTCGATGTTGCCGATGCCGACGGTGTCGATGTGAGAGTCGATGGCGATGATCTTGTCGCCCTCGCCCATAAAGCCCATGACGTTGCCCAGGCCGTCGACCTTGACCTCGTCATAGCCAAGGCTCTCCATCTCGGCCTTGATGCAGGCAACAACCTCACCCTCCTCGCAGGACTCAGAGGGGTGAGAGATCATAGCGCGCAGAAAGCGAGTCATATCAGCACGATGAGACTCAGCGGCAGCCTTAATGGCATCAAAATCGAGTTCTTTAGTCATAACAGTCAACCTTTCTACAAGGGTTTACCTACAGGTAGATATTTCAGATAGATCACTTGTGCCAAGCAGCGTGAGGTCGAGTACCCCACAAGCAAGTAACCATAGGAGGCGGACGGAGGACTTTGCTCCGTCGCGAGTTCCGCACGAGCCGGAGAGCACTTAATGTGCTCTCCGTGCGAGCAGGACTGTCCGAGCAGGGAGTAAAGTCCTCCGGCTGCCTCCGGACAGGTCATCCTGCTAGCAGGTGGGATACTCGCCCTCCCAGACGATGCGACGGTACTGATCCGGATCGGTGTCGCCCTCGGTGGAGAAGCAGAGCACGGAGCTCGTCTTGTCCAGGCCGATGAGCTCCTTGAGCTCAGCGTACTCGGGATCGAGCATGAGGGTCTCGACCAGGCCGGTGGTCACCGCGCCGGACTCGCCGGAGATGACGCGCGGGTCGCCCTTCTCGGGAGCGCCCAGGGTGCGCATGCCGCGAGCGGTGACCCAGTCGGGGCAAGACACGAAGGCGGTGGTGTGGTTGCGCAGGATATCCCAGCCCAGAATGTTGGGCTCGCCGCAGCACAGGCCGGCCATGATGGAGGGCATGTCGCCGTCCACGATGCGCGGATCGCCGTCGCCGGCGGCAGCGCCCTTGTACAGGCAGGCGGCAGGAGCGCACTCGACCACGACGAAGGTGGGCGGGTTATCGGGATACAGGTTGGTGAAGTAGCCCACCACGGCGCCGGCCAGCGAGCCTACACCGGCCTGAACAAAGACGTGCGTCGGGCGGTTGATGGCCATCTCGCGCAGCTGCTCGGCAGCCTCGGAAGCCATGGTGCCGTAGCCCTCCATGATCCAGGACGGAATCTTCTCGTAGCCCTCCCAGGCGGTGTCCTGAACGATGACGCCGCGCTCGCAGGCATCGGCCTCGGCGGCGGCCATGCGCACGCACTCGTCGTAGTTGACCTCTTCGATGGTCACCGTGGCGCCCTCGGCGGCGATGTTATCGAAGCGGGGCTTGGTGGAACCTTTGGGCATGTGCACGACGGCCTTCTGGCCCAGCTTGTTGGCAGCCCATGCCACGCCGCGGCCATGGTTGCCGTCGGTGGCGGTAAAGAAGGTAGCCTGGCCAAAGTCCTTGGCAAGCTGATCGGAGGTCAGGTAATCGAAGGTGCACTCGGCAACGTCCTTGCCGGTCTCGTCGGCAATGTAGTTGGCCATGGCAAACGAACCGCCCAGAACCTTAAAGGCATTGAGGCCAAAGCGATAGCTCTCGTCCTTAACGCACAGGTTGGACAGGCCCAGGCGTGCGGCCTGGCCGTCCAGGCGGGCAAGCGGAGTGACGGTGTACTGGGGGAACGACTGGTGGAAGGCGCGGGCCTTCTTCACGTGGTCGAGGCTCATGATTCCCAAGTGCTTGTCATCGCTCTTGGGCATCGTGTTGCCCGCCCACTGGATCTTATCGGCCATACGGTAAACTCCTTAAGTTCTCTCTTGCCGGCCCCCGCATACGCGTTTCAGCCCATTCCCATTCATGCGGCTGAACTTTTATGTGGATGCCAAACAAAAAGTTTGTTAGCACTGTTCTATCACACTTTTTGAATGGAAAACCTAACAAATTGTTTGTTGCCGTAATCGGTACCTTTTCGCCGCCGAACGGTCGCATAACGCAGCGATGCTTTCGTTATTTGCGAACAGGTGTGGTTTATGGCACAGTGAGCCCAAACTAATTTTTAGGAAGGCACCTATGACCCCCGCACAGATTGAGTTTTACAAGCGTCTTGCGCGCAGCCTGGCGCTACAGTTTGGCCCCAACTGCGAAATCGTCGTCCACGATCTGGAGACCGAGGACATGGACCACTCTATCGTGGTGATTGAAAACGGCCACATCAGCGGACGCAAACTGGGCGACGGCCCCAGCCATATTGTGCTCGAGTCCATGCACGAAGATGCCGCCGAGGTCCACGACCGCGCGCCGTACCTCACCAAGACCGCCGATGGCAAGCTGCTCAAATCGTCGACCATCTTCATTCGCGACGACGCCGGCAACCCCGTTGGCATTATGGGCATCAACTTTGACATCACGCTCATGAAGGCGTTTGAGCGTTCGCTCGACGCGCTCACCGGCACGGGCGACAAGGGATACACCGAGCCCGAGCCCATTACCAAAAACATCGGCGACCTGCTCGAAGACCTGCTGCGCGAGTGCGAACAGTTTGTGGGCAAGCCCGCGGCGCTCATGACCAAAGACGAGCGCATCCGCGCCATTGGCTACCTCGACCGTCGCGGCGCCTTCCTCATTTCCAAGTCAAGCGAACGCGCCTGCGAGTTCTTTGGCATCTCCAAGTACAGCTTCTACAGCTACCTCAACGAGGCCAAGGCAGAGGCCGACGACAAATAGTCAGCGCGCCCGCATCCCTCCCCTTTTGGGCGCGAGTTCTGGAATGCGCGAATCCGAGAGTCGGCCGCATGGCAAGTTCCATATAATCGATGAATGTGAGCATTTCGAAAGGATGGGACAAGATGGGGTCGAGCAACGCATCACGCAACGGCCGCGGAGGCACCGCTTCTGGCGCCAGGCATGCGAAACACGCGTTTGACGAGGGCGAAGAGGGCCTTTTTGCGCTGAGCCTCGACGACGTGATGAGCGACCGCCCCTGGACCGCCGAGAAGCTCATGGGCGGCGGGGTTCGCCCAACAAGTGCAAAGCACGCACCTTCCGCCACGCCCGCGCCGGCATCTGTGCCCGCGGACGACTTTGCCACCCGTCCCATCATACAGACGACGCGTAAAGCCGCCCCCGCACCCCGTCCTGCTAGCGATCCGTCCGAGACGGCGGCGTTTCTCGCTGCAGCGGCACAGCGCCCCACGGCAGACAGCACGATTCGCTACGCTGCCCCGCAGCGGTCGGCATACACGGCTCCCGAGCCCGAGCTCGAGCCGCCCGTCATGGATCTGGATGATCTTTCCAACCGCCAGTTTGCCTTTGATTCCTGGGCGACGGCAGATCTGGACGAGACCTCGGGCGGCATGCCGGCGCTCGACATTCCGGTAAACCCCCTGTTTGCGGCTGCCGAGGAACACGACTCCGCTCACGACAACACCGCAGCATACGCCAACCGCCCGAGGAAACAGCCTCGCGCCAGCCGCATCGAAACCGAGGATTACGGTCAAACGTCGAGCGACTATTCTCGCGACCCGTTTGCCGCCACGCCCGCTCCCGATTACAACCAAGCGAGCGTAAAGGCAGCCTCGGCATCGTCGTATACCCACGGCACCGACGATAGGCGCGCTGCCGATTACCACACCGAAGAAGAACCGCCGCGCTTTTCGGAGTTTTCGCAGGCGGCAAAGGTTGTCTTTATCGCCATCATCATCGCCCTGCTCGGCGTGATCGCGTTTGAGGGATTCCAGCTATTCCGCGGCCCCACCGCGTCCGAATCGGCAACGCAGCAAAAAGAGGACGACAACCAGCACCTGGACATCAACACCCTCAAAGGCGACCCCAACGACGGAGACGAGTAGCGAGGGTTAAGGGAGGGCCGGAAGAGCCGGCGGCATGTTACGGCTCCAAAAGCCCTGCCATAAAGATGGGCAGATACAGCACGTCACCATCGCGGTGAAGATTACATTCCGCAAGTACCAGGGCGCGATCGATTCCGTAGCCCTTCGTCGCGAGCGCGTTGTCGAGCGCCGCATGGGACTTAAAGCTCTTGCCCGACTTGACCTCGATGGCAAGGACCTCCCCATCGAGCGTCTCCTCCACAAAATCGAGCTCGCCGACTTTTTTAGACGTAAAGTAGCGCAATCTGAATCCGTGGGCTTTGAGCTCTTGGGCAACGAAGCCCTCAAACGCCGCCCCCATGTTCATGCCAAAGGCGTCTTCCGCCTCCCCATCAAAAACGCCTTGGGCGACCCTTTTGGAATACGACGACATGAGCATTCCGGTGTCCAAATAAAACAGCTTGAACAGATTTCGTTGCTCCCCCAATAAAAGGGGTGCCACGGGCGCCGTTACGTTATAGACGGGAAGCGCGACACCCGCCTCCGATAGCCAGAGAAAATGATCTGTCACCTGCGAAAAACGTTTGACACCGTTAATCGATGACAGTTTGAATCGCTTGTTTTTGGAGCCGGCCTCGCTGGGAATCAGATCATAGATATCGCGAATAACCAAGCGTAGCTCAGGCGGAGCGTACTTTGCGATGTCATCGCGATACAGGGCGTGAAGATCGCGATGGATGTTTCGAACCTCGTCGACATTGCGCGTCGCCAAGAAGGAATTGACCGCGTCGGGCATGCCCCCCACCACCACATACTGATGGAACAGATTGAGCAAGCGGTCATACAGATAGCCGGGGAGCTCCTTTTCGTCCTTTAGACAACCCCTGAGCATGTCAAACGCTCCGGCAGCAACGCCGCTTGCCCAGCAGAACTCCTCAAAGTCGAGCGGGTACATCTGGACCTGCTCGACATACCCCACCGGCAGGGAATCGATGCCCTCGAGCTCAACGCCAAGGAGCGATCCGGTAAGGATGTATCGAAAGTCGCCGCGCTGGACCAGGTATTTGATAAACGTCACTACGTTGGGGCATCGCTGCACCTCGTCGATAACCACAACGGTCTTGTTCGCAACCATCGGCTGCGTTGCAGCAATAGACATGCGCATAAGCAGGTCATCCGCGCTTTTTGCCGCCAAAAACGAATCGCGCACGGACGCGTCGGCGATAAGGTCGAACGTCACGACATTTTCGAACGATTCGCTTGCAAAGACGTTGACCAAATATGACTTTCCTACCTGTCGGGCGCCCTTGACCAAAAGAGCCTTGTTGGGCGACGAGGCAAGCCAAGATTCAAACTGTGCTTTCGCTTTTCTCTGTAGCATAAGCGTACCCCTTATTACGTGCTGTTTTAGCACTAGGATACACTTTTCCGTGGTTGCTAGGTGCTCATTTCGACACTTTTTCGAGATTTTGAAGTGTGTATTACGACACTTTTCCGTACTTTTACACGGGATATTTCGACACTTTTTCGGATTTAAGCCTAACAGCAGCCGGCGAAATCAAGCGCCGTCTGCACATCATTTCGCAGGCGGCGCTTGATTTGTGTCCGCGCACACTGATAGACTCCATCGTGCCCGCAAGGAGCGGGCGCGTTTTATCCAGAGTCGGGGTAGAGAGTTGGCTCCACGATCCCGACGCCAACCGGCCAAGAGGCACGGTGGCCCTGCCAACATCGATGAAAGGAGTCCGTATGGACAATTTCTCTGTGCGCAGCGAGCGCAACTTCCACAACCTGGCAGCCAAACCAAAACGAATGCATCTTCTAGACGAGCCGAACGGCTATGCCTCGGCCATGGTCAAGAGCGGCCTCTCCCACCAGATGCGCTTTACGGTGAAGAAGCTCGAGGAAGAGCTCTGCGCCGGCGGTAATCCGCATGTGTTGCAGATCAAACTGCTCGGAGACGACTCGCGCGAGCCGTCGAGTTGGAAGCTGTTTGCAGACGGCACGTGCGTTGCGGACGGATCCGGTGCCTTTGTCCGTGAGTGCTTCTGCGAGGGCGCCGAGGTATTTCTGGACCTGCGCCGCGACGCCGTCGAGACTGCCGAGCTGCGCCAGTGGAGCCAGAGGGAGTACGAGCTGCTGAGCGCTGCACGTGGGATCGCGGGGGTGTAAACAGGCGGAGCGCTCCTGAAGCCTTATTCCACACGATCAGGCGCACTCATCTGCAACTCGACTTGCTACCAGATGGTGTAATCACGTTCCACGTTGGTTAAGCCAGACCCCGGCCGGTCGTTGGTAAGTGAAACAACATCTCCCACCCATAGGCCTCTAAGACTGACCGTCCACTATAATCCAAGCGGTTAGCGTCTCCCAAGATCGCCATGGACACGTCTTCCAAAATGCCCTCTCAACTGTGCAGAAATAACAGCCGCCCATACGGTCGATGTGCTCCTTGCGCGTCTCGCTGACCACGCAACGATGGAAAACAGGTTCCTGGACGGATGACCCCTGAGGGGATGCATGAAATCGGCATCGAGGCCATCGTCTGTCGAACAATACCTGCCCATACCTTTAAAACATGAGAACAAGACGCCGGCGTCGGTATCGTTTTCAATTCAGTTTAAAACTGAGGAGATTCAGGAGCCAGCCGAATAAACTAAGACTCACTTAGTAATTGATAAATTTCTGACTGGGTATATAATATCTGACAGTAATAAGGATTCTTTACTATATGTGAGGCAGAAATGACTTCAACGGATGATGAACTAGTCAGCAGGCTCCAAGCTCACCTGTCAACCATTCGCAAGGCGGCGGGCTGGAGTGGCGAACGGCTTGCGAACGAACTAGGCATAACAAAGCAAACCGTCAGCAGCCTTGAGACGGGTAAAACGCAGATGACGAAGATGCACTATCTCGCCATCAGGGCGGTATTCAACAACGAAATCGCCGTCAGCGGAAACGAGGATCTGGCCAAAATAATTCAGCTATTCGTTGACCAACCAGTAGCACCCAAACTAGAGAAGATGCAAAATGCCCTTAAAGAAGGGGATGAGAAGGGGACACAACAAGAGGCAGCTACTAAGCAGAGCGCCATAGTTGGAGCAACCGCTCTCACCGCCGCCCTAATCCCCGCTTCATCAGCATTGATTCCGGCATTGGGCTCTCTTGCATATCAACTTGCAAAATCAATCAAGAAATGAGGTGTACAGAAATTGGAGCCGGAAAACACTGATCTGCCCGCAAAGAACAAAGGCCTCGTGTGGCTCGAGCAGCACAAAGTCCAGATTGGCATCGGTGTATTTGTGGCAATCAGTTCAATCGTTAGCATTACGATTGCCGCGAAAACGGGCCATACGCCTAAATTCAAAACTATTTGCAACGACGCAGACAAAGGTGTTGCCACGATTGCTAAGGCGGCGGAAAAGACCTCCTTGCCAGTGGTCAACCTTACCGGAGTCAAGAAGACCGCAACGGGACTCGGACATGACTTGCTTCTTTCGAATCAGGCAGTTAACAAGCGTCTCGTCTCCAGCGGAATGATGACAAAAGAGCCCTGGGGTTACAAGCTCACAGAAGTCGGCAAACTCTTTGGGAAAGAAACAGTCAAAGTAACGCGCGCCGGTTATACCTTCTCAAATATCGAATGGGATGAAGCGGTTGTCCCGTTTGTTTTTACTTCCGACGAACTTGCGAGCATTAACGTCAAAAAACTCGCATTGCGCAAGTCATAGCCCAGTAGTCAAATCCGATACACCGTGCGCCCCGCGTACGCAAACGAAAAGGAGATACCATGGTCATATACAGAACTCAAGAATGGAACGGATACGGAAAGCAAAACTACTACTGGTATGAATACCGCCGTGAGGGCGACACGGTTGTCAAATACAAGTGCAATAGGCGCAAGTTCTTCGATGGGGACGAAAGCAACTGGGAAGAAAGCGAGCATGAAGAAGATTCGTGGAGCATTGACGATCCCAATATGCCCGATTGGCTGAACGGCCACCTCTAATAACTATTAACCAGCAGCCCTTGAAAGCCCCACTTCCCACAGGGAACGTGGGGCTTGATATTGCCCTCCTGTCCGAAAGCACTTTCCATCTCAGCTTTCAAGCTAGGCAACCACAATGGTATGCGCCATGGCCGTCAGTTCACCAATCTCAATAAACCTGTCTTTTGTAATGCGATCGACCAATGCGCCGATTCTCTGGTCGGTCGCATCGACATCCCAAGTGATGCGCAGCCCGGGAGAGCCGCCAAAAGCAGCTGCTTACCTGATGCACAAAAGCGCAGAAACCCGCATCCCGAATATGGTGGGATGCGGGCACGGACAATCGTGTGTCCCATTCCAGGCGCGGATTCCGGGATGCGCTTTCCGTTTGAAGCTCCAACCGGAAAGCGCGTCCCATTCTGAGCGCCAATTCCGGAATGCTGCTTCCGCTCCAAACAAAAGGCCCCGGCTCGCGATGGAGCTGGGGCCAAAAGCGCAGCATATGCAGTTGGTGTTGAGCGCGAACAGCTCGTCAGTAATGGCTGTCCGCGCCCTACCCTAGCCGCGGTGACGGGCGCGGCTGTACGGGGTATCCACCATGGGCAGATCCGGACGCAGCTTGCCGTCGAATGCGCGATAGGCGTTCTGCACGGCGGGCGCCGTGGGGATCGTTGCAATCTCGCCGATGCCCTTGCCGCCGTATGCCACGGGCAGCAGTTCGTCCTTCTCCACGTAGATGGCGTGGATATCCGGAATCTCGGGCGCACGGAACAGCCCGAGCGTGCCGTACCTTGCCTGGGGCACGCAGTCCTTGAGCGGCCAGTCCTCGGTAAGCGCATAGCCCATACCCATGAGCACGCCGCCTTCGATCTGACCCTGGATGGAGATGGGGTTGACCACCTTGCCGGAATCGTGCGCGGCATAGACCTCGCTCACGCGACCGTCATCATCCAGAATGACCACATGTGTGGCAAAACCGTAGCAGATGTGGCTCTTGGGGTTGGGAACGTCAGCGCCCAGCTTGTCAGTCGGCTCCAGGTACACGTAGCCAAACTCGCATCCCTCGAGCGCCTTGATGGCGGCCGCGGGATCCCGAGGATGCATGCCCTGGCCGGCGACGAGCTCCTGCGTGCGCAACTGATAGGCTCGACCGTCGTCGTACTCGATCTTGACGCCGTCACCATGCGCGCTCACAGGAACATCGGGTGCAGGCTTGCCGGCCTCGATGTCAAGCATGGCATCGCGCAGCAGGAAGGCGGCACCGCGCACGGCCTCGCCGGTCACGACCGTCTGTCGCGAGCCAGACGTGGTGCCGGAGTCGGGAGCGTTCTCGGTGGAGCACTCGCCATTGGCAATGCAGCTCAGCGGCAGACCGCAGGCCTCGGCAACGTCCTGCAAAAAGACGGTGTTGCAGCCCTGGCCGATGTCGGACGTGGCGGCATAGACCACGGCGCGACCATCCTCGACGCGAATCTTGCAGCGGCCGGCATCGGGCAGGCCCACACCCACGCCGGCGTTCTTCATGGCGCAGGCGATACCGGCGTGTCCGGGATGCGCATAGTAGGCATCCTTGACCTCGAGCAATGTCTCCTTCAGCGCCGTGGAGCAATCGGCGATCTGGCCGTTGGGCAAAACCTCGCCCGGCTCGATGGCGTTGCGGTAGCGAATCTCCCACGGATCCAGGCCGACCTTCTCTGCCAGCAGGTCAATCAAGCTCTCGAGCGCAAACTCGGACTGGCAGACGCCAAAGCCACGGTACGCACCGGCGGGCGGATTGTTGGTGTAGTAGCCAAAGCCGCGAATGTCGGTGTTCTGGTACTTGTAGGGGCCGACGGCATGCGTGCAGGCGCGCTCGAGCACCGGACCGCACAGCGACGCGTAGGCGCCGGTGTCAAAGTTGATCTCGCAGTCCAGGCCGGTAAAGTTGCCCTCGGCGTCGCAACCCAGCGTAAAGGTACCGTCCATGGCATGGCGCTTGGGATGGAACGCGAGCGACTCGGCGCGCGTGAGCTTGCACTTCACAGGACGCTGGAACTTATATGCGGCGAGCGCGGCCAGGTGCTGGATGGACACATCCTCCTTGCCGCCAAAGCCGCCACCCACAAGCATGGTCTCGACGACCACGCGCTCGGGCTCGTTGTCCCAGCCAAACATGTGGGCACACTCTTTGCGCGTGTCGTAGGCACCCTGGTCGGTCGACTGCACCTTGACGCCGTTCTTGTACGGGAAGGCAACGGCACACTCGGGCTCCAAGAAGGCATGCTCGGTAAAGGGCGTGGTAAAGCGCTGCGTCACGGTGAACGCGCTCTCTGCCAGCGCCTTGGCGGCGTCTCCGCGCGTCACATGGCGGCTCTGGCACACGTTGTCCTTGAGCTCCACCGTGTTGCCAAAGGCAAAGAAGCTGTCGTGCAGGCGCGGGGCGTCGGCAGCCCTGGCCTCGACAATGTTACGCACGGGCTCCAGCGGCTCGTAATCGATCTTTACGAGCTTCTTGGCCTTCTCGAGCGTCGCCTCGTCCTCGGCAACCACCAGCGCGATGGCATCGCCCACGCAGCGGGTGATATCGCCCTGAGCGATCATGACGTCCCAGTCCTGGATAAGGTGGCCGACCTGGTTGACCGGCACGTCCTCGGCGCGCAGGATGCCCACCACACCGGGCAGGGCCTCGGCCTTGGAGGTGTCGATGGAGAGCACGCGGGCGCGCGGATACTTGGAGCGCACGGCGCTGGCGTAGGTCAGACCCGGCTGATCGAGCTCGTCGATGTCATCGGGATACTTGCCCTCGCCGAGCACCTTCTTGCGCACGTCGATACGGAAGGCGCGCTTGCCCACGCCGTAGTCGTCGCCGCGCTCCAGGTCCTCGTCGATCTGCTTTTCGCCGCGGAGCACCGCAGCTGCCAGCGAAATGCCCTCGATGATCTTCTTGTAGCCGGTGCAGCGGCAGACGTTACCGCGGATGGCGTACTTGATCTGCTCCTCGGTGGGCTCGGGGTCCTCGGCGATCAGCGCTGCACCCGCCATGACCATGCCGGGGATGCAAAAACCGCACTGCACGGCACCCACGGCGCCAAAGGCGTACACAAAGGCCTCGCGCACGTCCTCGGGCAGGCCCTCGACGGTCACGATGTTGCGGCCGGCGGCAAGGGCGGTGGTCAGTACGCAGGCCTTGACGGCCGCACCGTCCACATGGATGGTGCAGGTACCGCACGCGCCCTCGGAGCAGCCGTCCTTGGCGGAGTGAATATGCAGGTCGTCGCGCAGGTAGCGCAGCAGCGGTTTGTTCTGAGTCGTCGTGCGCTCCACGCCGTTAACGGTAAAAGTGAATTCCTGTGCCATGGTGATTCCCTTCTACACGCCGGCGGCAATGCCGGTGCGGTCGTGAATGGCGCCATGCGGGCACACAACCGCGCACATGCCGCACGACAGGCAGTCCGCGCCGTCGATATGGGCGCAGTTGTCCTCGATGCGAATAGCGCCGGCAGGGCACTTTTTGGCGCACATGCCGCAACCGATGCAGCTCGTGTCGCAGATCTTGCGCGCAATGGCGCCCTTGTCGGTGTTGTTACAGCGCACCAGGATGTTCTGGTAGCCGGGAACGAAGGCAATCACGCGCTGCGGGCACGCCATGCCGCACAGGCCGCAGCCCGTGCACTTGGAGCGGTCCACGCGGGCAACGCCGTCGACCAGTGAGATGGCACCGTGGGGGCAAGCCGTGACGCAGGCGCCACAGCCAATGCAGCCTTCGCTGCAGCGGGCGTCGCCGCCTGCGGAAGCACAGCCGCTTCCGCAGGCAACGTAGGCCACGTTATGTTGAATAGATTTGGCCATAAAAGGTTCGCCTATTTCTTAAGAAGGTACGAATAGTTGTCACGCACAGCCTTGATGGTCAGGCGGACGGCCTCGGGAAGACCGGTGTTGACGGCATCGACCGAGACGGTGCGGACCGTGCCGGCGACGCGGACTTTAAAGTGGTCCTCGTCCACGGCCAGGAAGCCCTCGTTCTCGGAGTTCTCCATGTCCTCCTCGCTCCAGAACAGGGTGAGCTTGTCCTTGTAGGGACGGCCCTCCTGGTAGGGGCAGAACACGGCGCAGTTGCCGCACTCGTTGCACATGCCATCGACATGGACGACCTGATGCTTGGCCAGGCCCGGCACCTTAATGGCTACGTTGGCGCGGTTGGGGCACACGTCGCAGCAGACCTCGCACACCGAGCCGCAGCCCAGGCAGCGGGTCTTGGTGCAGTTGCGCTTGTCGCGGCACAGCGACCCCTTGCGCTCGTAGCAGGTGTCCTCGCGGCCAGCCTGCTCGTTGCAATCGGCGTACTTGTTAAAGTCCACGCCGGCGATGGCACGGGCGACCTCGGCGGCGTCGGCAATAGCCTCAACCACGGTGGCAGGACCGCGGCGGCAGTCGCCCGCAGCCCAGACGCCCTCAACGCCGGTGGAGGTGGCGGCAAGGCGGCCGCGACGGTCGTGCTCGACGCCCGCGGCATCGTACAGACTGGCATCGATGCCCTCGCCCACGGCGCAGATCACCGTGGTGGCGGGAAGCTCGACGGTCTCGCCCGTGGCAACGGGGCTGCGACGGCCGCTTGCATCCGGCTCGCCAAGCTCCATAACGTCGCAGGTCAGCACGGCGCCGTTGAGTGCCTTGGGCGCCAGCAGCTCGCAGAACTCAACGCCGTCGGCAAGAGCAAGATCAAGCTCTTCCTCGTCGGCGGGCATCTGCTTCTTGGTGCGGCGATACACCAGGCGCACGTTCTTCACACCAGCCAGGCGCTTGGCCACGCGGGCAGCATCCATGGCGGTGTTGCCGGCGCCGATGACCACGACGTCCTCGCCCAGCTCGAGCTTCTCGCCCTTCTTGGCGGCCTCGAGGAACTCCAGTACATCGAGCTCGGCACCCTCGCCCAGGCCCGCAGAGCCGGGCATCCAGGCACCGGTGGCCACGACCACGTCGGTAAAGCCCTGGGCCTTGAGCTCGTCAATGGAATCCACGCGAGCGTTAAGCTGCACCTTGGCACCAAAGGCCAGGCAGAGCTCGGCATCGTGGGAGATATCGTCGCTCGCAATGCGGAACTCGGGAATCACGTGACGGACCACGCCGCCGAGCGAATCGCGAGCCTCGAAGATGGTGACGGGCACGCCGGCGCGCGTCAGGAAAAACGCCGTCGCCAGGCCGGCCGGGCCGCCGCCGATAACGGCAACGTTGCGCTCGCCGTCGTTGGCGATGGCCTGGGCGCGCAGCTTGGGCAGCACGGCGGTCATGGCCTCGCGGGCGGCCTTGAGCTTGCTGGCGCGAATCTGGGCGCCCTCGGGCTCGTAGAACGCACGCTCGCAGGCACGGCCGCAGGGATGCGGGCAGATGGTGCCGGTAATGAACGGCAGGGCGTTGCGCTCGATGATGATGTTGAGTGCGTCCTCGTAGCGGCCCTCGTCAACGGCCGCCAGGTAGGCGGGAATATCCTGCTGGATGGGGCAGCTCGTGCGGCACGGCGTGGTAAAGCAGTCGGAAAGCGGGCTCTTGCCGGCGACCTTGCGGTCGGGCAGCGGGCGCAGTGGCTTCTTGTAGAGCGGGTTGGTGAGCGAGTCGGTCTGGATCGCAGTCACGGCCTCGAGCGAAATGCCCTCAAACGGCTTGCCGTCCAGGTCGGTAAACTCACCGGCCATCTGGCTAAAGCGCTCGTAGCCACCGGGCTTGAGAACGTCGGTCGCCAGGGTGACGGGCCAAATACCGGCGTCATACAGGGCGCGGATGTTGTAGACCGTGGCGCCACCGGAGTAGCTGATGCGCAGCTTGCCATCGAACTGCTCGGTAATGCGGCGGGCAGCCTCGATGGTCAGCGAGAACAGCGAACGACCGGACATGTACATCTCGGTGGAGGGCAGCTCGTTCCTCGTCACGTCGACGGGGAACGTGTTGGTCAGCTTGACGCCAAACTCCAGGCCGCGCTCGGCGCACAGGGCAATCAGGCGCTCGAACATGGGCACGGCGTCGGCCCACTGCAGGTCCTCGCGGAAGTGCGTGTCATCGAAGACGATGTAGTCAAAGCCCAGCTCGTTGAGGCGCTGACGTGCAAACTCATAGCCCAGCAGCGTGGGGTTGCACTTGATGTAGGTATTGAGGCCCTTCTCGGTGATGAGGTAGGTCGCGATGCGCTCGATCTCCGCCGGCGGGCAGCCGTGCAGGGTGGACTCGGTGATGGAGTTGGAGACGCGTGCCGGGATGGACTCGACAAACGCGGCGTCGACATGCTCAAACTTGTCCAGGTTGGCAAGCGCCCATGCGCGGCACTCGTTCCAGACGTCGGAGCCGCTGGCATCCTTCATGCCCTCGATGTAGGCATCGACCTTGGGGCTCTTGATGCCCTCCAGGTCATAACCCACGGACATGTTGAAGACAAATCCGTCCGGGCTTCCCAGGCCGTACTCGCGAGCGATCAGGTGGCAGGCGAACCATGCCTTCACGTACTCGGCAAAGGCCTGCGGAACCTCGAGCTCGGTCGACCACTCGCAGTTGTAGCACTCGTCCTGCGCCACGATGCAGGGCTTGTTCACACACTTGGAGAGCTCCTCGCCGTCCATAACCTGAACGGTCTTGAGCTCAAAGAAGCGGGAACCGGCCACATAGGATGCCACGATGTTCTGGGCAAGCTGCGTGTTGGGGCCGGCGGCCGGGCCAAACGGGGTCTCGATGCGCTCGTCAAAAATGGGAAGCGCGCCCTCCTGGTTGGTCGTGACCATCTTGCGCACGCCAAAGACGGCGCCCTGAGTCTTGTGCTCCTCGATGATCCAGTTCATCAGCTGCGAAAACGGGATCGGCCTCATGATGTCGCTCATAGTGAGCTCCTCTCTGTAACGCCCGGCGAGACCGCGCGGCGGGCGCAAATACGGTGTAGCGCTAGCACAGCGCCGGCGACCCCGCGGAGGTCGCCTATGCGCGCGTCGGATGCGGCGAAACATCCGACGCGCGTGAATCTACTTGTAATTAGTAGGCGCGATCGTTGAGCGTGCTCCAGAGCTTCTTGGACTCGGCCATGGTCCACGCGTTGATCATGTCCTCATCAATGCCAACGAACTCGCGATCCTTGTACAGGACGCGGCCGTTGATGATGGTGGTACGGCAGTTTTTGCCCATCATGCCAAAGAGCATGTGGCCGTCGATGTTCTCCTCGCTCAGCGGCGTAAAGGGCTTGTAGTCCATGACGATGACGTCGGCGGCAGCGCCGGCCTCGAGCACGCCGAGTTTGCGATCGAAGTACCTGCTCGCCATCTTGGCGTTGTTCTCGAACAGCATCGTCATGGCCTCGCACCAGCCCACGTTGGGCATAGCGGCGTTGTGGCGTTGGATGATCAGGAAGACCTTGAGGCTCTCGAGCATATCGTGGGTGTAGGCGTCGGTGCCCATGCACACGGGGATGCCGCGGCGGAAGAACTCGAGCACGGGAGCGCAGCCCACGGCGTTGCCCATATTGGATTCGGGGTTGTTGACGAGCCAGGTGCCGGACTCCTTGACGATATCCATCTCGGCGGGCGTCACGTGGATGCAGTGGCCCAGCATGGTGTCGGGACCCAGCAGGTTGTGCTGCAGCAGGCGCTCGACGGGGCTGATGCCGCCGCGGTTGAGGCGGGAATCCCACACGTCGTTCATACCCTCGCACACGTGGATGTGGAAGCCGGTCAGGCCGTTGTTGGCCTCGGCCATCTTGTCCATGGTCTCGTCCGACAGCGTAAAGGTGGCGTGACCGCCAAACATGGCGGCGATCATGTGGTTGTCGTTATCGCGACGCTCCTTGGCGGCCCACTGGGCAAACTCGGCGTTCTCGGCAATGGCCTGGTCACATTTTTCCTGGCCGCGTCGATCGGAGACCTCGTAGCACAGGCACGAACGCATGCCCAGCTCCTGCGCGGCGTCCTTAATGGTAAAGAGGCTGCCCGGGATCTCGCAGAAGCTCGCATGGTGATCGAAGATCGTGGTGACGCCATCGCGGATGGAGTCAAGAATCGTGGCATAGGCGCTGGCCTTGGTGCCGTCGAGCGTCAGGTTGTCGTCGATCTTCCACCACTGCTGCTCAAGATTCTCCAGGAAGTTGGTAGGGTTGCAGCCCTTAATGGCAAGGCCGCGGGCCAGACCCGAGTAGATGTGGGTGTGGCAGTTGATGAGTCCGGGCATGATGAGGTTGCCCTGGGCGTCGACGTACTCGGCATCCGGGTACTTGGCCTTGAGCTCGCACTCGGGGCCCACTTCGACGATTGTATCTCCGTCAATGGCGACCGCACCGTTTGGAATGAACGGGGTCTGAGCATTGCGGGTAAAGACAGAACCGTTAGCGACCAGAAGCATGGATGCTCCCTTCAACATCAGGGGCGGGGTTTGACACCTCTGACATGGCGGAGTGCGAAGCGCCGGCCTACACCGGAAACGGGCCCTCTCCCGTCAACGCTTCACCAAAGGGACAAACCCTTTGAAGTGCGGCTTGGTGCCGCATGACGTCGGCGGACGAGGCGATGCGCCCGCCGACGAATAGCACCGAATTGGTTACTTCTTGCTCTCGGGCAAGACCAGATCCACGGCAGCGTCCTTGGCAGCATCAATGTGCTGAGCCACGACCGGCGTCTGCGGAAGGATCAGGTTAAGGACAATGGCCATGATGGCGGTGGGGGTTACGGCATTGGAGCCGATGACGGTGGACACCCAGGCGGGCATACCCTCGCCGGCAAGGCAACCGCTGGCCATCCAGATACCCAGGCCAAAGACGACAGAGGTACCGACGATGGTGGTGGTGCGCTGCGTGAGGCCCTCGCGGGTAAACATGCGCACGCCGTTCATGGTGATGGTGCCAAAGACGCCGACGGTCGCGCCGCCGATGACGGGCTGCGGGATAGCGGAGAGGACGGCAGAGAGCTGCGGGAACAGGCCGGCGATGGCAAAGACGGCCGCAATGATCACAAAGACCCACTTGTTGACGACCTTGTTGGAGCAGATGATGCCCACGTTCTGGCCAAGGGCGCTGGTGGGAAGACCGCCCAGCAGGCCGCCGACCATAGAGGTGAGGCCCTGGGACACGATAGCGCCGGAGAGCTCGCGCTCGGTGGGCATACGGTCGATGGAGCCCAGGCAGGCGGCGGAGACGTCACCGATAACCTGGATGGCAACCATGGGGAACACGACGGCGAGGGTAATGCAGACCTCGGGATCAAACTCGAGCGCGTAGGGCATGAGCTTGGGAAGGGCGAAGACCTGAGCGGTGGCGACGCTGGAGAAGTCGATCATGCCAAAGGGGATGGAGACGATCATACCAACGATCATGCCAAAGAACACGGATCCCAGCTTGAGCGTGCCCTTGCCAAAGTTGGCGAGCGCAAAGACCACGGCGAAGGTGATAAGAGCGACGCACCAGGCCTGCGGAGTGCCCCACAGCGGCGTACCCATACCGCCGGCCATGTACTTGACGGCCGTGGGATACAGGGAGACGCCAATGGAGAAGATGACCGTACCGGTCACGACGGGCGGGAACAGCCACTTAATCTTGCTGTAGGCCAGACCAAAGAGGACCGCGACGGCACCGCCGACAATCTCGCCGCCCAGCAGTGCACCAAAGCTAAAGCCCGAGGCACCCATGGCCTGCAGGGCCGGCAGGAACGCGAACGAAACGCCCATGACGATGGGCAGGCCGCCGCCGATGCGACGGAAGGGAGCGAAGGCCTGAAGGGCCGTGTCAATTGCCGAAAGAATGAGCGCAACCTGAATGATGTCGGTGCTCTGCTGGCTATTAAAGCCGTAGACGCCGGCCATGATGACCGCCGGGGTAATGATGCCGGCAAACGATGCCAGCACGTGTTGAAGAGCACACGGGATCATTTCCTTAACGGGCGGCATGCCTTCGCGAGTGAACAGGGCTTCAGTGCCGTTCGTAACCGTCTCCTGGGCCATATGACCACCAATCCTCGAAGTAGTTGTTTTCGCATCTAACGCTCTATTGTGACGCAGTGCGGGGGTGAGGTTGTGCCTTCGTTGCATATCGTATTAAAGATTTTTCTCATTCTCAATAATAATTTTTTGTTATCAGACTATTCTTCAGCTGAGATAATGTATTTCCGCAGGTCAGGAAAGTGTCTGGTCAAAATAACATCTAACTTTTCTTTTGGTCGACCGCTTACCGCCAAAATCCTACCGTTCGTCTGTATTACGCAATGTACCTGCGAATATGTGAGTCAATAGACACCGTGTTACCATGAGAAAAATTTGTTATGAACATTTCCGATTTCACCCAAAGGAGTTGCCCGTGAACGAGACCGTACGTCGCTTTTTGCCGATGGTCGATTTCCTGGAGCAGATACTCGGCAAAAACAGCGAAATCGTGCTGCACGATTTCTCGGATCCCGACCACGCCATCGTCGATATTCGCAACGGCATCGTGAGCGGCCGCAAGATTGGCGGCCCCGCTACCGATCTGGCACTCAAGATCATGCACGACGCCAAGTATCGCGATCTGCCGTTCATTACGGGCTACGAAGGCCGCGGTGCCGGTGGCAAGACGCTGGAGTCGGCGACGTACTTCATTCGCGAGGACGGCGAGATCGTCGGCATGCTCTGCGTCAACACCGATCTTTCGGCCGTGCGCAACATCAGTGCCATGGCCCAGCAGCTTATGGCCTGCTTTGACGCCGCTCCCGCACGCACCGAGCCCTCCCCCATCGAGGTCGAAAGCCTTTCGGAGTCCACGCAGGAGCTCATCGACCGCAGTATTTCCGAGCTGCTGAGCGCTCGCGGGCTGGATGTGACGTCGCTTGGTCAAAGCGACCGCGTGGAAGTCATTCGCCACCTCAACGGCAACGGAGTGTTCATGCTCAAGGGCGCCGTAGCCTGCGCCGCCACCGCGCTGGGCATCTCGGAGCCCAGCGTCTACCGCTACCTGCAAAAAGTCCGCAAGGAAGGCTAACCCGCTGACTCCTTGGGGACGGAGGAAAACGGATCATTTTTGTCGCATCGCTTGACAAAAGACCCTGCAGTTCACACGCACTGCAGGGTCTTTTTGCATGTCATGTTTAGTTGTTGCCAACCCCTTAGAGAGCGGCGACGGCCTCAATCTCGACCAGACCGCCGGCCGGAAGGGCGGCAACCTGGAAAGCGCTGCGCGCGGGGAACGGAGCCTCGAACTTGGAGGCGTAGATCTCGTTCACGGCAGCGAAGTCGGCAATGTCGGCCAGATAGACCGTGGTCTTAACGACATCGGCAAAGGTGGCGCCGGCAGCGGTCAGCAGGGCCTCGACGTTAGCAAGGGACTGCTTAGCCTGGGCCTCGACGCCCTCGGGCATCTTGCCGGTTGCGGGGTCGATGCCCAGCTGGCCGGACAGGAACACCATGTTGCCGGTCTGGATGCCGGGGGAATACGGGCCGATGGCTGCAGGTGCGTTATCGGAAGACACGACGGTCTTGCTCATGTTTTTCTCCTTACGATCAGATAGAGAGCGTGAGCGCGGCGTTCACACCGGGAGGCACAATTCGGTCTGAACACCGCGCTTGATTTGGGATAGTACTCAAGGTTTCCGCGCAATGCAAGATTATTATCACGTTGCGAGAATATTTTATCGCCCAACGGTGCCTGTCGGCCGCTGAACGGCACGACCGGACAGTGAAGCTCAAAATGATCCGTTTTCCTCCGCCACCTATGGATCACCTGATCCGCTGGGGACGGAGGGAAACGGATCATTTTTGCTGCAAGGGCTGCTGAAGACTTTGTCCTGCTTGGGCCACAGGGCTCGTCCGCCGCAACAGCACCACTATACTTTTGAATATCTGAGCATTTTGAAAGGCAGGATATGACCGCAACCGCCAGTAGAACCACCAACCGCAGACCCGAGCTCTTGGCACCCGCCGGAGGCCCGGAGCCCTTTGCCGCCGCGCTTGCTGCCGGGGCAGACGCCATCTACTGCGGCATGGGCAGCTTCAACGCTCGTCGCAAGGCCACCAACTTTACCGACGAGGCCTTTGAGCAAGCCTGCCGAGCCGCACATCTAGCCGGGTCGCGCGTCTACGTCACGGTCAACATCGTCATCAAGCAGTCCGAGATGAGCGATGCGCTGCAACTCATCCATCGCTGCTCCACGCTGGGCGCCGACGCCTTTATCATCCAGGACTGGGGCCTGTTCTTTGAGGTCAAGCGCACGATGCCCGGCATCGAGACGCACATCTCAACCCAGGCGAACATCCACGACGACCGCGGAACCCTTTGGTGCCGTGAGCAGGGCGCCGACCGCGTGACCCTCTCGCGCGAGCTCTCCATTGACGAGATCGCCGCCATCCACGACGCCGCACCCGATGTGGACCTCGAGGTCTTTAGCCACGGTGCCATCTGCTTTTGTTACTCGGGCCTGTGCCTGCTCTCGAGCTTTGCCATGGCGGGCCGCTCGGCCAACCGCGGCATGTGCGCCCAGCCCTGCCGCCTGCCCTACGAGCTGATCGACGAGAACGGCCGCTCGCTCTCCCCTGCCGGTCGCGAGCGTGCGCTATGCCCGCGCGACACCAACACTTCGCAGCTTGTTCGCCGTCTGTATGACGCCGGCGCCGCATCGCTCAAGCTCGAGGGCCGCATGAAGGCGCCCGATTACGTGTACTCCATCGTTGATGTGTATCGTCACGAAATTGACGACATGCTATCCGGAGCCGCCGTTGCCAAGGACGAGGAAGCCGCCCGCCAGCGCCAGCTCAAGCGCTGCTTCAACCGCGACTTTACGCACGCCTATCAGGACGGCACCTCGGGCGACGAGATGATGAGCTATGAGCGTTCCAACAACCGCGGCCAGATCGTGGGCACGGTGCTGGGCAGCCGTCTGGCCAACCGCGATGTACGCGGACTCAAGCCCGACGATCGCCGTCGCCGCGCCGCCATCGCCCGCATTGAGCTGTTTGAGCCCGTGGACAAGGGCGACCTGCTGGAGCTTCGCCACGATAACGAGTTTGACCAGTTCCTAACCACCATTGCCGCCGATGATGCCGCCGCCGGTGACATCATCGAGTGCCGCGTGCCCCGCAGCATGCCCGAGGGCTGCCGCGTGCGCGTCATCCGCAGCCAGCGCGCCATCGACGCCGCCGGCGCCGCGCTCAAGCGCGACGTGCTGCGCCGCCGCGCCGTAGATGTGTCCGTCGTGGTGCGTCTGGGCAAGCCGTTTACCGTTACGCTCACCTGCTGCGACGACCCCGCGCTCACTGCCACCGCCACCGGCTTTACCGTCGAGGCTGCCAAGACCCGCGCCGTCGAGGCATCCGATCTGGTAGAGCACGTCGGGCGCATGGGCTCCTCTCCCTTTGAGGCTGCGAGCTTTGATGTGGCGCTCGATGAGGGCTGCGGCATGGGCTTCTCCGCTGTGCACAAGGTGCGCGCCGCCGCCTGCAAAGCGCTGGAGGAGGCCATTCTGGCACCGTATGAGGAGCGCGCGAAAACGCTCGAGCTGCCGGTGCTCGACAAATGTACGCGCGCCATGCCCGAGCATTACCGTGACGAGCCGCAAATCTGCGCCGCCGTCACCACGCTCGAAGCCGCCGAGGCAGCTCGTGCCGAGGGCACCGCGCGCATCTATATGACCACTGACGCACTTGACGCGGCCGGGCTCTCCCCCGCCGATGCGCTTGAGCAGGGTATTGTTCCCGTGCTCGATGAGGTCTGCCGCGCCGTCGACCATGCTCGCGTCGACCCGTGGATGCAGGCTGGGGCCACCGTCGCCGTCGGCAATATCTCCGAGCTCGCCGTAGCCGCGCAGGCCGGCGCCACAGCCGAGATTCGCTCTTGCCTGCCGGTGCACAACACGCCCTGCATGGAGGCACTTGCCGAGCGCGGAGCCGGTGCGTTTTGGCTCTCGCCCGAAATCACGCTCGACGAGATTGTCTCGCTTGGCACCTCCGCGCCCGCAGCCCTGGGCATCACCGTTTTCGGCCGCCCGCGCGTTATGACAAGCGAGCATTGCATTCTGCAGGTTGCCAACGGCTGCATCCACGATTGTGCCAACTGCCGCCTGCGTGCCCGTAAGCTCTCGCTCAAGAATATCGACGGCAAGGTCATGCCTGTCCGCACCGACATCCATGGCCGCTCTCGCCTGTACGACGCCTACCCCATCGACCTCACGCCGCAGGTTCCTCAGCTGCTCGATGCCGGTGTGCGTCGTCTCATGGTGGACGGAACCCTGCTCGAGGCCGATGAGATTGGCCGTGCCGTCGCTCGCGTCCGTCGCGCCGTCGAGGCGGCTCAAGCCGGCCGCAAGCCCGCCGCCCGCCTGCGCGGCGCCACCTCGGGCTGCATGTTTGTGGGAATCAGCTAACCGAAAGGCTTACACGTGAACGAAGAACCTCAAGTCCTCTACTGCGACGCCTGGCTCATGGCCATCGACAAGCCCGCCGGCATGATCGTCCACGGTGACGGCACCGGCGAGCGCACACTTACCGACTACGCCAGCGACCTTTTATTGGCGATGGGCGACGGCTTTGCCGCGACCGACATGCAGCCGCTCAACCGCCTGGACCGCGACACCACCGGCGTAGTGCTGTTTTCGCTCGACAAGCAGACGCAGCCCGCCTTTGACCAGATGGTCATCGACCACGCTTTCGAAAAGCACTACCTGGCGCTCGCCGAGGGCAAGATCGACTGGAACGAAAAGCTCATCGACAAGCCCATCGCCCGCGACCGTCACGACAGCCGAAAGATGCGCGTCGGCGCCAGCGGCAAGCCGTCTCAAACGCGCGTGAAGGTGCTCAAGCGTCTTAAGAGCCGTCGTGGCCTGCCCACGCGCTCGTATATCGATGTCGAGCTGCTCACCGGCCGCAAGCACCAAATCCGTGTGCATCTGGCGAGCGAGCGTCATCCCCTGGTTGGCGACGACCTGTACGGCACGCCGCGTCCTTGCGGCCTCATGCTCCACGCCCACAGCGTGTCCTTTACGCATCCCGTAACCGGCGAGCACATCTACATCGAAGCCCCCTGCCCCTGGGAACCCTAAACCACCACAATGGGGACAGGCACCTTTGTGGTGGTTTTGCCGCAATGGCTCAGCCGCGGTCCCAAAACGTCTCGATCTGTAACAGTTAGAACCCATTTTCCGGCCTATCTGTTACAGATCGAGACATTCGAATCCCTCTCAAGGAAAAATCTCAATCTGTAACAATAACTCGGCAAAATCGGCCCAAGATGTTACAGATTGAGATATTCGGATCCCACCGGAGAAATCATCTCGATCTGTAACATCTGGAGCCCGCATTTTGACCTTCCTGTTACAGATTGAGACGTTATGGGACCACCAGGAAAATATCTCAGCTTGTAACATCTGGAACCCATATCCCTCTCTTCCTGTTACAGATCGAGACAAATCCCCAAACAGCAAAAGGCGGCAACGTCCCTGGTGGACGTTGCCGCCTTTCCATTGGCAAGACCCTTCCGCTCCCGCTACTCGGTAGCCTTGTCGAGAGGCTTCTTAAGGAAGCTCAGAACCAAGCAGCCGACCACAGCGCCGATAGCAAGGGCCAACAGGTACTGCACCGGGTTCGTGATGACCGCGATAACCCAGGCGCCACCGTGCGGAGCGGGGCTCGCGCAACCAAAGAGCATCGACAGACCGCCGGCGGTCGCAGATCCCAGGATGCAGGCGGGCAACACGCGAAGCGGATCGGCCGCGGCAAAGGGAATGGCACCCTCGGTGATAAACGACAGACCCATGATGTAGTTCACCAGGCCTGCCTTGCGATCGGCCTCGGCCCAGCGGTTCTTAAAGAACGTCGTGGAGAGCGCGATGACCAGCGGCGGTACCATACCGCCCGCCATGACGGCAGCCATGATCATATTGCCCTGCAGCGTTTGCTCGGCAAGGGCCGCGGTGCCAAAGACATATGCGGCCTTGTTGATGGGACCACCCATGTCGGTCGCCTGCATGCCGGCGCAGATAATGCCCAAAAGAACGATGCTCGTGCCCGAAAGACCGTTGAGCGCGCCGCTAATGGCGGTGTTGATAACGCCCATAATCGGGTTAACGGCCATCATAAAGAGACTCGTAAAGAGAATGCCCAGCACGGGGTAGATGAGCATGGGCTTGATACCGTCGAGCGACTCGGGTAGCACGCTTGCAGCCTTCTTGAGCGCATTGACGATAATGCCGGCGGCAAAACCGACCAGCAGCGCGCCCAAAAAGCCAGCAGAGACAAGCTGAGCCTGGGCATCGGCATCCATTGCCGTGGTGAGATAGCCCAACGTAAAGCCCTGCTTTGCAATCCAGCCACCCACAAAGCCCGCGGCCAAGCCCGGACGGTCAGCAATGGACATGGCAATATAGCCCGCAAGGATGGGGAGCATAAAGTTGAACGCCTGGTTGCCCGCAAGGTTAAAGAAGGCCGCGACCGGAGTGCTGTGGCCGTATGCGCTCGTACCCAGTCCCGCCTGGTCCAGCAAGAACGAAAGCGCCATGAGGATGCCGCCGCCAACAACAAAGGGGAGCATGTGCGAAACGCCGTTCATCAGGTCCTTATAGACCCTGCGGCCCAAACCCTCGGATTCGCCCTCGGCAGCCGCCTGTACCGCGGCGCCGCCGGACACATGATGAATAGGCGCATTGCCCGCAAGCGCAATATTGATAAGTTCCTCGGCGTCATTAATGCCACGCGTCACCGCACAGGAGTAAACCGACTTGCCATCGAAGCGATCGAGCTCGACATTTTTATCCGCCGCAATGATGACACCCTTGGCACCAGCGATGTCTGCCGCGGTCAGTACATTTTTAGCGCCGCCCGAACCCTGAGTCTCGACCTTAATGCTCACGCCCATCTTGGCTGCCTGGTCTTCCAACCCTTTGGCCGCCATAAATGTGTGAGCAATGCCCGTTGGACATGCCGTGATGGCAACGACATCGTAAGTGCCGCCCCCAACCTTCTCGTTTGCAGCTGACATGTTTCCTCCTTTTGCACGAGCAGGCCCAGCCCTCCCCTTCTGAGGGTCACAACCTGCGTATTACCTTGTGTTTGAGTGATTGATAGCGCCGAAGTGACGGCGCTTTTAAGCGATATCTATACGATGGCCCCAGCGGGCATGATCACGTCGTATGGAAACAGGGGTACTGGGAAATCATGCCCGACGGGGCCATCGGAACCACCACAATGGGGACAGTGCGCCTTTGTGGTGGTTTTGGCCTTACTTCGCCCCGTTGCTAAACCGTGATGACGTTTTCCATCGTCTGGTACTTGGCGGGCACCTCGCCCGCGGTGATAACCGTTGCGTCACGGAAGTCCGCGAATTTTACGGGAGCCACCATGCCAAACTTACTGGCGTCCGAGATTACGAAGCGTTTGGCTGTATGGCGCATCGAGATACGCTTGACCTGCGCTTCCTCGATATCGGGCGTCGTAAAGCCCTGCTCGGCGGCAATGCCGTTAGAACCCCAAAAGCCGCAGTTAAAGTTGTAGCGGTCTAGGGTTGCCAGAGCATCGGGGCCAACGAGCGCCTCGGTCTCGGGTTTAAGCTCGCCGCCCAGCACCACGGTGCGCATGCCGCGCACAGCGAGATGCTGAGCATGGAGCACGGAATCAGTCACATAGGTGACCGATTCGAGATGCGGAAGATGCTCGATGAGTCTGAGCGTTGTCGAACCCGAATCGATGTACACAAAGCTCTCGGGCTCCACGAGCGCCGCGGCGCGGGCGCAGATACGCTCCTTGTCGTCGTTATGGAGATCACTGCGCTCACTGATCGTTAGGTCGCGCGTCACGTGCGCGCGCTCAAGACTTGTCGCGCCACCGTGCACCTTGGCGATGCGGTGCGCTCGGTCGAGCGTCTGTAGGTCGCGTCGAATGGTAGAGGCCGTCACGCCCAGGGCATCGGCAAGCTCGGGCACCGTTACCGAGCCAGCCTGCTGCACCATCGACACGATCGTATTGAGCCTATCTTCCGCAAGCATCGCTTACTCCTCCTCGGGGTAGACGACTCCCCAATCGGCGCGGAGCTTGGTCATGAGCTCCATCACATCAGAAGCATAATCCAGAAGCTCACGCTTGGAATCGTCGCCGGCGACGGCCTGCTCGAGGTCAGCCATCTCGTAGCACAGGGCATAAGCCTCGGTGCCCGCGGCGACCTCCTCGCGATGACCGTCCGCGGTCCACACGATGGTCGCGTGATCGGCACGCGGATAATCGTTGACCTCGATGTAGCACTTATCGAAGCTGATGACCGAGCGCTTGGGCTGCTTGGAGTGGAGCGTGAGGCTCACCACGCCCAGCTGCTGCTCGGCATTGCGGCAGACGATGCCGCCTGCAACGTCCACGCCGGTCTCGCAGGTGTTACCCAGAGACACGACCTCGACGGGCTGGCTCGCCATAAACAGGCGCATGACGGACAGGGCGTATACGCCAATATCGAGCATGGCACCGCCGGCGAGGTTGCGATTGTAGAAACGGTTGGTCAGGTCGCCGTACTCCTTGTAGCTACCAAAGTTGAGCTGAGCGAGGTTCATGCGGCCAAACTCGCCGGCATCCATGCGGCGGCGCAGCTCTTGATACAAGGGCATGTGGAGCACCGTGGTAGCGTCCATAAGGACCACGTTGTGTTCGGCGGCAATGGCGCGGGCCTCATCGAGCTCGGCGGAGTTGAGCGTGATGGCCTTCTCGCAGAGAACGTGCTTGCCGGCCGCCAGGGCGGCGCGCAGATAGGTGATATGGGTATTGTGCGGGGTGGTGATGTAGACGGCGTCGATGTCAGGATCGGCGTAGAGATCCTCAACCGTGTCATAGACCTTCTCAACGCCATACTGTTCTGCAAAAGCCTGAGCCTTGGACAACGTGCGGTTGGCAACGCCCGCGAGCTTTCGGCCGGCAAGGGCAAGGGACTGAGCCATCTGGTTGGCAATAACGCCGCAACCGATCACAGCCCAACGGAGCTCGGGAGCCGTAAAGATGTCGTTAGGGAACGGCTTGTCCTGGACCGAAGCAAATGCTGCTTTGGCGGCTGCCGCGGCGTCGAGTGGAGCCTGCTTGGAATCTGCCATTATGTGTCTCCTGTGTCATAGAACGTCTTGCATTTCTGACAGCTCTATATTCGCACAAACACGCGCGTCTGTGCGCGTTTTTGCGTATCTCACCGCTAAACGGTCATTATTGCCCAGTAAACGGCGCATATATACGCATAGGTGCGTAATTAAACGCAATCTAACGCGCATAAACGCGCACACAAGCAATTTATACAGCACGACCCGCTCATTTATGCTTACCCAGTTAGGGTACTCATTTAAGTCTGTCCCCAATGAGTAGGGATAGAAAAAGACCCGGGTGCCGTGGGGCATCCGGGCCTTTACTAGCAACTTGATGTTGCGGGCAGCTTAGAACTTGTGGCCGCACTTCTTGCAGACGCGCAGCTTGTTCTTGCCGTCCTTCTCGTGACCGACGCGGGTAACCTTACCGCACTCGGGGCAAACGAGATTGACGTTGGAGGCGTCGATGGGGGCCTCCTGCGAAACGATGCCGCCCTGCTGGTTGGCAGCGTTGGGCTTGACGGCCTTCTTGACGACCGAAACGCCCTCGACAACGACCTTGTTCTCGGCGGGGAGAGCACGCAGGACAACGCCCTGCTTGCCGCGATCCTTACCAGAGAGAACCTGGACCTTATCGCCCTTCTTGATATACATATATCTCCCCTAACTACAGGGTCTCGGGAGCGAGCGAGACGATCTTCATGTACTTCTTGTCACGAAGCTCGCGAGCGACGGGCCCGAAGATACGGGTGCCGACGGGCGAACCATCGTTATTGATGACAACGCAGGCGTTCTCATCAAAGCGAATGTAGGAGCCATCCTTGCGGCGGATCTCCTTAACGGTGCGAACGACGACGCAACGGACAACGTCCTTCTTCTTGACGTTGGCGCCAGGGGTAGCCTCCTGGACAGCACCGATGAACACATCGCCGATGCCTGCATAACGACGCTTGGAACCGCCAAGCACCTTGATGCAGCGAATCTTGCGAGCGCCGGAGTTGTCGGCGACGTTCAGCATGGTTTGCATCTGAATCATGGTAGATGTTCCTCCGAACTAAGAACCGAAGAGAGGTGCGCAGCCTTTATGCGGCCCGTGGTATGCAAGCCAGGCATACGCACATCTTCGGAAACGTACAAGTCGTAAGAGCGACTGCTTATTTAGCGCGCTCGACGACCTCGATGAGGCGCCAACGCTTCATCTTGGACATAGGACGGGTCTCCATAACGCGGACGGTGTCGCCCACGCCAGCCGTGCACTCCTCGTCGTGAGCGTGCAGCTTCTTGGAGCTGGTCATCATCTTGCCGTACTTGGGGTGACGCTTGCGCTCGGTGATGGTGACAACAATGGTCTTGGCACCGGAGACGGAGGTAACGACACCCGTACGGACCTTACGCGAGTTACGCGAATCAGTCATGTTCTCTCCTTAGGTCCTACTCGGCGACAGCGGACTTCTCCGCTGCGATCTCGCGGGCGCGCTGCTCCGTGAGGACGCGAGCGATGTCCTTCTTCACGGTGTTGACGCGAGCGGTGTTGTCCAGCTGGCTGGTGGCCATCTGGAAACGAAGGTTAAAGAGCTCGGCGCGCATTTCCTTCAGCTTCTCAACGAGCTGAGCGTCCGAGAGCTCACGAATCTCTGCGGGCTTCATTAGTTCTCCTCCTTGGCGGCGGCGGCGTCCTCAGCAGCCCACTTGGCCTCGAGAGCGGCCTCCTCAGCCATCTCCTTCTCGATGCGCTGCTCAGCGTTCTTAGCAGCAACAATCTTGGTCTTGATGGGAAGCTTGTGCTGTGCAAGACGAAGAGCCTCGCGAGCGACCTCCTCGGGCACGCCCTTGACCTCGAACATGATGCGGCCGGGCTTGACGACGGCCACCCACTCCTCGGGGTTACCCTTACCAGAACCCATGCGAGTCTCGGCAGGCTTCTTGGTGATGGGCTTATCGGGGAAGATCGTGATGTAGACACGACCGCCACGCTTCATGTAGCGGGTCATGGCAATACGAGCGGCCTCGATCTGACGGTTGGTGATCCAATGGGCCTCGAGAGCCTGGATACCAAACTCGCCGAAATGCAGCTCGGTATTACCCTTGGCCTGGCCCTTCATGGAGCCACGCTGCACCTTGCGGTGAAGAATACGCTTAGGGGCAAGCACTACTGACCCCTCCTCTCGGAGTTACGACGACGAGGACGGGAAGAGCCCTCGAGTGCAGGGTTGGGAACAGGCTGGCCCGGGAGCTTCTCGCCCAGGTAGATCCAGACCTTCACGCCGCAAGCGCCCATAGTGGTGCTAGCGACAGCCGTGCCGTAGTCGATCTTGGCACGGAGGGTGTGCAGAGGCACGCGACCCTCACGGTACCACTCACGACGGCCCATCTCGGCACCGCCGAGACGACCGGAGCACTGGATACGGATGCCCTTAGCGCCGGCCTTGCGGGCGGACTGGACAGCCTTGCGCATAGCGCGACGGAAGGCAACGCGGCCCTCGAGCTGCTCGGCAATAGACTGAGCAACGAGGTTGGCGTCGAGCTCGGGGCGCTTGATCTCGACAACGTCGACGGAGAGCTGGCCCTTGGAGACGCCAGCGACCTTCTCGAGCTCGGTGCGGAGGGTATCGATCTCGGCACCCTTCTTACCGATGACAACGCCGGGGCGAGCGGTGAGGATGATGACCTTCACCTTGTCGCCAGCGCGCTCGATCTCGACGCGGGAGACAGCTGCGCGGGAAAGACGCTTCTCGAGGTACTTGCGGATCTCGAGATCGTTACCGAGGGTCTTAGCGTAATCCTTCTCTGCGAACCAGCGGGAGCGCCAGTTCTCGGTGATGCCAAGACGGAAGCCGGTGGGGTAGACTTTCTGACCCATACAGCTTTACGCCTCCTTTCGAGGAGCAACGACGACGGTGATGTGGGAAGTACGCTTCAGAATGCGAGAAGCGGAACCCTTGGCGCGGGGACGGATGCGCTTAAGCGTCGGACCCTCGTCAACATAGGCAGCGGCGACAACCAGGTTGTCGGCACGCAGACCGTTGTTGTTCTCGGCGTTCGCAACGGCGGAACGGAGAACCTTCTCGACATCCACGGCGACGGCGCGGTCGCAGAAGTGGAGGATGTCGAAGGCCTGAGCAACAGGCTTGCGGCGGATCAGATCGACCACCAGGCGGGCCTTGCTGGGGGAAACACGCACGTACTTAGCGACGGCGCGAACCTCGGTGGCCTCAGTTTCAATAGACTTAGTTGCCATTTACGGTTAACCCCCTATTTGGCCTTGTGGCCACGGAACGTACGAGTCGGCGCGAACTCGCCGAGCTTGTGACCAACCATGGACTCGGTAACATACACGGGCACATGCTTGCGGCCGTCGTGGACGGCGATGGTGTGACCAACCATCTCGGGGAAGATGGTGGACGCGCGGGACCAGGTCTTCACGACGTCCTTCTTGCCAGCCTCGTTCATCGCGGTGATACGCGAGAGAAGGCGAGTCTCCACGAACGGGCCCTTTTTGAGACTTCTGCTCATAAGTGCTTTCTCCTAAAACTCGGTATCCGAAATTACTTCTTACGGCGACGAATGATGTGCTGGTTCGAGACCTTCTTCTTCTTGCGCGTACGAAGGCCCTTCGTCGGCTTACCCCAGGGGGTAACGGAGGGACGACCAGAGGTGTGGTTCTTGCCCTCGCCACCGCCGTGCGGGTGGTCGACAGGGTTCATGACGGTACCGCGGACGGTCGGGCGCACGTTCATGTGACGCTTACGGCCGGCCTTGCCGATGACGATGTTGGAGTGATCGGCGTTGCCGACCTCACCGACGGTGGCGCGGCAGGTAACGAGGATGCGGCGCATCTCGGAGGAGGGCATACGGACGATAGCGTACTTGCCCTCCTTACCCATCAGCTGGCAGGAGTTACCGGCGGAACGGGCGATAGCAGCGCCCTTGCCCGGCTGGAACTCGACGGCGTGGATGAGCGTACCGACGGGGATGTCGGCGAGGGGCAGAGCGTTGCCCGGCTTGATGTCGGCGTCAGAACCGGACATGATGGTCTGACCGACCTCGAGGCCCTTGGGGGCCAGGATGTAGCGCTTCTCACCGTCAGCGTAGTGCAGCAGAGCGATGCGAGCGGAACGGTTCGGATCGTACTCGATCGTGGCAACCTTGGCGGGCACGCCGTCCTTGTTGCGCTTGAAGTCGATCACGCGGTAACGACGCTTCACGCCGCCGCCCTGGTGGCGGGTGGTGATGCGGCCGTTGTTGTTACGACCGGCCTTCTTGGGCAGGGGCTCGAGAAGAGACTTCTCGGGCTTGGTGCAGGTGATCTCGGAGAAATCGGAGATCGTCTGCCAACGCCTACCAGCGGAGGTCGGCTTAAGGTGCTTTACAGCCATTACAATCCCTTTCAATAGGAATCCGTTAGCCATCGCAGACAGGGATTCGAGGTTCTGCCTCGGGTGCGATGACACCGGACGTATACACGGTTCCGGGCGTGTCCATTTTATACGCCCAAAACCTTGAGCTCTCGCCTCCCCTATTTGGGAGGCATGAGCTCACTCAACAGCAGCGAGTCTTAGGCCTGGTTGCCAAAGACCTCGATGGTGTCACCCTCGGCCAGCGTGACGATGGCCTTCTTCCAAGAACGGGTCTTGCCGGCGACATAGCGCACGCGCTTGGTCTTGGGCTTGACCGTCAGGGTGTTCACGCGAACGACCTTGACGCCGAAGATCTCCTCGACAGCGTCCTTGATCTGATACTTGTTAGCATCCTTGGCGACCTCGAACGTGTACTTGTTCAGCTCCATGCCGGAGAAGGAACGCTCGGACACGATCGGACGGATGATGATCTCGTGGGCGGTCATTTATGCAAGCACCTCCCCGAAGTGAGCGGCGATGTCGGCGGGCATCAGCACGGCGTTGTTGTTGACGAGATCGTAGGTGTTGGCCTCGTCAGCGGTGATGATGAACGTCTTGGGAATGTTGCGGAACGACAGGTAGGCGTTGACGTCCTCATCGCGAACGATGATGGTCAGACGCTTGCCCTCAAGGCCGAGAGCCTTGAGCATGGCGACGGCAGCCTTGGTGGAAGGCTTCTCGAAGCCGTAGTCGTCGACGAGCACGAGCTCGCCATCGGCCAGCTTGGCGGACAGCGCGGAGCGCATAGCCAGCTTGACCTCCTTGTTGTTCATACGCTTAGCGTAGGAACGGGGCTTGGGGGCGAAGACAACGCCACCGTGACGCCACTGGGCAGCACGGATGGAACCCTGGCGGGCACGGCCGGTGCCCTTCTGACGCCAAGGCTTCTTGCCGCCACCGGAAACCTCAGAGCGGCCCTTAGCGGACTGGGTGCCCTGACGCCAAGAGGCCATCTGGCACTTGACGATGTGGTGCATAACGTGGATGTTCGGCTCGATGCCGTACACCTCAGCGGCGAGCTCGGCCTCGGCGACCTTCTTGCCCTCGCTGTTCTTTACTTCAAACTTTGCCATTTAAGTGTTCTCCTTGGTATGACGCTGGGCTAAATGGGCTGGGCCCTTAGGCCATACGGATGGCGACGAGACCATTCTTGGCACCCGGGACAGCGCCCTTGACCAAGATGAGGTTCTGCTCGGCATCGATGCGGACAACGGAAAGGTTCTTGACGGTAACGCGCTCGTTACCCATGTGACCGGCCATCTTGACGCCCTTGAGGACGCGCGCAGGATAGGCGCACTGACCGATAGAACCGGGGTGACGCTGGAAGTGAGAACCATGCGTCATAGGACCGCGGCGCTGACCCCAGCGCTTGATGCGACCCTGGAAGCCCTTACCCTTGGAGGTACCGATGACGTCGACCTTCTCGACATCAGCGAAATCAGCGACGGTAACGACCTCGCCGACCTTGTGCTCCTCGCCGTTCTCGACGCGGACCTCACGAAGGAAGCGGACAGGCTCGACGCCAGCCTTGGCGAAGTGACCAGCCATGGGCTTGTTCACGTTCTTGGCCTTGATGTCGCCGAAACCGATCTGGACGGCGTCATAGCCGTCGGTTGCCTGAGTTTTAACCTGCGAGACAGCGCAGGGGCCAGCCTGGATGACCGTGACGGGAACGACGTTGTCGTCCTCGTCCCAAACCTGAGTCATGCCAATCTTGCGGCCGAGAATCATGCTGATCAAGATATGATCCCAACTCTCGCGTGGTCTTGGGACAATGCGTACACCACCGAGCGTACGCCCCTAGAGGACCACTACTTACACGACGTGCTCCCCAGCCTTGTATTGCGTCCGGACTACCTGACAACCCTATTAAGCAGGCATTTTGTCCAGCCAGAATACTCCCCTGGTTACACACAGCTGTTTAGTATACACGGCTGCGGGCGTATCCATCGAGATTCATATTTCACTCACATTGTTTACGCAGGTAAAGTGCGTGGCACGTCTCCCGAGCACGGCGGAGGGCCGGAGAAATATATTAAGGTCCCTGCTCTACAGTCCTGCGCAAGACGAAGGCCACATTAAGTGGCCTTCTTTGCGTGCGGAACTCGCGATGACCTTAATATATTTCTCCGGCCCTCCGCCGTGCTCGGGAGACGACACGTTGATGTCTGCTTAACTCTGCTCGTTCAGGCTAATGACTTTGTTGAGGGTCCACTATTTGCTGGAGGGTGAACTTACATTGCATTGGCTCGCCTTCTGCTTGTGGCTTTGCCTCATAAAAATCGAAGATCATGATGGCGCAGTTGGGGAGTTTTGCTGGGAGCTCGAAGCCCTCTGGAGCTGCAGCCTTGATGAATTGGCGGCTGGCGCTGCCGTGGCTTACTGCTAAGAGGGTTTCGATGCCCTCGGAGCCCATGATATTGGTGAGGGTGGCTACCATGCGTTCTTGTAACGCTTTGCTTCCCTCTCCTCCGAAGGGGACCAGGTCCTCGCCCGGATCCCAGACGTCGGTGGGCAGGGCGTCGTGGGGGCCTTCTTCGAAGGTGCCGTAGCAGCGCTCGATGATGCCTTCGCAGGACTCGACTGCTGCGTCCGGGCCGAGGAGCTCGGTTGCGACGAGGCCTGCCGTGGCCATGGCTCGGCCCAAAGGTGAGGAGACCACTTTGTCGGGGACGACGTTGTGGGCTTTGAGCCATGCGGCTGCCATTCCCGCTTGTTTGCGGCCCAGGTCGGTCAAAGGTGAATCGCAGCGGCCCTGGACCAGCTTTTTGACGTTGAATTCCGTCTGGCCGTGACGGAGTAGATAGAGACGCTTCATGCTCTCCCCTTCTGCTTCAGTTACCTTGCCGGCACAGCCCTACTCGTGGGTATGCCCTACGTAGTCTTCGTCGATCGTAATCTTGGCAATCGACTTGGGGTATTCCGACTCGACCCGTTTCGCCAACTCGTGCTTTAGGTCCTCGGCGCTCATTCGCAGATCCGAGGGTCGCACGCAGTCAAAGATCACATTGGTGTGCGTGGGGCCCGGCACGCAACGCAGATCGTGAATCGAAAGGCGGCTATCGATCTCTTGGGCCATGGCGTTGATGCGCAGGCGCATGCTCGCCACCTTTGAATCGTCGGTCACGATGGGATCGTAATGGAGCGTGACGATCATGCCATCCTCGTCCCTAAACGACTGCTCGATGTTATCGAGCGTGTCGTGACTTTCCAGCGGGCTGGCCTCGGCCGCCATCTCGGCATGTGCGCTTGCAAACTTCCTGCCCGGACCGTAATCGTGAACCATCAAATCGTGAACGCCCAAAACGCCGGGGTAGCTCATGATCTTGTCTCGAATGTGTTTGACCAGCTTAGGATCGGGTGCCTGGCCCAAAAGCGGGCTCACCGTATCCTGGATGAGTTCAAAACCGCTCCAGCCAATATAGGCGCCAACGGCAAGGCCGACCCATGCGTCAAGATTGATGTGCGTCACCTGCGAAACAATTGCGCACGCCAGCACGGCGCCCGTGGCAAGGACATCGTTCTTGGAATCTTGCGCGGTCGCATGCAACGTCTCGGACTCAATGCGATCGCCCAGCTTTTGGTTGAGTGCCGTCATCCAGAGCTTTACGACCATCGAAAGCACTAGAACTGCCACCAGGGCAAGCGAGAACTCGACAGGTTCGGGGTGGATGACGCGCTCAACCGAGGACTTCACCAGCTCAACGCCGATGAGCAGTACGAGTGCTGCCACGACCAGACCCGAGAGGTACTCGTAGCGTCCATGGCCGTACGGATGCTCAAGGTCCGCCGGTTTGCTCGCCAGCTTAAAGCCCAGCACGCTCACGATATTCGAGCTGGCATCGGACAGGTTGTTCATGGCATCCGCCACAATCGAAACCGATCCCGACAGCACACCAATTGCGCCCTTCGCAGCACAAAGCGCAACATTAGCGAGAATACACACCATGCCCGTCAACGTGCCCACGCGCGCACGGTCGCCCTGCGCGCGCTTAACAATCCACTCGACCATCTACATCCGCCCCCACGGTACTGCCTATATATCTATTGCTCAAACGGATTGTAGTGTAGCCACTTTGTCCTTCAGATACAAAAAGGCCGCAACCCACACGGGCCACGGCCTTGGAATATGACAAAGGAATCGTCCTTTTGTCACACAGGTTTATGCGCTTGCTTCAGCAGCGCTCGCCACTGTTTCGGGCGAATCGGCTTCGTCTTCTGCCACCTGCCCCTTCGTCGGTACCACGCCAAAGCAGTAGCTCAGCGCCGCAGACACCGCAAATGCCACACCGCCGGCAGCGCAGCACCACAGCAGGTTCGAGATGCCGCCCGTGGCAAAGCCAATGACCATGAGGACATTCGTCATGCCGATGGTATAGGCCGTAACGTGACCCACGGCCGCAACAAGGCCTCCGACGGCGCCGCCAATGGCCATGCATGTGAGGCACCTGCCATATCTAAAGCCGCAACCGTACAGCGCCGGCTCGCTTACGCCGCCAAGAACACCCGAGATTGAATAGCCCAGCATGAGCGCCTTCTCGTCCTTATCCGCAACGCGGAGCGACGCGCCAAAGGGCATGCCCCAAACGGCGAACGTTGCCATCGTCGCGGCGATCAGGATGCACGAATCCGTTCCCACACTCATAAACTGCGCATAGGCGAGCGATAGGACGACGTTGCTGACGCCGGCGATCTTTAGGAACTCCCAACCCGCGGCAAGCCCCATGAGCGTGAGCAGCGACACGATGCCACCGGAATTGCCAAGCATAAACATAAGCTGGCCCAACAGCATGCCCAGATAGCTGCCCGCCGGCGCCGTGATACACAGCGAAACCGGAACCATGACAAGCATGGTCGCAAACGGAACAAACGAAAACGCTACGGCCTTGGGGATAACGCGCTGAAAGAAACACTCCACTCGCCATAGCACGGGCACCGAGATGAGAACCGGAATAACAGTCGTCGTGTAATCGTTGACCGGCGCGGGAAGCAGACCATACACGGAAGTCATCGATGCCCCCGTCGTCGATGCGGCATCGACGAGCTTGAGCAGATCGGGCGCAATCAATACGCCGCCCAGCATCATACCCAGCTGCTCCGAGCAACCGAGCTGGCGGGCGGCCGCCCAACCAAGATAGATGGGCAAAAAGTAGTAGCCGGCGTTATAGAGCCAACTGTAGAACAGGCGATAGATTTCGGAATCGGCAGACCACAGGCCCAGCATGCCTTCGCCCATAATGACGGCGACGGTGCGGAACAACGCCGCGCAGACAATAAACGGCAGCGCCGACATCATGCTTTTGGACAGATAATCGACCACGGCCATGGCGTTTGATGAAACCGACGTTGTAAACGAGGTGTTAGAAACTTGTAGCATGGAACGCCTTTCCCAATATGACATGCGGGCTGTCCCTTTGTCACATCGTGCGGTACTGACCGATTGCGCGGTACTTTTCGTAGCGGAGGTTTGTGAGGGTCGCGTCGTCGAGCTGCCCAAGCGCATCGAAGGCATCAAATGCCGAGGACATGACGGCACCGGCGATCTCCTCATGCGACAGGCCCTTATCGTCAACAATGCCGTCAATGATGCCGAGCGCCAGCAGATCGGGGGCCGTGAGCTTAAGCGCCTCGGCGGCCTCATTCGCGCGCTCGGTATCCTTCCACAGGATCGACGCACAGGCCTCGGGGCTCACGACCGAATAGGCCGAGCTCGAGAGCATCAGGATGCGGTCGGCCACGGACAGCGCCAGCGCGCCACCAGAGCCGCCCTCGCCTGTCACCACCGAGACAATCGGCGTCTTAAGGTCGCTCATCTCCATGAGGTTCTGGGCAATCGCCTCACCCTGGCCGCGTTCCTCGGCACCGATGCCGCAAAACGCGCCCGAAGTATCGACCAGGCACAGAACCGGTCGACCAAACTTTTCGGCCTGGCGCATCAGGCGACGCGCTTTGCGGTAGCCCTCGGGATGTGCCATACCAAAGTTGCGACGCATGCGCTCTTTGGTCGTGGTGCCGCGCTCGATGGCGATGACCGTTACGGGGCGTCCGTCTTTCCAGCCAATGCCAGCCACCACAGCAGCGTCGTCGCCAAAGTAGCGGTCGCCGTGCAGCTCCACAAATCCATCCAGGCCCAGCGAGATCATCTCGCCTGCCGTGGCGCGATCTGCTGAGCGGGTCTGCTTGACAATCTCGAGCGCGGTTTTTGGTGCGGCCGAGCGCTTGAACAAGTGTCCCAGCTTTTTGCCACGGCGACCCGTATGCACGATCTCATGCGGTGCCCCCAGGCCGGGCGCGTGCCCTTCGTGCAGCGCCAGCAGCTCGCCTACCGTGAGCGCAATCTCGCCACGCGGAACAACGGCATCGCAAAAGCCGTGCTCCAGCAAAAACTCGGAGCGCTGGAATCCCTTGGGCAGGCGCTTGTGCATGTTCTGCTCGATCACGCGCGGGCCGGCAAATGCCGTCAGGGCATCGGGCTCGGCCAGGATAATATCGCCCTCCATGGCAAAGCTCGCGGTTACACCTCCGGTCGTGGGGTCGGTGAGCACCGTGATATACAGGCCGCCCGCCTCGCTATGGCGCCTAACCGCCGCAGAAATCTTGGCCATCTGCATGAGCGAGGTCACGCCCTCCTGCATGCGGGCGCCACCCGATACGGTAAAGCCAACGACCGGCAGTCCCAGCTCGGTCGCACGCTCAAATGTGCGGCAGATCTTCTCGCCCACCACGGAACCCATCGAGCCCATCATAAAGTTGGCGTCCATAAAGAAGAGCGCCGTATCGCAACCGCAGATTTTGCCCTTGCCGCACACAACGGCATCGCGCTCGCCCGAACGTTCGCTCACGCTCTTGAGCTTGTCGGCATAACCGGGAAACGAGAGGAAGTCCTCCGGCGCCAGACTGGCATCCCATTCCTCAAACGTGCCCTCGTCAATCGTCATGTGCATGCGGTCGCGCCCGCTCACGCGAAAGTGTTTGCCGCAACGAGGGCAGACCTCGAGGTTGTCGTGCAGGCGCGCCTCATCGATCACGCGGCGGCACTCCGGGCACTTGATAAACACGTGGCGCGCGGGAAACTCGGCGCACGACTCGGTCATCGGTCCCTCGAGGACGTTGACCGTCTTCGCTTTTCTATTCATCAGCATAGAGATGCCCCATTAGATCGGTGTGATACATGCCCGACAAGAACTCGTCGTTTGCCAGCACGTCGAGCTGAAGCTCGCTGTTTTCGCTCACGCCCTCAATCACGAGCTCGCCCAGGGCCGAGCGCATCTTGCGAATGGCGCCGTCACGCGTGGGCGCACACACGATGAGCTTGCCGAGCATGGAGTCGTAGTACGGCGGAACTTTCGCACCGGCAAACATGGCGGAATCCCAGCGCACGCGCGGACCACCCGGCACACGCAACGCGGTGACCGTTCCGCATGACGGCAGAAAGTCCGGCGTTTCGGCATTGATGCGGCACTCCATAGCATGGTTGCGGACCGGCATGTCCTCCTGCTCAAAGGGCAGAGGCTGGCCGGCTGCCACGCGCAGCTGCCACTTGACCAAGTCGGTATCGGTCACAAACTCCGTAACCGGATGCTCCACCTGCAAGCGCGTGTTCATTTCCATAAAGTAGAAATTGCCGTCGTCCGAATACAGGAACTCGATGGTACCGGCTCCTTCGTAGCCGACGGCACGAGCTAGGTCACGCGCTGCCTCGTGCATGCGAGCACGAATGTCGTCGTGTCCGTCGAGGCACGGCGCGGGGCTCTCCTCGATCAGCTTTTGGTTGCGACGCTGCACCGAGCACTCGCGCTCGCCGAGCGAAAACACATGGCCCTGCTTATCGGCCATAATCTGTACCTCAACGTGATGCGCCGGCGCGACGAACTTCTCCATGTAGCACTCGCCGTCGCCAAAAACGGCCTCGCCCTCGGCGCGTGCTTCAATAAAGGCCTTTGCCGCATCTTCCACGCGCTCGACCTTACGAATACCGCGACCGCCGCCGCCCGCGCGCGCCTTAATGAGCACGGGGCAGCCAATGCGCTCGGCCTCGGCCGTCGCCTCCTCGGGACTTTTGAGCAAATCGCAGCCCGGCACGATGGGCACGCCCGCCGCGGCAGCCGTTCGGCGTGCGGCGTCCTTGTCGCCCATGCTGTCGATCACCTCGGCCGAAGGACCGACAAAAGCCAGGCCATACTTGTCGCAGTCGCGTACAAAGCTCGCCTTCTCGGAAAAGAAGCCATAGCCGGGATGAATTGCCTTAGCTCCCGACTTTACGGCACAGGTGAGCACGGCATCGTCGTTGAGGTAGCTCTCGGCAAGACGCGGACCGCCGATGCAATACGCCTCGTCGGCAAGCTGCACGTGCAGCGCGTCCGCATCGGCCGTGGAATAAACGGCGACGGTCTTGATGCCCATATCGCGGCACGCACGGATAACACGGACCGCGACTTCGCCGCGGTTGGCGATGAGCACTTTGTCGAACATGAGGCCTTCCTTAACTTTCGTGCATGAGTGCAAAAGACATGTCGGCGCGGCAACAGACCTCACCGTTGACGCTTGCAGTACCCGTCGCAAAGCGGAACGGCCCGCGCGCACGCGTGATGGAGCACACCAGATCCACCGTATCGCCCGGGCGCACCGGACGCTTAAAGCGCACCTTGTCCAGACTCGTGTAGAACGGCGTCGCGCCGCGCACCTCCTCATCGCCCATCAGCAACACGCAGCAGTTTTGGGCGAGCATTTCGCACTGGATCACGCCGGGGACCACCGGGTTTCCCGGAAAATGCCCCTGCAAAAAGTATTCGTCGCCCGTAATCGTGATCTTGCCGTGGGCCTCGTCGCCCACCAGCTCGGCTTCGTCGAGCAAAAGCATCGGCTCGCGATGCGGTAACAGCTTCTTGAGCTCTTCTTTGTTCATGGATATCACCTATCCGATCCTCATGAGGCAGCTGCCAAACTCCACGAGGTCGCCGTCGGCCACGCAGATCTCGAGCACCTCGCCGTCTGCCTCGGCCGTCACCTCGTTGAGAACCTTCATGGCCTCGATAATGCAGAGGGTCTCGCCGGCCTTGACCTTAGAGCCCACGTGCACAAACGGCTCGTCGCCCGGCGCCGGGGCAGCATAGAAAACGCCGACCATGGGAGCGGTCACCTCGGTGCCCTTGGGCTCCGGTGCGGCGGCAGGTGTCTGCGCGGCGGGCTCCGGTGCGGCGGCAGGCATGGCGACAGGAGCCACCGCCGGAGCGGTCACGGCACCCGGCATAGGCATGGGCACGGCAACCGGCTGCGCCGCACTCGCGCGCTCGAGTTCGACCGCGGTGCCATCGGGCTCCTCAACACGCACGCGCGTGAGGCCGCGGTCCTCCATCACATCGGCTATCTCGGCAAGTCTTTTGGAATCCATGCTCTAGCTCCTCGTATATCTACGCAGCGCGATGGCGGCGTTGTGCCCGCCAAAGCCCAGGTTGGTCGAAAGCGCCCAGGTAAGGTCGGCGCGAACCGCGCGATTGGGCGTGTAATCAAGATCGCAGGCGGGATCGGGCGTGTGGTAGTTAATGGTCGGGGGCACCACGCCCTGCTCGAGCGCCATGGCACAGGCCATGACCTCGATGGCACCCGTGGCACCGATCATGTGCCCGGTCATCGACTTGGTCGACGAGACGTGCGCGGCGCGTGCCGCGTCCTCGCCAAGCGCCCGCTTAATGCCTGTCGTCTCGGACGAATCGTTGAGCTTGGTCGAGGTACCGTGGGCGTTGATGTAGAGACCCTCGGAAGGCTTGACGTCGCCCTCGGCCACCGCCAGCGATATCGCACGGGCAATGCCGGCGGCATCGGGATCGGGGCTCGTAATGTGATAGGCATCATCGGTGTTGCCGTAGCCCACGACCTCGGCATAAATGTGCGCACCACGCGCCTGCGCATGCTCCATGCTCTCGAGTACCAGCACGCAGGCGCCCTCGCCCATCACAAAGCCGTCGCGATTCGCATCGAACGGACGACAAGCCGTCGCAGGATCGGGATTGGTAGTGAGTGCACGGCAGGACGTAAAGCCCGCAACGGCATCGGGGATGATGGCCGCCTCGGCACCGCCGGCGAGAATCGCATCGGCATAGCCATGCTTGATGGCGCGGAACGCCTCGCCCACCGCATGGGCCGAGGTCGCGCACGCGGTCACCACGGGCAGGGTCGGGCCTTTTGCCTTGTGGCGGATCGCGATATTGCCCGAAGCCATATTGGGGATCATCATCGCAATCATGTAAGGCGATGCGCGGCGGGGCCCACGATCGGCGATCGTGTGGACGTTGTCGACGAGCGTCTGCATGCCGCCCACGCCTGAACCCACGTAGACGCCCAGGCGCTCGCGATCGATGGCGCCTTCGACATCAAAGCCCGCATCGTGCATGGCCTCGTCCGACGCCGCCAGTGCAAACTGAACGCAGGGGTCCAGGTGCTTGGCATCGTGCTTGCCAAAGTAGTCGCTGCCGTCAAAGCCCTTGACCTCGGCCGCCACCTTGACGGTAAACGCATCCGTATCGAAGTGCGTGATCGGGCCGATGCCGCACGTGCCAGCGCACATTGCCGCCCAGGTGGCAAGCGCGGTGTTGCCAAGCGGCGACACGGCACCGATGCCGGTGATTGCAACTCTCTGTTCCATCATGGTCTCCTCATCCAAGCCGTTCTTCGGCCCTGATTTCTACATCGCCATTCCGCCGTCGACGCGCACGACCTCACCCGTAATGTAGGCAGCCGCATCGCTCGCTAAAAAGCGCACCACGCCGGCCACTTCCTCGGGACGTGCCATGCGCTTAAGGGGAATCTGTTCCTCGGTTGCCGTACGCACCTTCTCCGAGAGCTTTGCCGTCATATCTGTCTCGACAAACCCGGGGGCGACCGCGTTCGCTCGTACGCCACGAGGCGCAAGCTCGCGCGCCACCGCCTTGGTAAGCCCTATCACGCCCGCCTTGGAAGCAGCGTAGTTGGCTTGCCCGGCATTGCCCATCAGGCCCACGACCGAGCTCATGTTGACGACGCAACCGCCGCGCTGGCGCATAAAGGTCTTGGTGAGCGCGCGCGTCATATTGAATGTTCCCTTGAGATTGACATCGAGCACGCGATCGAATGCGTCATCGCCCATGCGCATGAGCAGGCCATCGCGGGTGATGCCGGCGTTGTTGACGAGCGCCCAAATGGAACCAAAGTCGTTGAGGACCGCTTCCACGCACGCGTTGACGGCATCGGGGTCGGCCACGTCGCATTGATACGCGCGTGCCGTGGCGCCAACCGCCTCACAGGCTTCGCACGTCTCGCGCGCCGCATCAACGCTGCCGGCATAGACGACGGCGATATCAAAGCCGTCCTCCGCCAGACCGACAGCGCAGGCGCGGCCGATACCCCGCGAGCCGCCCGTGACCAGTGCCACACGACGTGAGCCGTTGCGCTCAAGCGCGCCGTTGTTCAAGTTGCCCATGTCATTCCTTTCGGGTTACAGCCCTGTGGACTATGCGAGCTCGTCGGCAATAGCTGCGACCTGCTCGGCCGTTTCGCACGAATACACGCGAACGTCGCTCAGCGTACGCTTAGCCAGGCCCGACAGCGTTTTGCCAGGGCCGACCTCAATAAACGTGTCGATGCCCTGATTCTGCAGAGCATGCAGCGTGTCGACCCAACGAACGGCATGACTCACCTGATTGGCCAAGACATCCGATGCCGCTCGCGGGTCCGCCGGATAGGGCGCCGCCGTCATGTTAGCCATGACCGGAATCAGCAGCGGTGACGGCGCGTGGCCGGCTTGGATATACGTCGCCAGCCCCTCAGTCGCCTCGGCCATATAGGGGCTATGAAATGCGCCCGACACCGCGACTTTCATAGCGCGGCCGCCAGCCTCTTTTACTAGGACGTCGAGCTCCTGCAGCGCCTCGGGCGCTCCGGCAACAACCGTCTGCTGCGGACTGTTGTAGTTGACCGGCCAGCAGTCCTCGCCGGCCTGTTTTGCCAGGTTCTCGACTTGCGCCGCATCGAGCTTGATGACGGCGCGCATGCCGCCCGGATGGCGCTCGGCAGCCGCGGCCATCAGCGCCGCGCGCTCGCACACGAGCTCAAAGCCCGCTCGCGTATCGAACGCCCCCGCAAAGGTGAGCGCGGCGACCTCGCCAAGCGAAAAACCCGCACAGGCGGCAGGTACCACGCCGCGCTCACGCAGGGCGGCAGCCGCTGCCAGATCGTGAACGAACACGCACGGCTGCGTGTTCTCGGTCTGCGAGAGTTCCTCCTTGGAGGCGCTTCGGCACTGCTCACTGGTCCCCGGGCGCACCTCGTCGGCAATGGCGAACACCTCGGCGGCCGCCGGCGATGCCTCGATCAGGTCGACGCCCATCGCGGGGTGCTGGGCGCCCTGGCCGGCAAACAGAAACGCTACGCCACCCATGCGCACGCACCCTTCAGGACGTGCTCGGCGCCATCGACCAGGTCGTCAACGATTTCACGTGCACTTTGGCGCTCGTTGACCATGCCGGCAATCTGTCCACACAAAAACGAGCCCTCTTCGTAATTGCCGTCCTTGGCGGCCTTGCGAAGGGCGCCCGTGCCCATGGCCCCGAGCTCCTCGACGCTTACGCCCGCCGCCTCGCTCTTGGCGTAGGCGTTGGTGAAGGGGCTCTTGAGGGCACGCACCGGGTGTCCCGTCGAGCGGCCGGTCGCACGCGTCGAGGTGTCGTTGGCCTTCAGGACCATCTCCTTGTACTGCTCCGATACGGTGCACTCGTTTGCGACCAGAAAGCGTGTTCCCACCTGGACGCCGGCAGCGCCGAGCATAAAGGCGGCCGCCACACCACGGCCATCGGCGATGCCGCCGGCCGCCACCACGGGGATATCGACCGCATCGACAACCTGCGGCACCAATGCCATCGTCGAGGTCTCGCCAATATGGCCGCCCGATTCGGCGCCCTCGGCAACAACCGCCGTGGCTCCACGACGCGCCACGAGGCGCGCCAGCGCCACCGAGGCAACAACCGGGATGACCTTGATGCCCGCCTCGTTCCACGCCTTCATGTACTTGGTGGGATTGCCGGCACCCGTCACGACGACCGGCACCCGCTCGTCAATAACGACCTGCGCGACTTCGTCGGCAAACGGGCTCATGAGCATGACATTGACACCAAAGGGCTTATCCGTCCTGGCGCGCAGCTCGTGAATCTGGTCGCGCAGCCAGTTGGCGTCGGCGTTCATGGCCGCGATGATCCCTAAGCCGCCCGCCTCGGACACAGCGGACGCCAGTGAGGCGTCGGCAATCCAGGCCATACCGCCCTGGAACACGGGCTTTTCGATGCCGAGTAGATCGCAGAGAGGAGACTTGAGCATCACTACTTCTCCAATGCCGCCTCGACCGTATCGGCGAACTCGCCGACCGTCTTGGGGTTCTCCTCGGTATCGAGCTGGATGCCAAACTCGTCCTCGACGGCGACGAGGATCTCGACGGTGCCCAGACTGTCGAGACCAATCTCCTCGAGCGTGGACTCGGGCTTCATCTCGACATCGTCAAGGCCGGCGGTCTCGCGGATAACGTCGCAAACGCGCTCGAAGGTCTTCTGATCTGCCATGGTAGTTCTCCTTTGTTTGTGCCCTAGGGCGTTTTTATTTCCTATGTGCGACTACTTCCAACGAAGCAGATAGCCACCTATATCCAGGCCGGCGCCAAATCCAACGAGGGCGATGGTGTCGCCCGCATTCAGTGCGTCGGTGCGTGCCAGCCGGTCAAGCGCAAAGGGAATGCAGGCGCTCGAAATGTTGCCGGTCTCGCGCAGCGTTCGAACCACGCGCTTGTCTGGCACACCGAGGCGTTTGACCGCCTGGCTCAGGATTCGTTCGTTAGCCTGATGGAATACAAAATGGTCGATGTCCTCGACCGAAATGCCCGCATCGCTCGCAAGCTTATGGACCGTGTCGCAGATGGCGTTGACGCCGAACTTGAACACGCGGCGGCCATTCATGGACAGCACGCTCTCGCTATCTGCGGAGGCCTTAAACGGCGAGGTGCCGACCAGACCGGGAACGCGCAACGTCTCGACGTCGGGCGCCGTCGAAAGCTCAACGGCAAGGGGGCTGTCTCCCCCAGCCTCAATCACCGCGGCGCCTGCCCCATCGCCAAAGAGCACGCAGGTGGCGCGGTCGGTCCAGTCGAGCGCGCGCGTCATCTGCTCGGCTGCAACGACCAGCACGTGTTTGGCACGACCGCGGGCGATATAGCCCTCGGCGACATCGAGCGCAAATACGAAGCCGGCGCAGGCCGCCGAGACATCGAAGGCGGGGCATGTCGCGCCTAGTCGCTCAGCAACGGCACACGCCTCAGCGGGAACAAGATGGTCACCCGTCGTCGTCGAGCAGACGATCAGATCCAGCTGGCTCGCGTCGATTCCGGACACCTGGAGTGCCCGCTCGCTCGCCGCTACGGCAAGGTCACCAAGTGACTCGGTGGTGCAGACGTGGCGGCTCTTGATACCTGTGCGGGTAAAAATCCACTCATCCGAGGTATCGAGGAACTCGGACAGCTCGTCATTGGAAACGTTGCGCTTAGGAAGCGCCGAGCCCGTTCCAAGAATCGTGAAACCCATCACTAACCTCCTTTGAGTTGTTGACGTGTTTACATCGACCAAGAGAGGATAGCGCATTTCAGTTGATGTTGACGTGTTAACATTAAATTGCCCAAATGAGACAAAGGCTTCACATTGTGTCTATCTCTCGACACCATAGCGTTATTCACTTACTCATTAAGGAGGTAGCAGCCATTATGGATGCCAAATTAACGATAGTCGACGTAACCGGATCGACCAACGATGACCTGCTCGAAGCAGGAAAACAGGGCGCGCCGCACGGCACGGGACTTGCCGCCCGCGCGCAAACGGCAGGACGCGGCCGACGCGGCCACAAGTGGGATTCAACCGCCGGCAACCTATTGCTCTCGATTGTCCTACGTCCACGCGTTGATCCAGCCAAGTACTCTGGTCTTGCCGCCGTCAGCGGCTTAGCGGTGCTCGAAGCGCTCGAAAAGCAAGGTCTTGCTAACGAGATCGGCCTCAAATGGCCCAACGACCTCGTCGCGCGAGGGCGCAAACTCGGCGGCATCTTGGTCGAGGCGGCTCGTGACAACGAGGGCAAACCCTTCGCCGTCTGCGGTATTGGCGTCAATGTGAACTATGTGCCCTCGGAAGTTCCCGATGGCGGCCTGCCGGCAATCGGCCTCTCAGATCTCAACGAGAATGTTCCCGCCGTCGATGTGCTACTCAAGGAGGTCTATCACGCGGTCGTGAACGCCGTAGGCACATGGGCAGAGCGCCTCAACGCCAAGGAAGAAGACGCCGGTCCGCTCGCGCCCGTCCACGACGAATATATCGCTCACCTCAATTGGATCGGGGAGCACGTTATCGCCCGCTCCCCCGCTGGAGACGAGCTGGCGCGAGGCATCTTTAAAAAGGTCGATGGCTTTGGTCGCGCGTGCATCGAAACGGAAGACGGCTTGCGATCCTTCCATTTTGAGGAGGCATCACTGCGTCCCGTGAGTGAATAGGGCGCCACAGCCAGTCGCTCGGCAGCCTTACCCGGCGGTCCACACCCATCATGCAAAACAAAAGGGCCCCGCTACCGTAATGAACTGCCTCCCATTTCTTGGACACAAGAAATGGGAGGCTTTTTTATGGCTGGAAACGCTTTGTACGACGTCGGGATGAGACTGCGAGCGGCAGAGCTGCACGACGGGGGGCACGGCCGCGCGGCGATCGCGGCCCTTCT
>JAXKBK010000028.1:0-55784 GCA_036553025.1 Collinsella sp. | reverse complement strand
TAACTGGATGGAGGGCACCTGGGGCGCCGGCGTCGCCGCGGCTGCGGCGTTCCTGCCGGCGATAGCGGCGCTTGTTGTCGCGACCGTCCTCGAGCGCATCAAGCGCGAGAACGACCTGGTGACATACCGCGAGATCCTCGCTGTCCGCAATGCAGGCAGGTGCTTTACGGCCACAAGCGCGATAGTTTCAACAACAAGATGCAGTGCCCCAGAGCCCCTAGCAGTCGACGATGGTCTTGCCGATCATGATGTTGAGGATCTCGACGTCGGTATCCTTCATGCCAACGCGGCCCACATAGCCCATGCTGGCGATCGTCTCTTCCACCGTATCCTGAATCAGGCCCTCTCCGGCACGGAAGCCGCGGCCCTGCATGGCCATATCGTGGCCCAGAATCGCCGCATCAACGGCAGCGGAAATCTTGGCGGCGCAGCTTGCCTTGGCGCCATCGCACACGATGCCGCCCACGTTACCGAGCGTATTGGAGACCGTCGCGCCGATCTGCTCGCGCGTGCCACCGCACAGCCAGGTAATCGCCGCGCCGGCACCGCACGCAGCGCAAATAGCACCGCAAAACGCCGAGAGCGCACCAATATAGCTCTTGATATGCACGGCAATAAGATCAGACAGCATCACGGCACGCACCAGGCGCTCGTGGTCGCAGCGCAGGTAGTCGGCATATTCCATAACGGGCAACGCACAGGTAATACCCTGGTTGCCCGAGCCGCACACAATGGCGACCGGCAGCGCACAGCCGTTCATACGGGCGTCAGACCCGGCGGCCGCACGCGCACGCGCACGGCAGGCGACGTCGTCGGCGCGAGCGCCCAGCAGCGTACGGCCCACCTCGGCGCCCCAAGCGTTCGCCAAGCCCTCGGCGCTAATAGCGCCGTTCAGCTCAATCTGACGCTCAACGGCAGCGCGGGCGCCCTCGATGTCGCCGTCCTCGATAAAGTCAATGATAGACTCAATCGACATGGGCGTGTCGGCCTTATCGGCGGCACGCTCGGCCACGATGCGCTCGGCGCAGGCGGCACACTCCCCCGCCGACTTGCCACACACCGGAATACCGTCGAGCGTATGGCACGTAACATTGGTGTGGTGGTCGGTGATCTCGACGACCGCGGTATGGCCCCCGGCAGTGGCAGTTACCTTGATATAGAGGTTAGGCACACCCTCGACAAGCGACACGTCGCAGTAGTCAGCGTCGGCGAGCAGCTCGGTCACGCGAGCGCGGTCTGCATCGTCAACACTCTCGAGCACCTCGAGCGCGCTCTTGGCGTCACCGCCCACGGCACCCAGCACGGCCGCAGCCTCAATACCGTGCATACCGCCCGAGTTGGGCACGGTCACGCTCTTTACGTTCTTGATGATGTTGCCCGAGCAGGCAACAACCATATGTTCGGGTTCGCAACCGAGCGTCTGGCTCGCCAGCGCCGCCGCATAGGCAACGGCAATGGGCTCGGTGCAGCCGAGCGCACAGACAAGCTCGCGGTTCAAAACATCACAAAACGCGGTATCACGGATGGAATCGGTAGGCATAGGTATCTCCTACATGTATAACGGGTTGCTCTCGCAAGTATCAACTTCTCCATTTGATAACAAGGCACCAAAAACCGCAAGTCGAGTTCCGGCAGACGGCCGCCAGAAGCAAATTGGCGGCATTTTTCGTGATGGGCTGATGTTCGCGTCCGCTAAAGCGTTTGACCAAAAAACGCCCGAGTGTTTAGGCAAAAGACGCGCTATCATGCAGTCGAACGCGGTAAAACCTTTAGCAATTCCGCCGCACGGACCAGAGAGGAACCACTCATGAAGATCGGTATCGGCAACGACCACGCCGCCGTCGAGCTCAAGAACATCATTTCCGAGCACCTGAAGGAGCGCGGCTGCGAGGTCGTGAACTTTGGCACCGACACCTCCGAGAGCTTTGATTACCCCATCGCCGGCTACAAGGTGGGCAAAGCCGTAGCCAACGGCGACGTCGATCTGGGCATCCTGATCTGCGGCACCGGTGTCGGGATTAGCTTGGCCGCCAACAAGGTCGAGGGCGTTCGTGCCGTCGTGTGCTCCGAGCCCTTCAGCGCCAAGCTCTCGCGCATGCACAACAACACCAACGTGCTCGCCTTTGGCGCCCGCGTCGTGGGCTCCGAGCTCGCCAAGATGATCGTCGACGAGTGGCTCGATGCCGAGTTCGAGGGCGGCCGTCACGAGCGTCGCGTCAATCTCCTCAACGAGATCGACCAGACCCGCGGCCTCAAGGTCGTCGACGAAGCTTAAAGACCTACAACGCCATACGCCAACGAAACCCCCGTCCGGAACGCAAAATCCGGGCGGGGGCTCTTTATTAGATTTTTGGGGCATGCCTAGAAATCTACCTTTCGCAGTCCATGTGCGACAAAAGGTAGATTTCTAGCCATGTCCCAAAAATCTACTGGGATAAAAAGGGCGCCGCGGATGGAGTTCCGCGGCGCCTAAGCCACACGCTAACAGCTTTAAGGAGTCAAAGCTGGTTTAGCCAAAGAAGCGCTTGATCTCGATCTCGGCGTTCTCCAGGCAGTCGGAGCCGTGAATCACGTTGGCGTTGACATCGACAGCGAAGTCGCCGCGGATGGTGCCGGGGGCGGCATCAAGCGGGTTGGTAGCGCCCATAAGAGTGCGCATCTTGGAGACAGCAGAAAGACCGGAAACGACCATCTTGACGACCGGACCGCTCGTCATAAAGTCGCAGAGACCGCCAAAGAAAGGCTTGTCGGCCAGATGAGCGTAGTGCTCCTCGACGGTAGCGCGCTCGAGCGTGGTCATCTCCATGCGCTCGATGACAAGGCCGCTGCGCTCAATGCGAGCAACGATCTCGCCGATCTTGCGATCGCGCACGGCGTCGGGCTTAATCATGATGAAGGTCTTCTCGATAGCCATAAGGTAGCCTTTCAAGTAGGTTCGCGCGTGCCCAAGTCCCATTCCGGCACTCGCCTGGACTGCATCGTAACAGAGTTTTAGCTGCAGTTAAACAAAAAGATGTTTATTGAAGCGCTGCAATTAATTGAAGCGTTCCATATGTGTCACTTCTGTTTCGAAGCCCGACTAGAGTACCATCCGACTGCCCATCAACCGCACCGAACCGAGCGGACGGTCGGTTGCCGCCTGTGAACGTACCCCCCTTCACAACCTGCCCAAAGGTCCTACAGAAGTTCTCGACAAGCCCCTTCCTTCTCTATAACAAAACGGGTGCCCACCGTAGCGGGCACCCGTAAAGGCAAGATATGATGAACACACCAGACAGACGCATCCAATAAGCTAATTAGCTCCGTGGCCCATCTCGACGACCTTGGTCAGCGATCCAACCACGTCCTCATCGGCCACGAGCTGCGCCTCGGCACGCTGCAGCTGCACGGCAACGGCGGCAGGAGCGGTGCCGCCCTCGGTCGTGCGCGCGGCAACGATCGACGGGATGTCGAGCGCCTCGGTAATATCGCGCTCAAAAAGCGGGCTCGCCTCCTGGAACACCTCAAACGGCAGGTCCTCAAGATTGCAGCCGCGCTTCTCACACATCAGGACCAGGTGCCCCACCACAGCGTGCGCCTCGCGGAATGGCAAGCCGCGCTTAGCCAGGTAGTCGGCAACGTCGGTGGCGGCAAGGTGCCCCACGCCGCACTCGCGCGCCATGGCATCCTCGTTGACGGTCCAAGTCGAAATCATGCCGGCCATAACGGACAGGCACTGCATGAGCGTGTGAGCGGTATCGAGCGCACCCTCCTTGTCCTCCTGCAAGTCCTTGTTATAAGCAAGCGGCAGGCCCTTCATGGTTACAAGCAGCTGCACCAGGTTGCCATAGACTCGGCCACTCTTGCCGCGGATAAGCTCGGCAAAGTCGGGGTTCTTCTTCTGCGGCATGATGGACGAGCCGGTGGAATAGGAGTCGGAAAGCGTGATAAAGCCGAATTCGGAGCTCGACCACAGCACAATCTCCTCGGAAAGACGCGACAGGTGCATGGCCATGACGGAGCCGGCGTAATGCAGATCGAGCAGGAAATCACGGTCGGAAACCGCATCGAGCGAGTTGGGAATCACACCCGCAAAGCCAAGCTCGGCAGCCGTCATCTGGCGATCGAGCGGATAGCTCGTACCGGCAAGAGCGGCAGCACCCAGCGGGCAGTTGTCAGCGGCATCAAAGGCGGCCTTTAGCCGTGTAAAGTCGCGCGCGAACATCCAGGAATACGCCAGCAGATGATGCGACAGCAGCACGGGCTGAGCATGCTGCATGTGCGTGTAGCCAGGTAGAATCACTTTGTCGTACTTCTTAGCCGCATCCACCAGCACATGGCGCAGCTCAAGATTGGCCTCCATGAGCTCCCTGGCCAGCGCCTTGACGCCCAGGCGTGTGTCGGTCGCCACCTGGTCGTTGCGCGAACGTCCGGTATGCAAGCGCTTACCGGCCTCGCCGATGCGACGCGTCAGCTCGCTCTCGATGGACATATGGATGTCCTCGTCGTTGATATCGAAGGTAAAGTTGCCGGCATCGATATCCTGTTCGATTCCGGTCAGGCCCTCGGAGATCGCCTGCTCGTCCTCGGCGCTGATAATGCCCTGGGCCGCCAGCATCTTGGCATGTGCCTTAGAGCCGGCGATATCCTGCTTATAGAGATGTTTGTCGACCGGCAGCGACGCGCCAAACTCCTGCGTGACCTCGGCCACGCCTGCCTCAAAACGACCGCCCCAAAGAGCCATGGAACCGTCCCCTTTCTCCAAATACCAAAACAAGCGCCCAAAGCAATGCGCCATATCGCTAAAGCGATTTTTCAACCGCTAGTTTTGCACATCCCCCACCGTGCGCGGGTCCATACAGCTAATTTGCAAAGAAGTGACGCACCTGGCACTTGGCGCCCTTCGACTCCCGCCAACCGCATTGAACATAATGGATACTCCTCGAATAAATAAAGGTGTAAAGCCCTCAAATTGATAGAAGGAGCCCCGCCGGACAACCCCGGCGGGGCTCGGACTCAGCCGCAGACGCGGCTCATATATGCGGGCGGAACGTAGGGGCCACCGATGTTAAGAAGTGTCAGCAAGCATAACGAAAGGTAGGGACCCCGTGCGCCCGTTATGTATCACGCGGATGGGCCGCGCGGATACCAAGGGAAGGAGGCGCTAGGCCTGGGCGGCAGCAGAGCTGGGGCCCTGGACCTTTGCCCACGTCTTGAGCGACAGCGTGTCGATCTCGATAAAGCCGGCACTGGCCTTCTCGTCAAACGTAGTGTCGCGGTCGTAGGTGGCCAGACCGTAGTCGTAGAGGCTAAAGGGGCTCTTGCGGCCGACAACGTGGCAGTTGCCCTTAAAGAACTTCAGACGGACGGTGCCGGTCACGAACTTCTGGGTGTCGGCCATAAAGGCGTCGAGCGCGTTTTTGAGCGGGCTATACCACTGGCCGTTGTACACGGCGGTAGCCCAATCCTGCTCGAGCTTGATCTTGGTCTTGAGCAGATCGCCCTCAACGCAAATGTCCTCGAGCGCCTTATGGGCGGTGATAAGCGTCAGGGCGCCGGGAACCTCGTAGCACTCGCGGCTCTTGAGGCCCACCAGACGGTCCTCGACCAGGTCGAGACGGCCAAAGCCGTTGTCGCCCGAAATCTTGTTGAGGGCGATGACGATCTCGGAGAGCTTCATCTTCTTGCCGTCGACGGCGACGGGCTTGCCGGCCTCAAACTCAATCTCTGTGTAGGTCGGGGTGTCGGGCGTGTCCTCGGGATTCTTGGTCATAACCCAAGCGTCATCGAGCGGCTCGTTCCAGGGATCCTCCAGATGGCCGCACTCAATGGCGCGACCCCACAGGTTGTCGTCGATGGAATAGGGGTTGTCGTTGGCACCCTCGGGAACCGGCACGTTGTGGGCGTGGGCATAGGCGACCTCGTCGGGGCGGCACTTCAGATCCCACTCACGAACCGGAGCGATAACCTTAAGCTCGGGATCGAGGGCCTTGACGGCAGCCTCAAAACGAACCTGGTCGTTACCCTTGCCGGTGCAGCCATGGGCAACGTAGGTCGCACCAAACTCGTGAGCGACCTCGACGAGCTTCTTGGCGAGCAGCGGACGAGACAGGGCGGAGAGCAGCGGGTACTTGTTCTCATACATGGAGTTGGCGGCGATGGCCTTAGTCAGGAACTCATCGGAGAATTCGTCGCGCAGGTCGAGCACCTGGCAATCGAGAACGCCCAGGTCGAGCGCCTTCTGCTTCTTGGCGTCCAGGCCGGTCTCCTCCTGGCCCACGTTGCCGCAGACGCAAACGACATCGAGATTCTTCTCGTCTTGGAGCCACTTGACACATACAGATGTATCAAGGCCACCGGAATATGCGAGAACGACTTTTTCCTTGCTCATGGCTGTTTCCTTTCGCCCTTGGTAGCTAGTTAGAACATCGGTCAGTTGCAAGTCATTTCAAGGTCAAATACCGCGCAATATCAGGTTAAATAGCAAAAATCAGCACATACATGCCCTAGAAACATGCAGCAATGTCGTGCTAAAACCCAACGACCTCAAAATGACTCTGTTGAGGCAATTCGCCCCATGCGGACAGAGACGATTGTTATCGTCGTCGGGAAATTGCGCGCTGGCGTCGGATGGCATTGTCTGCAGTGGTGATGATCTTTACGAACTGCATCTGCCTCTCCTTTCACATATCGCCGGGCGCAATTCAAATATCGCAAACGGTACCTTTTACTCGGTAAGCGGTTGTTTTTCCGTCTCCGTTTTCGATGGTCGCTATATTACGCTAAAGTGCCCGCAGCACAAGCGACAAATTCAAATTTCTGAAAAGTTTTTTCATTACTTTGTGAAGCGTGGTGCAAATACGCACCATTCCTGCGAAAATACGCTCGACTACTAGTTGATGGTTATAACGTCTGAAACAATCTCGAAACGAAAGGCGCATTTTTATGCAAACTTACGAATCGGACGCCAACATCGGCAACATTAAGATTCTCGCCGTCGATATGGACAAGACGCTGCTGACCGACGAGCGTGTGCTGCCCCAGGGTCTTGATGAGCGCCTGGACAAGCTCGCCGACGCCGGCATCGTATTCTGCCCCGCCAGCGGACGTCCCGCCCCCAAGCTCGAGGAGATGTTCGAGGGCATCAAGAACCGCCTCGCCTTTTGTCCCGACAACGGAGCTTGCGTGATCTATCGCGGCAGCTATATCTATAAAAGCAATATTGACGTGGAGCTGTATCAGCAGGTCTTGAACCGTGCCTCGGAGGATCCTCGCGCTGTCCCCGTCCTGTGCTGCTTCGACGAGTTCTACGTGCTTGCCCGCGACCATCAATACCACGACGAGATCAGCGTCTACTACAACACAATCAACTACGTAGACAGCTTTGAGGGCATTGATTTCGAGTCCAACAAGATTTCGGTCTTCTTCCCCGGCTACGACGCCGAGCCCGCTTTCCGCGAGACCTATAGCCCCGAGTTCTCGGACAAGCTCTACGTCACCAACGCCGGGCGCGAGTGGATCGACTTTATGAACCTGGGCGTCGACAAGGGCGCCGGCGTCGCTCACCTGTGCGAGCACCTGGGCATCGATATTGCCGATGCTGCCGCCGTGGGCGATACCTACAACGACATCCCCATGCTGGAGCGCGTCGGGCATAGCTTTATCGTGGACAATGCCGAGGAGCACATGAACGCGCATGCCAAGTGGCGCATTCCGAGCAACAACGACGGGGGCGTACTGACGCTCATCGACGCCATCTTGGCGGCTCGGTAGCCGTCCCATCGGGCCTGGCCGGGCGGCACGGGATAACTTTTCGCTCGGTCAGGTCCTGCGCAAGACGAAAGCCACATTAAGTGGCTTTCTTTGCGTGCGGAATCTACGAAAAGTTAACCTGTGCCGCCCGGCCAGGCCCTAGGTTTACTTGTTTGCCGCCTAGATGGCGTCTTGAGTGTCTAGATACTTAGCTGAAATGATTTGAGCAGAGGGGAGCTCCTTGTTGGGAGGGGCTCCCCTCTGTTTTGGTTACTGTGGGACAAATTAATCAGTAGTGTTTGTCCCAAATCTTAAGTATGTGGGGGCTTGCGTCTTGGGCGAGCTTGCCTTAAGGAGTGCTTCCCTATTTCGCGTCGGCCCAGGTTATGCCGGTGCTGGCTTCGGCGATTAGGGGGACGCGGAGGTCTACTACGTGTTCCATGACGTCGCGGACCATGGCGGTGAGGCGCTCGACTTCGTCGACGGGGCACTCAAAGTCCAGTTCGTCGTGTACCTGCAGGATCATGTGGGCGGCAAAGCCTTCTTCTTCCAAGCGACGGCTTACGCGGGCCATGGCGATCTTGATGATGTCGGCGGCGGTGCCCTGCATGGGGTGGTTCATGGCCGTGCGCTCACCAAAGCCGCGGAGCTGTGGGTTTTTGGCCTTGAGCTCGGGAATATGGCGTCTGCGGCCATACATGGTCTCGGCATAGCCCGTCTGCTTGGCTCGCGCCACCACATTGTCGAGGAACGTGCGCACGCCCGGGTAGACCTCGTAGTAGCGATCGATCATATCGCGCGCCTCGGCCATCGAGATGTGCAGCGACTGCGACAGACCATAGGCCTGCTGACCGTACACGATGCCAAAGTTCACGGCCTTGGCGCGGCTACGCAGGTCGGGTGTCACCTCGGACACCGGCACGCCAAATACGCGCGCGGCCGTCTCGGCATGGAAGTCCTCGCCCTCGTTGAAGGCGCGCACCAGGTGCTCGTCACCCGAAAGATGCGCGAGCAGGCGCAGCTCGATCTGCGAGTAGTCCACCGCCAAAAAGACGCTGCCCTCGCCCGCCGAGAACGCCGTCTTGACGGTACGCCCCAGCTCCGAGCGCGTCGGAATGTTTTGCAGATTGGGGTCGCTCGAAGACAAACGCCCCGTCGCGGTGATGGTCTGGTTGTACGTGGTGTGCACACGCCCGTCACCACGGCGCAGCGGGCCCAGCGTGTCCAGATAGGTCGACTTAATCTTGGACTTCTCACGCCAGTCCAAAATCAGGCGCACGATCTCGTGGTCGCGGGCAAGGTCGCTCAGCACCTTGGCGTTGGTCGAATAGTAGCCGCGCTTGGTCTTTTTGAGGCCCTTGGTCGGAAGTCCCATAACATCAAACAGCACGTGCGAGAGTTGCATGGGGCTGCCGATGTTAAAGGTCTCGTCGCCGGCCAGGTCGCGAATGCTGCGCTCGACATCGGCAATCTGGGTCGCCAGGCCCTCGGACAGACTGTGCAGGCGGTCGGGGTCCACGAGCATGCCCGCGCGCTCCATCTTGGCAAGCACCGGCACGAGCGGCATCTCGATCCCATCGAACACGTTGGCGGCGTTCTCGCGGGCCATGCGGTCACGCAGCGGTGCAACCAGCGCCAGCGTCAAGGCCGCCGTGCGAGCGGCGGGCGCAGGAGCGTCCTCGCCAGCACCCTCTGCGCCGCGCGCCGCAGGCAGCGCCATCTGCAGATACGTATCGGCCAGATACACCTCGTCAAACTCGGAGCGGTCGGAATCCAACAGGTAGGCGGCAACAACGGTATCGAAGATGCGCGTGGAATCGACTGCCAGCGGATCCATGAGCTCGAGCTCAGAAGAATCGATGGGCGAAAGCTCATGCAGAAGCGCCTTCATATCCGGGCTCGCCACACGGCCTTCCATAAACAGACGCGCGAGCACGCCGGCAATCACGCCGTGGGCGAAGTTGAAGCCCTCAACCTCAGCCGCCGCACCACTGTCGCCCTCCTCGAGCGCAAACAGGCCCTTGGACGTCGCCAACCACAGCGTGCGCGTCAGCCCAAAGAGCGCGCCCTCTTCCTTGTCATCGTCCACCACGGCGGCGACCCACTCGCCGGCATCAATCACGCGGGAGACCTCAGCCGCAACGGCACCAAGCGCGCCAGCATCGCCGGCGGCTGCGCGCAAAACGGCGGGAATCTCAAACGTGCTGGCAGCTGCCCCGCCCTCGCCGCCGATCAGCGCCAAGAAACGGTTCTGCATGGCGGTGATACCAAGCGTGCCCAGCGCCGCGGAAACCTCATCGGCGGAAAACGCCGGGAAGGACGTCGCCTCAAAATCGAGCTCAACGGGTGCATCGGTGCGGATGGTCGCCACCTTACGGCTCAGCAGCGCGTCGTCGATGTGTGCGCGCAGGTTTTCTCCCATCTTGCCCTTGACCTCGTCAGCATGCGCGATGACCTCGTCAAGGCTGCCGTACTGCGCGATGAGCGCACTCGCCTTTTTGGGGCCGATGCCCGGTACGCCGGGAATGTTGTCCGACGTATCGCCCTTCAGACCGTAAAAATCGGGCACGAGCGCCGGCGTGATGCCGTGATACAGGTCGTCCACGCTCTCGGGCGTCATGATCGCCACGTCGGACAGGCCCTTGCGAGTCGAGACCACGTTGACGTGCTCGGTCACGAGCTGATACATGTCGCGGTCGCCGGTCACCAGCAGCATGTCGCAGCCGGCCTCCTCGCCCAGGCGCGCCATGGTTCCCAGGATATCGTCGCCTTCCCAGCCCTCGGACTGCAAAATGGGCACGTTGAGCGCGGCGAGCAGCTCCTTGATCATGGGGAACTGCGCGTGCAGGTCGGGGTCCATGGGCGGGCGCTGCGCCTTGTACTGCGGCAGCATCTCCATACGCACGCGCGGCTTGCCCTTGTCAAACGCCGCGACAACGCCGTCGGGATTAAAGGCATCGATCATCTTGAGGAACATGTTCAGAAAACCAAAGATCGCGTTGGTGGGGCGACCGTCCGGCGCGTTCATGGTCGGCGGCACGGCGTGGAAGGCGCGATGCATGAGCGAGTTGCCGTCGATGACGGCAAAGGTACGGCGCTTTTCAGACATATTGAATACCTCGCTTTGGGCTGGGCACGGTTTGCTCACACCAGTTTACACGCTCCCCGCCCCGCGGCCACCGCACATCAGGCTTCCCTGCCGCCGCGGGCCCGCGCGTGATACGATGGCTCACGGTACATCAACCAGCACGATCGATCCGAAAGGAGCCTGCGTCATGGAGCGTCCCAGCGCATGGAAAAAGTACACGCCACAGCAGATCGAGGAGCTCGAGGAGCTTTGCCGCGGCTATAAGCAGTTTTTGAGTGAGAACAAGACCGAGCGCCTGTGCGTCAAGGCCGGTATCAAGATGGCCGAGGAGGCGGGCTACGTCAATCTGGAGACCGTGATCGCCGAGGGCCGCGCGCTCAAGGCCGGCGACAAGGTGTACGCCGCCAACCACGGCAAGGACCTCATGCTCGTCAACCTGGGCACCGCCCCGCTCGAGCAGGGCTTTAACATCCTGGGCGCCCACGTGGACTCGCCGCGCCTGGACCTCAAGCAGAACCCCGCCTTCGAGGCCGGCGACATGGCTTATCTCGACACGCACTACTATGGCGGCGTCAAGAGCTACCACTGGGTCGCTTCCCCGCTCGCACTCGTGGGCGTCATCTGCAAAAAGGACGGCACCACCGTCGACATCAACATCGGTGACAAGGCCGACGACCCGGTCTTTACCATCTCCGACCTGCTGATCCACCTCTCGAGCGAGCAGATGGCCAAGCCCGCCAAGGACGCCGTCGACGCCGAGATCCTCGACGTGATCGTGGGCGGCCGCCCCGTCAAGTTTGACGAGGACGACAAGGACGCTCCCAAGGAGCCCGTCAAGCAGATGTTCCTGGATATCCTCAAGGAGCAGTACGACGTCGAGGAGGAGGACTTCCTCTCCGCCGAGATCGAGGTCGTGCCCGCCGGCCCCGCCCGTGACATGGGCCTCGACCGCTCCATGATTCTGGGCTATGGCCACGACGACCGTGTCTGCGCCTATCCGTCCATGCTCGCCCAGATCAACGTCGCCAACGTGGAGCGCACGAGCATCACACTCATCGTCGACAAGGAGGAGATCGGTTCCGTAGGTGCCACCGGCATGACGAGCCGCTTCTTCGAGAACACCGTCGCCGAGATCATGACGCTCGCCGGCGAGGATAGCCCGCTGGCCCTGCGCCGCGCGCTCGCCCGCAGCCGCATGCTCTCCTCCGACGTGTCCGCCGGCTTCGACCCGGGCTACGCCGGCAAGTTCGAAACCAAGAACGCAGCCTTTATGGGTCGCGGCCTGTGCTTTAACAAGTACACGGGCAGCCGCGGCAAGGGCGGCTCTAACGACGCCGACGCCGAGTATGTGGCCCTCATCCGCGACATCATGGACGAGGCCGGCGTGGACTTCCAGACCTGCGAGCTTGGTCGCGTCAACGCGGGCGGCGGCGGCACCATCGCATACATCATGGCTAAGTACGGCATGAACGTCATCGACTCCGGTGTTGCCGTCCTGTCCATGCACGCCCTGTGGGAGGTCGCCAACAAGGCCGATATCTACGAGGCCTACCGCGGCTACAAGGCCTTCCTCGAGCGCGCCTAACCAACCCTTCATCAGTTGCGGTGAAATACGGACTAAACTGGCCCATAAACGGCCAAAACAGACCGTATTCCACCGCAACTTCCTTTTTGGCAGAGGAGAGTCCATGCTGCAGGTCGTCATTTCGCCCGCCAAGCAGATGCGCGCGGCCCAAGATGCTTTTGAAGTCCTGGGCATTCCACCCTTTGCGCGCGAGACGGCTCGCCTCCACCGCGCACTGCTAGATATCGAGCGGAATGAAGGCAGCGACAGCCTGCAGGCGCTATGGAACGTGAGTGACAAACTGCTGGGGCCTTGCCTCAACACCCTGCATGAGTTCGGGCCCATCCTGAAAAACAGCGATCTCGACAATCCCGCACTCGCCTGTCACCTCTCCCCTGCCGTCATGTCCTACCACGGCATTCAATACCAGAGCATGGCGCCCGAGGTGATGGATTCCGCGCAGCTCGCATGGCTGCAAAGCCACCTGTGGATCCTCTCTGGCCTCTACGGGTGCGTTCGCCCCTTTCATGCCGTCGAACCATATCGGCTGGAGATGGGCGCGAAGCTCGCCGTTGACGATGCCCGAGACCTCTATGCGTTTTGGAGCGACAAGCTCGCGCGGGCTATCGCCCCGGCAGGCTCAAACACCACGATCGTCAACCTCGCCAGCGTAGAGTACGCCAAAGCCGTTCTGCCCCATCTCGCGGGCGACGCCACGGTCATCACGTGCCTCTTTGGCGAAGGCATCCGCAACGGCAAGCCCATCCAGCACTCGACCGCCAGCAAAAAGGCACGTGGTTCCATGGTGCGCTGGATGGCAGAAAACAAGCTCGAGGACGCCGCCGGTCTTACCGAGTTCAACATCGGCTACCGATACACCCCAGAGCTTTCAAACAAAAACACCTTGGTCTTCCTGAACGAGCAGGCCCTCTGAGTCCACCGTCACCAAAAGCCACGCCAGCCCCACCAGCCTTTTATAACTTGCGGTGAAATAGTTCCTGAATAAGCCTTTTAACAGGCAAAACAGGACCTATTCCACCGCAACTTTTTTGAAGGGGTTGTCCAGGCGGCGCGTCTATTCTGCCAGGCCGTCGGCCTTGGCAATCTCGTTTGTCGAGCCATCCTGATAGACGACCTTAACGTGCTCCACCTCGGACACTTTGACGCCCGACGGAGGCTCCAGGCGCCATTCCGTCAGCGCGATATCCATCGTCGTGGGCACATCTCCTTGATCTTTGAGCTTCACCGTGAGCGTTTTGAGCGTCGCGTCAAACGTCACGCGTTCGATTTCTTCACCTGGAATGGACCCACCACTCAGCTGCAACTGCACAAACTCATCGCGCGGGTACCAATAATCGCCCGGAACGGCGAGCGTATTGGCATTACCGCCAGTGCTCCTCACCGTCATGACCGGCAGGCTATCATCAGCCTCGAACTCCCAGGCAGCGCCGTGGCGACCGCCAAACGTCCAGATGCAAAAGGCAATCACCAGCACGGCAAGCACCGCAAAACCAATCGCGACCAGGCCATGGTGCGCACGGCTTTCCTCGGCCGATACATCCCATTGCATCTCTCGATATAGATGCTTGTCTTCCATGTTCGCCTCCCCACAGGCACGCTTGTTGGCCCAATCGTACCCATTCAGGCTATACTTGAGCCCACCACATAAACGGGGAGCTTGCAGGACAAGACGGCAGGCTGAGACTGGGCGCGCCCGCCCTGACCCGCAAACCTGATATGGGTAATGCCAACGAAGGGAGCCGTGCCAATGAGCACACAGACCGAGCCCAAGCTCGTCACGCAAATCGACTTCGCCCGCGCCGGGCAGATCACACCGCAGATGAAGGAGGTCGCCGAGCGCGAGCATCGCGACCCCGAGTACATCCGCGAGCGCGTGGCCGACGGCCGCATCGCCATTCCCGCCAACATCGTGCACATCAAAAAGGGCATGCGCGCCTTTGGCGTCGGTGAGGGCCTGTCCACCAAGGTCAACGTGAACCTGGGCATCTCGGGCGACAAGGCCGATGCCGCCGAGGAATGGAAGAAGGTCAAGATCGCCGAGGACTTTGGCGCCGACGCCATCATGGACCTCTCCAACTCGGGCAAGACGCGCCAGTTCCGCCAGCAGCTCATCGACGAGACGCCGCTCATGGTAGGCACCGTCCCCATGTACGATGCCATCGGCTACATGGAAAAGCCGCTGGTCAAGCTGACCAAGAACGATCTGCTCGAGGTCGTGCGTGCACACGCCGAAGACGGCGTGGACTTTATGACCATCCACTGCGGCATCAACAAGTCGGTCACCAAGACCTTTAAGGAGACCGGCCGCTTGATGAACATCGTGAGCCGCGGCGGCTCGCTGCTGTTTGGCTGGATGGAGGTCACCGGCAACGAAAACCCCTTCTACGAGTACTTTGACGAGCTGCTCGAGATCTGCCACGAGTACGACGTGACGATTTCGCTCGGCGACTCCTGCCGCCCGGGCTGCCTCTACGACTCCAACGACGCCACCGAGACCGCTGAGATGATCGAGCTGGGCAAGCTGTGCAAGCGCGCTTGGGCTGCCGGCGTCCAGGTCATGGTCGAGGGTCCGGGTCACATGGCGCTCGACGAGATCGCCGCCAACATGAAACTGCAGAAGCGCCTGTGCCACAATGCCCCGTTCTATGTGCTCGGGCCGCTGGTGACCGATATCGGCGTGGGTTACGACCACATCACCGCTGCCATCGGCGGCGCCATCTCCGCCAGCTCCGGTGCCGACTTCCTGTGCTACGTGACGCCGGCCGAGCACCTGTGCCTGCCCAACGCCCAGGACGTGCTCGATGGCCTCATGGCCACCAAGATCGCCGCACACGCCGCCGACATCGCCAAGAAGGTACCCCACGCCCGCGACATGGACGACAAGATGGGCCAGGCACGCCGCAAGCTCGACTGGGACTCCATGTGGAAGTGCGCGCTCGACCCGGTCACCGGCAAGAAGCGCTACGAGGAATCCCCCGCCGCCACCGAGGGCACTTGCACCATGTGTGGCAAGATGTGCGCCGTCCGCACCGTCAACAAGGTGTTCGAGGGTACGACGATCGATCTCGGCATGGAGGACTAACTCGTCACCGGAGCCACAATCGCTAACATGGTGTTCGTCAATTGTTGACGTGTGAACATTTGCTTACATTTGCGTAAAGATTGCATCGCCCGCCCGGGTTCGACATAGAGTCGGCCCGGGCATCTTTATAATGCTGGCTTAAAGACCCATTTGATTCCGACCGAACAAGGGAGCAAACATGGATCGCAGTAAGGTACCTGCCGTTCTATCCATCGCAGGATCCGATTCCAGCGGTGGCGCCGGCATTCAGGCCGACATCAAGACCATCACGGCGCACCGCCTGTATGCCGAGACGGCCATCACCGCCATCACCGCACAAAACACGCTCGGTGTCACCGCCGTGCAGAATATCTCCCCTGATATCGTCGCTGCGCAGATCGACGCCGTATTTGACGATATCCGCCCCAGCGCCGTCAAGATCGGCATGGTTTCCTCTGCCGAGATTATCGAGGTTATCGCCGACCGCCTGAGCGCCTGGAACGCGACAAACGTGGTCGTCGACCCCGTCATGGTAGCCACCTCGGGCGCACGGCTGATTACCGAAGATGCCGCCGAGGCGCTCACCCGCCGCCTGTTCCCACTAGCAACCGTCATCACGCCCAATATTCCCGAGGCCATGGCCCTGCTTGACTACGAGGTCGACTCCGAGCGCACACAGCAAAATGCTGCCATGCTCCTCACCCGCCGCTTTGGTTGCGCATCCCTCGTTAAGGGTGGGCATCTTGTCAACGAGGCCAACGATGTATTGGCCGAACCCGCGCCACTCGATGACGAGGGCAACCATCTGAGCGATCCGCTCACCACGTGGTTCCGCCACAAGCGCATCGAGACCGGCAACACACATGGCACCGGCTGCACGCTCTCGTCCGCCATCGCCTGCGCGCTGGCCCAGGGCATGGATCTTGCCGATGCCGTCAACGCCGGCAAGGCCTACCTAACGGGTGCTCTCGCCGCCGGCTTTGACATGGGCAAAGGCTCCGGCCCTGTCAACCACATGTGGCAGTACTAAATAGCCAGTAACCTGCCAAAAAATGACAGGCTACCTTGCACCAAAAACCGTCGCAACATTCGATGAAAATCGTGCAAACGCGAAAAATCATTAAATGTTGCGACGGTTTGATTTTAGATAGCGGTCGAGCAAAGGACCAGAGCGCCTATTCGTCGGCGAGTTGAATTCCCAACAAACCCGAGAGTGCCAGCGCCTGCTCGGCATTGACCGTCAAGCCACGCAACTCATGGTAATCGCCCGAAACAACGGGCGCCGCGAATGTACAACGCGATACATCCACGCCGGAAAGCGACGTCTTAAACACATCCATACGCGTCAGGTCACAGCCATCCAGGCGTATCTGACCCAGCTTGGCACCCTGAAACGCGGCCTCGGTCAAACGCGTGTCATGCGCAGCCATGGGGCCAATGCGTCCCTCCGAAAGGTTCGCATAGCTCAAATCGCACGATGTAAACGACACGCTCGACAGACGCGCCCTGAGCAAGTTGAGCCCCGGCGCCGAGCAGTCAACGAAGTCGCAGCGGTTGAGCCAGCAGCCTTCCATGTTGCAGCGGATAAAGCGGCAACCGCGAAACACCACGTCGTGAAACGTCGAGCCGCTCCAGTCAACGCTATCGAACTCGCAAGATCGGAACACAACGCCATCGAAGGTCGCGCCGTTCGCCACGTCGTAGGCAAGATCCAAATCCTCAAAAGCGGTATTGGAGACGAGCTCATCGCCCTCGGCAAAGAGGTCGATGAGCTCGTCCATGCCCATATGGCAGCCAATCCGTTCGTTTACCCGGGCAAAACCACCACAAAGGTGCCTGTCCCCTTTGCGGTGGCTTGGGGTCGCGCTACTCACCGAGCATCTCTTGGAGCTTGGCTGCCACGGCATGTCCCAAGCTCTCGTGGCTTTCGGGCATCATATGCAGATAGTCGATATCGCCCGGCTCGGCAAACTCGGCGGCATTCAAAAAGTCGCAGCCAAACTGCTCGGCCACGTGCGCATAGTACTCGCCAAAATGTTCAGATGCCTCGACGGAACGCTCGTCAAAATCGGTCATATATACATCGGCGATCTGCGGCTTGATCTTGATAGGAGCCATCAGCAGGATGCGCGGGCAAGGCGCAGCGTCGGTCCACGGAAACGCGCGGACGGCGCGAATCAGCGCCATGGCGCCACGGGCGATATCGGAAGCTGTCACGTTAAAGACCGTCTTACAGTCGTTGGTGCCCAGCATGATCACAATGGCGTCCAGCGGCTTATGAGCCTCGAGCAGCATCGGAAGCGCGCGAATGCCGTTGAGGTTAGTGTCCAGATGGCACATGTCGTCGCGTACCGTCGTGCGGCCGTTGAGGCCTTCTTCAATTACATGCCAGCCCTCGCCTAAGTCACGTTGGACCACGCCACACCAGCGCACATCCTGCGCATAGCGCACCGCGGTACCGTCGCGCATGCCCGCCGGATCGTAACCATAGGTGTTGCTGTCACCAAAGCACAGAACGTTTTTCATCGTAAGCTCCCCACTCAATAAAAAGCCGACAGGAGCAGCCTCTCCCGTCGGCTCGGTATATCGCATCACGAGCACCGTTTACAGGTACTTGCGCCAGTCGTCGCCATCCTCGTCATCCTCGGCAGCGGCCTGAGCCTGCTCGGCGGCACGGGCGGCTGCGGCGCGGGCGGCAACCTGAGCATAGGACTCCTCGTTTCGCTCGGGGAAGTTTGCCAGCACGTGCTCGAATTTGGCGAAGTCCTCGTCCCAGCGCGTAGAGGGCACGGCAAAGAAGACCTGCTTGACCTTGAAGTCGCCCGATGCGAGCTCCTTGCGGAAGAGCTCGGCCACGGCCTCGGCATCAAAGCCGTTGTTGTCGCTGCCCCATGCGCCCAGCACGAGCTTCTCGCGACCCAACTCGTCGCAGATGGCGAGCACAAAGCGGATGCGGTCGCGCAGGGCATCCAGCAGAGCATCGTCGCTCACGCGATACTCCTGGCGGGCGCGCTTAACGTTGGGCGCGGCGGCCACGATCACGTCGGCGTATGCATGCACGTGGTTGCGGTCGAAGCGCACCGCAGGCACCACTAGGGCACGGTTACGATAGAGCTCACAGTTGATGTTGCGGCGACGGTTCTCACCGTACCATTTACGCTGCTTATCGAGGACGTTGTACAGATACGAATCGGCGCACAGCGTGGCCTCCTGGCCCAGATAACCCTGAATATATCCACCGCCCGGATTGGTAAACGAGGCAAAGGCGAGCACGGCCATGTCGCAGAACTGCGCATAGCCGCGACCGTTATCGAGGATTGCCTGCGTGGCGGAGGCATCAAGCACAGTGACCTCGGGCAGGACCGGAGCGGGCTCCTCAGCAGGCGCGGACTCAGCTTCGGCGATTTCCTCGGCAGGCTCCTCGACGGGCTCGGGCGCCGCCTCGGTCTCGGGCGCCGCCTCGACCTCGGCAGTCTCCGCGTTCTCGACGTCCTCGGCGACCTGCTCTTCGGGGGCCACAGCAGTCTGAACCTTGGCCTTCATCGCCGCGACAAAGCCGGCGGGCATGCCGTCAAACTCGCGAACACCAGCAAGCGAACGCTCGATATCCTTGGCGCACGCTTCGGACACAGTTGCCACGTGACGCTCGGCGGCCTTGGCACGCGCCTCGCGCTTGGGATTGGGCTGACCCGCTCGGTTGGACCTGCGGTTACGGTTCCTGTTGTCGACGTCTGCCATAAGTGGTCACCTTTCTCGGTCTCTGCCGCTATCGGCTTTTCCCATCCATGATACCCCGCAGCGTACAAAAAAGACGGCCCCGAAGGACCGCCTTTCGCATCGATTTACACGCACGGCAAGCACCGCCGCAATTCGCCACTAGTCGCGACGGCCAAGGATGTTCAGGATGCGCAAGAACACGTTGATAATGTCCACGAATAGATTGGACGCCATGAGCACGGCGTTGGGCAGCGTAGGCGGCACCGTCGTGGCAACATAGGTGTCGTAGCCAATAAAGCCGGCAAACACCACGATCACGATCAGGTCGGTGATGGTCTGCGAGACACCCATGAACATCAGCACGATCTCAACCAGAATAGTGGCGAGCAGAATGCCAAAACCGATGCCATATACGCGCTGGAAAAACTTGGGGAACGTCACGCCCAAGGCGCCAAAGACAAAGGTGATGGCGGCCGTGGCGATAAAGGCGGTGTTAATGGTAGGCAGGTCGTAGTTGGCAAGGCCAAACGACGCGGTCAGGCCAAAGGTACTCGCAAAGATTACGTAGCCCACAAGGGACAGGCCCACGGACTGCTTGCTGGCGGCGGCCGACATCATGACCATGCCGACGATGGTCAAAATAAACGAGCCAAAGACCAGCGGCAAGGCGGCGCCGTTCATCATCATGCGCGCAAACGACATGGTGCTCGTAAAGTAGGCGCCGGCACCCATGGCGCAAAAGCCCAAGAAGATCAGGGCAGACATGGCGAGATTGTACGCGCGCGGCGACATCTCCTTGGCACGGCTTGCGCCGGTCTCGACGGGGCCGTTCTGATAGCCCTGGATATCGTTCATAGGTTCGTCCTTTCAAAAGCGCCGCGACAGCGCCGTAGGTGACAAGATTCCTGTCATTGTACCCGAATGCCGTACGTCCTTACCTACGGCGCTCGCCCTCGAGCGTACGGTCGAATGCCCACACCCACCAACGCATCAGATGGGCCTGCGAGCCATCTGGTCGTTCACGCGTCTGGTCCTCCAGATACAACTCGGTCGCATGCCCGCCAAAACGCACCTTATAGGTTGCCGTACGAATGCCGTGAACCGTCAGGCCAAACCCAGTGGTCGAGACAATCTCGTCAATCGTAAAGCAACGACCGTCGACCCAGCAGACGGTGACCGGCACGACCTGTCCGCCCGCGAGGATGCGAGCCACGACGTCCACATACTGCTTGTGCACGCGCCGAGTTTTGCCATCTGTCTGTCGATATTCCATGTCTCCTATTATCGAACGCATGTTTGCATGTTGTAAAGCGAACAGACTGTGGTTTTGGAGTGTCGGAGCAATCGCACGTGTCCGCATGGCGTGTTAGCAAAAAGAATACCCGCGGTCAACAGGACTAATATTCAATTTTAGTGCCAAAAAATCCACTTCTCACGTCAGAACTCCGTTAAGAAACCCACAGGAGGTGATACGATTTATCATGTTTTTGTAACGTGCCTGCAAACTTCGAGAAAGCCCATATATGGACGTAACGTTCTCAACCTTCCTCGGCCAAATTGTGTCGAACCCAGTCCTTGCCGTCACCGTGATCCTCGCGTTGGGCGCCATCTTCGTCAATGGATGGACCGACGCGCCCAACGCCATCGCGACCTGCGTCACTACGCGTTGCATGCCCGCCCGCGCCGCCATTCTCATGAGCGCCGCATTCAACTTCCTCGGCGTGCTCATCATGACGCACTTTAATGCGAGCGTCGCCAACACCATCTCACATATCGTCGACTTTGGCGGAAACAGCACCATGGCGCTCGCCTGTCTGTGCGCGGCGCTGTTCTCCATCGTCGTCTACGGTGCCACAGCGTCGCGTTTTGGCATCCCCACCTCGCAAAGCCACAGCCTTATCGCCGGCCTGACCGGTGCCGCTATCGCCCTCGGCGGCGCGAGCAGCGTCAACGTCCACGAGTGGATGAAGGTCATCTACGGCCTGGCGCTCTCCATCGGCCTGGGCTTTGTCATGGGCTGGGTCCTGTGCAAACTCGTCTCGATTCTTTTCGCCGCCGCCAACAGGCGACGTGCCAATGTCTTCTTTAAATACGCTCAGATCGCGAGCGCCGCGGCCATGAGCTTTATGCACGGCGCGCAGGATGGACAGAAGTTCATCGGCGTGCTCTTTTTAGGCGTGGCCTTCGCAAACGGCCAGACCAGCGTCGGCGATGCCGGCATCCCCATCTGGATTATGCTGCTGTGCTCGGCCACTATGGGTATCGGTACCAGCGTGGGCGGTGAGCGCATCATCAAGTCCGTCGGCCAGAGCATGGTTAAGCTCGAGAAGTATCAGGGCTTCTCCGCCGACCTCGCGGGCGCCGCGAACCTGCTGCTTGCCACCCTTACCGGCATCCCCGTGTCCTCCACACACATCAAGACCTGCGCCATCATGGGCGTCGGTGCCGTCAAGCGCCTCTCGGCCATCAACTTCGGAGTCGTCAAGGACATGATGTTCACCTGGTTCTTCACCTTCCCCGCCTGCGGACTCATCAGCTTTGTCATGGCCAAGCTGTTCATGATGTTCCTCTAATCAAACCGAACGTCCATCCGGACCGCAACACTTCGCCCACCCGTCTTCGCCTCGAAAGGACCCACCCATGGCAAAGAAACCCGATTCGTTCTACTTTGACAACTACGTCGCTTGCGCCGACCTCGCCGTCCAGGCCGCAGAGCTGCTCACCAAGATTTTTGAGAACTTCGATCCCGCGCAGATTCACGACATGCTCAATAAGATGCATGCGATTGAGCATGCGGCAGACAAGAAGCACCACGAGCTCGAAGACGCCCTGCTCACCGCCTTTATCACCCCGCTCGAGCGCGAGGATCTGGATCTGATGAGCTGCGCGCTCGACACCGTGCTCGACCGCATCGAGGGCGTCGTGCAGCGCGTCTACTTCACCAACATCCAGAGCATCCATCCCGACGCCATCGTCATCGCCCACAAGGTGACTGACGCCTGCCGCGCCATGAAAGACCTGATGGTCGAGCTGCCCAACTACCGCAAGTCCAAGACGCTGCGCGAACTGGTCATCCAGATCAACACCATCGAGTCCGAGGCCGACGAGCTCTACATCAACGCCATGCGCAACCTGCACGTCAACGGCAAGGACCCGCTCGAGGTCATCGCCTGGCGTGACGTATATGCCTTCCTGGAGTACTGCGCCGACTGCTGTGAGAATGTGGCCGATGTCGTGGATTCGATTGTCATGAAGAACAGTTAATTGGGGGTACATGTCCCACCGGTCGCGGGCCCGGCCACTAATAACCTTTTTCACTCCGGCTGCAAGCAGAGTCGTTCAAAAGGTTATTAGTGGCCGGGCCCGCTCCCTTATGCACCACCATTGGGAACTTTGGCTGATAGATTTAGCGCGATGGGGGTTTGGCTGAAGGGACCTATGGTACCCGTTCGGACACTTTGGCCCTTGATGAGCGTTTGGCTGATTGCTGTTTTGGGTACTGTTTGGGTTACTTTGGGTTTGTTTGATTTTTAATTGTTGGAGGGCTTGTATGTCTTATTTGGATCTGGCTCGGTCTCGGTATTCTTGTCGCGAGTTTGAGAATCGTTCTGTTGAGCAAACTGTTGTGGATGCCATTGTTGAGGCTGGGCGTATTGCTCCTTCTGCTTGTAATAATCATCCAGCCCGTGTGATGGTGCTGGATACGCCTGAGCTTCTGGAGAAGGCTGCTGCTTGTCAGCCTCGGTTTGCTCGTGATGGGTCTATCTTTGGAGCTCCGCTTGTCTTCCTTATTTGCAGCGTTACCGGCGACGCTTGGGTTCGCCCCTATGACCAGATGAACTCGAGTGCCATCGACACCTCGATTGTTTGCGATCAGATGATGATGGAGGCCGAGGAGCAAGGTCTGGGAACGTGCTGGGTATGCCATTTTAAGCCCGAAGTGGCCCGTGGGCAGTTCGATCTGCCCGAGGGCGTCTACCCCTATCACATGCTCGTCTGTGGCTATCCTGCCGAGCCTATAGCCGACCCCGAGCATCGAGAGGCCCGCACCATTCCCCTCTCCAACTTCCTCCTCAAGTAGATTTTGGGACATGCCTTAACATCTACCTTCTACCACGCGCCCTTCGCCGAGTTCTGCGCCATCGCAAGCAGAGCTCGGCGTTTTGTTTTCTGGCCCGTATACAGCCACAAAAAAGGGAGCCCGCAAGTGCAGGCTCCTCTTAAGGACACTAGATTGTCGCTCTGGCGCTAGTCCAGGTCGTCAGCGGCGAAGTTGTCGATCGGGGCGAAGGGATCGGCCACGGGGACAACCGGGTCAGCGACGGGCAGCGGCTCGGCGGGAACAGTCACTGCAGGAGAAGCGGCAGAACCGACCGGCGTGGAAGCCATCAGATCGGCCGGGAAGGAATTCTGGGCATCGTCCATGAAGTGCTGGATGAGCTTGAGATACTCTGCCTTGAACTCCTCACGGGAAGCCTTGAGACGATCGATCTCCTCGAGCTCGGCCTGCTTCTCGGTCAGAGCCTGGCGGATAACCTCGCGGGCCTTGGCGTCAGCCTCGTTGCGGATACGCTCAGCGTTCTCGTTGGCATCGTTGACGATGGTCTCAGCGGTCTGCTGGGCAGCGATCAGGGCGGCGGAAATCTGGCGCTCCTGAGCGGAGAAGTCAGGGGCGGGAGCAGCCACGGGGGCGGCAGGAACGGCCTGGCCGGCGGTATCCTGAGCCTGGGCAAGCTGAGCCTGTGCATCGGCAAGCTGCTGCTCGGTAGCAGTCAGACGACCCTTAAGGTCAACGATCTTAGCGAGCATAGCGTCAACCTCGGAGGACAGCGTCTCCAAGAAGACGTCGACCTCGGCAGGATCGTAGCCACGCTTGGCCTCAGAGAAAGTCTGAGCCTGGATGTCTGCAGGGGTAATAGCCATAACAAGTCTCCTTTTTCATCGCCTCGGCGCTACACGCCCGACGTAAGTTACTAAGTCAGTTCTACACGAGTATACCTATAAGAAGCTGCAGAACCAGCCTCTGCACCAACTGCAACGCAATAATCGCAACGACCGGCGAAAAATCGATACCGCCCATCGGCGGGATGAAACGACGGAACAGGTTAAGCCACGGACCGCACACGCTATCAAGCACCGCGGCAATATCCTGAAGCAAACCACCCTGCTTCATGGGAATCCACGTCATAAAGCAGTAGACGACAATGAGCGTGGAATAGAAGTTGAACAGCGTGTTGACCAGCTGGACGATAGTGTAGATGTTGATGGGAATCTCCTCGTCTTGTCTTTACTTAAGGTAGCCGTCGGCACGAAGCTTCTTGAGATCGGAATCTTTGACCTCGCAACCGGCGGGCAGCACCATGAACACGCGGTCGCCCACCTCCTTGACCGTGGCACCCAGTCCGCAGGCAAAGCCATAAGAGAAGTCCAAGACGCGCTTGGCAACTTCGGTGCGTACGCCCACAAAAATCAGTGCGACAGGCTGCTTGGTGCGAACGCGGCGCACCACGGTCTCCACGTCGTCATAGCTCTCGGGGCGCAGGACATAGGCCGGCAGCTGCGGTGTGGCGTTGATGATATTGCTCGCATAGGCCGAGGCATCGCTCGGTGCAGGCGCAGGCGCAGCGGCGGCACGGGCGCGGGTGTTCTCGGCGTAGCTCGACGGCGTGTCATAGGCACCAGGACGATAACCGCTCGCAACACTGTCCTGCGAGCGCGAAGGCGGGTTATACGTCGTGGCATGGCGGGAGTCATCGCCGACCAGCTGCCCGGAGCGTGTATACACGGCAACCGACTCAGCTTCACCACGGCGCGTCTGACCAAGCAGGCCGTTGCTCGGCTCGTCTTGGGTGTAGAAGCCCTCGCCCGAAGCACCGCTGTAGCCGTTGCCCTGATAGCCATCGTCATAGCCATCATCGTAGCCGTAGTCGTCGTCCTGGCCATAACCCTGGTCGTAACCCTGCTGGCCGCCCAGGTGCATCTTATTTTTAATCTCGTCAAGGAAGCCCATGGTTGTGTCCTCTCGCGGTTTAGTGCAGGCGCCCCGATAATCAGTGCGCACTTCAGAGCCTTATTTTACTGCAAACTCCGGGCTAAATACTACCCTGCCCAGGCGAACGAGCGTAGAGCCCTCCTCAAGGGCAGGCTCAAAGTCTTCGCTCATGCCGCAGGAAAGCTCAGGCAGGTTCAAATCGGGATGCGCCGCCTCCAGCTCATCCCTCAGCTCACGAAGCCCCGCAAAGGTGCGGCGTGCCACATCCTTATTCCCCCGGGGCGCCATAGTCATAAGCCCCTGTACGCAAATTCCCTCAAGTTCCGCAAGCTCACCCGCGGCGGCGCGAATCTCATCGGGCGAAAAGCCTCCCTTCGACTCCTCACCACTCACATTGACCTCAATGAGCACACGCTGGGGGCCGGCGAGTTCGCCTGCCTCAATCTTGCGGGCAGCACGGCTCGAGATCGCCTGCGCCAGATGCAGCGAACCCACCGAGTGAATCAGCTCGGCTGAGCCCAGCACCGCATTGATCTTATTGGTCTGCAGGTTGCCGATCATATCGAAGCGCACCTCGGGCAGCTCCGGATGCTCCGCCAAACCTGTGAGCTTGCGAACCAGCTCCTGCGGGCGATTCTCGGCAAAATGGCGATACCCCGCCTGGATGGCGGCAACGGTCTCATCGACACCAACGGTCTTGGACACAGCAATGAGGCGCGCGGCGTCGTGGGGACGGCCCGCGCGATCGAGCGCCGCATAAAAACGTTCCAGAATCTGCTCGCGGCGAGCGCGCATCAAGTCCAAATAGTTATCCATTGCCAATCGCCTCCGCTGACAGCCAAACAAGTAGTCCCATGCTATCGCAAGAGCGCGGCCCCGCATGTGCAAGGCCGCGCTCACTTAGGTATTTACAATCTTTCGACGAACGGAATTACTTACTCCTCGTCGTCCTCGCCATCGTCCTCGTCCTCAAGATGATCGAGCAGGTAGCGAAGACCCTCGCTGACCTCGTTAACGGGTACCTTGGCAACGTAGCGAGCGTCGACGGCGGGCCTCATGATAACACCCTCGCCCGAAGGCACGCGCATGCTCTCGAGCTCATCCTCATCAGTGCGGGCGATATCGCCGGCATTCATGCGCTGACCAGTCAACAGGAAGGTCAGACGGCAAGCGGCATCGATGGAAATCGAAGCGATGCGATCGAGGTAGCGCGAAACCATGATGGCGCGGCGCAGGTCGTCATAGTTGCTGTCGTCGTCCATAAAGTCGCCCGTATCCATGCGGTTAAAGGTGCGGAAGAACTCCTCGTAGGCGGCGTGCACTGGCTCGTCCTCGACGGCCAAGTTGCAGATGATGGACATGTCATTGGTGACGAGCGCAGAAAGCGAAGAGCCCAGCACCTGGTAAACGGCCTCAGCCTCGGCCTCAACCGTGCCGACAAGCTCCTTGGGCAGCGAGATGTCGGCCTTGATCATATGACGCGTGGCGCGGCAAATCTGGCGAACCTTATCGGTCATGCGCTGCAGGTTAAAGTCGACGTAGATGATCGTCTGCAGCAAGCGGAAGTCGGAGGCGACCGGTGACTGCGTGGCGATCAGGTTGTAGCACACGGCCTCCAGGTTGGCGCAGCGTGCGTCAATCGAAAGCGTGCGCTTCTTGGTCTTGGTGGCGAGCTTGCGGTCGTCGGTCACATAGGCCTTCACGGCATCGTGGAGGGCCAGATCGACGGCCTCGTAGATGCTCAGCATCTCGTGACGGGCCTCGATGAGCTGACGGGAAAACAGTTTGCGCATGGTTCACTCCAATCAGTTGGGTGCGGTCATGCCGCCCGCACAGTGAATACGCACCGGACCAGATCCGATCGGCTTGGGACTAGTCGCACCGATCAGCCAAAGCGGCCGGTGATATAGTCTTCCGTCCGCGAGTCCACCGGGCTGGTGAAGATCGCGTCGGTTTGACCATACTCGATGAGCGTAGCGGGCTCGCCGGCAACTTCCTGCAAGAAGAACGCGGTGTAGTCACTGATACGAGCTGCCTGCTGCATTGAATGCGTGACGATGATAATCGTCATCTCGGGCGCCAGCTCGGCCATCAGATCCTCGACCTTAGAGACGGAAGTGGGGTCGATGGCGGAGCAGGGCTCGTCCATCAGGAGGACATCGGGTTGCACCGCAAGCACGCGCGCGATGCACAGACGCTGCTGCTGACCGCCCGAGAGCGCCAAACCATCCTTGTTGAGCTGATTGGATACCTCTTTCCAGAGGTTGGCGCGCTTGAGCGATTCTTCCACGATGTCATCGAGGTCGCTTTTGCTAGTCACGCCCTGCAGACGAGGGCCAAAGGCGACATTCTCGTAGATGGATTTGGGAAACGGGTTGGGCTGCTGAAAGATCATGCCCACGCGACGACGGAGATCGACCGGATCGACACCCTCGGCATAGATATCGTTGCCGTCGAGCGTCATGGTGCCCTCGACGCGCGTGCCCTCAATCAGGTCATTCATGCGGTTGATGCAGCGCAAAAACGTCGACTTGCCGCAGCCCGAAGGGCCAATGAAGGAGGTGATGGCGTTTTTGGCGATGTTGAGGTCAAGCCCCGTCAGCGCATGAAAGTCACCGTACCAAAAGTTGAAATCCTTGGCCGTAATGGCCGCTTGCTCCAACGTGGGAGCGGACTGATAAACGGACATGGGACTCCTTAACTAGCGACGCTTGCGCGACAGGAAGCGCGCAAACAGGTTGAAGGCCAAAATGATCACCATCAGCAAGAGCGCGGTGCCGTAGGCTGCGTTCATGTTGATGCCGTCGTTGGCAAGCAGGTACAGATGGACCGTCATGGGGCGGCCGGAATCGAGCGGCGAAATAGGTAGATTGATGGCCTGGCCCATGGTGTAAAGTACAACCGCGGTCTCGCCGATGGCACGGCCGATGGCAAGGACGATGCCGGTGGCGATGCGGCCAAAGGCGGAAGGAAGCACGATCTTGGAAACGACCTGCCACTTAGTGGCGCCCAAGCCATATGCGCCCCAACGGATATAGCGCGGCACGGCGCGAATAGCCTCCTCGGTGGTGCGCATGACTATAGGCAGCATCAGAAGCGCCAGCGCCAGGGCAGCCGAGACCATCGAAAGGCCCAGGCCCATGGCCTCGACAAACAAGGCGTAGCCAAAGAGACCCATAACGATGGAGGGCACCGAGGCCAAAGCATCGGCAGCATAACGGATGAGCTCGACGACCTTGCCCTGTTTGGCGTACTCGGCCAGATAGACGGCTGCCAGCACAGCGATCGGCATGCAGATAAGCATGGCGAGCGCCGTCACGTAGACGGTCGAGACGATCGTGGGCCAAATTCCGCCCTCGGCGTTGACGCCCTGGGGCCAACCGAAGATAAAGTCGAGCGAGATGTGTGGCAGGCCGTTGATGACCACGTAGGCGATGATAGCGACCAGCACCAGCGTGGTGATGTAGGCAGCGGCACGAAACACGCAAAGCATGATCTTGTTGGACAGGTCCTTGTTGATGCGGCCCTTCTTGCCGTGGGAAAGGGCACGCTTGATGCGCTCGCGCGACGAGGTCGTATCGACCGTCGTGTCAACGGAATCGGACATAGCCTACCCCCTCTTCTTCTTGGAAATCAGACGGACGATGCCCACCAGCGTGGCGGAGATGATAAACAGGACCACGCCCATGCCGAACAGCGCCGAGCGATGCAGACCCGAGGAATAGCTCATGTCGAGCGCGATCTGGCTCGTGAGCGTCGAGATAGGGCTCGCAATGCTGTCGGGAATAACCGGGGCGTTACCTACGACCATGAGCACGGCCATGGTCTCGCCGATGGCACGGCCCATACCCAGCACGATGGCATCAACGATACCCAGCTTCGCGGCAGGTAGCACGACCTTATAGATGGTCTGCCACTTGGTGGCGCCCATGGCATACGATGCCTCGCGAATGCCCATGGGAATGGAATTGAGAGCATCGATGGTGAGCGTGGTGATGGTAGGGACGATCATGATGGCGAGCACAAACCACGCCGTCAGCGCACCAAAACCAAGGCCGCCGGTCAGTTGTGCGATAAACGGGCGGATGATGATCATGCCAAAGAAACCAAAGATGATAGAAGGGATGCCGGCCAACAGGTCAACGGCGGGGCTGATGAGCTTGCGCACGCGCTTGCTGGCAATCTCGACCAGGTAAACGGCCGTACCCACGCCCAGCGGCACGCCCATGGCGAGCGCACCGACGGTCACCAGACCCGAGCCGGCAAGCAGCGACAAGATGCCGTAGTGGCCCTCGGAAGGCGCCCACGTAAAGCTAAAGAAGTCCGCCAGACCGATGTCGGTAAAGACGGGCAGCGCCGAGTACGTGGTAAAGACAAAAATCAGGATGACGGTAACGACCGCCAAGAACGCGCAGGCAAAGAAGATCCACTGCAGCGCCTTCTCCTTGATATAGGTACTGCGCGATACGAGCGCCAGCTCGCGCTTCTTGGGCGTCTGAACATTCTGCTCAGTCTGGGAGTTTTCCTGTGCTTCCATGCTACTCACTCCCCTTCTCGTCGTTGGTGACGGGAATAAAGCCCGCCTCGCGAATCTGCTTGTCCATCTTTTCGGACGTCACATAGTCGATGTAATCCTGCGCCTGCTGCGAAGGCGCACCCTTCACAAAGAAGTAAAGGTCGCGCGAGATGGGATAGCCGCCACTCGCGACCGTCTTCTCGGACGCCTCAACATGATTGACCGAGACGGCCTTGACCGAGGTCTTGGCGTTGAGGCTATCGACGAAGCCCAGCGAAATGTAGCCGATGGCCCCACGCGAACGAGATACCACGTCGCGCACCTGGCCCGTACCCGAAAGAACAGCCGAGCGGCGATCGAACGGCGTGCCATCCATCACGATGGTACGGAAGGCCTCGCGCGTACCGGACGCCTCGTCTCGGTTGATGACCTGAATCCTCAGGTCCTCGCCACCGACCTCTTTCCAATTGGTAATCTTGCCGGCGTAGATATCGCGGAGCTGCTCGGTCGAGAGGTTATCGACCGGGTTATCGTCGTTCACGATGACCGCGATACCGTCGTGGGCAATTACGATGGGGGTCAGGCCCAGATCCTGTTCGTCGGCATTGAGCCCACGGGAGGAGCTGGCGATATCGGCCGTGCCGGCGCTGACGGCCTCGATGCCAGCGGAAGAACCCAAACCGGAAACGAGCACGTCGATGCCGGTCTCCTCCTTAAAGCCCTCGGCCGCAATCTCGGCGATAGGAAGGCAGGTCGTGGAGCCAGCGACGGTAATGGAAGAGGTAGAAGATCCCGAAGAACAGGCACACAGCGTAAGTGTAAGCACAGCGGCGCTCAGGACCGATACGATCTTTCTCATAGCATCACGCCGATCGCAGCATGGCGCCCACAGGTGCCGTCCTCGTTACGGTAGGAATAAAAGCGGTCGTTCTGACGCACGGTCGAAAGCTGGGTATCCACGATATCATCCGCGTCGACACCGACATCTACCAGCGCCTCGCGAATGGCAGCGGAAAGATCGAGCATGCGAGAGGTACTCGCATCGATGCAAGAGAACTCGGCGGCAAAGCGATCCATGAGTTCCTGGGATACCTCATATTCGTCACCCAAGATATGGGGGCCGATATAGGCGGAAACGTCGCCCGCATCGCAGCCGGCAGCATCGCAAAGCGCCTGGCACGCCTTGGCGGAAATACGTGCAATCGTGCCCTTCCAACCGGAGTGCACCACGGCAAATCCGCCAGGGGCCACCAGCACCACGGGAACGCAGTCGGCAAAGCAGAGCAGCACGGGCACGTTATGCGCCGTACAGACGATGGCATCGCAGCCCGCGGCAATCTGCTCGCGGACGTCCTCAAGGTCATCGGCGCCATTCGAGGTCACCGCAACGATATGGTCACCATGGACCTGATTGGGAACGAGCAAGTTGTGCTCGCACTCGGCGGCACCCATAGCCTCGAGCACGCGACGACGATTTTCTTGAACAGCAAAGGGGTCATCGCCAACATGCGAGCCCAAATTGAGTGAGGAGTACGCATCTTCGGAAACACCACCGGCGCGCTCGGTGAAGGCAAAGCGAACATCGGATGTCGCGCCTTCCACCAACGTAACTCCATCATGGTCGACACGCGAAACGTTGTCCGCACGTGCTGCCATACTAAAGCCTCCTAATAACACAAGTACCGCGGCATCGCCGCTACAGCCCGCGTTTATACGGCTGTCATACTTCTCTAAAAGGATACCTGCTGCACTGGAGGCAATCGTAAAGGGAACGTAAAGAGATTGGAGGTTCTAGTTTACAAAGTCGAAATAAAAAGGGCGCGTCCATACGGACACGCCCCTGTGCACAACAATGCAAAGAACGACTTAGAAGCTACCGCGCTTCAGGAAGTCGGGAAGCTCGAACTGATCGTTGCCGAAGTTAGGAAGCTCGGTGCCACCGACGTTGCGGGTCGGAGCGGCCTGAGCCGGGCTCGTGGCAGGAGCGGTGCGCTGCGGCTCAGCGGAGGCAGCGGCCTTGCTCTGAGACTGCTGAGCAGCAAAGAGCTCGTCCTGACGGTTGACGTTGGAGTCGGAGAAGCCCGTAGCGATGACGGTGATACGCACCTGATCGCCCAGGGACTCGTCGACAACGGTACCGAAGATGATGTTGGCCTCGGGGTCGACGGCGTTGGCGACAACGTCGGCGGCGTCGCTGATCTCCTGGATGCCCAGGTCCTTGGAACCGGCGATGGAGAGCAGCACGCGCGTGGCACCATCGATGGAGCTCTCGAGCAGCGGGCTGGAGATGGCCTGCTGGGCAGCGTCGACGGCACGGGTATCCCCAGAAGAGGTACCGATACCCATCATGGCGGTACCGGCCTGCTTCATGATGGTCTTAACATCGGCGAAGTCCAGGTTGATGATACCGGGGACGGTGATGAGGTCGGTGATGCCCTGGGTGCCCTGGGAAAGGACGCCATCGGCAATCGCGAAGGCCTCGAGCATGGTGGTCTTCTTCTCGGCGATGTCGAGCAGCTTATCGTTAGGGATGACGATCATGGTGTCGACGCAATCGGAGAGGGTCTTAATGCCCTCCTCGGCGCTCTTCTTGCGCTTGCGGCCCTCGAAGGTGAAGGGCTTGGTCACGACGGCGACGGTCAGCGCACCGACCTCGTTCATCGCGATATCGGCAACGATGGGAGCAGCGCCGGTACCGGTGCCACCGCCCTCGCCGCAGGTGATGAACACCATGTCGGCGCCAGCGAGCGCCTCGGCAATGTCGTCGCGGGACTCATCGGCAGCCTTGCGGCCAACCTCGGGGTTGGCGCCGGCGCCCAGGCCGCGGGTAAGGTCGGTGCCGATGTGCACCTTGATATCGGCATCAGAGATCGCGAGTGCCTGAGCATCGGTGTTGATGGCAACAAACTCGACGCCGCGGATGCCCTCTTCGATCATTCGATTGACCGCGTTGGTACCGCCGCCGCCGACGCCGACCACCTTAATGACGGCAAGGTAGTTGTTGATCTCTGTCTCGTGCATGTCGGTCCTCCGAACAAAGGTTATAGCCATAGCATGGGTCGACCCCTGCGCACATTAACCTTCAGGTTGAAAGTAAATGCAAAGGTAAACTGTATTATGTTTGCACATTATGAACGTATCAGTCAAATAATTGACCGTGAAAACCAAACAAACCAGATAAACGGCGTGGTATGGCCCCTCAACAAAGCATCAACCAGCGCTATGAGGTCGGAGCGTTCCTAAATGTATAGTTACCCGGAGAGCGCACATTGATATACGTTACGCCCTCTACCTGCGAAAGCAGCTTGGTGACTACGCGCTCCTTCTTGACGATATCGTTCGAATCGCCCAGCGACACCTCAATGCCGTTATTGAGGTTTGCCGAGATGGCTTCGACCGAAGGCGTGGAAATATCCTTGACTTGTCCCAAGAACTCGCTCGAAAAACCACGCACATAATCCAAGCCAGCCTTAACGGCCTTGGAGCTCACCGCCTGGCCGGAAACCGGAGCGACATCCGCCGAGACATCAGTCAACAACACCGCGCCATAGTGCTTAGCGAGCGCCAGCGCGGCATCGATTCCGGTCAAGGCATTTGAGCCCTGCCCTGTCGTGATGACGTTGCCTTGGTCGTCCACTTCGACCGACGTCGACAGTGGGGCGATCCAGGTGTCATCATCCCCGATGGCCCAGGCAAGGTCATCGGAACTGATATAGGCAATTGCGATGACCTTGCGCTCCATCGGCGTAATGATGAGCGTATGCGGGAACTGACGCTGGACATCTACGCCCGAGACCCACGGGTTCTGCTTGAGGTCCTCGGTAATCTGGTCGGGATCGACGTTAAAAAGCGACGTTCCCTCGGGCAAATCGATCAGCTGGATAGCATCGTGCTTCGTCACATGCTCGCTGCCTTGAATCTGAATATCAGTGGCGGTAAACAATCCAGAGTTAATCACCACGATGGCAACGACGACGAGCGCGGCCAAGACGGCCAGAACGCCGCCAACGATTTTGCCTTTGCCTGTAACGACAGAAGCGGCGTCTGATGTTTTATTTGCCATCGCCCCAAGTGAAGACAACGGGTTGACGCTTTTTTTACCCGAAGGCTTCTTGACGGTAGCCGGCACCGATGTCAGCGAGCGCGGTTTCGATGCGCCCAGCGTGCGACCTGGACGCGGCGCTTTAGTTCCCGTCGAGGGCTTGGGAGTTGCCATGGGACGGGCAGGTTTGGCTCCCATAACAGGCTTTGACGTCACCGAGGGACGCGAGGACTTTTTTGCGGCCGGACGATTACCGAGCTGCGAGCCGACGACCGGACGACTGGTCTGTCGAGCATGCCCGACAGACTTAGAATGCGCGACGGTATTGCGTTGAGGTTTGGCAGGCGCGCCGGAACGCCCTCCGGCGCGGCGGAAGGTGGGTTTCGATACTCTAGAAGCCGAGGAATTTAACTTCCGGTCTGAGCTCGATGCCATACGCCTCCCTCACCTTTCCGTGCACATGTCTGATAACCGCGGCAACGTCATCGGCCGAGGCAGTTCCGTTATTAACGATAAAATTAGCGTGAACGGGCGAAACTTCCGCGCCGCCAATCGAAAAACCCTTTAATCCACAATCCTCGATAAGCTTGCCCACACTCGCATCGGGCGGGTTGCGAAAGACCGACCCGCAGGATGCGCGACCCATGGGCTGCGTACGCTTGCGCCTCGTCAGGTACCGTTCCATGCGCTCGCGGATGTCGGCCTTGGGCGCCGGTTTAAGCTTGAGCACGCACTCGAGGATGATCTCATTGCGGGGAAGGCTACATTCGCGGTAGCCCCAAGTGATCTCGGACCCCGCATAATGCTTGATACCGGATGCCGGGTCAAACGTTACGACATCCTCAACCAGCGAGCCAATCCACTCGGTCCGTGTGCCGGCATTCATAGATATCGCACCGCCGACCGAACCAGGGATGCCAACGGCAAACTCAAGGCCCGAGAGGCTACGCGACAGGGCATCGTTGACCAGGCGCGCAAACATCACGCCCGCACCGACCGTCAGCGTACAACCGTCATCGGCAACAACCGTGCGCTGAAACTCACGTCCGAGCGAAATGACGGCGCCGCGATAACCGCCATCGGCAACCAGCAGATTGGAGCCCTTGCCGATGATGACCCACGGCACCTGCTCGCGATCGAGCACCGCCACGGCGCGGCGGAGGGCATGATAGCTATGGCACGTCACAAAGAGGTCGGCCTTGCCGCCGATACGATAGCTCGTATGACGCGCAAGGCGCTCGTCCTCGATCACATCCGTGTCGATCATGCCCGAGAGCGCCATGACGGCGTTAAACAGACCCATTAGACTTAAGCGTCTTTCTTGGCAGTCAGATACTCGATAAACTCGGGACCGACGGTCGTAACGTCACCGGCACCCATAGTGAGCAGCAGGTCGCCCTCGCCCACCATCTGCTCGAGCTCCTGATTGAGCTCAAGACGGCTGGAGCAGTACACGACCTCCTTGCCAGGATGCTTGGCGCGCACGGTATCGGCGAGCATCTTAGAGGTGACACCCGGGATGGGCATCTCGCCAGCCGAGAACACATCAATCAGCAGCAGTTTATCGGCATTGGCAAATGCATCGGCAAAGTCGTCGCACAGGGCCTGCAGGCGCGAATAGCGGTGCGGCTGGAACACGACGTCGACGTGCTTGTAGCCCAGCGACGAAGCGGCAGCAAGCGTCGCCTTGATCTCGGTGGGGTGATGGCCGTAATCATCGACCACGGTGATGCCATCGATATCGCCCACGTGGGTAAAGCGGCGGCGAACGCCCTCAAAGCTCGAGAGCGCCTTGGCGGCGGCGTCGATGTCAAGGCCCAGGACATGGGCGACGGTGAGCACCGCCGTGGCGTTGAGCATGTTGTGGCGACCGGGATTGCTCTTGATCTCCACGGCATGTTCAGTGCCATCCTCAAAGCGAACGATAAAGTCACTCTGGATACCCTTGACATCCGGGTGCATGCAGACGATGTCGTTGCTCTCGGCAAAGCCGTAGGAAAGCACGTGACGGCCCGTCGACTTGGCGAGCTCGACCAGATGCGGGTCCTCACCGCAGACGATGACGGTGCCGTCCTCGCCCACCAGGCTCATGAATTTGGCGAAAGTCGCTTCGATCTCCTCGATACCCGAGTAGTGATCGAGGTGATCGGCCTCGACGTTGGTCACAATGACTACGTTGGGGTTCAGGAACAGGAAGGAGCTGTCGGACTCGTCGGCCTCGGCGACAAAGTAGTCGCCCGAGCCGTTCTTGCCGTTCGTGTCATAGCCCTCGACGATGCCGCCGATCAAGAAGCTCGGATCCAGACCCATGCGGTCGAGCATGGTGGCGCACATCGAAGACGTGGTGGTCTTGCCATGCGTGCCGGCAACAGCGACGGTGGTGTAGCCGTGGCCCAAAGCAGAGAGCATCTTGGCACGGGGCCACACGGGAATACCAAGCTCGCGAGCGCGCACGAGTTCGGGGTTGGACTCCGGAATAGCGGTGGAGACAACAACCACGTCGGGCTTGACCTCGTCGATCGTGGCGGCCTCATGGCCCACATGCACCTTCACGCCAGCGCGGGTAAGCTGGCGGATATAACGTGACGTCTTAAGGTCGGAGCCGGTAACGGCATAACCGCGCTCGTGCAGAACGAGAGCGATGCCGCTCATGCCGGCGCCGCCGATACCGATAAAGTGGGCGCTCTTAAACTCGGGCGCGGAGGTTGCAGTCTGGGAATCAGCCATGTGCTCGTGTACTCCTTGCGTAAACACTGCCTGTAACCCGTTAACTGTACCGCACCTACCGCATCAGCGCGAGGGCGACCGACGATATCCCGTCTAACTAACGCAAACCCTCTACCGCATCCGCCAGAAGAGCGGCGGCCCTATCCTGAGCCAGACCACGCGCCGCCTGACGCATGGCGTCGCGCGCCGCCGCGTCATCGACCAGGTGCAGCAGCTCATCGGCAAAGGCAGAACCGTCGATATCGGCATCGGCGCAGAGCACGCCGGCCCCGGCGTCGACCAGATAACGGGCATTGGTGGTTTGGTGGTCGGCCGTCGCATGCGGGTACGGCACGAGCACCGAAGGCACGGCGAGCGCAGCGATCTCGGCCACGCTCGATGCGCCCGAACGCGAGAGCACCAAATCGGCAGCAGCCAGCATATCGCCCATGTTGTCGATGTATGGCTGGACGCGGTAACGCTTCGCCTCCTCGGGCGTCAGCGCCAAAGCGCGCTCGGTCTCCTCAAAGCCGTCGGCACCCGTCGAATGCAACACATAGAGATTCTTGCGCGAAAGCAGCTCGTTTTTGAGCGAAACCACGCGCTCGTTGAGGTGCTGGGCGCCAAGTGAACCGCCAAAGACGAGCAGCAGCGTAGCGTCCTCGGGAACACCAAGTGCCTTGCGGCCGCGAGCGCGATCGCCCTCGATCACCGAGCGACGTACGGGGTTACCGGTCATGAGCACGTGGTCAGGGTCACCTTCGCGCTCAAAGACCGAACGCGCTGCCGGCACCGAGATGCACACGCGGGCGGCGTGGGAGTTCATCATCTTGTTGGCCAGGCCCGGAACAGAGTTCTGCTCATGCAGCAGATACGGAACGCCCGCGCCCTTGCACCACCCCAGCAGCGGAACCTCGACATAGGCACCAAAACCGATGGCGGCATCGGGCTTGCCGACCTTTGAGAAATGATTGGCGAGCGCACGTTTGGCCTTGTTGACACGCCACAGCGAGGTCAGCGCCGTCCAAGGACGGGAGCGGTCGAAGCCCGTGACCGTAATGGGCACAAAATCAAACCCAGCCTCGGGGACCAGACGACCCTCGAGCTTGCGCGACTGGCCCACGAACACAACGTGGTGGCCACGGTCACGCAGTTCTTCGGCCAAGGCGAGCGCGGGGTTGATGTGTCCTGCCGTGCCGCCGGCTGCAATAGCAACGGTCATTTTATCGGTCATGGTAGTCCCTTCGTACACGCGGTCCCTGGTCGTCGGTACGCAGACGCGCCGACGGGTCCGAGTTCAAATCGATTCGATTATATCCGCCGCCCGCGTTGCGAGGGCTGGGGCGCTGCGGACGACCTTGCGGAGCCGTTCGCGAGCGTGGACGAGCTGCCGGCTCGGTCGCAGAGCCATCCAGGACGGTAAAACCGTTACGCGAAGATCGCTCGCCGCGCACGTGGGGCACGCCGGCGGTACTCTCATCCATAACGGCAAAGCTCTCACGGCGGCGGTCATACTCATCGCGGCGGGCGCTCTCGTACGAAACGCGCAAGATCAACCCGGCAAGCATGAGCGACACAATAATCGACGAACCGCCGTAGCTAATAAACGGCAGCGGTTTGCCCGTCATGGGAAACACGTTGAGGATGCCCAGCGCATTAATCAAAAACTGCACCGCGAGAATGACCGCGGAGCCAGACGCCATAAGCGCGCCCCGACGATCGGTCGCCTGCTCGGCAATGCGAAACGCCGAGTAGATCAGCATCGCAAACACCAAGAAGAACAGCACGGTTCCGACAAAACCGACTTCCTCGCCAATGATGGCCAGGATGTAGTCGTTGTGCGCTTCGGGCAGATACGAGTACTTCATGGTTGAGTTGCCAATGCCGCGGCCGAACAGACCGCCCGAGGCAAAGGCCATGATTGCAAGCGTGGCCTGATAGCCGTCACCATACTCGTCGGCCCAAGGGTTCAAGGCAACCTGAATACGCACCATACGGTACGGCTCTGCGACAAGCGCAATCACGATCACGAGAATGCCGAAGATTAGCACGCCGATGATAAATCTGGGGTCGAGACCCGCAAACAACGCCATGCACATGAGGGTCAACAGGATGATCAGGACAGTACCGAAATCGGGCTGGATAAAGATCAGAAAGAGCGAAATGCCCAGGTAGATGCCCATCTTGCGAAGGAATTCGTTGATGTTGCCACCGGGCGAAAAGAAGCGATCAAGCATGATGGCCGAATACGCAATGGCAAATGGCTTTAAAAACTCGGAAGGCTGGAACTGAATACCGGCGATGTTGAGCCAGCGCGTGGCGCCACGGCTGCCGCTGCCCACCAAGAACACCAGAAGCAGTAGCCCTATCATGCCGATAAGGAAGATCCTGAGCACATCCTCCCCAAACCAGCTGTCCGGCAAAACGCGCACGATGGCAATCAGCGCCAGAACACCGACCACGGCAAACGCGGCCTGTCGACCCAGAAAAAACGTCGCCGAGCCATTCTCGTGCAGCGCCTCGACCGAAGACGCCGAGTACACCATCAGCAGGCCAAAGCATACCAAGGTAAACAAGCAGGCCATGAATATCAAACGGGGGCGCATGATACGGGCGGGAACGCCGGCAATATAGCGTTCGCTAAACGACTGCCCACCGTGGCTGGAACGCGGTGTGGTGCGACGTGAGGAAGCACGGTCCGAGTCGGGCCTCCTCATACCTTGTCGGGGGCTCTCCTCTCTCACCGCAACCCCTATTCCATTTGTGATTTCGCTGTAGCGGCAAGCTGAGCCACGTAGTCCTTAAACACGCGGCCGCGCTCCTCATAGCCCGAGAACTCATCGAACGAAGAGCAGGCAGGAGAAAGTAAGATCACATCGCCACGGCTCGAAAGCGAACGGGCAACGTCCACGGCGTCGCGCAGGTCATCCGCCTGGGCGATATCCACATCGCCATCGACATCAGCCTCGTCCATAGCGGCGGTGAAGCGCTCGCGCGCATCGCCAAAGCAGACGACCGAGCGCACGTTGTCCATAACGACGCGCGCGAAATCCGTGAGCGGCGTGCCCTTATCGTGGCCGCCGAGCAGCAAGATCACGTCGTCATCGGGAAATGCCGTCAGTGCCTTCTCGACCGCATCGGTGTTGGTCGCCTTGGAATCGTTGACGTAGCGCACGCCGTCAATCTCGCCACACGGCTCCACGCGGTGCTCGAGCGGCTGGAACGAGGCAAGACCGCGGCAGACACCATCGACATCGGCACCGACCGCCAAGGCAGCCGTGGCAGCGCACAGGGCATTGATAACATTGTGATGGCCCGAGATCTTGAGCGCGGATGTAGCGATGAGCGGGGTCTCGACACCCTTCAGACGCACGATCATCTTGCCATCGCGCACAAAGGCGGCATCCTCGCCCTCAGGCTCGTCAAAGGCAACCTTGCAGATGCGACGACCCGGCGTGTAGATGTACTCATCGAACTCGTGAATGCCGGCGTCTTCGACGTCGACAACCACCAGATCGTCATCGACCATATTGTCAAACAGTTTGATCTTGGCAAGCGCATAGTTCTTATGGCTCTTATGCCAGCCCAAGTGGTCGGGAGTGATGTTGAGCAGCACCGCCACGCGGGGGTGGAGCTCGGTTGTCGTAGCAATCTGATAGCTCGAGAGCTCAGCCACAAACCACTCGTTGTGGGCTCGGCCGTCAATCTCGTTGACCGGCGGCTCGCCGATGTTGCCGACAGCAACGCTGGCCTCGCCGGCAGCCTTAAGCAGATAATCAGTCAGCGACGTGGTGGTCGTCTTGCCGTTGGTGCCCGTGATGGCAATCCAGTTATCGGGCGACAGGCGATAGGCAAACTCGGGCTCACCCATAATCTGGGCGGCATGCTCGCGCCCGGCCTTAAAGAAGCCCGAGAACTCCGAGATGCCCGGGCACGTCACGCATACGCCATAGGCGCCCTCGACCTGTTCGGTCCCATAGACAAACGACGCACCAGCAGCCTCGAGCGCACGCGTGGCGTCATTGGGCTCAGAGGTGCCGCCGCCATACACGGTAACGGCGCTTACGCGCTCGGGATGTGCCAGCGCCCAGCGGGCGACATCGAGACCGGATTTGCCCTGACCCAGAACGAGCAGGCTAAAGACATCAGCAAGAGGCATGAAAGACCACTATCCCAACTGGAAGAACAGGGCAAGGCCAACGGCACCAAAGGCCGCAGCGATAATCCAAAAACGGATGACGACCTTGGTCTCGGCCCAGCCCTTCTTTTCGAAATGATGATGGATGGGCGCCATAAGGAAGACGCGCTTGTGCGTAAAGTGGAAGTAGACAACCTGAATCATGACCGACAGGGTCTCAACGATAAACAGGCCGCCGATGATGAGGGAGACGACCTCGGTGTTGGTCATGATGGACGTGCAGGCAAACGCGGCGCCCAGGGCAAGCGAGCCGGTATCGCCCATAAAGATGCTCGCCGGATAGCAGTTGAACCACAGAAAGCCCAAGCAGGCACCGGCACACGCGGTGCAGAAGATGGACAGGTTCACGTCTCCGTGCAAAAACGCCATGGCAGCCATGGCGAGCATGGCAATCATAGAGGTGCCGCCAGCAAGACCGTCAAGGCCATCGGTCAGGTTCACGGCATTAGAAAGACCGGCGATCATCAGCCAGCAAAAGACAATGTAGAGCCACGGGAACGAAAGGCCGCAGATGGTAGTCGAAAGCACGCCAAGGTCAATCGTCAGGCCGCCGGGAAAACGAATCTCGGGGGCGACGCCGCACCAGTTAACAGCAAGTACCGTAAAGGTGACACAGATAATGGTTAGGCCGATCATCTTGGCATGAGGCGTCAGACCGAGCGAGCGCCCATGCGTAACGGAGGTCAGGTCGTCGATCAGGCCCAGCACGCCGGTCGCCAGCGTGGCGAGCAGCACGAGCACGAGCTCGGTGGTGAGCTTGCCCATCAGCAGGCAGGTCAGCGAAATCGCAACAAGGATGATGACGCCGCCCATGGTCGGCGTACCCTGTTTAATCAAATGACGCTTGGGGCCGTCGGCTCGGACCTGTTGGCCGATACCCTCGACCTTCAGCAGCTTGATCCACCACGGCATGAGCAGCAGCGCAATGGCAGCGGCGATGCCAAGCCCCAAAAAAGCCTGATACGTTGGATACGAGGGATTGCCGAACATGGGCTAGCACACACCTTCCACAAAGCGGTCGAGCTCAACAAAGCGGGAACCCTTGACCAGTACAACATCATGTTTTTCAAGCGCGCCGCCCATGCGGTCGAGCACCTGCTGATAATCGGAGAACACCTGGATGCGGTCCTCGTCCATGCCCATCATGCGCGCGGCATCGGCCATAAGCTGGGCCAGCTCACCACCCACGCACGCCAGCATGTCGAGCTTCTTGGCGGCCGCATAGGCGCCCACGAGCTCATGCATGCGAGGAGCCTCATCGCCCATCTCGCCCATCTCGCCCAGGATCGCCATGCGAGACCCCGTGCACGAAAGCGAGCACAGTAGATCGAGGCCAGCAGCCATGGATTCGGCACTGGCGTTATAGGAATCGTCGATGACGCGGGCACCGCTCTTGGCGCGCTTGATCTCCTGGCGGTGACCGGTGATCGTGAGGCCCCTAAAGGCAGCATCGATCTGCTCGGGCGTCACGCCCAAGCGATAGGCAACCGCGGCGGCCTTAACGGCATTAGGAACGGACTGCACGCCGGGGATGGCAAGCATGGTATCGATCGTCTCACCCTGGCCAAAATCGAGCGTAAAGACCGGACGTCCCTCGTCATCAACACGAATGTCGCGGGCACGGACCTCATCATCGTCCGAGACGCCGGCCAGCATCACATCGATACCAGCAGGCTGGGCGAACGTATCGCGAATGAACGGCGTAAAGTCGTCCTCACCGCCCAAAACCAGCAGCGGCAAGAAGTCGCCGGCGGCGCACATACCCTGGACAATCTCGGCCTTAGCGCGGGCGATGTTCTCGCGGCTGCCCAAAATGCCGATGTGAGAGGTACCAATCTTGCTTACGATGGCAAGGTTGGGATTGGCGGACTGGGACAGGCGCTCAATCTCGTGGAAATGGTTCATGCCCATCTCGAGCACCAGGACCTCGGTATCGGCCGGAGCGGAAAGCACCGTGAGCGGCATGCCGATCAGGTTATTGAAATTGCCCTTGGTGGCCCAGACACGATAGCGCTTGGCGAGCACGGCGGCGAGCACGTCCTTGGTCGTCGTCTTGCCGATGGAACCGGTAATGCCAACGACCAGGCAGCCAAGCTCCAGGCGATACGTGTGCGCCAAACGCAGCAGAAACTCCTCGGGATCATCGGTCAGCAGGATGGCGCACCCCTTGTCCTGCGCCAGCGAGACCAGCTCGGCCTCGGGCTCACGCGTCATCACGACGGCGCCGGCACCCGACTGGACGGCACGGGAAGCAAAATCATTGCCGTCGACGTTTTCACCGGGAAAGGCGACGAAAATCGTCCCTTCCTCGACCTGGCGCGAGTCGATAACGCACCCGCGGCATACCCGATCGGCTTCTCCCGTCACGGTTCGGGCCCCTGTTGCGGCCGCGAGGTTGTTGACGGCGATCTCTATCATTGCAGCTCCCCTGTAAACCTAATAATGCTATCGGCGTATTGTATCCCAGCGCCGCACATGCGTGGTGCAGGGCATGTGAACACCCTCATATGGGACAACAAACAACGCCCCAAAGATTGTAACCCCCTACTTCGTGTGCGGGATACCCAGCACGTCGAGCGCGTTGGCCATAATGGACTGGAACGGCACCGCAGCGGCATCTGAGCCGCTCGGCGTTCCGTCGAGCGTGATATAGCACAGCACCTTGGGCGATTGTGCCGGTGCAAAGCCCATAAAGGACGACATGTAGTTCTCCTTGAGGTAGCCGCCGTTCTCGTCGGCACGTTCGGCCGTACCGGTCTTACCCGCCACGTCATAGCCGTCAACCGCGCCGCCAACGCCCGTTCCCTCGGACACGACCGTCTGCATGCACGATGTCACCTGGGATGCGGCGTCCTCCGAAATCGCGCGCTCGCCTTCACCCCAGTCCTTCTCGTCGCCTTTGCTGGACTTATAGAAGTGCGGTGTCATCATCACGCCGCCGTTGGCGATGCCGCCCACGGCACGTGCGATCTCAATCGGCGAGACGGACAGTGCCTGTCCAAAGCTCATCGAGCCCAGCGTGGCGCCGTCATACTGGTCACGCTCCTTGACGATACCCAGGCTCTCTCCCGGAAAATCGACACCCGAGCTGTGACCGATGCCCCACTTGTCCACATAGGCGGCAAAGTCGTCGGCACCGATCTTGCGCCCCACCAGGACAAAGCCCACGTTGGACGAACGGCGCATCATCTCGCGCACATCCATGGTCATGGCATAGTCGCGCTTGTCGGCATCGGTGACGGTATCGTCGCCCACCTTGATGCTCGCCGGCACCTCAAACGACGTACTCGATCGCACGACGCCCAAGTCGAAGCCGGCGCCCGCCACGAGCGTCTTAAAGACCGAGCCGGGCTCGTAGGCGTCGGTGACCAGGCGCAGATTCATATCCTCGGTCTTGGCGTTTTCCAGATTGGTCTGGTCGTAAGTCGGATACGAGCAGGCTGCCAAGATCTCGCCTGTCGTAGGATCGGTGACCAGCGCCGAGCCGTTCTTGGCCTTAGTCTTCTCAACTGCCTCTGCCAGGGCATCCTCGGCCGCACGCTGGATATTGACGTCGAGCGTCGTCACGATATCAACGCCGTCGACCGCAGCCACCTTTTTATAGGCACCGCCCGCGATATAGCTGCCGTCCCTCGCGCGCTCGCGTACGAGAGAACCGTTCGTGCCGGTCAGAAGCTTGTTGTATTGCTTTTCGAGACCCGTCAAGCCATCGTTGTCCACATTCACTACACCCAGCACCTGCGATGCCAGATTGCCGTATGGATATACGCGCTTCATGGCCTGCTCAAAAAGCACACCGGGCAGGTTCTTCTTCTCCAGCGTCGCAGCATCGTCTTCGTCCACCTGGCGTTTGATATACACCCAGGTTCCATCGGACTCAACGAGCTTGCGGCAGGTCTTTTTATCGATCCCAGTTGCCTTGACCAGCGCCGACACCGTCTTGTCGACATCCTCGACAAGCTGCGGGTTCACGGCGATGTTGCGACATTCGACCGACGACGCCAGCACGTTACCGTTGCGGTCGTAGATGGTGCCGCGTTTGGCATAGAGGGCCTGCGCAAGCAGGCGGCGCGCATCGGCACGCTCGCGCAGTTTATCGGCTTCAACAATTTGATAGTCGGCAAGGCGAAAGACGCCCAAGCCCAAGCCAAACCCAATGAATCCCATGACGGCTTTGCGGCGAGGCAGAGGCGCGCCTGTGAGCCATTCGGTCGACGAACTCTTGCGCGACCTGTTGTTATGCACTTGAGGGCAGCCCGAGCCGCGAAGTCGCGACGCCGGGTCGTTGCCACGGGACTGCCCGGCGTTGTAAGATTGCCGACCCGTTCCTTGATAACCAGAACGTCCCCGCAACGAGGGACGTCCAGAACCGCGGCCCCCATCGGAACCGCGGCGATAGTCATTTGTCATACTCAGCTACCGTCTTGCTACTGAGCGGTCGCGGTCGCGTTGGCGCCCGCGGCTGCATCCTGCGAAAAGTCAAGTGTAACGCTCTCGCTGGGCTCCACCATGCCATAAGCGCCCGCAAGGTCGCGAATGCGCGTGTCGGCGCCATAGACCGAATGCATGACCTCCAGGTCGGAGCTCTCATCGGTCGCCTTTTCGAGCGTGTTGGTAAGCTCGGCGTTGCTGTTGAGCACCTGGGCCGTAACGCCGGCGAGCGCCACGCGGGCGACGCCGATCGTCATGAAGATAGCCGCAATGATGCAAAACGTTTTAAGAACGCTCATGAAAACCGGGCTTACCGCCTGGTTTGCCTGACGGCCCGCGCCCGTGTAGACATCAAAGCGCGGCGTGCGCTGCTCACGGGGAGCAACGGGGGCCTGCGGCGTCTCACGATAGGCGGGCATGGCGTTCATATCATAGGCGAGTGCTGCGCTTGAAGTGTTGTAGCCCATGATATGCCGCCTCCCATCCCGAGTACGTTGGTAGTGTGTTTAAGCTTCGTTTATGGTGCGAGCGGGAGGTCCAATATCGCGCGGTCGCGCCTACAGACGCTGCGCCACGCGGATTTTGGCTGATCTCGCCCGAGGGTTGCGCTCAACCTCATCAGGCTGGGCAACCAAGGGTTTGCGGGTGATGACCTTGAGTATCGGCACGTTGCCGCACACGCACACCGGAATCTCCGGCGGACACGTGCACCCCTGGCTCATCTCCTTAAAGTGGTTCTTTACGATACGGTCCTCGAGCGAGTGATACGAGATGACGCAGATACGTCCGCCCGGGTTGAGCCACCTGGTGGCGGCATCAAGCCCTCGTTCGAGCACATCGAGCTCGTGATTGACCTCGATGCGAATGGCCTGGAAACTTTTCTTGGCCGGGTGTCCGCCATGCCGACGAGCGGCAGCCGGGATACCCGCCTTGATGATCTCGACAAATTGGCCGGTGGTTTCGATCGGTTCTTGCTCGCGGCGGCGCACGATCTCGCGCGCGATCTGCGAGGCGAACTTCTCTTCGCCGTAGACGCGTAGAATCCGGGCGAGGTCGTGTTCGTTATAGGTGTTGATGACCTCAGCTGCGTTTAAGGTGTTATTACCCGGATCCATCCGCATGTCCAATGGGGCGTCCTCGTTATACGAAAAGCCCCTGCCAGGGATATCGAGTTGCGGTGACGAAACGCCCAAATCGAACAGGAAGCCATCGACCCCAGGCACCTCGGCCGAGCAAAGCAGCTCGTCCAAGTCGCCGAAGTTGCCCTTCAGCAGCTGGTGCGGAACGCCGGGAACCTCGCGGTCCAGACGGGCGCCAGCGGCCTCGAGGGCCATGTCGTCCTGATCGACGCCGAGCAAAAGGCCGGTTTCCCCCACCTGCGCGGCCATCTTTACCGAATGGCCGGCACCGCCAAGGGTGCAGTCGCAGACGACGGAGCCGCTCTTTAGCTGCAGCGACTCAAGCACTTCGCCGAGCATGACAGGTTCATGCCGATATTCTTGTGTCAAGATCCCACGCTCCATCCGTTACCCGTGCCTTGCCCTTACGAGAAGAAGAGGTCCAGCAGGGCCTCGTCATCATCGTCCTCATCGGCCGTAGCGCGGTCCCAAACCTCAAGGTGGTCGTAGTTGCCCACAACCGTGACCTCGCGGTCGAGGTTCGCCTGCTTGCGGAGAGACTCAGAAAGACCGATACGACCCGCGCTGTCCACGTCCATCGACGTGGTGCGCTTGTTGATCGCCCTCATGAGCTTCTGGTCGTTGATGTCACGCGGGTTAAAACCCTCGTGGCCCTCACGACCCGCGAAGAGTCCTTCGACCCACTTATCGAAGGCCTCGGCAGAGAACACGTACAGAGCATCGACATCCAGGGCTTTAAACACGCGAACGTGCTCTCCAAGCTCCTCGCGAAGGGGGGCAGGCAGGGATAGACGACCTTTTGCATCGAGATTGCGCTCGTATGCACCAGTCATTCCCATGTGCGCCCTCCCCTCGGTTACTCAGATGGCACGTACGCGGGGAACCACCCCGCCTGTCGACGTCATTAATAATATGGGGAACCGCCCCATTTTTCAACACCTTTCCCCACCCCTTCCCCCACCCCACCCCACCACTCCACCCACCATATATCGCAAAACACCCCCAAGCACATGTTCGAAAACACAATATGTTGTGTTTACAGCAACGGCGGGATGCCACCTGTGGCACCCCGCCTTTCAACCTCAACCTTCAAGTTGACCTTGAGGCGATTTTTGCGTCCCTTTACATGCCGTTCACATCGCCCCCAAACTCCCCCACCCAAGGCACATTCGGTCCACCACCGCGACGACAAGTGACGAAAAATGGGACGGGCCCCAGATCGCCCCTGCGCGCGCAAAAGCACGCCGCGGCAATCTGGGGCCCGTCCCCAAATACCTATAAATATGCAGGCCAGCGATATGTTAACGATGCGCCAGCGGGTGCGCTGCCAGATAGACCTCGGTCAGTTGCGTACGATCGACATGCGTGTAGACCTGCGTGGTCGATATATCGGCATGTCCCAAGATCTCCTGTAGCACACGGAGGTCTGCGCCGCCCGCAAGCATATGGGTGGCAAAGGAGTGACGCAGCGTATGGGGATGGAGTCCCACCAGTCCCACCTGGCGCCCGTAGCGCTCACAGATGGCATGGATGCCCTGGCGCGACAGACGGCGGCCGTTCTTATTTAAAAAGACCGCCGAGGTCTCGGTTCCGCGGGCATGGGCCGCCAAGCGAGAACGTCCCTCAGTTACATAGAGCGTCAGAGCTCGCGCCGCGCTTCCCACCAGCGGGGACAGGCGTTCCTTTGAGCCCTTACCGCGAACGAGTACAAAGCCGTCGTCGATATGGATATCGCCCACATCGAGCCCCACCAACTCGCTCACACGCAAACCGCATCCGTAGAGCACTTCCAAGATGGCATGGTCGCGCAAGCCCATCTCGCCCTCGGGGAAGTCTTGATCGAGCAGCGCCGAGACATCCTCCACCGATAGATACTCCGGCAAACGATCAGCCTTTTTAGGCAGGCGCAACGCCGCCGTTGGATTTTGGGCCACAGCCCCATCGCGCACCAAAAAGGCGTGCAAGCCCTTCACGGCCGCAAGCGCACGCTCCACCGAGGCATCGGAATAGCCCCCATCGCGACGGTCGGCGACAAAGCCCTCCACGACCTGACGAGTCACCTCTTCAAAAGACACAATACCCGCCCGCTCCAGATAGGCGCAGTACGTCGTCAGGTCACGACGATAGGCCGCAATCGTGTTGCGCGCCAAACCCCGCTCGACCGCGAGGTAATCGAGATACTCCCCCGCCGCCACGGCGAGCGACGAGGGAGTAGCTTCGGTATGTTCTTTGTTCGCCGGCACCCTTAGTCCGTAGCGAGGTTCATGGGCGTCACCTGCAGGCGATCGACACCCTCGTGCTGACCGATCGAGGCACGCACGAACTCTCGGAACAGCGGCTGCGGGTTGGTCGGGCGGCTCTTGAACTCGGGGTGAGCCTGGGTTGCCACATACCACGGATGCACGTCGCGCGGCAGCTCGACCATCTCGACCAGGCGCTCGTCGGGCGACAGACCCGAGATAACCAAGCCGGCGTCCTCGAGCTGGTCACGGAAAGCGTTGTTGAACTCAAAGCGGTGACGGTGACGCTCGTAGACGAGTTCCTCGCCATATGCCTCACGAGCAAGGGTATCGGCGGCGAGCTTGCACGGATAGGCGCCCAGGCGCATGGTGCCGCCCTTCTCGGTCACGTCCTCCTGCGAGCTCATCAGATCGATGACGCTATACGGACCGTCCGGATCAAACTCGGAGGAGCTGGCACCGGCAAGGCCAACGACATTGCGGGCGAACTCGCACACGGCGACCTGCATACCCAGGCAAATGCCCAGATACGGAATCTTGTGCTCACGGGCAAACTCGGCCGCGAGGATCTTGCCCTCCAGGGCGCGCTTGCCAAAGCCGCCGGGGACCAGGATGCCCGAGGCGTCGCCCAGAACCTCGGAGACATTCTGCTCGTCGAGGCTCTCGCCGTCGACCAGCTGGACGTCCACATGGCGATCGTAGAAGACGCCCGCATGGTGCAGGGCCTCGATAACCGACAGGTACGCATCGGGCAGCTGCGTGTACTTACCCACGACGGCGATCTTCACCTTGTCGGCGTGATGGTTGGCGTGATTCTGTTTGCGCAGGAACTCGTTCCACTCGCTCATGTCGCGCTCACGCGGATCCAGACCCAGGCGCTCGCAAATGCGCAGGTCAAAGTCCTGCTCGGCAAGCAGCTGCGGAACATCGTAAATGCTCGCGCAGTCCTCGTTGGTAAAGACGCAATCGGTGTCGACGTCGCAGAAGCTTGCGATCTTTCCGCGGATAGCGTCATCGATATGGTGGTCGGAGCGCAGCACGATGATATCGGGCTGGATGCCAAAGCTGCGGAGCTCCTTGACGGAATGCTGTGTGGGCTTGGTCTTGACCTCGTGGGCGGCGGCGATATAGGGAACGAGCGACACGTGGATGTAGCAGACGTTCTCGGGGCCGGCCTCCTTGCGGTACTGGCGGATGGCCTCGACAAACGGCTGCGACTCGATGTCGCCGATCGTGCCGCCCAGCTCGGTGATGACCACATCGGAGCCGGTCTGCTCCTCGATGCGGCGGAACTTGTCCTTAATGGCATTGGTGACGTGAGGAATCACCTGCACGGTACCGCCCAAAAAGTCGCCGCGACGCTCACGGGCGATTAGGCTTTTGTAGATGGCACCGGTCGTAAAGTTGGAATCGCGGGTCAGGTTCTCATCAATAAAGCGCTCGTAATGACCCAGGTCCAAGTCGGACTCGTAACCATCCTCGGTAACGAAGACCTCACCATGCTGGAAGGGGCTCATGGTACCGGGGTCGACGTTCAGATACGGGTCGGCCTTCTGCATCGTTACTTTGTAGCCACGCGACTTGAGCAGACGGCCCAGCGAGGCCGCGGTGATACCCTTGCCCAGGGACGAAACCACGCCACCGGTTACGAACACATGCTTGGTCATATTGAGTTACCTGCGCTTCCCGTAGAAGTTGTTTATCCACATCTTACGGGTCTTCATTGTAATACTCGCGCCGCGGACCGTTCGCAATTTTTCTCGCGTGCGATTGCATTTCTCAATCTTGAAACAAAACGCCGCCCGGTTTCCCAGGCGGCGTCGCTATGGCAAGGGTTACATGCTGCTATCGATCAGCAACCTCGTCCTCAAGCATTTCTTGAACGAGCATGCCGGTACGAACGCCCTCAAGATACCACTCGCCACGTTCGGTGAGGCAAATGCCATTTGCAAGCTGACCGCCGTCGTCGCTATAACGCGAGACGACATCAATCATGCCTTCGGAATCCAAGCGATCGATTGCGGCGCGGGCACGATACGGCGAAACCCCCACGCGCTCGGCAAGCGTTTTGCGCGAGAAACCATACGGCCCGCCATTGTCTTCGGTTTGCTGGTCGATCTCCATCAACACCAGCACCTCGACACGCTTCATATCGTTGACACTCGCACGACCCTTGCCCGCCATAGCAGCCTCCTCAAACCGAGCACGAGCATCTAACGCGCCGTGCGCGACCGACACACCTCACGATGGCAGGTAATATCCATCATGCGGCATCCCGCTAAGGATGAAACAGTTACGGTTATTGTATACCGCTCAAATTGTTTCTAGGCAGGTAAACAGCTATTTTTCGCCGAAATAGGCACTTTATTGATCAAAAAGCCGTACCGGGCGCTAACCCGATACGGCCAAAATGCAATGCAATTACCGCGGTGCTTCAAACTTAGCGATGGAAGAAACCGCGGCGCTCAAACTTGGGCTCGCAGCACACGTTGATACCCAGTTTGCGCAGTACCGTCTCGTCCGTCGGCGAGATAATCACGCTAAAGAAGGCATCGCAACCGCGCAGCTGCTCCAGGCCCGAAAGGACGCGAGCGGCCGTCTCACTCGTGGCCGAGGTGATCGACAGCGCCATAAGCGTCTCGTCGGTGTGGAGGCGTGGGTTTTTGCTGCCCAGGAAATGCGTCTTGAGCTTGCTGATGGGCTCGATCGCCTCATCGCTAATGACCTCGAGCTCAAGGTCGACGCCCGAGACATGCTTGAGGGCGTTCATGATGAGCGAACTTGCGGCGCCCAGGCGCGTGGAGGTCTTACCGGTCACCACGGAGCCATCGGGCATGACCATGGCACCCACGGGACCACCCGTCAGCTGCTCCCTGGTGAGGGCCGCCGAGCGCGCCGGTGAGTAGTTCTTATCGATGCCGGCTTTCTTCATAATAATCTTGAGACGGTCGACTTGCTCATCGCCCACGCCGGTACGGCGCACATTTTCGACCGCGGTAAAGTAGCGGCGGACGATCTCCATCTTGGAAGCGTCGCGGCAGGCATCGTCATCGGTGATGGCAAAGCCGACCATATTGACGCCCATGTCCGTAGGGCTCTGGTAGGGGCTCTTGCCCAGGATCTTTTCCATCAGGGCACGGACTACCGGGAAGGCCTCGACGTCGCGGTTGTAGTTGACCGTGGTCTTGTTGTAGGCCTCAAGGTGGAACGAATCGATGATATTGGCGTCGTCGAGGTCAGCCGTGGCGGCCTCGTAGGCAATATTGACCGGATGCGTAAGGGGCAGATTCCAAACCGGGAAGGTCTCGAATTTGGCATAGCCGGCGGCCGTGCCATGCTTGTGCTCGTGATAGAGCTGAGACAGGCAAGTGGCGAGCTTGCCCGAGCCAGGGCCGGGCGCCGTCACGACAACGAGCGGTCGGGTGGTCTCGACAAACTCGTTCTTGCCATAGCCGTCGTCGGACACAATCAGATCGACATCGTGCGGATACCCCTCGATGGGATAGTGCAGCTTGGCGGGAATACCGAGCGCGTTCAGGCGGTTGCGGAACACATCGGCAGCGGGCTGTCCAGCGTACTGGGTGATGACCACGGCCGCAACAGCAAAGCCGTTGCCGCGGAACAGGTCAACCAGGCGCAGCACATCCTCGTCATAGGTAATGCCAAGGTCACCACGAGCCTTGTTTTTCTCGATATGGTTCGCGTTGATCGCGATGATAACCTCGACATCGTCGGCGATGCTCTTGAGCATGCGGAACTTGCTGTCCGGCTCAAAACCCGGTAGCACGCGGCTGGCATGATAGTCATCGAACAGCTTGCCGCCAAACTCCAAATACAGCTTGCCGCCAAACTGCGAGATGCGCTCCTTAATGTGAGCAGCCTGCAGCTCGATATACTTCGCGTTGTCGAAACCCTGGCGCATGTATGGCTCCCGTCCCGTTTCGTAAATTAAGTTCCTACGCGATTATAACGGAGCCTGCCCTCCCCGATGCCCAGGCCATCAACAGGCACCAACCAAACACGCCCACCGCAACCGCCGGGGACCCGGGATGGCTCATTTGGAACGGGAAACAAGGCACTCAGCACCAACAATGAAAACGTCGCAGGTTAAGCATAAGCCAGCGAAAGCCCGCCAGAGTAGGCAAAGCGCCCCTGCACCAACAATGGAAAGCGCCGCAGGCAGAGGACGGACAGCGAGCGCCGTCCAGAACGTACAAGTTGGCATGAAAAAGGCAAGGCATAGACCTTTTGGTCATGCCTTGCCTTTTGAATGACAAATTGTCGTTCTGGGCGGCGCGCAGCGTCGACTGGTTGCGCGGTTCGTAGAACCGCGCAACATAAGTGTGCCTCCCCCCGCGCACGGAACGGGAGGAGGCTAAAGGTAGGAGTCTACCGGTGGGGTTACCCCGCCGGACAGACGATGACCAGGTGATCCGTTATAGGATCGTCATGGTTTCCGTGGGGTACCCAGGGGGTACTTAGATCATCACGCAAGCGATGGTCAGGATGATGGCGCAGACGACGGAGAGAGCGACGATGAGCTTAAGAGCAAACTTGAGCCAGGTCGTCCACTCGATCTTGGCCAGGGCGAGACCGCCCATGATGGCGCCGGAGGTCGGGGTGAACAGGTTCACGATGCCGATGGCGGCGGAGTAGATCATGACCATGACCTCGGGCGAGAAGCCGAGCTTGACAGCCAGCGGTCCCATGATGGGCATGGACACGGTAGCCATACCAGAGGTCGAGGGGATCAGGAAGGACAGGCCGAAGTAGACCAGGAAGCTCATGGGAGCGAAGATCACGCCGGACAGGCCAGACAGAGCATTGGCGGCAGCGTCGAGGACGTAGACGTCGAGGCCGGTGCTAGCCATGAGGACGGAGATACCACGGGCAAGAGCGATGACGAGGACAACGGACATCATGTCGGCAGCGCCGGTGATGAAGGTGTTGACGATCTGCTTCTCGGACAGGCCGCCGATAATACCGATCAGGACAGCCATGAGGAAGAACCAGGTGGAAGCCTCGTCGAAGTACCACTGGCCAATGGGCAGGCCGGTGATCAGGGCAGACCAGCCCTGAACGATGGCGTTACCGTCGGCGTCATAGACAGCGCCAGCATCGAAGAAGTTGGCGACGCCCTCGTTGAGGTCGGCCAGCGGGATGAAGCCGACAATCATGACGACGAAGGTGAAGGCAAAGGCGATCAGAACACCCTTCTGACGACCGGTGAGCTTGACCTCCTTGTGGACCTCGGAAGCAGCCTTGCCGTGAGTCTCTTCGGCGTCCTTGAGCTCCTGCATCGAAAGGATGGTGGAACCCTTGTCAGCCTTGACCTTCTTGGCATAGCTCATGACGAAGAAGATGGACATGGCGGTGGTGACAATCCACAGGACGGCACCGAGGCCGATGATGATGGACTGGTTGACCTCAATGCCAACGCCGGTCAGAGCGTCGACGGCAGCGCCGACGGCAAACGGGTTAACCGTGGAGCCGAGGCAGCCGCAGCCAGCGCCGAGCAGGACGGTAGCGGCGCCGACCATGGGGTCGAAGCCAGCAGCCATCATGGTAGCGGCGAGCAGGGCGTAGAAGGGAACGGTCTCCTCGCACATACCATAGGTGGTACCACCGAGGGAGAAGATGAGCATCAGCACGGGAATGAGCATGATCTCATTGCCCTTAAGCTTCTGCACCAGAACGGCAATGCCGTTGTCCAGGGCGCCGGTTTCGGTCATCATGCCGAGGAAGCCGCCGAGGATCATAACGAAGAGGCAGACGGGCAGAGCGTCAGCGAAGCCCTTGACCGGGGCGGTGCAGAAATCGCTCAGGCGGGCAGCGGTAACCGCGCCACCGGACGTACCGGAGACGATAACGGTAATAACCGCGACGATTGCCAGCAGAGCAAGAAGAATGGTGAACGATGAAGGCATACCGCGCTTTTTCTTAGCGGTCTCAGTCATAGTTCTCATCCCCCCCTTCATAAATCATTTACTGATCTCGCCCGAAGCGGCTCTTCCGTGCCGTGCATGTCGCTCGGTGCGAGATTTTTACCAGACAAAAGCGCTCGGGGTGCGCAGCAATGCACCCCGAGCGAGATGCTAGATGCTCTTACTTGAGCGTAGCGTACATGACAGCCTTGATGGTGTGCATGCGGTTCTCGGCCTCGTCGAAGACCTTGGAAGCGGGGCTTTCGAAGACCTCGTCAGTGACCTCCTGCTCGGTGATGCCGAACTGCTCGCACTTCTCGGCGCCAATCGTGGTGTTGGTGTCGTGGAAGCTGGGCAGGCAGTGCAGGAAGATGGCACCCGGGTTGGCCATAGCCATGACCTCGGAGGTAACGCGATACGGGGTGAGCTGAGCGATGCGCTCGGCCCAGACCTCGTCGGGCTCGCCCATGGAGACCCACACGTCGGTGTAGAGAACGTCAGCGCCGGTGACGCCGTCCTTGACGTCGGTGGTCAGCTTAATGGTGCAGCCGTTGGCCTCGGCGATGGGCTTGCAGGCCTCGATGACGTCGTCAGCGGGCATGCACTCCTCGGGGCCGCAGGCCACGAAGTTCATGCCGAGCTTGGAGCAGACGACCATGAGGGAGCGAGCGACGTTGTTCTTGCAGTCGCCCATGAAGACGAGGGTCTTGCCCTTGATGTCGTAGTTGAAGTTCTCCTGGACGGTCAGGATGTCGGCGAGCATCTGGGTGGGGTGCCACTCGGTGGTCAGACCGTTCCACACGGGCACGCCGGACTTAGCGGCAAGCTCCTCGACGTCGTCCTGGGCAAAGCCACGGAACTCGATGCCGTCATACATGCGGCCGAGAACGCGGGCGGTGTCCTCGATGGACTCCTTCTTGCCCATCTGCGACGAACCCGGATCGAGGTAGGTGACGCCCATGCCCAGATCCATGCCGCCGACCTCGAAGGCGCAGCGGGTACGAGTGGAGGTCTTCTGGAAGAGCAGGACGATGTTCTTGCCCTCGAGATAGCGGTGAGGAACGCCGGCGCGCTTCATGTCCTTGAAGTTCTTGGAGAGCTTGAGCAGGTACTCGATCTCCTCGGTGGTGAGGTCGAGGAGCTTGAGGAAGCTACGGCCGGAGAGGTTAACACCCATGGTTCGTTTCCTTTCGAAAAAGTGAATTACTAAAAAGTGGTGCCCGTTTGACGGGCGAAACCGGTGCGGCTGTAGGGGGACCGCACCGGAACCGTTAAAACCTTAGAGGTCCTCGCGCCAGAAGGGCATGCTCATGCAGCGCGGGCCGCCGCGGCCGCGGGAGAGCTCGGCGGAGGGCACGACGAGAAGGTCCAGGCCCTCCTTGTACAGCACGTCGTTGGTGACGGTGTTGCGGGC
>JAXKBK010000027.1:0-2210 GCA_036553025.1 Collinsella sp. | reverse complement strand
GCCCGCAACACCGTCACCAACGACGTGCTGTACAAGGAGGGCCTGGACCTTCTCGTCGTGCCCTCCGCCGAGCTCTCCCGCGGCCGCGGCGGCCCGCGCTGCATGAGCATGCCCTTCTGGCGCGAGGACCTCTAAGGTTTTCATAGACCGTACGGGTCTTAATACAAACATCTAGCTGCCATTAGATGTCTCCCAATGGGGCGGTGCGGGTTTTCGCACCGCCCCATTCTTGTCTAATAAGTTAAATTAGCATCAGATAAGGTGTCCATTATGTCTAGAGGCGGTCACGTTGATACCCCAACGGTGTCGGCTTCTTTGTCTTTTGGGCATCATCTCGATTCCCATGACCTTTGCCGGCATCATCCCCGTGTTCTAGCGATTGGAGCTTAGTCATGGATATCAAGACAATTGGCGTTGAGGAATGGCTCAACGTTTGGGAGAAGAGCGCTACGTGGGACATTGCCCAGTCGACGATTTCGTCGCTGACCATGGGCGAGCTTCGCGCGCTCGACGAGCAGGACGGCGCTACGTTCTACGAGCGTCTGGATCGCGAGAAGATGAACTACGGCTGGATCGAGGGTTCGCCGGAGTTTAAGGCCGAGGTCGCCAAGCTGTATCGTTGCGAGGTCAATCCCGATCACATTCTGCAGACCAATGGCTGCACGGGCGCCAACCTCAACGCCATCATGGCCGTGGTCGAGCCCGGCGATCACGTGATTGCCGAGTGGCCTACCTATGCGCCGCTCTACGAGATTCCGCGTACGCTGGGTGCCGAGGTCGAGTATTGGGAGCTCCGCGAGGAGCTCGGCTGGAAGCCCGATATCGAACAGCTCAAGCGCTCGGTGCGCCCCAACACCAAGCTCATCTGCATTAATAACGCATCGAACCCCATCGGTACGGTGCTCGATGCCGATATGCTCGGGCAGATTGCCGAGATTGCCCGTTCGGTGGGCGCCTACGTGCTGTGCGACGAGGTGTATCTGCCTCTCGAGAACACCGAGTCCTTTATGTCGATGGCCGACGTGTACGAGAAGGCCATTGTCACCAACTCGGTGTCCAAGACCTATTCGACGCCTGCGGCCCGCGTGGGCTGGGTCGTGGCCAACGAAGAGGTGTCCAACCGCATCCGCACATATCGCGACTACACCATGATCTGCGGCGGCGTGTTCAACGACGCCCTGGCGACCTACGTGCTCGAGCACAAGGACAAGATTCTCGAGCGCAACCGTAAGATCGTGTTTGGCAACCGCGATATCGCACAGGCTTGGATTGATACGCAGGACCGCGTCTCCTGGACGGCCCCGCAGGGCGTGTCCACCTCGTTTATCCAGCTGGATATTCCCGAGGACGACGAGGAGTTCTGCAAGCGCCTGTTGGCCGAGAGGGGAGTGCTGCTGGTTCCCGGTAGCCGCTTTGAGCTTCCCTGCGGCGCACGCCTGGGCTACTGCGCGAGCGAAGACGTTCTTCGCGAGGGCCTGAGGCTTCTGGGTGAGGCGCTGGCCGAGTTCGATCGCTAGCCCCTTGAGGCTTTCGAGGGCCTAAACCTTTCTGGGCCCTAGATATACCGAATGCAGACCCGCTCCCTTGGGGGCGGGTCTGTTTGTCTTTACCGCCGAAAAAATCAACTTGTTACAAATGGAGGCGCAAAGCAGACGGTGTATTCGATGGGCCTTATACTGAGCTTCCGGTGAACGGTATCCAACGTCTGGTAAACGGTAGCCTGTTTGCCAAAAATGAATAGGACGAACTTTTTTCTGAATAAAAATCAAAATGGTTGAGACGTAGCAAGAATTGCGAATTCTATTCATACCTTTGCGTGAAATATGCAAATCGAGGGTGGTTTAGGAAGATTAGTTCCAATTGATTTTTCGGTTAAAAAGGCATTTAAGCACGTAAATACACTTTATTAAGTCAAAGTGTACCATGCGTGAAGTATATGTGTATGCCGTTCACCCCTCATATAAAACCGTTCGGGGGCAAGGTGGAAGTATGGGCTGATTTTGGATATAAATATGTCGTCAGCAATAACGCCTCACACGGAGGGGCGCTAACGAATCGGCCCCGACAAGGGCCCGAAAGAAAGGTAGGAGGCCATGACGAAAGGTCTGCACGTGCCTTCCGAGATCGGCAAGCTCAGGAAGGTCTGCCTGCACCGTCCCGGCGACGAGCTCCTCAACCTGCCGCCCGACGAGCTCGAGCGGCTCCTGTTC
>JAXKBK010000026.1:0-96490 GCA_036553025.1 Collinsella sp. | reverse complement strand
GATGAAGTTTCCTGCTCTACAGTCCTGCTCACGACGGAGGCCACATTAAGTGGCCTCCTGTTCGTGCGGAACTCGCGATAAACTTCATCAGTGCCCGCCCCACGGGAAACCGGCCAATAAGGGACAGGTTAATTTTGGTCGATTTTATCTGGGGAAATGCTGCAGCGTCTATCTACAAATCCGAAATCTGACTACTGAATAGACTGTCTAACTAAATTGCGAGCGGCACTAACCAGTCCTTTTGCTTGCGCCCGGGAGGGCCGCATATGAAGTTTATCGCGAGTTCCGCACGCAAAGGAAAGCACTTAATGTGCTTTCCGTCTTGCGCAGGACTGTAGAGCAGGAAATTTCATATGCGGCCCTCCCGGGCGCAAGCAAAAGGGCGACCCCTGTCCTGAGTCGCCCTTGCGGTGCTGCTTATGTACGGCTGTTACTCGGCGTCGTGGTGACGGCGGGGCTTGCGGCCTCCGTTGTCGCCGGGACGGCGCGGACGGTCGCTGCGCTCGGAGCGCTCGCGACGCGGACGCTCACGACGCTGGAAGTGCTCGCCGTCGCCCTCGGAGGTACCCTCGGCGCGAGCCGGAGCCTCGGGCTTGTCAAGACGATCGAGCGAGATCTTGCCGCGATCGTCGACCTCAATGACGACGACCTTGACCTCGTCGCCCACGTTAAGGACATCCTCGACCTTCTCCACGCGGCCCTTGGCGACGCGGGAGATGTGCAGCAGGCCGTCCTTGCCGGGCAGCAGGTTGACGAAGGCGCCGAAGGGCTGGATGGAGACCACACGACCGGTGTACTCCTCGCCCGGCTCGGGAACCTTGATGATGAGCTTGATACGCTCGACAGCCTGATCGACGGACTCGCCGGTGCCGCCGACAAAGACGGTGCCGTCCTCCTGGATGTCGACCGAAGCGCCGGTCTCGTCCTGGATGCCGCGGATGACCTTACCGCCGGAACCGATGACGTCGCGAATCTTGTCAGTCGGAACCTGGATGGAGACGATACGCGGAGCGGTGCTGCGCGTGGTGTGGCGCGGCTCGGGGATCACATCGAGCATCTTCTGCAGGATGAAGGCGCGACCCTCCTTGGCCTGCTGCAGGGCGCGGGCCAAGATGTCAAAGGTAAGACCAGTGGCCTTGTTGTCCATCTGCAGAGCGGTAATGCCCTCGGTGGTGCCGGTGACCTTAAAGTCCATGTCGCCAAGGAAGTCCTCGAGACCCTGGATGTCGGACAGGACCACGGTCTTGCCCTCCTCCTGGATCAGGCCCATGGCGATACCGGAGACCGGGCGCTTAATGGGCACGCCGCCGTCCATAAGGGCGAGCGTGGAGCCGCAGGTCGAAGCCATCGAAGAGGAGCCGTTGGACTCCATGACCTCGGAGACGACGCGGATGGCGTAGGGGAACTCGTTCTCGTCGGGGAGCACCGGAAGCAAAGCGCGCTCAGCCAGGTTGCCGTGGCCGATCTCGCGGCGCTTGGGGCTGCCCATGCGGCCGGTCTCGCCGGTGCAGAACGGCGGGAAGTTGTAGTGGTGCATGTAGCGCTTGCCCTCGGTGGGCTCGATGGTATCCAGACGCTGGCCCTCGTTGAGCATACCGAGCGACAGGACGGAAAGCACCTGGGTCTGGCCACGCTGGAACAGACCGGAGCCGTGAACGAGCGGCAGGTAGTTATCCTTCACCATGATGGGGCGAATCTCATCGGCGGCACGGCCGTCGACGCGCTCGCCGGTCTCGACGACCATGGTACGCATAGCCTTCTTCTCGAGCTTCTTGAGCGCCACGGGAATCTCGCGCTCCCAAGCGGACTGCTCCTCCTCGGTGAACTCGGCACGGATGGACTCCTTCAGAGCCTCGACCTTACCGATACGGGAGAGCTTGTCGGCGTCGCGAAGGGCGGCTGCCATCTCGTCGTAGTGGGCGAAGATGCGCTCCTGGACCTCCTCGACGGGCTGGTCGAGCGGGTACTCCTTCTTGACGATGGCGCCGTTGACCTGCTCCCACTCGGCGACAAACTCGTCCTGAGCCTGGCAGAAGGCAGCAAGGGCCTCCTGGCCAAACTTCATGGCGGCGAGCATGTCGTCCTCGGAGATCTCCTCGGCGCCGGCCTCGACCATCGAGATGAAGTCGGCGGAGCCACCCAGCTCCAGGTCCAGATCGGAGTTCTCGCGCTCCTCATAGGTGGGGTTGACGATAAACTCGCCGGTCTCCACGTTGCGGCCGATGCGCACGCAGGCAAGCGGGCCCTCGAAGGGCACGCCGCCGAGCGTCATGGCCAGGGAGGCACCCATGACGTTGATGACGTCGAAGGGGTTGACCTGGTCGGCGACGAGCGAGGTGGCGACAATGTGCACCTCGTTGCGGAAGCCGTCCGGGAAGCTCGGGCGAATCGGACGGTCAATCATGCGCGCGGTGAGCGTGGCCTTCTCGCTGGGACGGCCCTCACGCTTGAGGTAACCACCCGGGATGCGGCCGGCTGCGTACATCTTCTCGTTGAAGTCGACGGTCAGCGGGAAGAAGTCGTAGTTCTTGCGCTCCTTGGAGACAACCACGGTGTCGAGCATCGTGGTGTCGCCCTGCTTGACCAGGCAGGCGCCGGTGGCCTGCTTGGCAAGCTCGCCGGACTCAAAGGTGTAGGTCTTGCCGTACAGCTCAAAGGTCTTGGATACGAGTGTCATTGTTCTCCTTTACCCCACAGGCCCCTTGCCTGTGGGCTTCTCATGTGACGCGGGCCCCCTGCCCCCGCCACGCTTCAGAGCGTGATTGTTCGCGCCCTTACACAAAAAGAGCGCCCCGCTGCGCAGGACGCTCTTAGCATGTACAAATCCTTACTGGATGTTGTCGCGGATGCCCAGAGCCTTGATGAGCTCACGGTACTCGACGATGTCGTTCTTCTTGATGTAGGAGAGAAGACGACGACGACGGCCGACGAGCATGAGCAGGCCACGACGGGTGTGGAAGTCCTTCTGGTGGGACTTCATGTGCTCGGTCAGCTCCTTGATGCGCTCGGACAGGATGGCGACCTGAACCTTGGGGTTGCCGGTGTCGACCGGGGTGTTACCGAACTGGGCAGTCAGCTCAGCCTTGCGCTCTTTGGAAACAGTCATTGTTTCACCTTTCGTTTCTTGTCGCCCGCGGGTGACACTATTCGCCTCGGACTGGGAAGCCGTCGGTGGAGCGAGCATCCAAGGTCGAGGTACCAACAGGTCGGTATGTTACCACAAGCAGACCGCCCATGCGCATCATCACCGACCCAACATGAATTCCATCGCACGGAGGCGCTGGTCGGTGTGCGTCGCAGCCCACACATGCGAAAGCCCGAGCAAGAACGCCGCCGTATGCGGGTCGATTCGCTCGACCATGAGTGCATCGAAGGTCATGGACATGAGGGCGCGCAGCCACTCGACCTCACCGGTCGAAACCAGCTCGGCACCCGGAACGCTCGACGCGCACGAACCGCACATGAGCCCGCCCGCCTGGGGCGAAAAGTACGACAGCATGGGGTCTCCGCACAGCACGCAGGCCGAAAAATCGGGTCGATAGCCCACGTGCGACAGAAGTTTAAAGACAAAGGCCGCCACGAGCAGGTCCATATGTGCCGAGTCGAGCCCACAGCCGACAAGCGTGAGCGCCCGCTGCGTGATGGCAAAGGTAAACGGGTCCTCGGCGTCCTCGAATGAGCACACGCGCGCGACCTCGGCAATCGCGCTTGCGGCGCAGGTCGTCTCGTAATCGGGCGCGGCGCCAACCGGCGCTTCCAAAAGCTCGGCCTGAGAAACAACGTCGAGCGAGCGTCCATGTGCGAGCAGCATATCGACGGTACAGAATAATTCGCAGCGCGCCGCCAAGCGCCCACCGGGTTTGCGGGCCCCCTTTGCCACGGCACGAACCTGACGACCCCGCTCGTCAAGCATCGTCAGAATCAGATCGGTCTCTTTGAGCTTGGTCTTGTCGAGCACGAGCACCTTCGTGCGATATGTCCGGGAGCCTGCCATGCGCGCTGCGCGTCCTTAGTCCTCGGCGTTGTAGCCAAAGCGGCGAATCTGGGCCTCGTCGTCACGCCAGCCGGCCTTGACCTTCACGTCCAGCTCCAAAAAGACCTGCGTGCCAAAAATGCGCTCAAGATCGCGACGGGCGTCGATACCGATATGCTTGATCATCTCGCCGCCCTTGCCGATGATGATGCCCTTTTGGCCCTCGCGCTCGACGTAAATAGTGGCGTGCACGCGCAGCACCTTCTTGGTCTGCTCGAGCGCGTCGCAGATTACGCCAACGGAGTGAGGGATCTCATCACGGGTGCGGCGCAAGACCTTCTCGCGCACAAACTCGGCAACGAGCGTCTCGTCAGAAGCGTCGGTACCCATGTCCTCGGGGAACCAACGCGGGCCCTCGGGCAAAAAGTGCGCAACGGTCTCGATAAAGGCATCGACGTTGAAGTTCTTGACCGACGACGTCACGATCTCGTCGTCAAAGTCCATAAGCTCGTGGGCTGCCTTAAGCTGCTCCATGACCTGTGCGGGGTCGGCCTCATCGGCCTTGGTGAGCACCAGGACCTTCTTGGAACGGGCATTCTTGACACGCTCGGCAACCCAGGCGTCTCCCCTGCCGATCGGTTTGGTGGCATCAATCAAAAACGCGACAACATCGACATCGTTCAGCTCGAACAGCGCGCTCTTGTTCAGCTCGGACCCTAGACCGTCCTTGGGCTTGTGGATACCCGGGGTATCGACAAAGACCAGCTGGTAGCCGGGGCGGTTGACGACGGCGCGCATGCGGCGGCGGGTCGTCTGGGCCACCGGCGAGGTGATGGCGACCTTTTTGCCATAGCAGGCGTTGAGCAGCGTTGACTTACCGGCGTTGGGGCGGCCGACCAAGGCCACGAAGCCACTGCGGAAACCGGGCTCAACGTCGCCAAAGCCCGCGAGGCTGTCGTCCTCATCGCACAGGGCGTCGAGCTCCTCGTCGCTCATGCCCTCAAACGGGTCGAACTCCTCGACTTCCTCATAGGCCTCGGTCGCCTTAGCATCCGGGGACTCGTCGTCCAAAATCTCATCGGTAGGCTGCATAGTGTCGGACATGAAAATCCCTTTCTAGATAAAGCCGAGCGCGTGGGCAAATACCAGCAAGCCCACAATCGCGGCGGTGATGGAAAGAACGTATACGGAGGCGGCGGCGATATCCTTGGCGCGTTTTGCCAGCGGATGGAGCTCCTGGGTCGCCAGATCGACAATCGCCTCCATGGCGGTGTTGCATAGCTCGCCGTGAATCACCAGGCCACAACAGATGATAATCGTGGCCCACTCGGCAATGTCGAGCCCCACGATGCAGCCGGCAATGACGGTGCACACGCCCGCAACGAGCATGACCTTAATATTGCGCTCGGTCTTGACGGCGGTGACGAAGCCCTCCATGGCGTAGGAGAACGACTTTAAGAAGGACGGATGGTCCTTGTTCGATCCGGGAATCATAGACGGCTCCTAGTCGTGGGCGTGGTTGGTGATGGGGCCGACGTGGACCAGCTTGGGGTCCTCGCCGCGCTCGAGCGCCAGATCGCGCAGGATGGCGTCCTCGCGGGCCTCCATGACCTCGGCTTCGTCGTCCTCGATATGGTCATACCCCAGCAGGTGCAGCATGCCATGCACGAGCATCAGGCGGCACTCGTCGGCAGGGGCATTGCCAAAGCCGGGGGCCTGACGGGCAATGACTTGCGGGGCCAGGATGATATCGCCAAGCTCAAGCGTCTCGTCGGCGGGAATATCCTCGTCAAAGGCCGAGTCGCATTCAAACGAGAGGACATCGGTGGTGCGGTCGATACCGCGCCACTCGTGGTTGAGCTCGTGCATCTCGTCCTCGTCGACATACGAAAGGGAAATCTCGACTTCACGCTCAACGCCTTCGGCGGCAAGCACGACCTCGCAGATGTGTTCTACCTCCTGCGCGTCGAGCAGCGTATCGAGCTCGGCATCGTTGCTGATCAATACACTCAACGGGACTCCTTTCGGTCGCGCGGGCGCTGCTCGCGCACGTCATCATAAGCATCATATGCCTCGACGATACGTCCCACCAGGGCATGGCGCACCACGTCGGCACGCTCGAGGTGAGAAAATGCGACATCGTCGACACGGCCCAAAATCTTCTCGACATCCGCCAAGCCACCACGACGGCCCACCAGGTCACGCTGGCTCAGGTCGCCGGTAATCACAAACTTGGAGTTAAAGCCCAGGCGCGTCAGAAACATCTTCATCTGCTCGGGCGTGGTATTTTGCGCCTCGTCGAGCACCACGAAAGCATCGCTCAGCGTACGACCGCGCATGTAGGCGAGCGGGGCGATCTCGATCACGCCGCGCTCCATAAGCTCATCGGTGCGCTCACGATCCATCATGTCAAAAAGGGCATCGTAGAGCGGGCGCATGTACGGATCGATCTTTTCCTCGAGGGTGCCGGGCAAAAAGCCCAGGTTCTCCCCTGCTTCGACAACCGGACGCGTCAAGATCAAACGGCCCACCTCATGGCGCTTGAGCGCGGCAACGGCGAGCGCCATGGCCAGATAGGTCTTACCGGTACCGGCAGGACCCAAGCCAAAGGTGATGGTATGCGAACGAATGGCATCCACATAGCGCTTTTGCCCAAGCGTCTTGGGACGAATGACGCGACCGCGATACGAAAGCAGCACGTCATCGCGAAGCGATGTGGCCTCATGCTCGCCGTCGCGCAAGACGGCCAGGCAACGCGAGACATCGTCGGCAGACAGGGTACGACCGGCCGCCGCCTCGCGAAAAGCATGTTCGAAAAAGCGAGCCACGAGCTCGACCTCGTCCGGGTCGCCGCTCACGGAGATCCTATCGCCACGGGCGACCACGTGAGCGCGAACCAAGCTCTCGAGCGCACGAAGGACGCCGTCGCCGGCGCCCAAAACACGCGAGGGATCAACTCCCTCGGGAACGGTAAGTCTAATCTTCGAGGCTTCCATGGACCTCCCTGCGCGCATGGACCAAGCCGGAATCATCGACTCCGATGATAGCAACATCGAGCAGGCACGGGGCTGTAAGTCCACAGGTATCGTCAAGACGGGCATGATGGAACGAACCGAGCGTCAGGTTGTCACCATACTCGAGCACGGCGCGCTCAACGGTGCCCACGCGACGACGAGCGTCGGCGATAGCGAGCTCCTGCGCCGCGTCTCGCATACGGCGGCTGCGCTCGGCCATAACCTCGGGCGGCACCTGGTCGGGCATGTCGGCAGCAAGGGTACCGGGACGCTTACTGTAGCGGAACACGTGCATACGCGAGAACCCCACGCGGCGGCACAGCGCCAGCGACTCCTCGAACTCCTCGTCCGTCTCACCAGGAAAACCGACGATGACGTCGCACGAAAGAGACGCCTGCGGCAGGATGGCGCGAATCATGCGCACCGTGTCCTCAAAGGCCTCGGCACTATAGGGACGACCCATGCGATGCAGCGTCGCCGTACAGCCGGACTGTACGGGCAGGTGCAAAAACGGGGCAATACGCTGCGGATAGCGCGCCATAACCTTAAGCAGGCGCTCAGAGATATCCATGGGTTCGACCGAGGAAATGCGCACATGCGCAATAGTCGTGCGCTCCATGATGGCCTCGAGCAGCTCATCGATTTCGACATGCTCGTCGGTCGCGCTCTTGCCATCGTAGGCACCCAGGTTCACACCGGTCAGCACCACCTCGGGCACGCCGGCCTCCTGGGCCTCGCGAACTTGCTCAAGCACGGACTCGACGGGCACGGAACGCTCGGGACCGCGGGCCTTCCACACGATGCAATAGGTGCAACGGTGGTTGCAGCCATCCTGGATCTTCACGCCCAGCCGCGAACGACCGAGCGCATCGACCACGTCACCATCGCTGCAGGCGGGAACGCTATCGGACTCAACGCCCAGCACATCGCAGACACGTTCGGCGACATCGATCTTAGACGGCTCGGCAATCACGCGATCCGAAAGCTCCAACAGCTCCTCGGGATGCAAATTGACCACGCATCCGGTCACGACTACATAGGGCTCATTTGGATGGGCCAGCGCATGACGGACGGCCTTACGGGTCTTGGCCTCGGCCTCGCCCGTAACGGCACAGGTGTTAATGACGATCAGGTCGGCATCCTGGGGCTCCACCATAGCAAAACCCAGGCGCATAAGATCGGCAGTGATACGGCCAGACTCAACCCGGTTGACACGGCAGCCGAGGTTGACGACGGAAATATGGGGTGCGAGCACGCGGGCTCCTTAATCGAGGATATCGTCGAGGGCACTCTTGATACGGTCGGTCACCGACTTCTTACCGGAAGCGACGTCATCGCCCATCTCATCGGCAAAAGCACGGAGCAGCTCGCGCTGCTTATTGGAAAGATTGGTGGGAACGACCACGCGCAGTTGCACGATCAAGCGGCCACGCGAACCGCCACCGCCAATGCGCGGCATGCCGTAATTATTGACGCTCACGGTGTCGCCGTACTGGGCGCCGGCGGGGACGCACACCTTAACGACCTCGTCGGGCATAATGCCCTCGACATCGATCTCGCAGCCGAGCGCAGCCTGCGCAATCGAGATATCGCTCACCAGGTACAGGTCGCCACCGTTGCGCTTAAAGCGCTCATGGTCGGCAACGCGCACGTTGACAATCAAGTCGCCCGAAGGCTCGCCGCGAAGACCGGCCTCGCCAAAGCCGCTCACACGCAGCTGTCGACCGGTCGAAACGCCGGCGGGAATATCGATGTCAATCTTTTCATGCGAAGGCGTGCGGCCCTGACCATCGCAGGTCTCGCAGGGATGGTCGATAACCGTGCCCTCGCCATGGCAGTCGGGGCAAGGCGAGGAAGACTGAACCTGGCCCAAAAACGATCGCTGAACCGTCGTGACATAGCCCGTGCCGTGGCAGCGGCCGCACTGCTTTTCCTGTGCGCCCTCTGCCCTACCGGTGCCATTGCAGTCCTCGCAAGGAGCAAAGCGGTCATAGCTGATTGTCTTTTTGCAGCCGAGCGCCGCCTCCTCGAGCGTCACCGAAAGCGAGATGGCCATGTCACGACCGCGACGACGCTCGCGACGGCTGCGGGCGCCACCGCCGGCACCGCCGCCAAAAAACGACGAGAACAAGTCGTCCATGCCCATACCACCAAAGATATCGTTGATATCGACGTAGCCCGAACCACCAGGGCCGTCGGCAGTGCCGTAACGGTCGTAGTTAGCACGCTTCTGCTCATCGGAAAGAACGGAATAGGCCTCGTTGAGCTCCTTGAACTTGGCCTCGGCCTCGGGGTCGTCCGAAACGTCCGGGTGTACGGTACGGGCCTTCTTTAGAAACGCGCGCTTAATCGTCCGCGCGTCGGCATCCTTGTCGACGCCAAGTACCTCGTAGTAATCCCTATTTTCCGACACGACCGAATCCTTCCGACTTTCATTATTGTCACAGTGCGTCCTATACCCAAGCTGGGCCAACCGCAAACAGAGGGTTTGATGTTATTGCATTCCGTAAGGCGAAAGCATGGCCCGTTGCGAGCAGCTCGCGAACCAAACCGACACGAGCGCGAACATGAAGCCATTGGCAAAACCGTTGGCAAACTGCATCGCACCGCGCTTCCACCACAGCAGGCTGCGATGAAGCACGCCGTCCGAAAGCACCATGAACAGGCCCATGGTAAACGGAATAAAGCACATCACAGCAAAGGCCGAGAACACGCCCGAGATGGCCGAGAGTACCAAAAACGGCGCCACGATGCCCATCAGGTAAAAACCGGTACGAGCTTTGCCTTCCAAGCGCTCGGACTCGACATGGGCACGGCCGACTAGATCACCGCCAGCGGCACCGTTAGTGCCGGCGTGACCCATGCCGCTAATGCGGACCTCGTCGCCATCGTGCGTGCCGGCAGGAAACTCAATCGTCTGCTCGGAGGTTACGCGAGTACGACCGCTGCCACCGCAATCGGGGCAGGGGTCGGCCACGACCTTACCGGAACCGCCGCACTCGGGGCAGACCGACTGGAACGTGCCCGCACCAAACAGGAAGGACAAGTCGACGTCGATGTGCCCGCGGCCACCGCAGCTCGGGCAGGTATGGGCATGCTCGGAGGAGACAGAACCCGAGCCGCCGCAGTGACCACAGGTATCGAAGCGCGTATAGCGGACGGTCTTGCGGGCACCGTCCTTGGCCTCCTTGGCGTCCAGTTTGATATCGACGACCACGTTGGCGCCGTTCTCGGGATTGTAGGCAGCCTGGCCGCGACGCTGCTGGCCCCAGGCACCGCCAAAAGGAAAGCCGCCCTCAAAGGGATTGCCATAGCCCGTGTTGCCGGCATAGCCGCCACCATAGGGCGAAGCCGTAGGGGCACCGGCAAAGGGATTGCCAGAACGCATGGCATCGTAGCGCGCACGTTTTTGCTCATCCGAAAGCACGGCGTAGGCCTCGGAAACCTCTTTAAACTTTTCCTCGGCATCCGGCTCTTTGTTGACGTCCGGATGGAGCTTACGGGCCTTTTGCTGGAAGGCCTTTTGAATATCACGCGAGGTGGCGTCCTTGGAGACACCTAGAATCTCGTAGTAATCTTTTTCGTTCATCGTCGCCATGCGCGGCAACCTCCTGCTCACAGCAGCGTATATATTCCGGTAATTCTACCCGAGCGGCCTAAGCTAGATCCCAAAACAGCTCGAACAGAACATTTCCATCGAGCCAGCCCAGGTGTGTCGGTGCTAAACGAGCTCGAACATGGCCCGCGACGACATCTGCCGAAGTAAAGGGTCCCTCATGGACCCCGAGCGTCTCGGGCACCCAAGTGGCAAGACCCAATTCGAGCGCGCGATCACAAGCGGCTGTCAGCTCATCGGCCGGGATGACACGAGCCGCGCGAACCAACAGGTCGGACGCAATACCGCGCGTCATGCGACAAGCGAGCATCAGGTCTTCGGCCGCAGCCTCTCGCTGCGACAGGTATTCGGCCTCAAACGACGTCGCGTCATCGTCGCGCTGAACCAAACGCACACGGTACGCGTCGCCTCGAGCAGACACGCCGGGGAACAAACCTGCAAGACGGTCGAAATCCCCAGTATCAAGCATACCGGCGGCAGAACGGCCCAGGCCCAGGTAGCCCCGTCCGGTCCAGTAGGCAATGTTATGGGCGCATTCATGGCCGTCGAGCGCGTAGCTCGCCACCTCATACGGGTGATAGCCGGCGGCACCCAGGAGCTCGCGCGCCACGTCCATGCAGGCGGCCTGAAAATCCTCGTCGGGCTCGAGCGACTCGTCACGGCACGCCATGCGATAGAGGGGCGTCCCCACCTCGAGCGTGAGCGGGTAAACCGACACATGATGCGGAACCGCCGCCAGCACGCCCTCGAGCGTACGCTTCCAACTCGCTGCGGTCTGCCCGGGAAGTCCGCACATAAGGTCGCACGACACGTCAAGCCCAGCGTCCTTGACCGTCGCGATGGCGGCGAGCGCCCGATCGGCATCGTGAATGCGGCCGATGGCGGTAAGTTCGGTGTTATCGAGCGTTTGCACGCCCAGAGAAACGCGTGTGACACCAACCTTGGCAAGCGCAGTAGCAAGCTCGGCGGTCAGCGACTCGGGATTGGCCTCGCAGGTAAACTCAACGGGGGCGCACCACGCACGAATACGCCGCGCCAGCTCCACCAGGCGCTCCCCCGCCAGCGACGGCGTGCCGCCGCCAACATAGACGGTGCGGATCTGGTCGAGGGCCCCAGCCTTGCCAAAAGCATCGAGACGCGCGAACAACTGCTCAAAATAGGAATCGAGCGCGGCATCCAAATCACACGAAGCAAAGCTGCGCGAGTCGAAGTCGCAGTAGCGGCACTTTTGGGCACAGAACGGCACGTGCACGTACAGCGCGGTAACGGCCACCCTTAAGCCTCCAGCGGATGAGGGGGCACCGATTCGCCGGCGGCAAGGGCAGCCTCGCAGGCCACCACATCATGCTCGATCTCATCGACCAGCGCCATAAACTCCTCATACGTGGAGCAGCGCACCACATGGGCACGCCAAGCGGCGGCATGGGGCATGCCTTTTAAGTACCAGCTTGCGTACGTACGGGCACGCGACATGAGCGGCAGGAGCTCATGCGTCAGCGTTAGGTGCTCACGCAGGGCGTCCAGGCGCTCGACAGAGCTGCGCGCCGGCACCGGTGTGCCATCGAGCGCAAGAGCGCGAGCATCGCCAAACACCCACGGGTTCCCGTAGATGCCGCGCGCGATAAACACCGCGCTGGCACCCGAGTTTCGCAGATGCACCGCGGCATCCTCGGCGGTGAACACATCACCCGAACCGATCACGGGAATCTCGACAGCGTCGGCAACCTCATCGACGACCGACCAATCGGCCTGGCCGGTGTAGAGCTGCGTGGCGCAACGACCATGCACGGCGACTGCGGCAGCCCCTGCGCCCTCAAGCATCTGGGCAAATGTCGCGGCATTGCGATCCTCGGCATAAAAGCCTTTGCGAATCTTGACGGTCACGGGCACGTGCGCCGCGCCCACCGTGGCCTCGACGATCTTCTCCGCCAGGTCGGGCGTGCGCATGAGCGCCGAGCCCTCGCCCTTGGTAACAACCTTGCGGGCGGGGCATGCCATATTGATATCGATGAGCGACAGGCGATCGCCAACGCGCTCCTCGACGGCAGCGACGGCGCTCGCAAACTGATCGGGCTTGGAGCCGAAGAGTTGCACGCAAATCTGCTGCTCCTCGTCGGCCGGTAGCACCAGGCGCCAGGTCTTGTTGCTGGCATAGGCAAGGCCCGCCACGCTCACCATCTCGCTGTAGGCAAGGTTGGCACCGCGACGGCGGCACATGATGCGGTAGGCAGGGTCGGTCACGCCCGCCATGGGAGCCATAAGGAACGGCTGCTCGGCATAGGCGCCCAGCAGCCGCTTGCTGTATTCAGAAAGCGCCATAGACCTACTCGTCCACCTTGAGGATCGCCATAAAGGCCTCCTGCGGGACCTCGACCGATCCGATGGCCTTCATGCGCTTCTTGCCCTCTTTCTGCTTCTCGAGCAGCTTGCGCTTACGCGAGATATCGCCGCCGTAGCACTTAGCAAGCACGTCCTTGCGACGCGCCTTGACGGTGGAGCGGGCAATAATCTTGTTGCCGATAGCACCCTGGATGGGCACCTCGAACAGCTGACGCGGGATGATCTCCTTGAGCTTGTCGCACAGGCCGCGGGCCAGGCCATAGGCCTTGTCCTTGTGCACGATAAACGACAGCGCGTCCACCTCGTCGCCCGAAAGCAGGATATCGAGCTTGACGAGCTCGGAGGGACGATACTCGTTGAACTCGTAGTCGAGCGAGGCATAGCCCTTGGTGCGGCTCTTGAGCTGATCGAAGAAGTCCAAGATAAGCTCGGCGAGCGGCATATCAAAGCGCATCTCGACCGATTTGCTCGTCAGGTGGATCATATCGGTCGTGACGCCACGGTGCTCAATGGCGAGCTGCATGACAGCACCCGTATACTCGGGCGGGCAGATGATCTTTGCCTTGAGGTAGGGCTCTTCGATACGCTCGATGCGCGTGGCCTCGGGCAGGTCCTGCGGGCTGCGGACATCGATCATCTCGCCGTCAGTCTTGTACACGTGGTAGTCGACCGAGGGGCTCGTGGCGATCAGGTCCAGATTGAACTCGCGCTCCAGGCGCTCCTTGACGACCTCCATGTGCAGCAGGCCCAGGAAGCCCACGCGGAAGCCAAAGCCCAGCGCCACTGACGTCTCGGGCTCCCACACCAACGACGGATCGTTGACGTGCAGCTTATCGAGCGCGTCGCGCAGGTTCTCGTAGTCCTTGTTGTCGATGGGAAACAGGCCCGTGTAGACCATGGGCTTGGCCTCGCGGTAGCCCGGCAGCGGCTCGGGGCAGGGGTTCGAAGCCCAGGTAAGGGTATCGCCCACGCGCACAGCCTCGGGGTCCTTCAGACCCGTGACCACATAGCCAACCTCGCCGACGGTCAGAGCATCGACCGGCGTCTCGGCAGGACGCTTGACGCCCACGCCGTCGACCAAGAAGTCGCCCTTGGCCTGCATCATGCGCAGGGTATCGCCCTTTTTGATGGAACCATCAAAGACGCGCACCGTGGCGACGACGCCGCGGTACTCGTCGAAGTACGAATCCAGAATAAGTGCCTTGAGAGGGGCATTTGCATCGCCCTTGGGAGGCGAGATCAAAAAGACGATGGACTCCAGCAGATCGTGGATGCCCTCGCCGGTCTTGCCCGACACGCACACGGCATCGTCGGCGGGAATGGCCAGATCGTCTTCGATCTCGGTCTTAACCTCGTCGGGATGCGCCGACGGCAGGTCGATCTTATTGATGGCCGGAACAATGTCCAAGTTGGCGTTCATGGCGAGCGTCGCATTGGAAACGGTCTGCGCCTCGACGCCCTGAGTGGCGTCCACGACGAGCACCGCGCCCTCGCAAGCTGCCAGCGAACGCGAGACCTCGTAGGTGAAGTCCACGTGGCCCGGCGTATCGATCAGGTTGAACTGATACGTCTCGCCGTCGTCGGCGTCATAGGACACGCGGACGGCATTGGACTTGATCGTGATGCCGCGCTCGCGCTCGATATCCATAGTGTCGAGCAGCTGCGACTCCATGTCGCGCTCGTCAACGGTATGGGTGAGCTCGAGGATGCGGTCACTGATCGTGGACTTGCCATGGTCGATGTGCGCAACAATTGAGAAGTTGCGGATGTGGGAAATGTCAATTGAAGTATTCATGCGGACTATCTTACTCGAGCGATACAAAAAATGGAGCCTGCTCCATAAAACAGGCTCCATTTATGCGCGTAATCTGTGTGGTGTGAAACTTACAACTTAGGCGTTGATGCTGTTCACGAGCTTAGCAAGACCGGACTTGCGGTTGGAAGCCTGGTTCTTGTGGATAACATGCTTGGCGGCAGCCATGTCGAGACGCTTGGTGACGGTCTTGAGGGCAGCCTGGGCCTTCTCGGCGTCGCCCTCGGCGACGGCGGACTGGACGTGCTTGGTCAGCGTCTTGAGCTCGGACTTGACAGCCTTGTTACGCATGCGAGCTGCCTCATTGGTGCGGATACGCTTCTTCTGAGACTTGATGTTTGCCACTTCTGGAGTTCCTTTCGAGTTCCTTGCAAAAAATGTATGACACCTCTGAGACACGGTGAGGTCATGCAAGCGCCTACTATAGCACGCTCCCCCTCAAAGGGATAGAACGAATTTGCCAAATAGGCAGGTATCATCACGATTTTCTCAAGATGTTCGTAATCCAGAGCAAAAGCGCGGTCTGAGAATCGGCCGAACCCTTCAGCGCGAGCTCCACATCGACCGCGCCCTCGAGCGCGGCAACGAGCTCTGCCATCGAAAAGCGACGTGCCCAGGTCAGGTGATTCTTGACCTGCCAGGACTGGAGCTTAAGTGTTGCGGCCAGCTCACGACCCTGTCCGCGCGCATCGAGCGCCTTGGCAACGATAAGCTCGCGGATGCGGCCGCACAGCAATGTGTAAGTCCACACGTAGCTCTTGGCGGGCAGTAGATTGAAGAGCTCGAGCGAGCGTCGCATGTCACGGGCCGAGACCGCATTGAGAAAGTCCCAGGGTTGAACCTCGGCCGTACGTACAATCCAGCGCTCAACGTCGGCAAGCTCAATCTGGGGCGCCTCGACCATCTGGGCAAGCTTAGCCAAGTCGTTATCGAGCATGCGAGTGTTTTCACCCGAACGCGAGACGAGCTCTTCGGCGGCCGCCGTCGAGATCGACTTGCCGTGCTGCGTCGCCATCTGCTGCACACGGCGCGGTAGCTCCCAGCGCTTGGTGCCGGAGCAATCGATCACGGCCTTCTTGTCGATCTTGGCGATCGCCTTATACAGGCGCGTGTTCTTGGCAAGCGAGTCGGCGATGATGAGGCAGACCGTTGTGGGGCTGGGACTCGCCAGATACTCGACGAGCGGCTCCGAAACCGCTTTGGCGAGCTTTGAGCAGCCATCAAGGATTACCAATCGAAACTCGCTGCCCATGGGAAAGGTGTTAAGCGATCCGATAATAGACTCGATATCGGGGTCCTTGGTCATGTCTCGCTCGTCGAGGTTGAACTCGACCATACCCGATTTTTCCAGACGCGCTTTCATACGCGAGACGGCGTGGTCGCGCTTAACTCCGTCGGTACCGACGATCAGATATGCCGGCAGCAAACCGGTTTCGGACATTGCGCTCCCCTCCCGCAGGCCTTCGTATTCGTTCCGTGCCATTTTAGCCCAGGGGCCCACCACACGCCAACGACGTCGTCACGGTCGCTGGCATCGCATCGCAAAGCCGTTCGCAGTCGGTGTGACGGTAATGTCGCCGTGTTCGATGGTACACGCGAACACACCACCCGCTTCCTTAACGGCATCGATACAGGCATCGGACGGATGGCCGTATCGATTCCCCTCACCGGCGCTTGCGAGGGAAAGCTCGGGCTTCAGGACGTCCAGCAACTCGCCATCGACTGAAACCTTGGAGCCGTGATGCCCAAGTTTAAGGACATCGATATCCCCCACCTCCTGCACGAATTCCCGCTCTTGGTCGAGCTCGGCATCACCGGTGAGAAGTATTCGCAGGCCCTTGCCTTCCTGAACATAAGAGAGCAGCAGGACAAGCGAGTCCTCATTTCCCTCGCCATCCACGAACTCGAATGGCCACATCACGCGAGCGCAAAATAAGCCGATGTCGACCGTATCCCCACGGCGCACCTGCCGATACTCCACGCCAGGTCGGTTCAATACCTCGGCAGGAGCATCCTCCAGCGCACCCGCCGCCACGGCAATCGTTCCGACCGAAAACTGTTCGAGCACGGCAGGCAAACCACCCCAGTGGTCCTCATCCCAATGCGTCACAAAAACGGCATCGATATGGTGCACGTTATTGCGAACCAACGCCGCAACCACACGCTCGTCGAGCCCGCAGTCGACGAGAGCTACTGCGCCGCCTTGGCGGATAAGAATCGCATCGGCCTGGCCCACATCGAGCACCGTCACCGAAGGCGGAGCGAATCGATCCCAATAGACGTACGGAATCGCAGCCAAGAGCATCAGGCATGCAAGCCCCGCCGCCATAGGACGTGCACGGGGACGCGGCCACCAGACCAGCAGAACCGCCAGAAAACACGGCACTAGGTAAATCCACATGCTATCGGGCGGCACGCTCACGTATGCACCCGGCACGGCGGCAAACAGCTGCTCGAAGAACAGCGCGCAACGGGCGGCAATCATGGGCACAACGAGCGCCCAAGTCCGCAACGGTCCCACGAGCGAAAAGGGAGCCAGCACGATCGACACAGCGAGCAGTACGCTCACCACCGGACCGATGACCGCATTTGCCAACGGAGCAATGAGCGAGAATGTACCGAAGGCAGGAATGGTAATGGGAAGTGTCGCCAGTTGTGAGCACAGCGTGACGGAAAGCACGCTGGCAAAGCCTGATGGCACACCTAGCTCACCCAAAGCGTAGGTCGCATAGGGACAAAAGCACAGAATGGCTAAGACGCTGGCACACGAGAGTTGAAAGCCCATCTCGAACAGCACCGTCGGCCGCAGTAGCACAAAGATGGACATGGTTACGAAGAGTGCCGAAAGGCCGTGCCGACGACGCCCCGCGCCGTTTACGACAAGCGTCACGAACACCATGCAGCACGCACGCACGGCCGAGGGAGACGCCCCCGTAAAGGCAGCATAGCCGACAAGCGTTATCGCCAATATCGCCCGCTGAAGACCACGTGAGCACCGAGTCTTTTGCAATACACCCTCGATTACAAACCCCACGATAGCCAAATGGCTGCCCGAGACGGCGATAAGATGCGCCGTTCCCGTCACCGAAAACCAGTCGCCCGCCGGCTGGGCGCGCAGCTCGGCCGAACGACCGCAGGCGACACCGGCTATGAGCGCCCGCGCCGGGTCGGTCGCAGGCGCGATGGACGCAAGCAGCCCATTTCTCAGCCGAAGCAGCGGCACCGGAGAGCCCTCATCGACCGACACGACTCGAACGGCTTTAGCCTTGCGCACCTCGCCTCGGAGCACGCGCGATCGTCCATATGCATCGTTCTCAAAACGTGAAACGCGACCGATAACACGCACGTGCGCCCCGACCTTGAGCTCACGATCACACGATAGGCGAACCGTTGCCAAGTTCTTACCGTCCGCGCGTGCCTCGCAGGTATAGGAATACACGTCGTCGTTTATGGATGGATCACCCTGCACGACAAACTCGAGGCCGCTTGCCGCTCGACCGTCGAGCGCCCTCGAGGCGCTGAGCGCACCCACAGCCCACCACGCCGAGACGACCGCTCCCGCCACGAGACCGACGGACGCGGCATACAGCCACCGCTTCAAAGGGGCAAGCCTCGCACAAGAGTGAGCCAGCACAACGAAAACCGCTGCCGCAACGGGAATGGCCCATAGCGGCCCGACCGCCGTCGCCCGCTCCCTCAGCAGCGCATCAGCGGCTATGCTGAGCACCAAGGCGCAGCTCACGCACATGCCGGCACACAGGGCCATCGTCCACGGAATCAGGGGCCGCGGAGGTATCACGTGCTCTCGCTCGGTCGCACTCATACGCAGATGCAATCTTTGATTTTGGCAAGCTTCTTCTCGCCGATTCCCGACACGCGCATCAGATCGTCAACCGAAGCAAAAGCACCGTTCTTTGTCCGCTCATCGATAATCGACTGTGCCATTGAGGGACCGATTCCCGAGAGCGTCTGCAGCTCTGCCGAGCTTGCCGTATTAATGTTTACTAGGCCTGTTGCGCCACCGACGCCTGATGATGCGGAAGCCCCACCATCAACACCGGCTTCCGCAATGGACACCTGCTGCTCCCCTACTGTTGGAACGTGAATTTTTTGTCCATCAGTGACCTTGGATGCACGATTAAGCCCCGTAACGTCTGCTTCGGGCGCCAGCCCGCCGGCGGCATCAATCGCCTGAGCCACCCGCGCCCCGTCTTTGAGGCGATATACACCGGGTGACACCACGGCGCCATCAACATCGACATAGACCTCTGCCGCGGCAGACGCCTTAGGCGAAGAGCCTTCGGATGTCTTTCCGCTCGAAGCATCGCCGGATCCCGGCACCACTAACGTGCCCGAACCATCAGTGCGCTCAAACGACACACCGCCGGCACCGCCGCCAAGGTTCGCCATCGCCAGCCCACTCGCCATCGCAATGACGACCAGCATCGCCATCACCACTGCCTTATGACCGAGCAGCTTGCCCGCCCAGCGGTCCATCTTTTTGACTCGTTCGTGTTGTTCGCGCTGCGCCATAGCAAAACCTCCCAACACCATCGTGTCAGGAAAGGAGCTCCACAACAGCCACGCCCCAAAACCGGTTTTTGCGGTCAAACCAAAAACCGACCAAAACCTTGCACAAATCTGTCCATTTATTCAGGCAAACGTCAGCAAATGAACACTTAGCCGCAAAATGCCCAGATAGCAAAAGACCGACGATGCAGGCGCATCGTCGGTCTATGCACAAATTTACTCGTGATCTTGGTAAATCTCACGCGGAGCAAGCTCCGAATGTTTGCGTTTTAAGGTCTTAGGGGCCTTATATGTGTTGCTCTCGAAGTCGATGTACTCGGTCTGCTTGAGCAGGCGCTCAATCATCTCCTCGTGGTCGAACAGCTCCCAGGCCTCGTGCACGGCATCGAGTTTGGCGTGCGTCTCGGGACGACGCGGCATAAACAGCGTGCAGCAGTCGGGAGCGGCCTCAGTCGAGATATCGAACGTACCGATCTCCTCGGCGCGTGCGATGATCTCCTGTTTGTCCGAACCGATGAGAGGACGGAACACGGGAATCTTCACGGCTTCGTTGACGGCCATGATGTTCTCAAGCGTTTGGGAGGCAACCTGCCCAAGCGATTCGCCCGTAACGATGGCCCTGGCACCCTCGATGTGTGCAATGCGCTCAGCAACCGAATACATAATGCGGCGATACATGATCACGCGCAGGTTGCTGGGACAGGTGACCGAAATCTCACGCTGGCAGTCGCCAAACGGCACCACGTACAGGCGGCCGATCTGGACACCCGGCTCAAGCGCACGGATGATGTCCTGCACCAGGTATTCACTCGTGTCGGGCGTCTGCGGACGACCGGAGAAATGCACCGGCACGCACACCGCGCCGCGACGCGCGAGCATCCAGGTCGCCACCGGAGAATCGATACCCGACGACAGAAGCGTCACGACCTTGCCGGCAGAACCCACCGGAAGGCCGCCAACGCCGCGCTCGGAGCGCGCATACACGTAGACACTACCCTGAACCACCAGAACGTGCACCATCGCGTCGGGGTCGTGCATCTGGACCTTTTTATCGGGAAACACCTCACACAGCACCTCGCCAACCTGTCGATTGATATCGATCGAGGTGAGCTCATAGTCAGTATTGGAGCGCTTGGCGTGCACCTTAAACGAATCGAAGGAACCAAACTCGCGCAGCGCCTTCACAGCGGCGGCGCAGTACTCCTGCGGGTCGCGGTTGGTGTGATACGCCAAAGACACACGGGCAACGCCGGGGACGGTGCGGATGACACGCGCCGCCTCGTCGGCCTGATGCTCGTTAAAGGTCACGAGGATATAACCGGAAATTCGAGACACGGCGTTCACGGAAAAGGCGGCCAAGGCCGCCTTGATGTTATCCATGAGGATATGCTCAAAATGTGCGCGGTTCTTGCCCTTCAGCCCAACCTCGTGATAGTGGACTAGGCAGACGCGAGCCGCCATTTAGGCTTCAGCAACCTTGTGGCCGAGCGCCTTCTCGTAACGGGCCTCGTCGTAAGAGATGTCGCCGTCGACAATCTCGTCCATAGCCATCGAGATGGTATCGGCACCGGAAAGCCCGATGGTGATGTCATCGACATCCTGAACGGCAAGCACGCGGTTGTGCTGGCCACGCAGCATGCTATTGATGTCGCAGGCGCGCTTGGAGGCAAGCGAAGCGAGCAGGAAGCGGTTGTGATCGGTCTTCTCCAGAAGATCGTCAATGCAAGGCTTTACAACGGACACGGACCTCAGATCCTTTCATGCATATCGAGAACGCGAACGAGCTCATCGGTCGCGCGGTCGAGATCGTCATTCACCACGACGTCGTCGTAGCGGTCGGCAAGGGCAAGCTCATCGGCGGCGTTTGCCATACGCAGCTCAATCGTCTCGGGCGTCTCGGTACCGCGACCGACTAGACGCTCGCGGAGCACCTCAAGCGAAGGCGGCTTGATAAAGATCAGCACGGCCTCGGGGAAACGCTCCTTCACCTGCAGGGCGCCCTGGACATCGATCTCCAAAATCAGAGACAAGCCCGAGGCGAGCTTGGATGTGACCTCGCTCACCAACGTGCCGTAGCAGTTACCGTGGACCTCGGCCCACTCAACAAACTCACCGTTTGCCACGCGGCGGTCGAACTCCTCGCGCGTCAGAAAAAAGTAGTTGACGCCGTCGACCTCACCTTTGCGTGGTGCTCGCGTGGTAGCCGAAACCGTCAGACCCAGGTTCGAGCGGCGCTCGCGCACACGAGTGACGAGCGTACCCTTGCCTGCGCCTGACGGTCCAGAAATCACAAAGAGCTTGGAATCCTGAGCGCTCACTTATTTGGTCAGCTGCTCGAGGAGCTGCTCGCGCTGACGGACACCGAGGCCCTGGACGCGACGAGTAGCGGAGATACCGAGCTCCTCCATGATCTTGGCGGCCTTAGCCTTGCCATAACCGGGGAGAGACTCGATGAGGGTGGAAACCTTCATGCGGGAAGCGATGGGGTCATCGGAGTTGAGCACGGACTCGAGGGACTTCTCGCCCTTCTTGATCTGCTCGCGAAGCTCAGCGCGGGCGTGACGTGCGGCAGCAGCCTTCTCAAGAGCCTGCTTGCGCTGCTCGTCGGTAAGCTGAGGGAGTGCCATTCGTACCTCCAAATAGTTGGGTTATATCTGATTCAATAATTGGCATTTTAGCACGTAGAACGTACAAAATGCCTAATCGCGGCTCCATAGGTTAGACGATACCCGCAAAAAGTGCAATATACTGCGCCCAAAGTTAAGCCCCTGACCTGCGATTCCACACAAAGGATGGGAAAGTTTACGCAGGCACAGGGGCTATTTTGTGCTAATGAGACCCAAAAGTGGTGACTTAGGGGAATCTTTTACGCGACGTTTTCGACCAGCTCGGCGACGATGGAGTCAAAGGCGGCAACCGGATCGTCGGCACCGGTGATGGGACGGCCCACCACAATGTGGCTTGCGCCACGCTCGATAGCCTGGGAAGGCGTCGCCACGCGGGACTGGTCACCAAGGGCGGCACCCACCGGACGCACACCCGGAGTCACGATCAGGGCATCAGGACCCAGCAGCTCACGCATGTCGTGAGCCTCCATCGGTGAGCACACGATGCCATCGATGCCGTTGGTCTGAGCAAGCTTTGCCAAGCGGGCGGCCTCCTCGGCCACGGGAGACTCGACGCCGATCTCTCTCAAGGCATCCTGATTCATGCTCGTGAGCACGGTGATGGCGACGAGCTTGGCGCGGTCCTCACGCGCCTCCTCGGCACCCTCGCGGCAGGCAGCGAGCATAGCACCCGAGCCCAGGCCGTGGACCGAAAGCAGGTCGGCACCGGCAAGCGAGGCCGAGCGGGCAGCGCCGCGCACCTGATGCGGAATGTCATGGAACTTAAGGTCGAGGAAGACCTTAAAGCCAAGGTCCTTAAAGGTCTTGACGATCTGGGGACCCTCAGCGTAATAGAGCGTCATGCCGACCTTGAGCCAGGCGGCATGGCCCGAAAGCTCGTGGGCGAGCTCGAGCGCGCGCTCACGGTCGCAGTCGAGGGCGACGATAACACGGTCGCGGGCATCATTCTCTAGCATTCGAAAGCACCCACCAACTCGTTGATGTCCTTTACGCCCTGGGACTCGACCCAGGCCTCGAGCTCATGCGCGATCTTAAGCGAAGCGCACGGATCGACGAAGTTGGCCATGCCGACCGACACGCAGGTGGCGCCGGCCAGGATAAACTCAGCCGCATCCTCGCCAGTCATGACACCGCCGACACCGTTGATGGGGATATCGACGGCCTGGGCAACCTCCCAGACCATGCGCACGGCGATGTGGTGGCACAGCGGGCCCGAAAGGCCGCCCTTGGGCTTGGCCACGCGGGACTTGCGGGTATGAACATCGATGGCCATGCCTTGGATGGAGTTAATGACCGAAAGGCCGTCGGCGCCGGCAGCCTCGAGGGCCTTGGCGATCTCGGCGACGTTGACCGGCGCCATCTTCACGAACAGCGGCTTATCGGTCACCTTGCGGCAGGCGGCCATGACGGAAGAGGCGCCCTCGGGCGTAGAGCCCATGGCGGCACCGCCGGCGGCGATGTTGGGGCAGCTCACGTTGATCTCGTAGCCGGCAGCCCAGGGGCATAGCTCGACATACATCTCGAGCGCGCGCACAAACTCATCAACGGAGTGCCCGGCAACCTGACAAATGACCTGGCAACCGTCCTTGGACAGCTGTTCGAGCCACGGACCGGACTCGCGGGCAAAGGCGGCCACGCCGGGGTTCTGAAGACCCACGGAGTTGATCATACCGCCGGGAATCTCGGCCATACGGGGCGCGGGATTGCCGGACCAGGGCTCGGCAGCGCAACCCTTGGTGGTGATGGCGCCCAGCTGGGAAACATCAAAGAAGTTCTGGAACTGCCAACCGTAGCCAAAGGTACCGGCTGCGGTGTTAATGGGGTTCTGCATCTTGACGCCGCCGAAATCGACGGCCATGTTCACGGTACCCACTAGAAGACCACCACCTTGGAAGCATCGAACACGGGGCCGCACATACAAGCACCCTTCATACCGTCGACCGTCTCGACATTGCAGGTGTTGCAGGCGCCAAAGCCACAGCTCATCATGCGCTCGAGCGACACCTCGCAGTACACACCGGCCTCGGCGGCAGCGGCGGCGACCTTCTTCATCATGACGGCGGGGCCGCAGCTGGCGACGTAGTCGTAGCCGCCCTCTCCAAGCAGCTCGGCTGCCGGATCGGTGCAAAAACCGTGCGTGCCGAGCGAACCGTCGTCGGTGCACACGTTAACCGTGGCGCCCAGCGCACGGAACTCATCGACACCCACGGCCTTGGAAGCGGTGCCAAAGCCCAGGCACACGTCCACATCAACACCCTGCTCGGCAAGCATGCCGGCAAGACACAGCACAGGCGGAACGCCGATGCCACCGGCGACGAGCAGTGCCTTCCTGGTGCCCTCGGGTACCATCCAGCCACGGCCACCGGGGCCCAACAGGTTAGAGGTGGAGCCAGGGCCCATCTGGGACAAACGGCGGGTATCGTCGCCCACGACGGCGTACCACAGCTCGACGGTGCCGGCCTCGGCGTCGGCGCGGTAGAAACTCAAGGGCACACGAAGCAGAGAAGACGCATCGCCGGGGACGGCGATGTTCACAAACTGACCGGGCTTGAGCGCACTTGCAAGCTTGGGGGCCGAGATGACGAGCGAGAAGATGCCGTCGGCGATCTCCCGGTTCGAGACGACCTCGAAGTCGTGCATGCGTGCAGTGGAAGGTGTGGGCATAGACGCTCCAATCCCCCATGCGGTTGCATGGTCTAAACGAACAGAAAGCGCGGCACCGCAAGGGTGCCGCGCACAAAAGCGATAAGGCTATGCTAGCAGATGCAGCCGTCGGCGAGCGTCTGCTTGCCACCGACAAATACATCGGTGGCACGACCGGTGAGCGTGCGGCCGGCAAAACCGGAGTTCTCGGCGCGCGACTCGTAACCGTCCTCGCCAACCGTCCAGGTTGCGGAGGGGTCGAACACGGTCAGGTCGGCGACAGAGCCCGCCTTGACCTGAACCTGATCGAGGCCCAGAATCTCACGCGGCTTGATGGCCATGAGCTCGACCATGCGGCTCACGCTCATCTTGCCCGTGTTGACCAGCTCAGTGAGCACGAGCGACAGCGAAGTCTCGAGGCCAATCATTCCAAAGGGCGCGAGCTCGAACTCGCGGGCCTTCTCCCACGGGGTGTGGGGAGCGTGGTCGGTAACGATAGCGTCGACGGTACCGTCGATGACACCCTGACGGATTGCCTCAGCGTCCTCATCGGTACGCAGCGGCGGATTGACCTTGAGAGAGGTGTTGTAGGTCTCGTCCAGGTCGTTCTCGGTCAGGAACATGTGGTGCGGGGTGGCCTCGCAGGTCACCTGGACACCGGCAGCCTTACCGGCACGCACGATCTCCAGGCCATGGGCGGTGGAGATGTGCTGGATGTGCAGCTTGGCACCAGTCAGCTTGGCGATCTCGATGTCGCGGGCGATCTGGAGCTCCTCGCCGGCAGCCGGCCAGCCCTCGAGAGCCAGACGGGTCGAGACCTTGCCCTCGTTGATCTGGCCGTGGCCGACCAGGTCCTCGTCCTGGCAGTGGCTCATAAAGACCTTGCCGAACATCTTGCCGTAGTCCATGCAGCGACGGAGCATGCCCGGGCCCTGCACGCCGCGACCGTCGTCGGTGAAGGCGACGGCGCCATGGGCGACCATATCGCCCATCTCGGACATGGCCTCGCCCTTAAGACCGCGGGTCATGGCGCCCGACGGATAGACGCGGCAGTGACCGACCTCGGCAGCACGGGACTTGACGAACTCCACGACGGTGCCGTTATCGGTGACGGGATCGGTGTTGGGCATGGAGCACACACCGGTAAAGCCGCCCTTGGCAGCTGCGCGAGTGCCGCTCTCGATGTCCTCGTTGACCTCGTAGCCGGGCTCGCGAAGGTGAACGTGCATATCCACCAGGCCGGGGACGAGGTACTTGCCGGAAAGGTCGCGGACCTCGGCTCCCTCGACGGCGAGATTCTCGCCGACCTCGGCGATCTTGTCGCCGTCAATCAGGACGTCAACGACACCGTCAAGCTCGACAGACGGGTCGACGACGTGGGCATTCTTAAGAAGCAAGGCCATTATCGGCACCTCCAAGCAGCAGATACAGGATAGCCATACGCACGCAGATACCGGCGTAGACCTGCTCCAGGATGACGGAGCGTTGCGGGTGGTCGGCCATATAGGAGTCGAACTCGACGCCGCGGTTGATGGGGCCCGGGTGGCAGATGATCGCATCGGGCTTCATGAGCTTCTCGCGGTCCTTGGTCAGGCCGAAGAGCTTGTGATACTCGCGAATCGTGGGGAACGGAGCGCCCTCAAGGCGCTCCTGCTGCACGCGCAGCATGTAGACGACGTCCAGCTCGGGCAGGACGGAATCGAGGTCGCTCGTCACGTGGTCGCAACCCAGAACCTCGGGCGCCGGCGGCAGCAGCGTGCCGGGGGCGACAGCGTAGGTCTCGCAGCCCATGATCTTAAGGGCGGGGATCAGCGAGCCGCAGACACGGGAGTGCGCGATATCGCCGACGACAGCGACCTTCAGACCGTGGAAGTCACCCTTGTGCTCCCAGATGGTGTACAGGTCGAGCAGGGCCTGCGTAGGATGGTTGTGCTTGCCGTCGCCGGCGCAGATAACGCTCGCGGGCGAGTTCTGCGTGACGATGTAGGGAGCACCGGCGTGCTTATCGCGAACGACGATGCAATCAATCTTGTAGGCGTTGAGGGTCTCGACGGTGTCGACGAGGCTCTCGCCCTTGACCGTGGAGGTCGAGGAGCCGCCAAAGTTGAGGCTGTCGGCCGAAAGGCGCTTCTCGGCGAGCTCGAAGGAGCTGCGGGTGCGCGTCGAGGGCTCGTTGAACATGTTGACGATGGTCTTGCCCTTGAGCGTGGGGACCTTCTTGATCGCACGCTCGTTGACCTCGGAGAACGCCTTGGCGGTCTCGAGGATGAGCTTGATGTCCTCTTCGGAGTACTCGGTAATGTCGATCAGGTGCTTATGGTTGAACGCCACGGTACTACTCACCTCCCAGCGGCGCGGAGCCCACATGGGAACCCGGCGCGACGTCGTTAATCTCGACAGCGGTGCGGCCGTCTACTTCCTTCATATATAGGTGCACGTTCTCCTCATGCGACGAGGGAACGTTCTTGCCGACAAAGTCCGGCGAGATGGGGAGCTCACGGTGACCGCGGTCAACGAGAACTGCCAGCTCGATGCGGCTCGGACGGCCCAGGTCCATGACAGCATCCAGAGCGGCGCGGATAGTACGGCCCGTATACAGGATGTCGTCCACCAGCACGACGCGCTTGCCGTCGACGCTGAAGGGAATGTTGGTAGCGTGGATCGCGGGAGCGAAATTGGTAGCGTAGTCATCGCGGTAGAAGCTGATGTCGAGGCTACCGAGCGGAACGTCGACGCCCTCGATCTCCTTGATCTCCTCGGCGAGCTTCTTTGCCAGAAGGTCGCCGCGCGTGACGATGCCGACCAGAGCGAGGTCTTCACAGCCCTCGTTGCGCTCGAGAATCTCGTGCGCAATGCGGGTCATCGCTCGATTGACGGCGGTCTCGTCCATGATGACCGCCTTGGGGGAAGTCGTGCCCATCGATCTCCTTCCTCACATGTCTTGACTGCTGACACAGTCAAAAAAATAGATGCCCGACCGCTTAAAGCGGACCAGACACCCACAGGAAGGGCTGCTCTTTGGCAGCTATGTAATTCCATGTGGGTATCTCGTACCCCTTTAATGGTCAAGGGATAGTGTAGCCAACCTCGAGCTTAATTGCGAGCATAAATACAGAACAATCCGTAAACGGAGCCCAATGCTCCATAAACCTATATATATTTGTGGGACGAGCTTGAAAACGCACGCACGAGCTGGCATAATCCCCTCTGCTGCACGCAAATCGGATCTACGTCCAGGGCCGTGGCGTGAGCACTATCGCCAAAAGAGGAATATCTCTGTGTAGATTACGCACAGGGAGCTGCTTCTGTGCTATAGTTCAGGCTTGTTTGTTAACGCGACATGTTCGTTTGTCGCCCAAGGAGGGTCAGTTATGTCCAAAGTTTGCGAAGTTTGCGGTAAGCACCCCGTTGCCGGTCGCTCCATCAGCCACTCTCACCGCGTCACCAACCGTAAGTTCCGCCCCAACATCCAGCGCGTTTACGTCGTCGTCGATGGTCACCGTCGCAAGATGAACGTTTGCTCCACCTGCCTCAAGTCCGGCAAGGTTGCGCGCTCCTAAATAAGGTCTTACCAACAAGTACCTCGGACTCTCCGGGTCAAAGACCTCGCGTTCATATAGAACTTACCAAAGGCGTCCTCCCCCACGGAGGGCGCCTTTTTGCACTCATTGGGGACAGACTTACATGAGTGTTTTCACGCATTGGGGGACAGACTTAGATGAATGCTTTCCTAAGCTCACAGTGCATCGATCGGCCCCAATCCATACCTCAGGCCGCCTCGTTCCAGCCTGTGGTGGCCTTGGTTACGCTTGTAGCGCCGATACCGGTGATACGGGCAATTTGCTTGACCGTGAGATGGGCCCGCCTGAGCCTTAGCAGACAGGCATCGCGTTCGGGGCGTGGCAGGGCCTTGAGCAGCGCAGGATCAATGCTCGGCAGGGCCTCGTGTGCGACGGTAAGGGCATCCTCGTCTGGAATCCGTCGACGCGGAAGAATCTCAACTGACCAGATCCGCTCGGCAACTTCCTTAAGATGCTCGCAATAGCGACGGGAACCCCCGACAATATCGAGCATGGGGGCCGCATCGCAGATATCAAAGGGATCGTATCCCAGCTGGTATGCTTTGTAGCTTGACCAGCGGTAGGCATCAAGCGAGTCGAGCGCACCTTTCACGGGATTGAGATGGATATAATCGAGCAACTGCACCGCCTGCGTGTCCGACTCGACCGCGACCCGCGAATAGCGATTATCAAACAGGTGGCCCGTTCTTCCGGTTTTCCCATTGAAATACTTGGCATAGGCCGTCAGCGCGCACTGCATTGCCTTTGAAAGGTTGTCAAATGGGTCATCAACCATCAAATGGAAGTGGTTGTCCATAAGGCACCAGGCCAACACCGCCACGTCATGGCAAGCAAACCTGTCCGAGATGTCCGATAAGAAACGATATCGGTCAGAGTCATCTTCAAAAATGATCTGTTTGGAGTTGCCACGGTCAAAGACGTGGTAATAGCCGGTGAGCGAAATTTCGCGGGCGCATCGGGGCATGGTCTCTCCTTTCAAAGCCGTACAGGCAACACCTAAAAGGAGAGAAGGAACGCGAAATGCTGAGCCTGTGACCTATTTATATACAATGAACGACAAAAACATGCCCAAAACGACAAAATGACAAATCGATGTCTGTCCCAAATGAGTGAAAGCACACATATAAGTCTGTCCCCAATGAGTGTAATGAACAAACAATGAACAAACTCCACACCATAGCCATGGGGAAACTAGGAATTCGCCCGGAGAAGACGTTCGGCTTTTAGTTAAATGGTTAAAACGCTTCAGTTTATTGAAGCGTTTTAGTGTGCCTTTTAGAGGAATCTGACCGTTCGCCGAATAATTTCTTGCTATCATGCAAGACGTAGGGTAAATCTCCGATCGCAAGGAGACACAAATGGTGAAAAAGTCACCGGAAAACACTACTCCCGCAATTGTGGACAACGTAGAGGCGCTTGAGGCTAAGCTCGCTCAGATGCGAGAGGCCCAGGCGCTTTTTGCTACGTACACGCAGGAGCAGGTCGACAAGATCTTCTATGAGGCCGCCATGGCCGCCAACAAGGCTCGTATCCCGTTGGCGAAAATGGCCATCGAGGAGACCGGCCGCGGCGTTCTTGAGGACAAGGTCATCAAGAACCACTACGCCGCAGAGTACATCTACAACGCTTACAAGAACACCAAGACCTGTGGTGTCCTGGAGCGCGACGAGGCCTACGGCATCACCAAGATCGCCGAGCCCATCGGCATCGTGGGCGCCGTCATCCCGACGACCAACCCCACCTCCACCGCGATCTTCAAGACGCTGATCAGCCTGAAGACCCGCAACGGCATCATCATCTCCCCGCACCCGGCAGCCGCCAAGTGCACCATCGCCGCCGCCAAGCTCGTGCTTGACGCCGCCGTCAAGGCCGGCGCCCCCGAGGGCATCATCGGCTGGGTCGATGTCCCCTCCATCGAGCTAACCAACATGGTCATGCGTGACGTCGACATCATCCTCGCCACCGGTGGCCCGGGCATGGTCAAGGCCGCCTACTCCTCGGGCAAGCCCGCCCTGGGCGTTGGCGCCGGTAACACCCCGGTCATCATCGACGACACCGCCGACGTGCTGCTCGCCGTCAACTCCATCATCCACTCCAAGACCTTCGACAACGGCATGATCTGCGCTTCCGAGCAGTCCGTGACCGTCATCGACACCATCTATGACCAGGTCAAGGCCGAGTTCCAGAAGCGCGGCTGCTACTTCGTCAAGCAGGGTGCCGAGATGGAGGCCCTGCGTGCCGCCATGTTCAAGAACGGCGCTCTCGATCACCGCATTCCCGGCATGGCTGCCGCCAAGATCGCCGAGCTCGCCGGCATCGAGGTTCCTGCCAAGACCAAGATCCTGATCGCCGAGGTCACCTCCACCGACCCCGCCAAGGAGGAGTTCTCCCACGAGAAGCTCTCCCCGGTCCTGGCCATGTATCACGCCAAGGACTTCCAGGAGGCCGTCGACAAGGCCGAGCACCTGGTGCTCGCCGGTGGCCCGGGCCACACCGCCTCTCTGTACGTGCACCCCGCCCAGGCCGAGAAGATCAGCCTGTTCGAGCATGTCATGAAGGCCTGCCGTATCGTCATCAACACCCCGTCCTCGCACGGCGGCATCGGTGATCTGTACAACTTTGGCATGAAGCCGTCTCTGACCCTGGGCTGCGGCTCCTGGGGCGGCAACTCCGTCTCCGAGAACGTTGGGGTGAAGCACTTGATCAACGTTAAGACTGTGGCCGAGCGCCGTGAGAACATGCTGTGGTTCCGCGCTCCCGAGAAGGTCTACTTCAAGAAGGGTTCCACGCCCGTCGCCCTCGACGAGCTCGGTACCGTCATGGGCAAGAAGCGCGCCTTCATCGTCACCGACCAGTTCCTCTTCAAGAATGGCAACACCCGCGCCATCGAGGCCAAGCTCGACGAGATGGGCATCGCCCACGACTGCTTCTACGACGTCGAGCCCGATCCGTCGCTGCAGTGCGCACGTCGCGGCGCCAAGCAGATGGCTCTCTTTGAGCCTGACGTGATCATCGCCGTCGGCGGTGGCTCCGCTATGGACGCCGGCAAGATCATGTGGATGATGTACGAGCACCCCGAGTGCAAGTTTGAGGACATGGCCATGGACTTCATGGACATCCGCAAGCGTATCTTCACTTTCCCCGAGATGGGCAAGAAGGCCTACTTCGTCGCCGTCCCGACCTCTTCGGGTACCGGCTCCGAGTGCACGCCGTTCGCCATCATCACCGACAAGGAGACCGGCATCAAGTGGCCGCTCGCCGACTACGCGCTGCTTCCCAACATGGCTATCGTCGACGCCGACAACTGCATGACCGCCCCGCGCGGCCTGACCGCTGCCTCCGGCATCGACGTCATGACCCACGCCATCGAGTCCTACGTCTCCATCATGGCTTCCGACTACACCAAGGGCCTCTCCGAGCGCGCTGCTAAGCTCGTCTTCGAGAACCTGCCCTCCAGCTTCACGAACGGCGCCAAGGACCCGCACGCCCGCGAGGAGATGCACAACGCCTCTTGCATGGCCGGTATGGCCTTCGCCAACGCCTTCCTGGGCCTCAACCACTCCATGGCTCACAAGCTCGGCGCCTTCCATCACCTGCCCCACGGCCTCGCCAACGCCGTCATCCTGACCCGCGTTATGCGCTACAACGCCGCCGAGGCTCCCGTTAAGATGGGTACCTTCTCCCAGTATCCTTACCCCAACGCGCTGCATAACTACGCCGAGATGGCCAAGTACTGCGGCATCGAGGGCAAGGACGACAAGGAGGTCTTCGAGAACTTCATCACGAAACTCGAGGAGCTCAAGGACTTCATCGGCGTCAAGAAGACCATCGCCGACTACGGTGTTGACGAGCAGTACTTCCTCGACACCCTCGACGAGATGACCGAGCAGGCATTCAACGACCAGTGCACCGGCGCTAACCCGCGCTACCCGCTCATGAGCGAGATCAAGGAGCTCTACCTGGACGCCTACTACGGCCGCGAGCCTCAGGATTACGCCGTCTGCTAGTTTTAGCACGGTTTTTAACGGCGGGGGTGCACGGGTGTTTCATACACCCCCGCCGTCGCTTCTATCGCATCGTTGAAAGGATGCAACCATGCTGCTACCCGATTCCAAGACCGAGCTCGTCCGCCGTGGCAACAAGGTCGTTTACGACCTGGGCGACAAGATCGTCAAGGTCTTTAACGAGACCAAGCCCGTCTCCGACGTGTTCAACGAGGCTTTGAATCTTGCCCGCATCAATGAGTGCGGCATCCGCAGCCCCAAGGCTCTCGAGGTTTCTCAGCTCGAGAACGCCAACGGCTGGGCGCTCGTGACCGAGAAGGTTCCGGGCACCACCCTTGCCGAGAAGATGACTGCCGAGCCCCAGCGCTTTGGTGAGTACCTCGAGATGTTCGTCGACCTCCAGATCGAGATCCACGGCTACACCTCCCCGCTGCTCAACCGTCAGCGCGACAAGTTTGCCCGCATGATCGACAGCCTTGATCAGCTCAATGCCACCACGCGCTACAACCTTCAGGAGCGTCTGGACGGCATGACCAAGGAGTTCAAGGTCTGCCACGGCGACTTCAACCCCTCCAACGTCATCGTCGGAGACGACGGCCAGCTTTACGTCTGCGACTGGGCACATGCCACCCAGGGCTCCCCTGCTGCCGACGTTGCCACCACCTACCTGCTCTTTGCCCTCAACAGCAAGGACCAGGCCGAGGCCTACCTGGAGCTCTACTGCGACCGCGCCGACATGCCTATGCAGGTCGTGCGTCAGTGGACGAGCATCGTCGCCGCTTCCGAGCTCGCTCGTAAGCGCAATGTGAACGATGAGTTCCTGAAGAACTGGATCGACGTCGTCGATTATCAGTAATATCTGAGCGATTCATTTCGCATCGGAGGCACAAATGAAAACCCCGCAGCTCATTAGGGCTGTGGGGTTTTCCTTTTAGATATCGAGCATGCCACAAGATAAAAGGACGACCCCACATGTCCCCGATCTGGAGAAATGCGGGGCCGTCCCGTATTTCGAACTACATGTGAAATCGCCGATTAACGGCGTGCCGCCTTCACAAGCTTGGAAACCTTGGCGACGACCTCATCGATCGCCACGTCCTCGCGCTCGCCCGAGGCACGGTCCTTGAGCTCAACGGTGCCACTCTTAAGGCCGCGCTTGCCGAGCACCACCTGATACGGGAAGCCCATGAGGTCGTTATCGGCAAACTTAAAGCCGGGACGCTCATCGCGGTCGTCGACGACGACCTCGATACCCTCGGCGCACAGACCGTCGACGATCTGTTCACAGACGGTAGCGCACTCCTCCTTCTTGGGGTCGAGCGGAATCACCGCGACCTCGTACGGGGCGACTGAGACCGGCCAGACGATACCGTGCTCGTCGTTGTGCTGCTCCACGACGGCAGCGAGCGAGCGGGAAACACCAACGCCGTAGCAACCCATGATGAGCGGCTTCTCCTTGCCGTCCTCGTCCATAAAGGTGGCACCCATGGCCTCGGAATACTTGGTGCCCAGCTGGAACACCTGGGAGACCTCGATACCGCGGGCAGCAGAGAGCGGCTTGCCGCAGTGCGGGCAGGGATCGCCGGCAACGACGGTGACCAGGTCAGCCCACTCATCGACGGTAAAGTCGCGCTCGGGGCAGGCACCGGTAAAGTGGTAGTCGACCTCGTTGGCGCCACAGGCCCACTGTTTGGACTCGCGCAGGCTCTCATCGCAGACCAGACGAATGCCCTCGGGCAGGTTAACCGGTCCGATAAAGCCCTTATGCAGACCGTAGGTCTGGAGCTCCTCGTCGGTCATCATGCGATAGCCCTTGCCAAAGACATGCTCAGCCTTGCAATCGTTGAGCTCGTGGTCTCCCGGGACAATGGCAACGACCGGTTTGCCCTCGGCGTCGATCAACGCCAGGGACTTGCGCGTACCGTTCTCGGGGAACCCAAAGAACTTAGCGACGGCCTCAATGGTGCCCATACCCGGGGTCTCGACCTTGGTGAGCTTACCATCGCCGGGGCCCTCGGCCACGACCACCTTAGTGCTCGCGGCCTCGTCATCGGCGGCAAAGCCGCAATCGTCGCAGTAGACCAGTGAAGCCTCACCAGCGTCAGCAAGAGCCATGTACTCGACGGAGGTGTCGCCGCCGATCTCGCCGGAGTCGGCGACAACGGGCAGAGCCTTGATGTAGCAGCGCTCGCAGATGTTGGCGTAGGCCTGCTTCATCTTGTCGTACTCCTCCTGCAGACTCTCCTGCGTGGCAGAGAAGCTGTAGGCGTCCTTCATGATGAACTCGCGGCCGCGCATCAGGCCAAAGCGGGGACGGAACTCGTCGCGGAACTTGTCCTGAATGTGGTACAGGTTGACGGGCAGCTGTTTGTAGGAGCGCAGCTCGTTGCGCACCAGGGCCGTGACGGTCTCCTCGTGCGTGGGGCCCAGGACGAACTCGCGACCATGACGGTCGTCAAAGCGCACAAGCTCCTTGCCATAGGCGTCGATACGGCCGGACTCACGCCACAGCTCGGCATCGACCATGATGGGCATCATAAGCTCCTGGGCGCCGGCAGCGTCCATCTCGTCGCGCACGATGTTCTCAATCTTGCGGATCGAGCGCCAAGCAAGCGGCAGATAGGAATACAGGCCGGCGGCCTCCTTGCGGATCATGCCGGCACGGAGCAGCAGGCGGTGGCTGGCGAGCTCAGCGTCCGCCGGATCCTCTTTAAGCGTCGGCGCATAGAGCTTAGACATATACATTGCTCGGGTCATTTATTTCTCCTCAATAAGCTTGTCGACCTCTGCCATAAGCGCGTCGACAATTTGGTCCTCAGCTACTTTACCAATGATCTGGCCATGCGAAAAGAGCAAGGCCTGACCACGTCCGCAAGCAACGCCCAGGTCGGCATCAGAAGCCTCACCGGGGCCATTAACGGCACATCCCATGACGGCAATCGAAAGCGGCGCGGAATAGTTCTTAAGCCGCTCGGTGACCTCCTCGGCGATGGGAATGAGGTTAACCTGGCAGCGGGCGCACGTGGGGCACGAGACAATCTCGGGACCACGGCGACGCAGGCCCAGCGACTGTAGAATTCCCCAGGCGACCGGCGGCTCCTCAACCGGATCGGCCGTGAGCGACACACGCATGGTGTCGCCAATGCCTTCGGAAAGCAAGATACCCAAGCCTACAGAGCTCTTGATGGTGCCCTGAAGCTTGGTCCCCGCCTCCGTCACGCCCAGGTGAAGCGGAACGTGGGGAATCTCACGTGACAGGGCTCGATAGGTATCGAGCGTCGTTTGCACGCTATGGGCCTTGGCCGAAAGCACAATATTCGTAAAGCCGCGATCCTCAAAGTGCTTGACGAAGCGCTCGCTCGACATCACGAGCTTTTCGGGCTGCGTGAGATCGTCGCGCTCGGCAATATCTTGCTCAAGCGAGCCCGCGTTCACGCCAATGCGAATCGCACAGCCCGCGGCACCCGCAGCATCGATCACCGCGTCAACCTTGGCCCAATCGCCGATATTGCCGGGATTGATGCGCAGCTTGGCGGCACCGGCCTCAACAGCACCAATGGCGAGCTTATGGTTAAAGTGGATATCGGCGACAATCGGCACCGGAGACTCGGCACAGATGGTGCGGAAGCCCTCAAGCACGGCCTCGGAGGGCACGCTCACGCGCACGATATCGCAGCCAGCCTGCGCCAACGCGCACACTTGCGCAAGCGTTGCCTGGGCATCAGCGGTATCGGTGCAGGTCATAGATTGGACCACCACCGGCGCGCCGCCACCGATCTGCACGCCGCCCACATGCACGGGGCGCGTCAGCTCGCGAGGCAAAGGATGGGATAAAGACAATCCAAACACTCCCCTACAGAATAAATCGAAGGATGTCGGAACGAAGCATATAGACAAACAGCAGCGCAAAGAGCGCGATGCCCACATAGCTCACAATCGTCTGGACCTTGAGCGGAAGCTCGCGGCCCGCAATCTTCTGAATGATCTCGATGACTAGCTTGCCGCCATCGAGTGGCGGGATGGGCAGCAGGTTCATAAAGCCAAGCGAGAATGAAATGAGGGCGGCAAACGAAAGGAACGTGGCAGGGCCGGCAGCAGCAGCCTGTGAGGACATAACGCTAATACCCACGATCGAAGAAGACTGATCGAGAATCTCCATCGTATGCTGCGGCTGGAGTAGGCGCATCACGCCATCCGCCGTCTGTACAACATAGGAGAATGACAGACGCGCCGAGGTGATCGGGTCTATACGGACCACCTGCGTAGAGGCATACACACCTAGGCGCTCGTCCTCTTTGAGCGCAACCGTGGTCGAATGCTGCTTGCCGTCACGCTCGTACTCGATGGCGATATCGTCCTTACCGGCGGCCTTGCCGATGGCATCGTAGACATCCATCCAAGTAGAACATGAGACACCGTCAACCGAAAGGATCGCATCACCGGCCTCGATACCCGCCTTGGCGGCAATAGACCCCTCGTCAACCTGACCGATCGCGTTGGTATCCATCGGCACGGTGACACCCGCAATGGAATAGATGCTCATAAGGAGCAAAAAACCCGTCAAGATATTGACGATAATGCCTGCGAGCAGCATAAAGGCGCGCTTGAGAAAGCCTTGGCCAAGATAGGTGTGCGAGCGTTCTTGCGCAAGGAACTCGGCCTCGCCGCACAGCAGCTCCCACACATCGCCCTCGGCAGTCGCATGTTCGCGATCGAACCGACGGCCGTCAAAGGTGGTATAACCCGCCGCGTCACGCGGCAGAGTCTGGTACTTGGTGGGATAGTAGCTGGGCGAAGGCTTTTCCCCTTCTTCATACCAGGGAGCGATAGAGCCCCAGCCCAACAGCAAAGCACAGGCCTCGAGCACATCCTCCTCGGAAAGTTCGAGCTCGACAGCAAGGTCGGCCACGGTCACGCGACCATGACGATAGATAGCCGCGAGCACGCGATCGGCGCACGAAACATCGGTCGGATCCATACCGCAGATGGCAGCGTAGCCACCCAGCAGCAGCGGGGTCACGCCAAACTTGGTTCCAATGCGACGCGACGTGTAATGGATGTCAAAGCGGCACGGCAGACCCAAAAAGAACTCGGTCACACGGACGCCGCAGGCACGCGCCGCCAAAAAGTGGCCGCCCTCGTGCAAAAACACGAGGACGGAAAGCATCAGCAGGCCCCAAAAGACCGATGAGAGAACGCTCAGAACAGTATCCATAAAACGAAAAAGCAATCCTTATGGGTTAGGAACGGGTTGCGGCGAGCACCTGCGCAGCCTTTTCACGCGCCCACGCATCGATGTAGCGAAGCTGCTCAAACGAATCGACCACCTGCATATCGTGGGCGTCCATGCAGGATTCCACAATGCGATCGATATCGGTAAAGCTGCAGCCATCGTGCAGGAAGGCATCGACGGCGACCTCGTTGGCGGCATTGAGCACGCACGGCATGGTGCCACCCGTCTTGCCGGCACGCTCGGCCAGTGCCAGACAGCGGAAGGTATCCATGTCGGCAGCATCAAACGTGAGCTGCCCCAGCTCGCGGAAATCGATACGAGGCGCCGGGGTATCCCAACGCTCGGGATACGAGAACGCGAACTGGATGGGAATACGCATGTCGGATGCACCGAGATGCGCCATCACGGAGCCGTCGGCGAACTCGACCATAGAGTGAATCTTGGACTGACGCTGCACGACCACGTTAATGAAATCGAGGTCGCAGCTAAACAGATGCATGGCCTCAATGCGCTCCAGGCCCTTGTTCATGAGGGTGGCGGAGTCAATGGTGATCTTGGCACCCATGGCCCACGTGGGATGCGCGAGGGCATCGGCACGCGTCACGCGATCGAGCTCGTCGCGCGTGCGGCCAAAGAACGGACCGCCCGAGCAGGTGAGCCAAATGCAGTGGGCCTCGCGCGGGTTCTCCCCCAGATAGCACTGGTAGATGGCGGAATGCTCAGAGTCGACCGGAATAAGCTGGCCCGGTTGTGCCAACGGCATAAGCAAGTCGCCACCGACGACGAGGGACTCCTTGTTGGCAAGGGCAAGGCGCTTATTCGAGGTCAAGGCCGCATGGCTCGCCTCGAGACCGGCTGCGCCCACAATAGCGACAAGCACGCAGTCGACATCGTCGCGATGCGCGAGCTCGCAAACCGCCTGCGCGCCAACGCCGAGCTTCGTTCCCTCGGGCAACTCCTGCAGCACGGCGTCATCGCCATGATCGACATCGGCCACGGCAACCGCCGGAACCGAGAACTCGCGGGCAGCGGCAACGAGCTCGGAGGTACTGGAGTTAACGGACAGCGCCGTCACCTGCAGGCGATCGGCATGCTGGCGGCACACATCGAGCGCCTGGGTGCCGATAGAGCCCGTACAACCCAGGATGGCAACGCGGAGGCGTCCATCGGGGCCATACGTCGTCTGGAAGGACATTACAGCACGCCTCCGATCATCAGCAACAGCTGCGCGGTGATGCAGCCGAAGATAAGCGAATCGCTACGATCGAGCATTCCGCCGTGGCCCGGGATAAGGTTGCCGGAATCTTTGACGCCCACACCGCGCTTGATGCGCGACTCGATAAGGTCGCCGATAACGCCCAGAATGGACACGACCACGCCGCACAGCAGCGCATAGGGCAGGCTGAGCTTGTAGAAGTGCGTCGCCCACAGGATGAGCCAAATCAAAACCGAGCCCAAGATGCCGCCGGCAAACCCCTCCCAGCTCTTTTTGGGAGAGATCTTGGGAACCATCTTGTGCTTGCCGATACGGCTGCCCACGATGTAGGCAAACGAATCGGAGACCCAAAGGGACGCGCAAACGCCCACTGAAAGCAGGGCGCCGGCAAAACCGGGCACGGCATCGCGCAGCAGCACGATAGCCGACAGCATAAAGCCAGTGTAGATGGGACCCATGAGCGTCACGGCCACATCAGAGATGCGGGTACGCGGCGACCAGACATACCAAATGCCCACAGCGAGCATCAAGGCAAAAAGCAGGGCATTCAGCAACATCGAATCGCCCAACGCCGACAGCGGAAAGACTACGGCGGCAGCGATACCCATGCGCTCGTTAGCCATCTTGCCATCGAGCCTTGTCATACGGAAAAACTCATAGCAGCACAGACCGCTCATGACGGAAACAAAGATGGCCGTGGGCACGATACCCAAAACCAGGCACAGGATAAAGACACCGGCGTAGACGATACCGGCGGCGGCACGGGTAATAAAGCCCGCCAGCCACGAACCGGTGCCGCTCTTCGCTGCAGGCGCTCCCGCGGTGGCAGCTTTGCGCGCAGGCGTCTTGGGAGCAGATGCCTTGGGACAATCGGACACGATTAAGCCTCCTCGGTCTTGCTCAGTCCACCAAACCTACGGTCACGGCCCTGATAGGCCAAAATGGCGTCGACAAGGCCCCAACGATCAAAGTCGGGCCAATAGGTATCGGTGACGTAGAATTCGGAATAAGCCACCTGCCACAACAGATAGTTCGAAAGGCGCAGCTCACCTGAGGTGCGAATCACAAGCTCAGGATCGGGAAGGCCGGCGGTATAGAGGTGGGAAGCCACCATGTCGTCATCAATTGCGGCAGGATCGATCTTACCGGCGGCAGCGTCGAGTGCAATCTGACGGACAGCGCGGGTGATCTCGGCACGGGCACCGTAGTTAACGGCCAGCGCCAGCGTCATACCGGTGTGATCGGCGCACTCGGCAAGACCGCGCTCAAAAACGTCGCGAGTCTTCTTGGGCAGCGCGGAAATGTCACCCAAAAAGACTACGCGCACATTTTCGCGCTTCAGAAGCGGCAGCTCGTCGATAAACGTCTTGGCAAACAGGTGCATCAAGACGTTGACTTCGTGCTGCGGTCGATTCCAGTTTTCGGTCGAAAATGCATAGGCCGAAAGCACGTCGACGCCCAGGCGCACGCAGGCGGTAATGATCTCGCGCAGCGAGACGATACCCGCCTTGTGGCCCTCGGTGCGTGCAAGACCGCGCGACGTGGCCCAACGACCGTTGCCGTCCATGATGCACGAGATATGGTGCGGAATGTTATTGAGGTCAAGGTCGGAAAAACCGACGCCCGCAGGGGCGTCGGCAAAGTACTCGACCAGTTTATGCTCGTCGTATTGCACCTTAGATCTCCATGACCTCGGCTTCTTTTTCCTTCAGAAGCTCCTCGACCTTGGCGACATACTCATCGGTATGCTTCTGGACCTTGGCCTGCTCGCGACGGACATCGTCCTCGGTGAGCTCCTCATCGCGCTCGAGCTTGTTGTTGAAGTCGCGACGGATGTTACGGATAGACACCTTGGCCTGCTCGGCGTACTCGCGGCACTCCTTGACGAGTTCGCGACGGCGCTCCTCAGTGGGGGCCGGGAACGGCAGACGAACGACGGTGCCATCGGAGTTGGGGGTAATGCCCAGATCGGAAGCGCCGATGGCCTTGACGATAGCGTTGATGAGCGCCTTGTCCCACGGCTCGATGAGCAGCATGTGAGCCTCGGGGGTCTTGACGGCGGCAACCTGCGTGACCGGCGTGGGAACACCGTAATAATCAACGGTGATGTCGGACAGAATGTTGGCGTTGGCGCGACCGGTACGGACCTTGGAGAAGTTATGCTTGAGGGACTCGAGCGACTTGTCCATATGGGCGGTGATGTTCTCTGCCATGCTTAATCCTCCTGATAGACGAGCGTGCCGACGGGCTCACCCGCGAGCGCGCGCTTGACGGTGTCCTCGCCATCGATGTTGAGGACCAAAATAGGCATACGGTTATCCTGGCACAGGGCCGTAGCTGTGGAATCCATAACCTGCAGACCGCGGACGAGAACCTCGTGATAGGTAATCTTGTCAAAACGGACGGCATCGGCGCACTTGACGGGATCCTTGTCGTAGATGCCGTCAACCTTGGTGGCTTTAATCAGAATCTCGGCGCCGATCTCGCACGCACGAAGAGCCGCGGCGGTGTCGGTCGTAAAGTACGGATTGCCCGAACCGGCAGCGAAGATGACGACGTTGCCCTTGGACAGATGGTTGATAGCGCGGCGACGAATATAGGGCTCGCAGATCTCGTTCATCTGGATAGCGCTCATCACGCGGCAAGGAACATCGTTGTGCTCGAAGGCATCCTGCAGGGCGAGCGCGTTCATAACGGTTGCCAGCATCCCCATGTAGTCGGCCTGAGCACGCTCCATGCCACCGGCAGCGCCTGCCATGCCGCGGAAAATATTGCCGCCGCCGACAACGACGCCGACCTCATGGCCAACGGCGAGCAGCTCCTTGACCTGCTTGGCAAGATGATCGGTAACCTTGGGGTCGATGCCATATTGGCCGTCGCCCATCAGTGCTTCGCCGGAAAGCTTAAGAAGCACGCGTTTATATCGGATGTCGGACAAAGCGATCCTCCTTTAATTAGACTCTCAATATGATATCAAAGGCTCTGATAAGAGCCATGAAAAAGCAGGCTGTGAGTAAAACCCACAGCCTGCTCATTACCAGCTACAAGAGCTTATTTACTCGCCACGGACCAGACGGTCAAAGGCAACGACGGTAATGGTGTCGCCGAGCTCCTTGGAGACCTGCTCAGCGTACTTCTTGATGGTGAGGGAGCTGTCCTTGATGAACTCCTGCTCGGTGAGCACGGACTGCTTGTAGAACTTCTCCAGACGGCCAACAGCCATCTTCTCCTGGATAGCCTCGGGCTTGCCGGACTCGGCAGCCTGGGCCATGTAGATCTGCTTCTCGTGCTCGACGGTCTCGGCCGGAACCTGATCGCGGGTAGCGCAGATCGGGGCGACGGCGGCAACCTGAAGGGCAACGTCGTGAGCGAAGGTCTTGAAGGACTCAGCCTGAGCGGTCTCGGCCTTCTCGAAGGCGAACTCGACGAGGACGCCGATCTTACCACCCATGTGGATGTAAGAAGCGAGCGCGCCGTTCTCGGCCTTGCGGGCAGCGAAGCGGGAGATCTTCATGTTCTCGCCCATGATGTGAATCATCTCGGTGAGCTCGGAGGAAACGGTCTCCTCGCCCATCGGCTTCTCGAGCAGAGCGTCGACGTCAGCAGGCTCGGTGGTAGCGACAACCTCAGCGACCTTAGAAGCAAAGCCGGTGAACTTGGCGTTGGAGCCAACGAAGTCGGTCTCGCAGGAGAGCTCGAGCAGAGCGCCGGTCTTGCCATCCTCGGAGACGAACGCGGCTACAGCGCCCTCGTTGGTCTCGCGGCCAGCCTTCTTGGCAGCCTTGGCGAGGCCGTTCTTGCGCAGAACGTCGACAGCGGCGTCCATGTCGCCGTCAGCCTCGACGAGAGCCTTCTTGCACTCCATCATCGGGGAGTCGGTCATCTCGCGGAGCTGCTTGACCATAGCGGCGGTAATCTGGGCCATTGTGGTTCCTTTCAAAGAGATGAAAAAGAATTAACTAAGACTGATTTACTCGGCCTTGGGCTCAGCGGCCATCTCGGCCTCGGAGACCTGCTCCTTGCCGGAGCCAGCGAGGCAGGCGTCAGCCATGAGCTCGCACATAAGGGTGACAGCGGAGATAGCGTCATCGTTGCAGGGGATGCCGTACTCGACCTCGTCGGGATCGGAGTTGGTGTCGATCAGAGCGACGACGGGGATGTTCAGGCGCTGAGCCTCCTTGATGGCGTTCTCCTCGCGCTTAGTGTCGATGACGAAGAGAGCCTGGGGCAGACCCTTCATGTCGCGGGCGCCACCGAGGTTGGTCTGGAGCTTGGTGAGCTCCTTGCCGAGCACAGCCTGCTCCTTCTTGGGGAGCACTGCCATGCGGCCGTCCTCGACCATGGCCTCGAGCTCCTCCATGCGGTTGATGCGGGAGCGGATGGTGACGAAGTTGGTCAGCATACCGCCGAGCCAACGCTGGTTGATGTAGGGCATATTAGCGCGCTCAGCAGCGTTCTTGACGGCCTCCTGAGCCTGCTTCTTGGTGCCGACGAACAGCACGTTGCCGCCCTTGGCGACGTTCTTGACGAAGGTGTAGGCCTGGTCGGCGTCGAGGATGGTCTGCTTAAGGTCGAGGATGTAGATGCCGTTGCGCTCACCGAAGATGAACGGCTTCATCTTGGGGTTCCAGCGACGGGTCTGGTGACCGAAGTGGCAGCCGGCCTCGAGCAGGGTGCGGATATTAATCTTGGTAGCCATGTTAAACCTCCTGTGGTTTGCCTCCGCGCGGGGTCATCCTCCAAAACCAACCCGGACATGTGCTACCAAAGCCCGGGCACCACGGTATGAAGTAGCCGCGCGTGCGTGATAAAAACCTGTTGCCGTGAAGCAACCCGATGAATGATAGCAGGAATGCATCTTCCTGCCAACCCGCAATCAAAACCACACACCTGAGCGCGGCGCGGGACGTCCCAGCCACTATTCGCCGCGGGGATGGGCTTGAGCCACAGCCCGCTTAAGCCGATCGGGTGTGAGATGCGTGTAGATCTGCGTCGTGGACAGGCTCGCATGGCCCAGCAGCTCTTGAACCGAGCGCAGGTCCGCACCGCCCTCGAGCAAGTCGGTCGCAAAGGTATGGCGCATCGCATGCGGGGCGATGTCGGCAGGCATGCCGGCGAGCGTCGCCAGCGTATGAAACCGCCGCCTGAGCATGGCGGCACTCATGCGATTACCGCGCGCCGATATAAGCAGCGGATGCGGCCCGGTAACGGGGTCACGACGCTTTGCCTGAGCGAGCAACTCCGGCCTTCCCTCCTCAATATAGAGACGCGTCGCCTCGAGCGCACGACGATACAGAGGGACGATACGTTCTTTGCTCCCCTTGCCCCACAGGCGCAGTGTGCGTTCGGACCACGCAATGGACTCCACATTGAGTGCTGCGAGCTCAGAGATACGGGCGCCCGAGGCATAGAGCAGCTCGAGCATCGCCGCATCGCGCAGTCCCGCGGGTGTTGAGGTATCAGGCGTCTTGAGAAGCGCCTCCACCTGTTGGGTCGTCAGCACACCGGGTAGATCGCGCGGGAGCTTGGGCGAGGAAATTGCCGAGACCACATCGCCCTCCACGACCCCCTCGGCAGCCATCCACCGATAGAGCGAGCGAATGGCAGACAGGTGTGCCGCAAGCGTTCGGGGAGCCACCTGCTCACGCGAAAGTTCGGCAAGATAGCGACGAATGGTGCGCACGTCGGCAGCGAAAGCATCTATATCCTCACGCTCGCACCAGGCAGCAAAACGCTCCAGCCTCGAGCCATAGGCCGTCACCGTGTTGGGAGAAAGTCCCTCGACACGTGAGATATAGGCGATAAACGAGTCGACGGTGTCGTACAGGTCAAAGGCTATGACCGGTCGCCTCCAAACAAATCGGGGCGAGTGGCCAGATAGGCATCAAGGGCCTCGAGCGCACGGTCCGCATAGGCCTGGTAGCGGTCGCGCTTGCTGCGGCGCTTACCATCCTCGAGTGGCGGCACCAGGCCAAAGTTGACATGCATAGGCTGATAGCCCACGGTGGCAGGATCGGTCGCATAGCCCACGAGCGCACCCAGGGCGCCCACGCGCGGCAACTCGACGCCCGCGGCACCGATAGCCTCGGCATAGGTGTTGAGCGCCGCGAGCAGACCTGTCGCCACGGCTTCCATGTACCCCTCGGTGCCGGTGATCTGACCGGCCAGGCGCACGCCGGTACCGGGCACGGCAAAGGTGCCATCGAGCACGTGCGGGGCGTCGACAAAGGTATTGCGGTGCATGACACCGTAGCGGAAGAACTCAGCGTTCTCCAGGCCCGGCACCATATGGAAGACGCGCTTCTGCTCGCCAAAGGTCAGGTTGGTCTGGAAGCCCACCAGGTTATAGGCGGTCTTCTCCTTGTTCTCGGCACGCAGCTGAATCGCCGCCCAGGGGCGACGTCCGGTACGCGGGTCGGTGAGGCCGACGGGCTTCATGGCGCCAAAGCGAATGGCGTCCTTGCCGGTGCGCGCAACTTCCTCGGCAGGCTGGCAGGCCTGGAACAGATCGCCGCCCTCAAAGTCTTTGAGCACCACGCGGTCGGCCGTGGTAAGTGCCTCGATAAAGGCCTCGTACTCCTCCTTGTTGAGCGGAGCGTTGAGATAGTCGCCGCTCCCCTGCTCCTCGTAGCGCGACTGCGAAAACAGCACGTCCATATCGAGCGTGGAGGCATCGACGATCGGCGCCGCGGCATCGAAGAACGCAAGGGCGTCGCCACCGACGAGCTTCATGACCTCTTCGCTCAGCGCCGGTGAACACAGCGGGCCCGCGGCAATGACCACGTGGCCCTCGGGAATCTGCGTGACCTCGCCGTGCGCGACCTCGATATTGGGACGGGCGGCAACCTCGGCCTCGACAAGCTCGGAAAACTTGACGCGGTCGACCGCCAGGGCACCGCCGGCGGGAACAGCCGCGCGATGGGCGCAATCGAGCAGGACTGAACCCATGCGCTTAAGCTCGGCCTTCAGCAAACCAGCCGCGGAATCCGGACGGGTCGACTTAAACGAATTGGAGCAGACGAGCTCTGCCAAGTGATCGGTATGGTGAGCCGGGGAGCTAACCTGGGGGCGCATCTCGCACAGCTTTACGGCAAAACCGCGGTCTGCCAGCTGGATCGCGCATTCCGAACCCGCCAGACCGCCACCGATAACCGTCACCTGATCGAACTGCATCTGCAAACACCTTTCTAATTGACACGTTTTCCATTGTGACCGAAGGGCGTCTGGGCGTGAAGGGCAAACTTGGAGGGCGCATACCTTCCATCCATCATGCGCTCGATAAGGCCCTCGAGTTCAAGCGAACCCAAGAGTTTGAGTACGCCGACAGCATCGAGCGAGACAAGCGCCGCGATGTCGTCGACCTTGAGCGGAGAGGCGATGAGCGCATGCATCACGGTCTGCTGTGTTGGATCCAGGTCGGCAATGCCGGGAGCATCGGGGCGCGAGTAGCGCAGGGTGCCGTAGATGCGTGAGATAGCCATCTCGATAGATTCCTCGTCGATGATGCAGCAGGCACCGTTCGCAATGAGGTAATTCGTGCCACGCGACTCGGGCGATAGGATCGACCCCGGCACGACAAGAAGTTCGCGCCCCAAATCCATAGCAGCCTCGGCTGTAGAAAACGTCCCGGAAGGCATACCCGCCTCGGAAACAAAGAGGGCTTGCGACAGGGCCGCGATCACGCGATTGCGGCGCGGAAAGGCAAACTTGCGCGGACCCATGCCCCACGGAGAGATCGACACGACCGCGCCACCCGTATCGAGCGTGCGCATAATAAGCCCCGCGCTCGAGCGCGGGTAGACCACGTCGGCGCCCGTCCCCAGCACCACGACGTGTTTGCCGCCGGCGTTGACCGCAGCCCAACCCGAGGCCTGGTCACAACCGACCGCGCCGCCCGAAACTACCGTCACTCCCGCCTCGACCGCCACCTTTGCCGCAAGCTCTGCCACGGCAAGACCATACGGCGAGGCCTTGCGCGCGCCGATGATGGAGAGCGCGGGCGTCGAAAGCACCTCGGGGTTGCCGCGCACATAGAGCGTCTGGGGTACATCAGAAAGCTCCAAAACGGTCTCGGGATACAACGCATCACCTGGATGCAGCTCGTAGGTCCCCTCGGCCATCATTGGTCCCTCCTTCCCTGGTACATCGCTGCCTCGAGCACGTGGTCCTGCGTCACTTGCTCGCTCTCGGCGACGTCGGCGATGGTACGCGCGATACGCACCAGGCGCACGATGCCGCGACCCGTGAGATGTGTGCGCTTCGACAGGCCGAGCACACACTTCTCCGCCGCATCATCGAGCTCAAAGGTCGAAACGACGCCGTCAATGGACCGTGTCTCGTCATCTTCGGCCTCGGCATCCGCATCGTCCATACGGGATTCGCGCCAGGCGCGAAAAGCGCGACCGCGCACAACGTAGTCACGTAACTCGGCAGACGACATACCCTCCGCACCCTCGATAATCACTTGGGGGTCGGGACGGGTCACATCGATCATCATGTCGATACGGTCGGCCAAAGGACCGCGCAGTTTAGACCGATAGCGCTCGACCATCGCCGCTGAGCAGCGACACGGTACCTCGCGATCGCCCAAAAAACCGCAGGGGCAGGGATTGCTCGCAGCCAGCAGCTGAAAGCGCGACGGGAAGGTAAAGGCCCCGTCGACGCGCACGATCCTCACATAGCCGCGTTCGATGGGCTGACGCAGCGTCTGCAGCACACCCGTGGGAAACTCAGCAAGCTCGTCCAAAAAGAGCACGCCGCCATGAGCAAGGCTGATCTCACCCGGGTGCACCGGGCGCCCGCCGCCGATAAGACCTGCGGTCGAAATACTGTGGTGGGGACTGCGGAAGGGCCGGTGCCCCGCCAACAAGCCATCGATGTTCTCACCCAAAACCGAATGGATGCACAGCGCCTCCTGTTGATCCTCAACGGAAAGCTCGGGCAGGATGCCGGTCATACGACGCGCGAGCATCGTCTTGCCCGATCCCGGGGACCCGATCATGAGCAAGCCGAGTTCTCCTGCCGCCGCCAGCGCCATGCCGCGTTTAGCGACTTCCTGCCCCAGCACGTCGGCATAGTCGAGTTCGGGCTCAAAGGTCGCCTCAACACCCTCGGAATCCAGATAATGACGCACGGCATCGCCCATGCCGCGAGCAAGCTGAGACAGATGATCGATAAAGCCGCAATCAACGCCCGCAAGCGGCACATGCTGATCGGACCTGCCGGCGATAAAGGACAGCCCCATGTCACGAGCCAGCAGCTGAAACGCCACCTCGCCCTTGACGGGAAGCACCGTACCGTCCAAGCCGAGCTCGCCGGCGATAAGGCAGCGATCGAGGTTGTCACGGGGAATCTGCCCATCGGCCGCCAACACCGCGATGGCGATGGGCAGATCAAAGCCGCTACCGGTCTTGCGAATATCGCCGGGCGCCAGATTGACCGTAATGCCCGAGCGCGGGATCTCGAACCCGGCGGAGCGCATCGCACAGCGAATACGACCGCGTGACTCCATCACCTCCATACTCGGAATGCCGAGCATCTGAATACCCGGAACGCCGCCGGCAAGCGAGACCTCGACCGTGACGGGAATTGCCTCGACGCCGCGGATGCAGGCCGCGTGAACGGCAAACGTCTCGAACGCCATCACGACACCTGCCAATCGAATGCGTTGTACTGATGCTCGATCTCGGCGATATGCCCGCCGCGAATGGTGACACCCACGGCATCGAAGCGAATCGCCTTGAGTGGATAATGCTCCATGAGATAGCAACTTGCGATGCGGCGGTAGCGGCGTTGTTTTTGGGCGTCCACGGCCTCCTCGGGAAAGACCCGCGTGTTGCAATCCAGTGCGACGCGTCTGGTCTTGACCTCGGCCATCACCACGACATCGTCGAGCTCATCGAGCAGCACCAGATCGGCCTCGCCCTCGGTGCAACGATAACCCTGCCCCAGCAAGGTGTAGCCGCGCTCGTTAAAGTAGTCGATGGTGATCAGCTCGCCCAGCATGCCCAGCTCGCGGGGACTGAGTCCCTTGATAAACTCGGGCGTCATCGCCCCGCAGTCGAGCTCGCCGTTTTCCCAACGCTCCTTGAGCTGCTGCGTCTTGCTCTTTTTGCTTGCGGCACTCATGGGGTCTCCTTTCCCGCACACTGCATTGCCCCGATGATGAGGGCACCTTTCATGCGGGTAAGTACCGGAAGCAAACCAAAAGCTGACCAAATGCCGTCAAAAAACGGGCCGTACGCAGCAATGCTGTTGCATACGGCCCGCTACCAGCAGGTTTATAGAACCTTTAAGGTCCCTATCTCCACAATTGGCCTAGAAAAGGCGCTCAGTCTGCAGAAAGTTTCCGCAAAAGCTCACGCGGTGCAGCGGACAAAGTCCATGTTTGCGAATGGCCTCGATATGCTCGGGGCTCGCATAGCCCTTCGACTCGGCCAGATGGTACTCGGGGTATTCGGCGTCGTGCTCGACCATCATCTCGTCACGCGTGACCTTGGCCATGATGGACGCCGCGGCGATGCAGGCGATCTTGGCATCGCCCTTCACCACATCGCGCTCGTTAGGAACGGCGCCCAAGGGGTTGCCATCCATGAGGACGCAGTCGGGTTCAAGTCCCGTATCGGCCACGGCGCCCGCAACGGCGGTACGGATAGCACGGGCCATGCCCATCTCATCGATATCCTTCGGCGCGATATGGCAAAAACCGATCGCCGTCGCCACCTCGGCAATCTTCACTGAGAGCAACTCGCGGCGCGCCGGCGTGAGCTTTTTGGAATCGTTGATGCCCCAGACGCGCGGCTCCATAGGAAGGCAGACGGCGCATACCGTCAAAGGACCGGCCACCGATCCGCGACCCACCTCGTCGACACCAACGACCACTCCATCGCCGCCAAGCTCATGCATAAGCTCGTACATGTCATTGACGCGCTCGCGCTCGGCAAGCTCTTTGTCATGGCGTTTGAGGGCGCGTTCACAAGCCTTGATCACCTGCTGGCGCGGGTCCTCGCGATAATGCTCCACGAGGGCGGGGATCTCCTCAAACGTTGCGCTCGCCAGCTCTCCGGCAACCTGCGATGCCGAAACCGAGCTCGTCATGTTGGCCATACCAGGCCCTCCTTGCATGCAAATCAGATAAAAAGAAGGGCCACCCGAAGGTGACCCTTGTGCCCAAACGAGTGGACAGACGCTGCGATCTTCTTAGCGCTTCTCGGGGATGCGAGCAGCCTTGCCCACCTTGTCGCGGAGATAGTACAGCTTGGCGCGACGGACGCGACCATGACGGACGACCTCGAGCTTGGCGATCTTGGGGCTGTGAAGCGGGAAGGTACGCTCAACACCGACACCGAAGGACATCTTGCGGACGGTAAAGGTCTCGCGGGCACCGGCGCCGGCCATGCGGATGACGTCGCCCTGGAAGACCTGGATGCGCTCGCGGTCGCCTTCCTTAATGCGGTAGTGAACCTTGACGTTGTCGGCGACGCGAACCTGAGGAATGTCCTCGCGGATCTGCTGACGCTCGATTGCGCGGATGTAATCCATGTGCAATTCCTTACTCTTCTAGAGGTGCCGTACCACCTTGGCCGGCACGTAGTTGAACAAACGTATTCGAGTATACACGCGCGGGTTTCTGCTGCAAGAACATTTTTTCACGCAGACAAAAAGACAAAACCCGCACATGATAACCGCCCGTCTCACGAATGAGACGGGCGGCATGAAGGGGGCTACGCTAGGCGTCTAAACCCAAAACGTTAGGCGGAACGCTTGGCCTCGAGCTTGGCCTGAGCGGCAGCCAGGCGCGCGAGGGGCACGCGATAGGGCGAGCAGGACACGTAGTCCACGTCGGCCACGTTAAACAGGCCCTTGATGGACTTGGGGTCGCCGCCGTGCTCGCCGCACACGCCAAAGTGCATGTCGGGATTGGTGGCGCGGCCCTTCTCGACGGCCAAGCGCACGAGCTCCAGCACCGCCGCGTCGATGGTCTCGAAGGGGTTGTCTTTCAGGATCTTTTTATGCATGTACAGCGGGATGAACTTGGCCTCGGCGTCATCGCGCGAGAAGCCAAAGGTCGTCTGGGTGAGGTCGTTGGTGCCAAAGCAGAAGAAGTCGGCATGATGGGCGATCTCGTCAGCGACCATGCAGGCACGCGGCAGCTCGAGCATCGTGCCCACGGGAATATTGAGCTCGACGCCTTCCTCGGCGGAAACCTCGGCGATCACGCACTCGATAACCTCGCGGGTCTGGACATGCTCGGCCGTGATGGAAACGAGCGGAACCATGATCTCGGGGCGCGGGTCGACACCCTCCTTGATAAGGCGGGCAGCGGCCGTGGCGACGGCGCGAACCTGCATGAGCGGCAGATCGCCAAAGACGACGGACAGGCGCACGCCGCGCAAGCCCAGCATGGGGTTGGACTCGACCATGCCGTCAATGCGACGCAGGCGGGCGCGCAGGGCAGTGAGCTCCTCCTCGGGAGCGCCGGCGGCCTCCTTCTTGGTGATGGCGACCTCGAGCTCGCGAGGATTATCCAGGAACTCATGAAGCGGCGGATCGAGCAGGCGGACGACCACATCGCGACCGGACATGGTCTTGAACATCGCCAGGAAGTCCTCGGTCTGAACCTTGAGCAAGTCGGCCAGGGCCTGCTGCTTCACGGCCTCATCGTCAGACAGGATAAAGCTCTGGATGATGTTCTTGCGATCGCCCAGGAACATGTGCTCGGTGCGGCACAGACCGATGGCCTCGGCGCCAAACTCGAGCGCGAGCTCGGCATCCTCGGGGTTGTCGGCGTTGACGCGCACGTGGTTGGCGTGGCCGCAGGTCTCGTCCAAACGGATCTCATCGGCCCAGGACAGGATGGTGTCCAGGTCGCCGGTGAGCTCTGCAGAGACCAGGTCGACCGCGCCGTCGACGACGATACCCTGGGTGCCGTCGATGGAGATGACATCGCCCTCGCGCAGCACGCGGTCGCTGCCCTCGATGCGCACGACCTTCTCTGCCGCGTCAATGTGGAAGCGCTCAACGCCGCAAACGCAGGGCGTACCCATGCCGCGGGCGATAACGGCGGCATGGCTCGTCTTGCCGCCATGGCTGGTCAGGATGCCCTCGGCGGCGACCATGCCCTTCAGGTCGTCGGGGTTGGTCTCCCAGCGGACCAGAATGACCTTGTGGCCCTCGTTGGCGCGCGCGACGGCGTCATCACTCGAGAACACGACCTCGCCCACGGCGGCACCAGGGCTGGCGTTAAGGCCGCTGGCCAGGGCCTCGTACTTCTTGGAGGCGTCGAACTGCGGGTGCAGGAGCTGGTCGAGCTGCGCGGGATCGATGCGGCTCACAGCCTCCTCGCGGGTGATCAGGCCCTCCTCGACCATTTCGATAGCAATGCGCAGGGCGGCAGTGGCGGTGCGCTTGCCCACGCGGGTCTGGAGCATCCAGAGCTTGCCCTGCTCGATGGTGAACTCGATATCGCACATATCGCGGTAATGATCCTCGAGCGTCAGGAACACGCGCTCGAGCTCCTCGCCTGCGGACTCGAGGCCCGAGGTGGTCTTGAGGTCGGCGATGGGCTCGGTGTTTCGGATGCCGGCGACGACGTCCTCGCCCTGGGCATTCACCAAAAAGTCGCCATAGAACTCCTTGGTGCCGTCGGCCGGGTTGCGCGTAAAGGCGACGCCGGTCGCAGAGGTCTCGCCCTTGTTGCCAAAGGCCATGGCCTGGACGTTGACGGCGGTGCCGAGCTCGTCGGAAATGCCGTGCTGCTTGCGGTAGATGCAGGCGCGCTCGTTCATCCAGCTGCCAAAGACGGCCTGGATGGCAAGGCGCAGCTGGAGCTCCGGATCGTGCGGGAAGACAGGCTTGCCGTCAACAACCTCGAGCTCGGGGTACAGGGCGGCATCAACGTTCTCGGAGAAGATGCCCTTGAAGGTCTCGACGAGCTCCTGCAGGTCCTCGGCCGAAAGCTCGGAATCAACACGAACGCCGGCGACCAGGCGGGCCTGGGTCAGGGCGTTCTCGAATAGGTCGGCGTCGACGCCCATGACGACGTTGGAGAACATCTGGATAAAGCGACGGTAGCTGTCCCAGGCAAAACGCGGGTTTTGTGTCTGGGCGATAAGGCCCTGAACGGAGTCGTCGTTGAGGCCCAGGTTGAGAACCGTGTCCATCATGCCGGGCATGGAGAACGGAGCGCCCGAGCGAACCGACACGAGCAGCGGATCGGAGGCGTCGCCGAGCTTCTTGCCGCAACGGGCCTCGAGGTCCGCCTCGGCGGCAACGATCTCATCGAGTGCGCCTTCGGGCCAGACGTTGCCGGCACCGGAGTACTCGACACAGGTCTGGCAGGTAATGGTAAAGCCACCGGGAACCGGCAGACCGATGCGGCTCATCTCGGCAAGGTTTGCGCCTTTGCCGCCAAGCACGAAGTTCATGGATTTGTCGCCCTCAGTGACACAGGTGCCCTGGGCGTCGGTTCCAAAACGGTAAACCCTCTTGCAATCGCTCACGATACTTCCCCTTCCATGCGCTTACGCGCACGACCGTGGTAACGAATCGACCCGCCGGATGCAGGCCGTGAGGGAACTATACGGCGGGTTTTGGGCAGGCTTGAGCAGAGGGTGCGCGGTTTGGTAAACGTGCTAAAACAGGCGGTAAACGGTAGGTAAAGGTGGTTACCTTATGAAGATACCACTACAAGGTAAATGCAGGTCAGATGCATGGTCTTTGCTAAATCGCTTTACCAATTCAGGCTATTTAGCCACTCCGATGATTTTTCTGGGACGGGGATTTAAAAATCATTGAGTACCTAATGATTTTTTAATCCCCGTCCCAGAAAAATCATCACAGAAAGGACTACTGCTGTTGAGCGCGGCGGGCGGCACGGCGGGCTCTTGCCTCTTGAATCTCTTCGAGGTGAGCAATGATCTCGGCAGCGCTTTCCTCGATGGCTTTGCCGTCGGTACGCACTACAAAGCAGCCCAGGCGTTTCATGAGCGCGCGGGCTTCCGCAAGCTCACTACGCACGCTCTCGGGCTCGGCATAGGAGCCTGCGACGGCGCGGGCGTAGTCGTCGCCCAAGCGGCTATCGCGAATCTCGGAAATCACATCGACGGTCGAAATCAAGCCGAAAAGGCGCATCGGGTCAACCTCGTAAATCGACTTGGGCGGCTCCATGCCATGCGCCAGTGGGACATTAGCGACCTTGTAGCCCTGATAGGCTAAATACATCGACAGTGGCGTCTTGGATGTACGCGACACACCCAGCAGCACGATATCGGCACCCGACAGATCGTCACAACCACGACCGTCATCGTGCTCAACGAAATACTCCATGGCCTCAATACGATGGAAATACCGATCGTCGGTCTTGTGAATCACGCCCGCCACACCCTTGGGCGGCACGCCGACGAGCGAAGACAGCACGGCGAGCGTCGGACCGATCAGGTCGACAGAGCGAATGTGCAGCATGCCCAAGTAGTCGAGCACGCGAGCACGAAGGGCCGGGTCGACGATGGTATGGAACACGGCGATATCGCGATGGTCGGCATCGACGCGCGGCCCCACAAATGACTTGACCTGCTCCACGGAGGTCACCTTAGGCAGGCGCAAAACGCGAAAAGCCCCTACATCAAATTGCCCGGACGCCGCAAGCACCACCTCACAAGCGGTATCGCCGAGCGAGTCGGAGATAACGATAACGGTGGGACGAGCGGTGACCGGGCAATCCATGCGGGGCTCCTTTTGCGCTTATGCGCAGGCTGGCTTACTTTTTGCGGGCAAGCTCACCGATGTTGGCGATGCCGGAGAAAACGGCCTCGAAGCGGTTGAGCAGCTTAAGGCGATTATCGCGAAGCTGCTCGTCCTTGTCCATGACCATGACCTCATCGAAGAAACGGTCGATGGGTGCACGCAGGGCGGCGAGGGCGGCAAATGCGGCCGGGTAGTCCTCGGCAGCAAGGGCGGCATCGACGGCAGTCTGAGCGGCCTCGGAGGCGTCGGCAAGCGCAAGCTCAACCTCGCCCATCAGGGCGCGGTCGTACTCCGCACCCAGCTCGGGCTTGGAGATATGCGCGGCGCGGGCATAGGCGGTCGCCAGGTTGTCGAACGTCTCAGCGTCGTTCTTGCGGGCCTCGTCGAGGGCGGCGCAGCGGGCGAAGAAGACGGACGGGGCGATAATGTGCACCGCGGAGACGGCGGCAACGGTATCGGCCGGGATCTTTTCGTCGCGGGCCATGCTCACCAGGCGGCCATGGAAGAAGTCACGAACCTGCTGGGCGACCTCGGCGGCGTCGAACTCAATGCCCTGCTCGCTATAGAGCTCGAGCGCAAAGTCGATGAGCGACGTGGGATCGATCGACAGACGGTCGCGCAGGATGTTGATGATACCGATAGCGGCACGACGCAGCGCGTAGGGATCGGAGGAGCCAGTCGGGGGCTCGCCGATGGCAAAGATACCGGCGATGGTATCGAGCTTGTCGGCGCAGGCCACGATGCAGCCAGCGGTGCCCTCGGGCAGCTCGTCGCCGGCAAAGCGGGGACGATAATGATCGCGAATGGCGTGGGCAACCTCGTCGTTCTCCCCCATCGCGGTCGCGTAATAACCGCCCATCACGCCCTGTTGGCTCGTGAACTCGACGACGGCGTTGGACACCAGGTCGGCCTTGCACAGGTGAGCGGCGCGAGCGGCGTCGGCGGCCAGGTGGGCGCCCAGATGGGCCTCACGGGCAATGGCGAGCGCGAGCTGCTCAACACGCTCGGACTTGGCGAGCACGCTGCCGAGCTTCTCCTGGAAGGCGACCTTGGCCAGACGCTCGCGGAACTCGTCGAGGGAGATCTTCAGGTCCTCCTCGTAGAAGAACTTGGCGTCGTCCAGGCGGGCGCGCACGACGCGCTCGTTGCCGTCGATCACACGCTTGGCGTTCTCGGGCTTGCTGTTGGAAACGACCACGAACTCACGCGTGAGCTTGCCCTCGCCGTCATAGATCGGGAAGTAGCGCTGGTTGGTGAGCATGGACTCGCAGATAATCTCGTGCGGGACCTTGAGGAACTCCTCGTCGAAGGTACCGACGAGCACCGTCGGCCACTCGCAGAGGTTGATGACCTCCTCAAAGACCTTCTTGGGCGTATCAACATGGCAGCCGGGGCGAACAGCCTCGACCTCGGCGATGCCGGCAAGGATGGCCTCACGACGACGCTCGGCAGAAAGCACGCCGGCGTCCTCGAGCACCTGCTCGTAGACGGCGGGGCTGGCGACAACATGGTCGCCGGCGCCCAAGACGCGATGACCGCGCGTGGTGTTGCCGCTCGTCACGTCAGCAAAGGTGACGGGCACGACGTCCTCGCCCAAAAGGCAGCAGATCCAGCGGACCGGACGCACGAACGTCGCGTGCTCGTGGCCCCAGCGCTGGGAGCGGTAGTTGGGCCACTGCAGGCCGGCGATGGTCTTCTCGCACAGGGCCGTCAGGATCGGAGTAGCCGGAGCGGAAGGAATGTTCTTCTCGGCAAAGACGTACTCACGACCGTCGGTGTCCTCGCGACGGACCAGATCCTCGGCAGCCACACCGAACTTACGGGCGAAGCCCTGGGCGGCCTTGGTGGTGTTACCGTCCGCGTCGAAGGCAATGTTGGCCGCGGGGCCACGCTTGACCTCGTGAACCTCATCGGTCGCGGTGGCGACGTCGGCCACGAGTGCAGCCAAACGACGCGGACTCGAGATCACGCGGACCTCGCCGTGGGCCAGACCGGCCTCGTCGAGACCCTTGGCGATCATGGTGCCAAGCTGCTTGACGGCATTGTTCAGCGGTGCGGAGGGCATTTCCTCCGTACCGATCTCAAACAGGAAATCCTTAGCGTCTGCCATGGCTTACGCCACCTCGCCTTCCTGGTTGGCATTCTCGTTGACTCCGGCGACCTCGGCCATATAGGCCTCGCAGCACGCCTTGGCGACGGCGCGGACACGCAGGATGTAGTTGGCACGCTCGACCGCAGACAGAGCGCCGCGGGCATCGAGCAGATTGAAAGCGTGGCTGCACTTCATGACGCAGTCGTATGCGGGCAACGGCAGCTTGCGCTCCAGGCAGGAATGGCACTCGGCCTCGTAGTCGTCAAACTTCTGACGCATCATCTCGACGTTGGCGACCTCAAAGTTATAGGCACTGAATTCGCGCTCGTTCTCGAGGAACACGTCGCCGTAGGTCATGGGCGTGCCATCGGGCAGGTAGCTCCACACCAGATCGTAGACCGAGTTGACGCCCTGGGCGTACATGGCGATACGCTCCAGGCCATAGGTAATCTCGACGGGCACGGGGTCGACCTCGATACCGCCCACCTGCTGGAAGTACGTAAACTGCGTGACCTCCATGCCGTTGAGCCAGACCTCCCAGCCAAGGCCCCAGGCGCCCAGGGTCGGGCTCTCCCAGTCGTCCTCGACAAAGCGGACGTCATGGTCGTTGGGGTCCAGGCCAATGGCGGCCAGCGAACCCAGGTAGAGCTCCTGGGCGTTGACCGGCGACGGCTTGATGAGCACCTGGAACTGATAGTAGTGCTGCATGCGGTTAGGGTTCTCGCCGTAGCGGCCGTCGGCGGGACGGCGGCAAGGCTGCGCATAGCAGGTGCGCCACTCGGCGGGACCGAGCGAGCGCAGCGTGGTCGCGGTATGGAAGGTACCGGCACCGACCTCGGAGTCATAGGGCTGCATAATGACGCAGCCCTGCTCGCCCCAGTACTGCTGGAGGCGCAGGATGATGTCTTGGAAGGAAAGCGATGAAGCGTTCATGCCTCTAATATCCCCTCGTCGAAACGATTACACGGTTAGGTACTGTACTATAGCGGTTTTTAGTCGATAGCGCCGATGCGGTTGAGCGGCCAGTAGCGCACAAGCGCCACAGCGATCAAATCAGAGCGATCGACGGGACCAAAGTAGCGCGAGTCGGCAGAGTTTTCGCGGTTGTCGCCCATCACCCACACGCACCCGTCGGGAACGGTGTAGGGATAACTCACCTGGGCGCCAGGCGCTTGGACCGAAAGCGGCCAGCTCATGCCGGTCGTATAGTCCTCATCGAGTGCCTGGCCGTCAACGACGACCTTGCCGTCCTGAAGGTCGACCGTCTGGCCGGCCGTGGCGATGACGCGCTTTACCAGCACGTCATGCTCGGATGTGGCATCGGGGTTGTGAAACACCACGATATCGCCCTGTTTGACGGGCTGTCCGAGTTCGAGCGTCACCTTCTGCGCCAGAATCTGATCGCCGATCTCGATCGTGTCCTCCATGGAACCGGTGGGCACTACAAAGGGCTCGACCACAAACGAGCGAATCAAGAAGGTGGCGACCAGTGCGATCGCGATGACCGCGATCCACTCAAAAGCGCCCCTCAACGCGGAATGTTGCGTAGGAACCATACTCACTCCTCGCTCTGCGAATACGAAGCGTCAAGGATCACCTGCGCGTAAGCGCGCTCCTCGGGCGTGAGCCGCGCCGTCTCGATCAAGTCCGGACGCCAGCGGCAGGTGCGCTCGATGGCGTTCTTGCGACGCCAGGCATCGACCTTGGCGTGATCGCCGCTCACAAGCACCGGAGGCACGCCCTCGCCGTTGAACTCGGCGGGGCGGGTGTACTGCGCGTACTCGAGCATGCCTCCGTCCTCGGCGGTCGAGAACGACTCGTCGACGTTGCTCATCTCATCACCAAGGGCGCCGGGAATGAGGCGCACGACGGCATCGGCAACGACCATAGCGGGAAGTTCGCCGCCCGTAAGCACGTAGTCGCCGATCGACAGACGCTCATCGGCATACGCATACGCGCGCTCGTCGACGCCCTCGTAGCGGCTGCACACAAACAGCAGGCGCTCACTTTTGAGCAGGCGCTCGGCCACATGCTGCGTAAAGGGCTCGCCACAGGGGGTGAAGAACACAACCGTGGGCTTGGGACCCTCTGCGCTAATGGCCTCGATGGCCTCTGCGATAGGCTCGACTTTCATGAGCATGCCCTGCCCGCCGCCGTACGGCTCGTCATCGACGGTACGATGACGGTCGTGCGTCCAGTCGCGCAGGTTATACGCCTTAAAATCAAAAAGGCCGGCCTTACGGGCGCGGCCCAAAATCGATGTGGACATGACGGGCTCAAACATCTCGGGAAAGACCGAAAGGGTCTCAATCAGCATGTTGTCCTCCCTACTTGTCCATATCGATCAGGCCGTCCATAACGTGGACGGAAATTGTTCCTGTGTCGGGAAGATCGAGCACAACCTGCTCGATCACGGGAATCAGTACCTCGCCGTACCGATCGCCCTCGACAACCCAAACATCGTTGGCGGGCGTCGACATGATCTCGACAATCGTGCCGAGCGAACCGAAGCGCTCGTCGACCACCTCGCGGCCCATCAGGTCGGTATAGGCGGCGTCGAGCGAATCGAGCTCAAAGTCGTCACGATTTGCCAGCACATAGCATCCCGTGATGCCCTCGGCGGCCGTCAAGTCGTCAATACCCTCAAACGAGACCAGATCGCCATCGCCCGTATCGGTGACGGACACGACCGTGCAAAAGCGGTCGCGCTTGAGCGCCGGCGGCGTCAGGGCGACGCGCATACCCGGCTCTAATACAGAAGGAAGCCCCCGCAGCGGCTGCGCGAGGACCTCCCCCTTCCTTCCGTGCGGCTTGACCACACGGGCGATGTTTTTGTACTGGGACCTCAAGGTCCTAGCCCAGAACCTCTACCTCGACAGCAGTGTCGAGGCGAGCGGCCAGTGCACGGGCGAGCGTGCGAATGGCCTTGATGGTACGGCCACGACGGCCGATGACCTTAGCGACGTCATCCTCGGCGACCGAAACCTCGATCGTAGAGGCGTCGTCACCATCGATGACCTCAAGGCTCACGGAATCCGGGTCGTCGACGATCTGAACAACGAGATATTCGACGAGATCGGCGATGCGATCTGAGAGCATTGCCTCACCCTCGAGCTGTGCAGCGTCAACCTCAGGCACGATTTACTCCTCGGCGCCCTCAGCGGCCTCAGCGGCAGCCTTAGCGGCCTCGGCCTCTTTGGCGAGCTGCTTCTTGGACTTCTTGACGACGGCCTCGGTCTTCTCGCCCTCGTTGGCGGCCTTGACCAGAGCGGCGACGGCGTCGGTGAGCTGAGCGCCCTTGGACTGCCAGTCGGCGATCTTCTCGAGGTCGAGGTTGATGGTCTTGGGGGCGGTCATCGGGTTGTAGCGGCCAACCTCCTCGATGATACGACCGTCACGCGGGGCGCGGGAATCGGCGACGACGACACGGTAGTACGGACGCTTCTTAGCGCCGTGACGAGCAAGGCGAATCTTGACTGCCAAAGGAAACTCCTCCAACCAAGCAGCTTTAGGCTGCAACTACAAACAAACAGTTGAACATAATACGCCATCGACGCGGGCAGGTGAAGTCCGTGAGACCAACTTCTTCGGTGTAGTCGAAGGCAAATCCATATCTTAGACAAGAATTCGCGATTTGCAAGCACATCCACGCACCCCACATGAGCTGCGCGGTATACTCATGCCATGAAAAGACGCGAACATACATACGGTTATGAAGATGCTGCGGGCGTCACGCCGCCGCCCTGGACGGGGCCGGCGGTGGGCCTCATGGATCTCGATGCGTTTTTTGCGAGCGTGGAAATGCTCGACCATCCCGAGTGGCGCGGCATGCCACTCATCGTGGGTGGCGATGCCGATTCCCGCGGCGTCGTGTCCACGTGTTCGTATGAGGCACGTCGCTTTGGCGTGCGCTCTGCCATGGCCTCGGCTGAGGCGCGGCGCTTGTGCCCGCAAGCCATTTGGACGCACGGGCACTTTGATCGCTACCGCGAGGTGAGCGCGCAGGTCATGGCGATTCTTGCCGAGGAGACGCCGCGCGTTGAGCGCGTATCCATCGACGAAGCCTTTATCGATATCACACCGGGTCGCTTTGCGCCCGAGGACCCACTGCTGGTTGCACGGCGTATAAGCGACCGTGTGGCAGCGCTGGGAGTGACGTGCTCCATTGGCGTGGGCTGCAACAAGACGGTCGCAAAGATCGCAAGCGAGCGGGATAAGCCGTTTGGGCTGACCATCGTGCGCCCCGGAACCGAGCAGCGTTTTTTGGCCGCGCTGCCGGTATCTGCCATGAGCGGCATCGGGCGCTCGGCCGAGGAGCGACTGCGCCGTATGCGCATCTACACGCTCGGCGAGCTGTCACGCGCGCCGGAATCCACCTTGGCCTCTATTTTTGGCGTCAACGGCGAACGTATGCGTCAGCGTGCGCTGGGACTTGAAATCTCCGAAGTCACGAGTCTCGATGAAGAGCGCAAGATCAAGTCGGTCAGCAATGAACGCACCTTTGCGAAAGATTTAACTGAGCGCGGAGACATCGAAGCGGCGATTGCACTGTTGGGCGAGTCAGTTGGACGCCGCCTGCGCCGTCAGGGACTGACGGGCGGCACGGTAACGCTCAAGCTTAAGTATTCGTATGGCAGCGGACGCACGGCGCAGCGGCGGCTTCCCCACCCCACCGACGACGAGAATATCTTTGTGGCGGTTGCGCTCGAACTGCTCGACAACATCTGGCAGGAAGGCATGCATGTTCGCTTAGCAGGCATCGGCATGAGCGACTTTGACCATCAGGGCGGCATCCAGACCGACCTGTTCTGCGAAGTCGACGACCGCGGAGCCCAATCAAGCGACCGTCGCGACCTCTCCGTCGCGATCGACGCCGTCCGAGACAAGTTCGGCGACACCGCCCTATCTTTCGGCCGCCAATCCCGCTTCAATGATTAACCGCCTTTGGGCAAAAAGAAAGCCGGGCAGGTGCGGAAAACCGCAACTGCCCGGCGAAATGCGCGAGGCTAGCTAAAAGCCCCATATCAAATGAGCCACTAGAGGAGGTCGAGGGGGAGCTGGGGGGCGTCACCCCAGAGCTTTTCTAGGCGGTAGAAGTCGCGGGCTTCGGGAGTGAAGACGTGGACGACGACCGAACCGTAGTCCATGAGCATCCAGGTCTTCTGCTCGCGGCCCTCGATGGAGAACGGATGCTCGCCGCAAGCCTCGGCGACCTTCTCCTCGATCTCGTCGACGATAGAATCAACCTGGCGGTTGTTGGTACCGGTGGCAAGCACAAAGTAGTCGCACACGTCGGAAAGCTCGGTCAGGTCGAGCACCTGCACGTCCTCGCCTTTCTTGTCGTAGGCGGCCTGCGCGGCGGCGCGGGCGACATCCTCGGCGGCGACACCGCTCGCGGACAGCGAGGCGGCGGTGCGGTCGGACGTGGCAACGAAACTCTTGTGCTCCACACCTTCAAGAATCTGCTCGTCAGTCATGGTCTCGTCGGCCATGGAATACCTCTTTCTAGACACACCCGAGCTAGCGCAGCTGGGCGTAATGGTTGTAAATCGTAATAGCCGTGGGATAAAGATAGCGCCCGGACTGGATCACATAGACCAGACCCTGCGCAAAACAGGAGAAGAACAACTCATCGAGCGAGGACTTCCCCACCATCTTGCGCAGCGCATGGGCATAGTCGCCGTGACGGTTAGGCTCGATGGCATCTGCCACAAAGACCACCATATCGAGCGGCGTCATGTCGCAGGCACCCACGGTGTGACGGTCGACAGCCTGGAAAACAGCCGGCGACAGCTCGGGGAAAAGCTGCGGAAGCTCATAGGCGGCAACAGGGCCATGCAAAAGCGGCATCGCGGCGGAAGGAGAGCCGGCAACCTTGATGCCATAGTGAAGCGCGCGGGCCACGAGCTCGTCATCGGAAAGCACCTTGTCCCAGTCGTGAATTAAGCCGGCGGCAGCGGCATCAAAGCGGTCAACGCCGTAGACCTCGGCCAGATGAAGTGCGGTCTCGGCAACACCCAGCGAATGCACATAGCGCTTGCGCTTATCTTTCATGCGAACATCGAGCAGCTCTTGAATGCGCTTGAGCAGCGCGCGCTCATCGCCCTCAAACTGATCCTCTACCGACAACGTAGCCCCCATCACTCAAAATCTTCTTGGCCCAAATCGGCATATAGCCTGCGCTTGCGAATGTAGCCGAGCACGGACTCGCTCGTAAGATAGCGCACGCTCATGCCGCGGGCAACTCGCTTACGAATGTTCGTCGAGCTGATCGCCAGCGCCGGAATCTGAATATAGCGCACGTCGAACGGCAGCCCCGACTCTTTGATTCGGGCACGCGCCGTATCGATATCAAAGCCCGGTCGCGTCGCCGCAATAAAGGTAGCAAGCTCAGCGATTCGTTCGGCATCATGCCAGGTCACAATATCGATAATCGCATCGGCGCCCGTAATAAAGTAGAGCTTTACCTGCGGCGGGTAAAAATCGCGAAGGGCATGAAGCGTATCGGCCGTATAGGTTACACCCGGACGGTCAATCTCGAACCGGCTCGCCAAAAAGGCCGGGTTCGCGGCGGTGGCGAGGACCGTCATGGCATAACGGTCCTCGGCAGGCGTAACCGGCTTGTCAAGCTTAAAGGCGGGAGAGCCCGCCGGCATAAAGAGCACAGCGTCCAAGTCGAGCGACTCGCGCGCCTGCTCGGCAGTCACCAGGTGCCCGTAATGAATCGGGTCGAATGTGCCGCCCATAATGCCAAGCCGAAACTCTTTGCCCACTTTTATGGGCAGCTCGGGCAAACCGATTCCACCGCGCAGCGACATGGCCTACTCGCCCTCCGAGGTCACGGCATCGTCCGCGGCATCCGCCGCATCGACAACCTCGACGCCCTCATCCGCAGCATCGGCCACGTCAATGGCCTCAACGGCAACGTCCTCGCCAGCGCCTTCGAGCTCCTCGTACTCCGAGAAGTCCTCAGCGCCCTCAAAGTCAAAGGCACGCTGGAAAATGCGGACCTCGTCGCCCGCACGGCAACCGGCCTTCTCGAGCGCGTCGTCAACACCCATACGCGCAAACTTATGCTGCAGGTAAATGACGGCTTCCTCGTTTTCCCAATCGGTCTGGATGACCATGCGCTCGATGGCACGACCAACCACACGGAAGGCACCGGGCTCCTCCTGGACAATGCGGAACCGCTTCTCGCGCTGCAGACGGCGGCGCTCCCACTCCTCGTCGCGAAGATCGACCGGCTCATCGGAAACCGCCAGCTCGGCGCGAAGCTTAGCCACCTGCTCGCCCACGGCAAGCATCAGCGTATTGAGACCGGCGCCCGTCACGGCGGACACGGCAAAGAACATATGTCCATCGTCGAGCGCGGCGCGCTTGAGGTCGGCAATCTTGTCGGCCGTGCCCGGCGCATCGCACTTGTTGGCGACAACGATTTGCGGGCGCTCCGAGAGCTCTGCGCCATACTGCTCGAGCTCACGGTTGATGATACGGTAATCCTCAACCGGATCGCGATCCTCAAAACCGCCCGTCATGTCGACGACATGCATGATCAGAGCCGTACGCTCAATGTGGCGCAGGAACTGGTGGCCTAGGCCCTTGCCCTCGCTCGCGCCCTCGATCAAACCAGGAACGTCGGCAACGACATAAGAATACTCACCGGCACGCACCATGCCGAGGTTCGGCACGAGCGTTGTAAACGGATAGTCGGCGATCTTGGGACGGGCGGCACTCATGCGCGCGATAAGCGAGGACTTGCCCACCGAGGGGAAGCCCACGAGTGCGGCATCGGCCATAAGCTTCATCTCAAGCTCAATCCAGTGCTCCTCGGCCGGTTCGCCCAGCTGAGCGAACGCGGGCGCGCGGCGCACCGACGTCACAAAGTGCGTGTTGCCCAGGCCACCGGCACCGCCGGGCGCCACGACAACGCGCTCGCCATCGTGCACCAGGTCAGCAATCTCGAACATCGGGGTCTGCGTCTCGGGGTCGAGCTCGCGCACCACGGTGCCCATGGGAACCTTCAGGATCAGGTCCTCGCCGCTCTTGCCGTTACGACGGGCACCCTGCCCGTGCGTGCCGCGTTCGGCGCGGAAGTGATGCTTAAAGCGGTAATCGATCAGCGAAGACAGCTGAGCATCAGCCTGGATGACGACATTGCCGCCACGACCGCCGTCGCCGCCATCGGGGCCGCCCTTGGGGACAAATGCCTCGCGCCTAAACGACATGCATCCGGCTCCGCCGTCGCCGCCGCACACGTTAATGCGGCTGATATCGGTGAACTGTGACAACAGAATCGCCTCCTACAAAAAGAGGGAGACCCTTGAATCCTAAAACTCAAGTGCCTCCCACATATGTGCTCTATGAAGGGTGAATTACGCGTTCGCGAGCGGGCGTACGCTGACCCTGTGCTTGATACCCTTGTGGAACTCAACGGTACCGTCGACCAGCGCGAACAGCGTATCGTCCTTGCCACGGCCAACGTTCTCACCCGGGTGGATGTGAGTGCCGTGCTGACGGACGAGAATCGTGCCCGTGGTTACCGTCTGGCCGGCATAGCGCTTCGTGCCAAGGCGCTGACCGCGGGAGTCACGGCCATTACGGGAGGAACCGAGTCCTTTTTTGTGTGCCATTGTGTATACCTACTCTTTCGTTACGAGTGTAATCTACTCGGCGACGGGAGCCTCGGCAACAGCCTCGGCCTCTGCCTTGACAGCCTTCTTGGCGCGGGACGTAGCCTGGACCTTCACGATCTTCAGCTTGGTGAGCTGCTGACGGTGACCCTTCAGACGACGATAGCGCTTACGCTTGTGGAACTTGAAGACCAGCTGCTTCTCGCCCTTGAACTGCTCAACGATCTGAGCGGTAACCTTGGCCTTGGCCAGCTTGTCGGGATCGGTGACGATATTCTTGCCATCGTTGAGGAAGATGACCGGCAGGGTGACCTTGTCGCCCTCATTGCCCTCGATCTTCTCGACGGTGATGACATCGTCGGTGGCGACCTTGTACTGCTTGCCGCCCGTGTTAACGATTGCGTACATGTTTACTTGCCCTTCATGCATCAGTTAGTGCAACAGCCGAATATAGTAGCAGGCGAAAATACCCCCGTCAACGAGTATGTGGAGCAAATCCACAAGTTCGCACAGGTATGGGGCTGACGAGTCGGCCCTCGTCGTCCTCGCATGCTTGATTCTGACGCTCGACATCGTAGGAGCAGATGGTCACGAGGTCTTGCATACCGGTGGAAACAATAGGTGCATCCACGCCCGGGGTCAAGCCCTGCAACAAAACATCAGCAGCAGAAAGCAAAATTTCCGGACGCATGGAGCCCTCGTTGTCGGCATGGGTGTCGAGCATGAGCACCAAATGGTCAGCGCGCTCCCCCGCCGTGAGCTCATAGCCCACGAGCGTGTGATCCAAATCCAAGCGCTTGCTCTTTTTGCCGCGCGCGTAGTCAATACCATGACCCGCGCGCAGCATGTCAATCGCAGCGCGCACCTCGTCGGCGCTTACGGACGCCTCGGGATCCAAGTGCAGGTCGATGCGATACGACAGACGCGTGAGCTGCGCCGTCAACGCCGGCGTGCGCACGTCGATGTACGCCGCCTCGATGGGCGCCAGATCGGCCGGAGACGCCGCAGCCAGGCGCCCAAACGCCTCGTCGAGCGCCACGAACTCGATCATAAACAGGTCATACCACTCGCAGGTCGACGACGTACCCACCGGTAGCGCCGAAGAGAAGCCCACGCGCATGTGCGGAGAGAAGCCCTGCGTGACGGCATAGGGAAGTCCCGCGCGGCGCACGATGCGCTCAATGGTATGGATTACTTCGAGATGGCCCAGGTACTTAAGGCGATCGCGCTTGCCATAGCGAACACGAAGTCTAAAGAGCGTGGGGTTGTCGGTCAGGCGCTCACTCATGCGCGATCACCCATCAATACATTCTTGGCGTGAAGCGTGGGGCAGATTCCGCAGCCGGTGCACGACGTGCGGGTGCAGTCGGGAGTCGTGACGCCCTCGAGTGAGCGACGGTACTCGCGCTCGAGGAAGCCGCGCGTGCAGCCGGGGCTCACATGCTCCCACGGTAGGCGCCAGTCCAACTCGTAGGGCAGGTGCACGAGCTCATTGAGGTCGATGCCGTTTTTGGCAGCAGCCTCCTTCCAGTTATCGAGCGAGAAATGCTCTACCCAAGCGTCAAAGCGAGAGCCCGCGCGCCAAGCATCGATGATGACGGGCGTCATGTCACGACCGGCGCGGGACAGCGCGGCCTCGATGAGCGAAGTCTCGGCATCGTGGTAATGCACGCGAACGGCACGGTTGCGAACGCTCGTGACAAGCAGCTTCTGGCGGCGCTTGACGTCGTCGTAGTCGAGCTGCGGGCACCACTGGAACGGCGTGGCAGCCTTGGGAATAAAGACCGAAACCGAGATGGACACCGAGATCGAGCCGCGACGAGCCTTGGGCACCACGGAACGACCGAGCTCCAGCACGTGATCGGCCAGATTGGCGATGGCCACGATGTCCTCGTCGCGCTCGCCGGGAAGGCCCATCATAAAGTAGAGCTTCATGCGGTTCCAGCCGGCCTCGAAGGCTGCCTTGGCCGCACGGTCCAGGTCCTCCTCGGTCACGTTCTTGTTAATGATGTCGCGCATGCGCTGGCTGCCGGCCTCGGGCGCGAACGTCAGGCCGCCCTTCTTTTCGCCGGCGACCGACTCGGCCATATCCACGCCAAACGAATCCAGGCGCTGCGACGGAATAGACACGCGAATACCCGTATCCTCCAGGCGGCGGTTGAGCCTGCCGAGCACGTCGCGAATGCAGGAGTGGTCGGTCGTGGAGAGCGAGGTCAGCGACACCTCGTCATAGCCGGTCTTTTCCAGACCCTGAATCACCGACGAGACGATCTGGTCGGCCGAGCGCTCGCGCACCGGGCGATACGTCATGCCGGCCTGACAAAAACGACAGCCGCGGGCGCAGCCGCGCAGGATCTCGATAGACAGGCGGTCGTGGACCAGCTGTGCATAGGGTACGCACGACTGCGACAGCGGATTGGTGGCACCAAAGTCCTCGACGACTCGCTTGTAGACCACGGTCGGCGCATCCTTGCCCTCACGCGGCATGGTGTAGCCATGCGGCGAGCAGGGCTCGTCGTGACGAACCTCATAGAGCGACGGCACGTAGTTGCCGGCAATGGATGCAAGCTGCTCAACAATCTGCGCGCGCGGGACTCCTTCGTCACGCAGACGGCGATGCAGCAGGCAGGTCTCGAGCAGCGATTCCTCGCCCTCGCCAATGAGGATGGCATCGAAGAAGGCCGCGTACGGCTCGGGGTTGTACACCGAGGGACCGCCGGCGATGATGATGGGGTCGTCTTCGCCTCGGTCGGCCGCTAACAGCGGAATGCCAGCGAGGTCGAGTGCCTCGAGGAAGTTCGTCACCGCCATCTCGTGCGGCACATGCAGGCCGACGATATCAAACGAAGCGACCGGCGCTGCACCCTCGAGCGAGAGCAGCGGAATGCCTGCCTCACGCATGGCATCACCCATATCGGGCCACGGCACATAGCCACGCTCGCAGGAGATGCCCTCGGCCTGGTTAAGGATGTTGTAGAGGATGGCGATGCCCTGGTTGGGCAGACCAACCTCGTACACATCCGGGTAGATCAGGCAGCAACGGTAGTCGGCATCGGCCTTTGAAAGCGTGCCCCACTCGTGATCGATATAGCGACTCGGCTTCTCGACCTTGGCGAGCAGTGGCTCAATTAAATGAAAACAGTCTTGATACGGAACGCGCAACGGAAAACCCCTAAGCAGCGAGATCGAACGCGTCTTGGTAGGACGCCGTAGGACGGGTAGCACCCGCGACCGTGGTCACCAGATCGCGAACGCGGGAGAACGTGGCAGTGACCACCTCGTTGGCACGGCTGTAGTCGACATCACGCTCGTAGAGCGAAACGAGCGCACGGCCCATGCCATAAGTGCCCGCGGCAGCAGTGAGCGCCTTGACGGCAAACCCAATATGCGGCGTCTGCTTGACGAGCGCACGGGTGACCGCGCGGATCACAAGACCGCCGGCAAGCACGCCCGCGACCTCGTAGCCGCGCTCAGGCTTAATGCCGCGTCCAAAGACGGCAGCGAGCTCAAAGAGCATGCCCACCTGCGCCAGCGCCATAACGGGATAGTCGGCGCCCGGCAAAAACACCAGCGCACCGGTCGCCATATTGGTGAGCGCGCACGAGGTGATGATACGATTGGCCGCCGCGATGCGCATGAAGGCAAAGTTCGCCGCAAAAGCCGTTTCCTTTTCGGTGCGATCGAGAATCCAGCGGGCAAGCGTCTCGAGCAGATACGTCTTATCGGTTGCCGCTACCACGCCGAGCATGGGCGTGGACTCCTCGATAAACGGCACCTCCACAGCAGACTCGGCAAGCACGCACACGGGCGCGCCGGCGATCACGAGCTCCTGCACGGCACTCTCCAAGCGGTCGGAACCGCACGAGAGCACCAGTACCACATCGGTATCGGTCTTTGGAGCAATTCGCTCCTCCCCCAGACGCTCGACGCGCACAATGCCCGAGGTCGTCTGCGGCACAAAGGCGTCACGCACCGTCTCGGCCAGAAAGCGCGAGGCGGACGAATCCAGATAGACCGAGACGCGCACCGGCGTATCGGAATCCTTCTTAACGGACGCGCCCATCTTAAAAGCGCGGGTCAGCTTATCTACCGGAATTTTCATAGCAAACCCCTCCAGCGGTTACGCGGCGCCCGAACGATGCCGCCATATGGATTGTACGATACCCACCGTCAGCAGCTGAATCATCATCGAAGACGAACCGAAGCTAATAAACGGTAGCGGAATACCGGTAATCGGCATCATGCCGATGCACATGCCGATGTTTTCGAAGGTCTGAAACGCCCACATGCCAACGATGCCCACACACGATAGGCGCAAGAACAGCGACTCGCACTTAAAGGCGACGCGAATCGTCGAAAAGATCAGCAGCACGTAGAGGCACAGGAGCAAAAAGGAACCGCAAAAGCCAAAGGTCTCGGACAGGAAGGCGAAGACGAAGTCGGTGTGGAACTCAGGGAGAAAGCCGCCGGCCGACTGCGTCGCATGGCCCAAACCCTTACCAAAGAAGCCACCCGAACCAACGGCGATAAGCGACTGCTGCAGGTTGTAGGCATCGTCCGAATCGGCATTATCGGGATCGATAAAGACCGTCAGGCGGTTCATCTGATACTGCTTGATGAGCACATCGTGGCCGAGCAACGAATCAAAAACCGAATCGAGCGCCAGGACGAGGGCCACCAGGCCCACGAGCAGGGCCAGGGTCGACAGCACCCATTCGCGGCGTGCACCGCTCATACAAATGACGATGGCGCCCGAAACCAGCACGACCAGGCCCGAGCCCAGGTCGCCCATGGCGACAACGGCCAAAAACGGAATGGACAGCATGCCGCAGAGCTTGACGTAGTCGCGAACGGTATCGATGCGACCGTTATACTGCGAGCCAAGCGTGGCAATAAAAAAGATGGTGATGAGCTTGGCAAGCTCAACCGGCTGGAATGTCAAACCGATACCGGGAATCTTGATCCAGCCCGTCATGCCCAGACCGCCCGTATAGGACAGACCCGGAATCTTGGGCGAGAAGATAACGATCAGGTCGATGACGAGCAACGCCGTCGAGAAATTGGAAATACCGCGCAGGTCGGTACGCCAGACCAGCACCGCCAGCACCGCCCCGATGCCAATTCCCAGCAGATGACGTGAGAACGAGGCATCGGCCTTAAACTGCGAAGCCGACCAGATGATGATGGCGCCGTAGGCAACAAGTGCCACGGTGGCAAGCAGAACTCCGATATGCACCTTTTGGCGAAACGTGCCGCGCGAGGCCGAAAGCTGCTTGTTGACGCGGTCCAGGCTGCTGCGAGAGCCGGTCTTGGTTGAACGGAACAGATCCGCCGGAGAAAAATCCATCGCAACCTCCTATCGAACCGAAGAATCGCCCGAGGCCGAAGAGGTATCGGGCTCGTCATAAATCACGCCGAGCACGTCGCGCACGACATGCATCGCGGTATCTGAGCCACCGCCGCCCTGCTCCAGGACAGTAGCGATGACATACTTGGGATCATCGGCCGGTGCATAGGCGCAGAACCACGCGTATTCGTCCTCGCCGCTTTTCTCGCCCGTGCCCGACTTGCCGTATACCTGCGGCGTCAGGGTGCCAAAGTGAGCCGCCAGGGACGTCGATGCCGTGTAAATCACGTCGTGCATGCCGTTGCGAACAAGAGTCAAATCCGAATCGCTGTTGATCTTGGCCTCCAGGCGCTTCTTCTTGCCCTTGCCGTTGTACTTATAGGCATCGCCGTCGCCATCGCGCGACACGGCAGACAAAAACACGTGAGGCACGTACTGTTTGCCGCCGTTGGCAAGGCCCATGTAGGCGCACGCCATCTGCAGGGGCGTCACCAGGATGTCGCCCTGGCCGATGGCAATGTTGGTCATATCGCCAGCATTCCACTTGCGGTCCTCGGCAGAGGCGTCGGTGAAGTACGACTCCTTCCACTCGGCATCGGGAATACGGCCCGCGCCCTCACTCGGCAGATCGATACCGCAGGTCTTGCCTAGGCCCCAGCGACGAAAGACCTCCTGCAGGCCCTCGGAATGTTGCTCGTCATAAAAGAACGCCTTGCCCATGTCGTAGAAGACGGGGTCGCACGAGTTGGCGATACCCGACTGCAGCGTCATGGTGCCGTGGCCAGACGTCAGCCAGCAGCGCTTGCCCCAAGCCTTGCCCAAGCCCGTCCAATAGCCCGTGCAGTTGGTTGTCTGCGTTGAAGTGTAGGTTCCAAACTCAAGACCGGCCAGTGCCGAGAGCGGCTTGATGGTCGAGGCCGACATGTACTGTCCGCTAATGGCGCGGTTGAGCAGCGGGTGCGAACCCTTGTCATCATTGAGCTCGGTCCACACGTCATTTGAGACGCCGCCGATAAAGACGGACGGATCGAACTTGGGCTCGCTCGCCATGCCCAGGATCTCGCCGTTGTTGGGATCGAGACACACCACAGCGCCGTTGCCGGCATTGCTGTAGCCAGTGGTCTTGGCAAGCTCGATGGCGCTCGCCAGCGCCGTCTCACAGGCCTGTTGGATCTTGAGGTCGAGCGTGAGCTTAATGTCGGAGCCGGCCTTGGCGGGCACGGCGCCGGCCTGACCGGTCACATTGCCCGAGGCATCGACCTTGACGGTCTGCTCGCCACGAATACCCTGCAGCAGGTTTTCGTAGTAGCTCTCAACACCCGCCTGGCCCACGATATCGCCCGACTGGTACGTAATCCGGCCAGCAGAAGCATCATCGTCGCCAGAGGTTTTCTTATTCTGGGCCTCAAGCTGCTCGGAGGTAATGGTGCCGGTATAGCCCAAAATGTGACAGGCCGTCTCGCCGTACGGGTACTGGCGCTCGGTACGCTCGGCAATCTTGACGCCCGGGAACTCGCCGGCGTGCTCCTTGATATAGGCAACCGTGGAGCGACGGACGTCCGTCGCGATGGTATGCAGGCTCTGGGCGCCCTCGGAATTGTCCTGAATATTGCGCAGAACCGCCACGTAGGGCATACCGAGCACGTTGGCAAGATGGCGAACCAGAACCTCATCCTCGGCAAGGTCGCGGTAGGCCACGACAGCAAGTGAGGGACGGTTCTGGACAAGTGCCACGCCATTGCGGTCGAGGATGCGGCCGCGCACAGCGGGTGTGGTAACGGTGCGCGTCTGATTACTATTAGCCTGCTTTTCATAATAGTCCGACGAGACCATCTGCATGCCCCACAGCTTGACGGCAAGCGCCGCGAACATCGCGCCCACACCCGTGGTGAGGATGGAGAAGCGGCCCTTGAAGGCGGTCGCCGCGGTATTGCCCTCGCCCTCGGTGGCGCGCGGGGCCGTTCCATGCTGCGTATCGTAGGTAAAACGGGAATCGCCGCGACGCATGATGACCAGCGCGACCACGATGGCCACAACCAGCACGATACCGGCGATAATAACCGTCATCTGGGAAGACATCTACGGGCCTCCCCTATTTGAGCTTACGGGTCTTGGGCTTAAAGCGCATGCCCGTCTGGCGTCCGCCACGTGCGGAGAATCCATAACCGGACTGCGGCACGACGCCGGACATCAAAAACGGAATGGCAACCAGACCCGTCAGGATCGAAGACGGCAGCGCATGGCCGAAGATCGCCACGACAAAGCTCGTCTCCATACCCATAAACAGCAAGATGATGCTGTAGATCACATTAATGACGAGCGCAAAGGCGCCCACAGTGATGCCGCGCGCACTCGGGGTACCGCTCGTTTGACCGGCAGCGCTGTGCACCAGGGCAAAAGAACCCACGGTCAGCAGGAGCGACATAACTCCCACCGGCACGGCAGCGGACAGGTCATAAAACAAGCCGCTGCAAAAACCGCACACGACGGCACGGGTCGGGTCGCCCGAGAACACGCTTAGGCACACCAGGATAATCATGAAGTTGACGCGACCGCCCGCAATGGAGATCTGCGGTGCCAGGCCTGCCTGCAGCAGCACGCACACGATGGCGGCGATTACAAACGTGCGGGAGCTCATCCCCTGCTCGTGTAGATCCATGGACATGCCCCCTATTCGCTCGAGCCGGAATCGGTCGTCTCGGACGTGTCGGAACCGTCATCCGAGCTCTCGTCCTTCGTCTTGGTCGCAGCATCGCGCGACGTTCCCTGCGGCGTGCTATTAGCGGTGCTCACGTCCTCATCCGAGGCCGACTGTTCGTCGGTCAGCGAGGTGATGACCAGCACTTCCTCGTTGTTCTCGGCCGTCGTCTGGGCGCGCACCACAATGGTGTAGTACACGTCGTTTGCCGATTTCTCAACCGACGAGACGGTGCCGAGCGGTAGACCCTTGGGGAACACACCGCCAATGCCCGAGGTCACGATGATGTCGCCAACCTTAACATCGGAGTCGACGCTCACGTACTCAAGACGCAGCGTGCCGTCAGCCTGACCCTGCAGCATACCCTGGGCGCGCGTGTCCTGCACCATGGCGGATACGCCGGAGTTCTCGTCGCCAATCAGGCGCACGGTAGAGGTCTTGGCCGATACCTCGATAATCTGGCCTATGACACCGGCAGAACTCGTCACGGGCATGTTGATGGTAAGCCCGTCGGCAGAACCCTTATCGATGGTGACGGTCGAGGTCCAGGCATCGCCCGAAGCGCCGACGATACGAGCTGCGGTCGATTTGAGGTTGTAGGTCGACTGCAGGCCGACCAGCCCCTCCAGACGCTCAGCAGTCTTTTGAGCCTCGGAGAGCTCGGCAACCTTAGAGGTCAGTTCCTCGTTTTGCTTCTTAAGCTCGTCAAGCGTGTCCTGCGACGCCGTAAGGTTAGAGAACACATTGCCGATCGCATTGAAGGGAGCCGCCACAGCCGAGCCCACAAAACGCACCGGCGAGGTAATCGTCGTCACGCCCGAGCGCACGGCATGAATCGGCCCGGCCTCGCCCTCACGAATATAAAACGTGAGCAGCAACACCGAAATTAGGCTGAAAACAATCAACGGGCGCATACCCGTTGATTGTCGCTTGGTATTCAGATTTGTGGAGAAACCCGAAGATCGTGCCAAATGGAATCCACCTTTTGGAAATTAAGCATTGGTCTGGACGAAGCCGCCATCAAACGCATTGGCCTCGAGCACGCGGGCACAGCCGTTAACAACGTTATCGAGCGCCGTGGGGCTGACGTTGACCGAAACACCGGTCTCATCGCGCAGGCGCACGTCGAGACCGCGCAGCAGCGCGCCGCCACCGGTCAGCAAAATGCCGTAGTACATAAGGTCCGAGGCAAGATCGGGAGGCGTAGCGTCGAGCGCGTCCTTGACGGCCTTGGCCATCTCGTCGAGCGGCTTGTTGAGCGCGCGACGAATCTCCTCGCTCTCGATGCGCACGGTCTTGGGCAGACCGGTGATCACGTCGCGGCCGTTGACCTCGACGTCGAGCTCGTCCTTGAGCGGCACGGCGGAGCCGACCTTAATCTTGATGTCCTCTGCCGTACGCTCGCCGATGGCCAGGTTGTAGGCATCGCGAACGTGCGTGAGGATAGCCTGGTCGAACTCATCGCCGGCAATACGGATGGACTGCGAGACGACGATGCCGCCCATAGCGATAACGGCAACCTCGGTGGTACCGCCACCAATGTCGATAACCATGGAGCCGGTGGGTTCCTCGACGGGCAGGTCGGCGCCGATAGCGGCGGCCATAGGCTCTTCGATCAGATAGGCCTGGCGGGCACCGGCCTGGATCGTGGCCTCAAAGACAGCGCGCTTCTCGACCGACGTGACGCCGGAGGGAACGCAGACGACAACACGCGGACGCGGAGTCCACGGATAGCGCTTCTCGGACGCCTTGTCGATAAAGTAGCGAAGCATGGCCTCGGTAACGTCGAAGTCGGCGATGACGCCGTCCTTCAGGGGACGAACGGCCACGATGTTGCCGGGCGTGCGGCCGAGCATGCGCTTTGCCTCGATACCGACCGCCAGGATGCGCTCATCATTCTTGTCGATGGCGACTACAGAGGGCTCGCGAATGACGATGCCCTTGCCGCGCACGGAGACAAGCGTATTGGCGGTGCCGAGGTCGATGGCAAGATCGCCCGCATAGCTACCGAAGAACATATCCATCAAAGAAAACAACGCAACTCCTGATGTGTTGGATGATTGCTGGAAAACTACTAGCTCATCATACTAGCGCAAGCCCGGCACCTCACTTGCGGTGAAGCGCCGGGCAAAGCTAAATCCCATAAGGTCACTACTGGTTGTCAGCAGCCGAGAAATCCATATCGAGCGAGGAAACGGCCCAGCCGATATGGTTGTCGGAGCGCACGAATTTGACGGTGTACTCCTGCTCGCCGCCCTTGGACAGCGATGCCTTCACCTTGGCGGTCGTCTCGGTCATGGACTGATCCATGCCCTCGACGGACACGGTGGCACCCTGCGGAATCGAGGAGATGATCATCGACTTGGCGTCCTCGGACAGGCTCGAGGCCAGGCAAGACTCGGCCTTTGCGGTGTCACCGTCGCCGGCAGCCTGGAACAGATCGGCAACGACAGATTCCTGAGACGGGAAGCCAAAGCCTCGCGTGTAGGCAAAGCCCAGACCGCCCGCGGCAATCAAAATGAGCAGAAGCAGCACGATGAAGACTTTGAGACCCGTGTGGCGATGGCGACGACGGACCTTGGCCTGCTTACGATCCTGACGGTCCTGCTGGACCATCTCGGACTCGGACAGCGTAAAGAAGCCAGTGTCCGAGGGATCGGGCATAAACTGACCGGTCGCGCCCGTAGGATCGAGCGGATCGACGGCAGGAGCGTCCATCGCGGGCGCCGGAGCCGTGGCCATAGCCGTCTGGGCAGACAGCGCGGCAAGCGAATCCTGCACGCGGGCAAGCTCATCGGCCTGCTCGGAGGTGAGCTGGTAGATGCCATCGGCAGTAGCGGCGTTAAAGGCATCGAGTGCGTCGGAGGGACGGCCGGCGGCAGAAAGCGCCTGACCCATGCCGGCGTTGAGCGCACGCGTGTCGTCGCGGGGGCCGGCAAAGTCGATAGCCGTGCGGTAGGTCTCCACGGCATCCGCCGGACGGCCGAGCTTAATGAAGCAACGACCGAGCTCGCCGAGTGCGGCGGCAGGAGCCGGATTGGCGCCATCGATGGCAGCCTGACGGAAGGCGGTTCCCGCGTTGGCATAGTCGCCCGATTGGAACAGCGCATTACCCAGGCCCAGATAGGCCTTGAACGGCGTGGCATAGGAAGCATCCTGTGTAGCAGCAGAGAACGCCTGGGCGGCCGTCGTGTAGTCGCCCACGGCGGCGAGCGCCTTGCCGCGGTTGGTGAGCAGCGCGCCGCGCTTGCCGTAGGTGCCGTCGTTGAGGGCGGCGGCATAGGCCTCGGCGGCCTCGGCATACATGCCCAGGTGCATCAAGGCGTTACCACGAAGGTGATCGGCCTCGCCCATAATCTCATCGGGAGTTTTTGCCGCCCCAAGCATCTGGGCTGCAGCGGAAAAATCACCCGCGCGGTAAGCGGCGCGGCCCTGTTGGATCAGCTGGCTATTCAAGGAAGTCCCCTTTACTCGTGAACGATCTCGACATGGACGATCTCGTCGCCGGCACGCAGCTGCGAAATCACATCGAGACCCTCGACCGTGGTACCAAAGACGGTGTAACCGGAATCGAGGTTATGCTGGGCACCCAGGCAGAAGTAGAACTGCGAACCCGCGGAATCGGGGTCCATGGAGCGTGCCATGGCAAGGGCGCCATCGACATGGCTGTTGCGCGGATTGGTGGCAAACTCGCCCTTGATGCAGTAGCCGGGGCCACCGGTACCGGGCATACCGTCGGGGCCCTCAAGACCGGCAGCGACGTCGGCGCCGGACATGTCGCGGGTATTGGGGTCGCCGCCCTGGATAACAAAACCGGGCACATAGCGATGGAACTTAAGGCCATCATAGAAGCCCATCGTGGAAAGCTCGCAGAAGTTCGCGACATGAATGGGAGCGCCCTCGCCGTCAAACTTGACCTTGATGGTACCCTTCGACGTCTCGATTACGGCGCACTCGTCGCCGACAAGCTGATACTCGGGCGTGTAGAGCTCTTTCTTAAAACCAAACATGTGGTTCCTTCCTCGTGCGTTTAAAGCATATTTGTACGAATTGTAGCAATAAGCACGGGTTTACATCAATTGCGCACGTAGGTTATGCCGACTATGGCGAACTAATTTTAGGAACGCTGCTGCGGCTTCCAGGAACCCACATTGGCATCGTACTGGTTCAGCGCGCTGTTGCCGCCCTGCGCGATGGGCGCCAGGATCTCGCTTTGGTGGGAACTCATCGACTCGCCATCGGGAATGGCCAGCGAGATATCCCAGCTCTGGCAGATCACGTCGACGCGCTCATACATCCACTCGGCAAGCTGCTTTAAGTGGGCGATGTCATCCGCATAGACCGTATCGTCCTGTACTTTCAGGTTGTTGAGCTCATCTTGCGTCTTTTTGATCTGGTCGCGCAGGGCGTAGGCACTCTGCGACAGCTCCTGACGGGTGGACAGCGGCGTTCGGAGATAACCGTTGTTAAAGGAATCGATGACCTCGCCGATCTGGTCCTCGTCAGCGTAGGACACGATGGTCTGATACAGACCGTCGAGCCTGGTATAGAGCTGATCATCGGTGAGCACGGTTTCTTCCTGAACCACCTCGGCAGAATCGCCCTGCTTGGTATCGTCCTCAGTCGCCTCGCCCTTTTGACGCGTGGGGAAGGTGGTTTGCGCAGCTTGGCCAAACTGGTCGTAGAAGCCAGGCATAACACCCATGGGATCGGTCGTCACGAACCAATAGGCACCACCGCACACGACGGCAAGGACCGCGATGATAATGAGCGGCTTGGGAATATGACGCTTATGCTTGTGATAGGCGTCCTCGTCGGGGTGCACCTTGCGCTTGGGTTTTTGAGCATCGTCATGCAGGGAAACGGGCATGGGAATATCGACCTTGGGGATACCGAAATCCTTATCGAAAGCTGGCAGCACGCAGGTCTCATTGGGGTCGGCGGCGTCCGAAAGCACCGCAGCGGCAGAGGCCGGCGCATGCGGCACCTCGGTATCGATCTGCTCTTGCGTTAGGCGCGGAAAGCCCGCCGTGCGGCCCGCTGCCAGGTCGGATGCTGCCGCGTCCTCGGAGAGGATACCCGGAGCGGGGCGTCCGCATTTGGGGCACGTACGATCATGCGGAGAAAGACGGGCACCGCAGCCCTCACAGAACACGAACTCGGTGTGCTCCGGACCATCGCCCGGACCCACATAGGCGTTGCAGTAGGGGCAGAACGAGACGCCGTCCTCGATGGTCTTAAGGCAATGCGGACAGATCACGGCATCCTCTTTTCGAAGCAATTCAAACAATCGAGGTTAGAGCATAACATCGCCACGGCCCCACAGGAGCAAGGCACCAATTCAACATCGCCAGGGCGCGTAGTTACTTCTTCTTTTTGCTCGGCATCGAGACTTTGATGCCTTGGGCGGACTTGGTTACGCGAGAGCGCTTGGCTCCGCTACCCTTCTTTTTCTTGGGCTGGGCCTGGGCCACGCCCTCGAGTGCGCGGACCTCGGCCTCGCGAACGGTGCGAGCTTCGCGGCGCTGTGCCATGTCGGCGGCGACGCGCTTGGCAAAACGCTCCGCCGTCGAACCCGTCGAGCTCACCTTGCCGCCACCGCGACCCAGGTGGACGCGCACACCGCGTCCAAAACCAGTTGCGGCATGACGACGACGCGGCTTGAGCGAATCCATCATCGTGGCGAGCTTAAAGAACACCGAGCAGGTAAAGACCACGATGACAGCCAAGATAACCATCTGGCCCATCGACAGGTTGGCAATAGACAGCAGCTCCGGGAATCCGATAACGCCCACCAAGATGCCAGCGACTACAAACACAAAGAGCACCACGCGCAAGGGCGTGAGAGGCTGCGAGATGCGCCAGATCAGGCTGACGCTCGCCGCGCACGACGTAAGCAGGCACATCGTAGACAGCGTGAGCTGGCTAAAGCCAAACACGCGCGCCACAAAGATATCGAGCGCCGCAGCCAAAATGACCGCAATCGACGCCGGCAGTGCGCGCTTGAGCACGTTGGTCAAAAACGCACCCTTCACGCGAGCATTGTTGGGCTCCAGGCCCAACACAAAGCCCGGCGCGCCGATGCAGAAGAAGTTGATGAGCGTCATCTGAATCGGCTCGAAAGGGTACGGCGGCAGCGCGATGCACAGCGCCGCCAGGCCCATCGAGAACAGCGTCTTGGTCAAGAACAGCGAAGCCGAACGCTGCAGGTTGTTGATGGAGCGACGGCCCTCGGCCACCACGGCGGGCATCGAGGCAAAATCGTTGTCGACGAGCACGATTTCGGCCACGTTACGCGCGGCATCGGAGCCGGCCGCCATGGCGACGGAGCAGTCGGCCTCCTTGAGCGCCAACACGTCGTTGACGCCGTCGCCCGTCATGGCCACGGTGTGCTCGCGGCGCTTGAGCGCCTGCACGAGCTCGCGCTTCTGCTGCGGGGTCACACGACCAAAGACATGGTAGCGGTCCACTGCGGCATCGAGCTTGGCCGACGTATCGAGCGTCGTGGCGTCCACATAAGCGTCCGCCCCTGGCACGCCCACCACGCGCGCGATCGACGACACCGTACGCGGGTCGTCGCCACTGATCACGTTAAGGGTCACGCCCTGCTCGTTAAAGTAGCCGATGGTCTCGGCCGCCGAGGTACGAATCTCGTCGCGGATGGTCACAAAGCCCACGGGCTCGGCCTCGCCCACCATATCGCCATCGGGCGTAAAGCCGTCCACGCGCGCCACCACGAGCACGCGGCAGGTATCGGCAAGCTCGGCGACACGGTTCTCGACCTGCGAAAACACACACTCCGAAAGCACAAACTGCGCAGCGCCCATCACATAGGAGCCCTGCGCAAACGAAGCGCCACTCCACTTTTTGGACGACGAGAACGGAATGACCGACAGCGGCTCGGACACCTCGACCGGTCGATCGGCGTAATAGTTGAGCAGCGCCTGGCAGGTCTCGTTGGCATCGGCCGAAGTCGCACGCGCCACGTTAGCCAGGGCAAAATCGAGCACCGTGGTATCGACGGGAACGGCGGCTTCGCCCTCCCCCGCGCCCATGCCAAAGCCCTCGATCGGCAGCGGATACGTGCCCTCGACCTCCATACGACCCGAGGTAATGGTACCCGTCTTGTCCAGGCACAGCACGTCGACGCGAGCGAGCGTCTCGATGCAGTAGAGCTGCTGCGCCAGCACCTTGCGGCGGGCCAGGCGCACCGTGGCGATGGCGAGCACCGACGAGGTCAGCAGCACCAGGCCTTGCGGGATCATGCCCAGCAGGGCGCCCACCGTGGACAGCAGCGCCGACGAAGGCACATGACCAGCCAACAGCTCGGAGAAGCACCACGAAAGCGCGCTATCGCCCGGGGATCCCGCGGCATCCCACAGCTCGCTCACACTCGAGGAAAAGAGCGCCAGACCAAGCGGAATCATGATAATGCTCGCGAACCGCACGATGGCGTTCAGCGCGTTCATGATCTCGGAATTGACCTTTTTGACGTACTTGGCCTCGTTGTTGATCTTTGCCACGTAGTTATCGGCGCCGACATGGATCACGCGGGCGCGCAGCAGGCCCGAATCGATAAAGCTGCCGCTCATGAGCTCGGAGCCTGGCTGTTTCTTGATGAGGTCGCTCTCGCCCGTCAGCAGGCTCTCGTTGACGAGCGCCTCGCCCGACACCACCACGGCGTCGGCGGGAATCTGGTCACCGCGCCCCAGGCGAATGATGTCGTCGAGCACGATCTGGTCCAGGTCGAGCTCCACCTCGGCGCCGTCACGCACCGCGATGGCCTTCTTAGAGGTGAGCAGCGTAAGCTTATCGACCATCCGCTTGGAACGCATGGACTGGATGACACCAATTGCCGTGTTCAAAAACACCACGAACAGGAACGTCAGGTTCTTAAACGAACCGGTCAGCAACACCAAAATCGCCAAGACCACGTTGATTAAGTTAAACAGCGTGCAGAGGTTCTCGATGATGAGCTCTTTGACCGACTTGGTCTTGAGCTCCATGTTGCGGTTGATCTTACCGGCGGCGATGCGCTCCTCGACCTCGGCGGTCGAGAGTCCGCGCTCGATATCCGTTGCTGCCATACCACGTCCCATCACGTCGCGTCGGTATAAGAAAACCGCCCGGACCATGCGAGGTTCGGACGGTCTTACGTTCGATGGTGCCCCATGTTGGATTCGAACCAACGGCCTTCTGCTCCGGAGGCAGACGCTCTAATCCCCTGAGCTAATAGGGCGAACGGTAGGCATTATACCCAAGTGCACCGCGGGCTCACAAAATAATAGAAAAAGCTTTGCAATTACGTGGGAAACGCGCCGCGACGGCGCGCTCTAGACGGCAAAAGCGAGTCAGATAGTATAAACTCACATGCACCATATAATACGGCTCGCGATGCGGGCCGTTTTTGCAAGGACCATCCATCGAGGTGAGAGGCACACCATGATTGCAATTTTAAAGCAGAGCGCCAGCGACGAGGCCGTAAGCCACATTGTTAGCTGGATCGAGAAAAAGGGACTCAAGACCGACGTCTCGCGCGGCGAGAACGAGACCATCATCGGCTTGGTGGGCGATACGACCAAGATCGATCCGTTCCTGCTCGAGTCCATGGACGTCGTCGAGCGCGTGCAGCGCGTCTCCGAGCCGTTCAAGCGCGCCAACCGCAAGTTCCACCCCGAGGACTCCGTCATTGACTGCGGCCACGGCGTCAAGATCGGCGGCGACCAGTTCCAGGTCATCGCCGGCCCGTGCTCCGTCGAGGGCGAGAATCTCATCCGCATCGCCCGCCGCGTGAAGGCCGCCGGTGCCACGATGCTGCGCGGCGGCGCCTACAAGCCCCGCACCTCTCCGTACGCCTACCAGGGCATGGGTCCCGCCGGCCTGGACCTGCTGTGCGAGGCATCTGCCGAGCTCGACATGCCGATCGTCACCGAGATCATGGACCCGCGCGACGTGCAGGTCTTCCTCGACAAGAAGATCGACGTCATGCAGATTGGCGCTCGCAACGCCCAGAACTTCCCCCTGCTCAAGGAGGTCGGCAAGACGCAGACCCCGATCCTGCTCAAGCGCGGCATGTCCGGCACCGTCGACGAGCTGCTTATGGCAGCCGAGTACATCATGAGCGAGGGCAACGACAACGTCATCCTGTGCGAGCGCGGCATCCGCACCTTCGAGACCCGCACCCGCAACACCTTCGACCTCAACGCCGTGCCGGTGCTGCACCACCTGTCACACCTGCCCGTCGTCGCCGACCCCAGCCACGCCACCGGTTACACGCGCTATGTTGAGCCCATGGCGCTCGCCGCGACCGCCTGCGGCGCCAACGGTCTGGAGATCGAGGTCCACGACGACCCGAGCCACGCCTGGTCCGACGGCGCTCAGGCCCTCACCCCCGACCAGTTCGACGACACCATGCGCCACATCCGCGCCATCCGCGAGGTCGTCTGCCAAGAGACCGTTCAGGAGTAGCCCATGGGTACGGTGAGAAACGCACGCGTTAACCAAGGTGGCCCCAAGTGCGCCGGCATCGTGGGCCTGGGCCTCATCGGCGGCAGCTTTGCCCGCGGCTATGCGCAGGCTGGCGTCCGCGTGCTGGCCTGGGACCCCGATGACGACGTCATGACGGCCGCCAGCATGGGCACCGTCGCCGGCGAGCTCAACGACGAGACGCTCGGCGAGTGCGACATCATCGTCCTGGCATGCTACCCCGAGGCCTGCATCGAGTGGCTCGAGGCGCACGCCCAGGCACTCGCCGACGCCACCGACACCGAGGCCATCATGGGCCCCGTGGTGATCGACACCGTGGGCGTCAAGGGTATCGTGTGCGAGCGCGCCTTTGAGCTTGCCCGCGAGCACGGTTTTTACTTTGTGGGCGCGCACCCCATGGCGGGCACGCAGTTCTCGGGCTACGCGCATTCCCGCGCCGACCTGTTCCAGGGCGCACCGCTCGTGCTTGTACCGCCCGCAGTGGACGACGCACTTAAGCTGGAGCTTTTGGGCCAGGTGCGCGAGATGGTACGTCCCTTAGGCTTTGGCAAGTTCAGCGTAACGAGCGCCGCCGAGCACGACCGCGTCATCGCCTTTACGAGCCAGCTCGCGCACATCGTCTCCAACGCCTATGTTAAGAGCCCGACCGCACAGGTCCACCACGGCTTTTCGGCCGGCAGCTACCGCGACCTCACCCGCGTGGCGCACCTCAATCCGCAGATGTGGTCCGAGCTCATGATCGACGACGCCGATGCGCTCGCCTTCGAGATCGACCATCTGATCGACTCGCTCGCCGCCTACAGCCGTGCCCTTAAGGACCGCGACCAGCGCTATCTGGAGAATCTCCTTGCCGAGGGCGACCGCATCAAGCGCGCGCTCGACGACGAGGCCTCCCACTAGACCACCCATCACGCCAGGTCGAAAGGACCGAAGCTTATGGCGATTACCATCGATATCGACACCGCACGCCCCTACCAGGTGCATGTGGGCACGTTTTTGCTGGAGCAGGCAGGTCCGCTCGTACGCGCCACCACCGGCGGCACCCGCGCCGTCATCGTGACGGACACCAACGTAGGCCCCCTCTACCAGATGCCCGTTAAGCAGAGTCTCGAATCCGCAGGCTACGAGGTGAGCATCTGCACCTTCGAGGCCGGCGAGGCTCATAAGCGTGCCGAGACATACGTTGCCATTTTGGAGTTTGTGGCCGAGCACGAGCTTTCGCGCTCCGACGTGATCGTGGCGCTCGGCGGCGGTGTCGTGGGCGACGTGGCGGGCTTTGTGGCCGCCACCTATATGCGCGGCTGCAAGTTTGTGCAGATCCCGACGAGCCTGCTCGCCATGGTGGATTCGTCGGTGGGAGGCAAGACCGCCATCGACCTGGCTGCCGGCAAAAATCTCGCCGGAGCCTTTTGGCAACCAAGTGTTGTCATCGCCGACGTGGGATGCCTGGCCACCCTCACGCCCGAGCAGTTCGCCGACGGTTGCGGCGAGGTCATAAAGCACGCCGTGATCGCCGACCCCGAGCTCTTCGCCGAGCTCGAGAAGACACCGCTCACGCTTGAGCTGCTCAACCGCGACGTGGCCCGCGTGGCGCTCATCATCGCCCGCAATATCGACATCAAGCGCGCCGTGGTCGTTGCCGACGAGCGCGAAACCAATCAGCGCAAGCTCCTCAACTTTGGTCACAGCGCCGGGCACGCCGTCGAAGCCTGCGAACACTTTGAGGTCGGCCACGGCAACTGCGTGTCGATCGGCATGGGCATCATCACGCGTGCCGCAGCCCTGCATGGCATCTGCGATGCTGCACTGCCCGGTCGTATTGAGGAGCTTTGCGCCCACCATGGCCTCAAGACCCGCTGCGGCCTAGATGCCGATGCCGTCTTTGCCGAGGCGCTCCACGACAAAAAGCGCTCGGGCGACACCATCGACCTGGTAATTCCGCACGACATTGGCCGCTGCAGCATCGACCGCACACCGCTTTCCACCTTCCATGATTTGATTGCCGAGGGCCTCGGCCAGAAGGGAGACGTTTCCGCATGTTAGCCCGCATCACCCCCTCCCCGCTCAAGGGCACTGTTCCCGCCATCGCGTCCAAGTCGATGGCGCATCGTCTCATCATCTGCGCCGCGCTTGCCAACGGCGAGACGCACGTTACCTGCAACACGACCTGCGCCGATATCGAGGCCACGGTGCGCTGCCTTACGGCACTGGGTGCTCGCATCGAGACCGTCGAGGACGGCTTCCAGGTCCACCCCACCATGAAGAGCGTTGAATTTGGCCTGCTCAAGGCCCTTGCCGGCGGCACGCTCGACTGCGGAGAGAGCGGCTCCACGCTGCGCTTTATGCTGCCCGTCGCCTGCGCGCTGGGTGCGGAGGCCACCTTCGTGGGCCAGGGCCGCCTGGGCGTCCGCCCGCTCTCCCCGCTCTCGGACGAGATCATTGCCGCCGGTTGCGACCTGCAGGGGCTGGGCGGTTTTCCGCTCAAGGCGAGCGGCCGCATGCGCCCGGGCACCTTTGTGCTTCCAGGCAACGTGAGCTCGCAATATATCTCCGGCCTGCTGCTGGCGGCCCCGCTGCTGGCCCAGCCCTCCTGCGTGCAGGTAACCGGCCTCATCGAGAGCCGCCCCTACATCAACCTGACGATTCAGGCCATGAAGGCCTTCGGCGTCGAGGTCAGCGTCGAGCGTATTCCGGCTAAGGACGGCCAGCCCGAGGTCACGAACTTCCGCGTGAACAGCGGCTCGTACCGCACGCCCGGCAGCGTAGCCGTCGAGGGCGACTGGTCCAACGCCGCCTTTTGGCTGTGCGCCGGCGCCATCGGCACCGACCCCATCACCGTCGAGGGCGTTTCGCTCAGCTCCGCACAGGGCGACCGCAACGTGCTCGCCGCGCTTTCGCGCTTTGGCGCCCGCATCGTGCGCTCCACGAACGCCGCCACCGTCCAGTCCGACAAGCTCGCCGGCTTTGAGATGAGCGCCCACGACATTCCGGACCTGGTGCCCGTCATCTCGGCCGTGGCATCACTGGCTCAGGGCCGCACGTTCATCCGTGACTGCGCGCGCCTGCGCATCAAGGAATCCGACCGTCTGGTCACCACCACCCGCGAGCTCACCGCGCTGGGCGCGCAGGTGCGCATCGCCGGTGACGACCTCATCATCAAGGGCGTCGAGGCCTTTACCGGCGGCGAGGTCGATTCGCATAACGACCACCGCATCGCCATGATGGCCGCCATCGCCGCGAGTCGCGCCACCGGCGAGGTCGTGATCCACGGCGCCGAGGCCGTCAACAAGTCCTATCCCGATTTCTTCGACCACTACCGCCTGTTGGGCGGCAAGGTCACGCTCGAGGAGGAATAGCATGTCCTCGACCTTTGGCAACGTCTTGCACGTAAGCATCTTCGGCCAGTCGCACTCCCCCGCCATCGGCTGCTCGCTCGATGGCATTCCGGCAGGTATCGCCGTTGACCTGGAGCAACTGCAGGCCTTTTTGGACCGTCGCGCCCCCGGCCGTGACGAGACCGCGACCAAGCGCCGCGAGGCCGACGCCGCCCACGTTATCGCCGGCATAGTTGATGGACACACCACGGGCGCGCCTATCGCCGCGATCATCGAGAACACCAACACGCGCTCCAAGGACTACTCCGAGCTGCGCCGCAAGCCCCGACCGGGCCATGCGGATTTCCCGGCACGCGTGAAATACCATAACATGCACGATGTCGCCGGTGGCGGACACTTCTCCGGCCGCCTGACGGCGCCCTTATGCATCGCAGGCGGCATCGCGCTGCAGGCGCTCGAGGCCCGCGGCATTAACGTGATGGCGCACGTGGCGCAGATCGGTGGCATCTCCGATCTGCCCATGAACGACATGGTCTATCGCGAGGCCGACCGCAAGGCGATCCTTTCAAACGATCTGCCGTGCATTGATGCCGCAGCTGGCGGTCGCATGCACGAGGAGATTCTAGCCGCGCGCGACGAACTCGACAGCATCGGCGGCATCGTGGAGTGCGGCATTTACGGGCTTCCCGCAGGCATCGGCGACCCCATGTTCGACGGCATCGAGAACCGCATCGCGCAGATCGCGTTTGGCATTCCCGCCGTAAAGGGCGTGGAGTTTGGCATGGGCTTTGCCGTGGCCGCCATGCGCGGCAGCGAGAACAATGATCCGTATCGCATCGATGCCGAGACCGGCGAGATCGAGGTCGAGTCCAACAACGCCGGCGGCATCCTGGGCGGTATTTCGACCGGCGCGCCCGTCATGTGGCGCATGGCCGTAAAGCCGACGCCCTCCATTGGCCGCGAGCAGCAGACGGTGGACATGGACGCTATGGAAAATGCCGAGCTCTCGGTCCACGGCCGCCACGATCCCTGCATCGTCCCCCGAGCTGTCCCCGTAGCCGAGGCAGCCGCCGCCCTTGCCATCTGGGACGCCCTCCTCGAAGACGCCGCCCAGCGCTAACTACCCACCCCTCAACATCCCCCGACACGTGAAAGGGGTCTCCATGGACCTTGCTGACATCCGCCAGGCCATCGATAGCATCGACACCACGCTCCTCAACAGCTTTGTTGAGCGCATGGACATTGCCACCGAAGTCGCCAAGTCAAAAATCGAGATGGGCAAGGCCGTCTTCGACCCCGCCCGCGAGCGCTCCAAGCTCAATAACCTCGCCAGCCGCGCACCCGAGCGCTACGAAGCCCAGACTATCACCCTGTTCCGTCTCCTCATGAGCATGAGCAAGGCCGAGCAGCAGCGCTATATCAACGAGCTCAAGGGCATCACGGTCTCGCAAAGGGCACTCGCCACGGCCGAGGCCTTCGATACGCCCTTCCCCCAGACGGCCACCGTCGCCTGCCAGGGTGTTGAGGGCGCTTACAGTCAAATCGCCGCGTGCAAACTCTTCGACGTGCCCGACATCGCGTTTTTCGAGACCTTCGAAGGCGTTATGCGCGCCGTGCGCGACGGCTTCTGCGAGTTTGGCGTGCTGCCCATCGAGAACTCCACCGCCGGCTCGGTCAACGCCGTCTACGACCTGCTCGCCCAGTTCGACTTCCACATCGTGCGCTCGCTTCGCCTCAAAATCGACCACAACTTGCTCGTCAAGCCCGGCGCCAAGCTTGCGGACGTGCACGAGGTCTACAGCCACGGCCAGGCCATTGCCCAATGCGCCGGCTTTATCGAGGCGCACGACCTGCACGCCACCAAGTACCCCAACACGGCCATGTCGGCCGAGATGGTCGCCAGCTCCGAACGCACCGATGTTGCCGCGATCGCATCGCGCAGCTGCGCCGCACTCTACGGCCTGGAGGTACTGGAGCCCAACATCCAGGACTCGGACAACAACTACACGCGCTTTGTCGTCATCAGCCGCGAGCCACGCGTCTACCCCGGCGCCAACCGCACCTCGCTCATGATTACCACGGCCAACGAGCCGGGCGCACTCTATCGCGTACTCGAGCGCTTCTACGCGCTCAATATCAACCTCATCAAGCTCGAGAGCCGCCCCATCCCCGGGCACGACTTTGAGTTTATGTTCTATTTTGACCTGGACTGCCCCTTTGGCAGCAAGGCCCTCGATGACCTGCTCGATTCCATCGACGACGTGTGCGAGAGCTTCACCTACTTTGGCAGCTACACGGAGGTGCTCTAGATGACCGATACCGCCGCAACCCGCCCCTACGGCGTGCTGGGCCGCGTGCTGGGCCACAGCTACACCCCGACCATCTACAAGGAGCTCGCGGGGCTCGAATACGTGCGTTTTGAGCGTGAGCCCGAGGACCTCCAGGCTTTTATGACGGGTGACGAATGGGAGGGCACCAACGTGACCATCCCCTACAAGCGCGCCGTCATGGAATACCTGGACGAGCTGAGTCCACTCGCCGAGCGTATGGGAAACGTCAACACCATCACGCGCCTGCCCGACGGCCGCCTGCGCGGCGACAACACCGACTACTTCGGCTTTCAGTGCCTAGTCGAGGAGCTGGGCGTTGAGGTCGCCGGCAAAAAGGCCCTCGTGCTTGGCGCCACCGGTGGTGCCGGCACCACGGCAAGCATGGTGCTCGGCGACCTGGGCGCCACCGTGGTGCCCGTGGGCCGCACGAGCGAGGTCAACTACGACAACATCGCGCAGCAGTCCGACGCCGCGTTGCTCGTCAACTGTACGCCTGCCGGTATGTTCCCCCACTGCCCCGACGCGCCTTGCACGCTCGAGGGGCTCGATGTGCTCGAGGGCGTCATCGACATTGTCTACAACCCTGCACGCACGGGACTCATGCTCGAGGCCGAGCGCCGCGGCATCCCCTGCATCGGCGGCCTGCTGATGCTCGTGGCCCAGGCGGCGCAAGCCGTTGAGCGCTACACCGGCCAGGTCACTTCGCGTGAGCGCATTCTGGACGTAACGGAGCGCCTGTCACGCCGCGAACAGAACATCGCGCTGATCGGTATGCCGGGCTCGGGCAAGACCCGCGTGGGTGAGCAGATCGCCCTGCTCACCGGACGCGAGCACATCGACTTGGATCGTGCGCTCGAGGAGCGCCTGGGCATGCCCTGCGCCGACTTTATCGTCGGGCGCGGCGAGGCGGCCTTCCGCGAGCAGGAAACGGCGGCTCTAGCCGACATCTCCAAGCGCAGCGGACTTGTGCTTTCCACCGGCGGCGGCGTGGTCACGCGCGACGAGAACTATCAGCTGCTGCACCAGAACAGCCAGATTGTGATGCTCAACCGCAAGCTCGACGAGCTCGCCCACAAGGGCCGCCCCATCACGGCGCGCGATGGCATCGACAAGCTCGCCGAGCAGCGCATGCCGCGCTACCGCTCCTGGGCCGACTACATCATCGACTCACGCGACTGCGCCGCCAACACCGCCCAAGCCCTCCTCGACACCCTCCCATCCGCTCTCTAATCAAAACCACCACAAAGGGGACGGGCACCTTTGTGGTGGTTTTCCAATCGCAAAGGAAGCAACCATGAAAGCACTCGTCATCAACGGCCCCAACCTCAACATGCTCGGCATTCGCGAGCCGGGCATCTATGGCAGCGACAACTACGACCGCTTAGTGCAGATCTGCCAGGAAGCGGGCGCCTCACAGGGCTTCGACGAGGTCGAAGTCTTCCAGTCTAACCACGAGGGCAGCATCGTCGACAAGATCCAGGAAGCCTACGGCAAGGTCGACGGCATCGTCATCAACCCGGCGGCTTACACGCACACGAGCGTCGCGATCCTCGACGCCCTCAAGGCCGTCGCCATCCCGGCTGTGGAGGTCCACATAAGCGCCGTCGAGACCCGCGAGGACTTCCGCCAGGTAAGCTACGCCCGCCTGGCCTGCTTCGCCACCATCACCGGCGAAGGCCTCCAAGGCTACGCCCACGCGTTGGAGCTGCTGAGGAAACATCTCGAAAAGTAGCCTCGCGAGCAAATCCATCAACGCCGATTCGCACGCTAATATAGCCAGTGCCGCCAGCAGCAACCTCGCTACTGGCGGCACTTTATTACTGGCGTATAATCGTTGCAGTCACACAACGTCTGGAGACGCGCATGTTAAGCATCCATCTGGGAGATTATCCCGGTTCCATCTACGATACCGAAACCTATTTTAGGAACTCATACTTGGACTCATGGTTCGAAGACCCTATGGCCGCACAAATCATTAAAAGCGTGGACGGATCAGAGCTCATCGGTCCCCACAACATCGTAAGCAAACAACTAGGCTCAATCACCCCACTCGAACTGTCCGGCGGCGTCAAGACGCTGCTGTTAGTACGCAATCTCCCAAATATGGTGTTCAACGCATCGACCTGCGGAGACAACTGTGCCCGCTGGCTACTCAAGATCGGCAAAGAGCAGGATGTGCTGGTGACCCTTTACCACATCATGAAGTTCCCCTGGAAGAACTTTGAAATCCGCATTGAAAACGATGACCGCATCGTCAGAAACATGCAGGAGTTTGTCGGCGCCACGAATGACTTTTTGGATGTTGATGAGTAATGAAGGGAACGCATACCGTTGTCGTAGAGCGTGCAAAGGTCAAATACACACTCACCTTTAAACGCAACATTTCCTTCATTCGCGGCAACAGCGGCACGGGCAAAACGACGCTCATCTCGATGATTCGCGACTACAACGACCGAGGACCGGAAAGCGGCGTTACACTCAGCTGCGATGTGCCCTGCGAAACGCTTTCCGGCAGACGTTGGAAGCGCGAGCTTTCGATTATCGAGGACTCAATAATCTTTTTAGATGAGGGCAACGAATTTATCTACTCAAAAGACTTCGCAAAAGCCGTTAACGGGTCGTCCAACTATTTTGTTCTGATATCTCGTCGAGACGCCAGCGAGCTCCCCTACAGTGTCGACGAAATCCTAAAGCTGGTAAACACCACGAGTAAAACAATCAATGGTCGAAAGAGCGATAAACGCTTCTACTCGGTAACAAAACCGATATACAGCCACACAGCAAACATGCTTTACCAGGACCTAAATGTTGGATTCGAGGTACCCGACGCCGTAGTTGTTGAGGATAGCAAATCTGGCTATCAATTCTACGACGCTCTTTGCAACCGACTCGGGATCCCCTGCTATACCGCCACCGGCGTTGCGAATCTAAAACGTACGATTCACGAATGTCCCGAGCAAAACATCCTTGCTATTGGAGACGGAGCAGCATTTGGTCCCTACATCGAAAAGGTGCTCGGACAGCGCGTTTACAAGAACGTACGCTTGTTCCTCCCCGAATCATTCGAGTGGACACTCCTGCAATCTGGCCTCATTCCCAGTAACGATATCTTAAAAATCCTCGAGGATCCCTCAAGCTATATCGAAAGCCGCGACTACCTGAGCTGGGAGCGGTTCTTCACCGACGTATTGATCAAGTACTCGGCAGACACTCGCTACGTCTACAGAAAGGCACGGCTCAACGAGCAGTACCTAAAGCCGCAGGCGATGGATGCAGTTGCGAGCGTCTTGCCCGAGTGTCTGAAGGCATAATGGCAGTGGGGAGGACCAACTTGGTCCTCCCCACTTTTAATTACGCCTTCTTGATCACGTACGCCAAACCTATGTCGCACCCGCAGCGCACTATCAACGCAAAGAGCCATGGCACTGGCAGTGCCATAAGCAACGGCATCGTCTGCCAGGGGATAAACCAATCGACCGCGTGGATTGCAAAGATGGCAAGACTGGCCTGTCCGCAGAACACGAGCGCTTGTTCAAAGGACCCCAAAACCGGCACGTCTTTCAACTTCTCCAGCGCCATGGAAACCCAACACACGCAGTGGCTGCCGGCAAGAGCGGCAACTGTCGCAACCACAAACCCATCCACACGGCGGCTCGAGAGCTCAAGCCCACTCAGCGCGGCAAGGACAAGCCAAGTGACACCGGCTCCAATAAACAGCAGGGGCTTGCTCACGCTCGGCTCGAGCCCCCCCTTGGCGCGCCGTATAGCTAATCCACATCAGCAGCACAACAGCAGCTCGCGCCACGGCTTCGGCCTAAACGTATACCCGGCAAGAATAAAGAACACCTGCATGTGAAAAAAGCCCAGACCACCAAGCGGTCTGGGCTTAATAAACGATGGTGCTCCATGGCGGATTCGAACCGTCGACCTTGGGATTAGAAGTCCCCTGCTCTATCCAACTGAGCTAATGGAGCAAATAACCGCACGCCCAAGCAGGCGCAAGCCTGTCAGGCACAAATAATTATAACCTAGTTGAACTGCTCGCGGTACGCCTTGCAGACCTCATCGACCGGGCCGTCCATGCGAAGGTCGCCCTTCTCGATCCAAACGGCACGCTGGCAGATGCGCTCAACCTGCTCCATGGAGTGCGAAACGAACAGAACCGTCACGTCACCGCTCTGGATAAAGTGCTGGATGCGGGCCTCGCACTTCTGCTGGAAGAACACGTCACCGACGGACAGCGTCTCGTCAACGATCAGAATATCGGGCTCGGTAATCGTCGCGATTGCAAAGGCAATACGCGCCACCATGCCCGAGGAGAAGTTCTTGAGCGGCATGTCGACAAAGTTCTGAAGCTCAGCGAACTCAATAATGCCGTCAAAGTTGGCATCGATGAACTCCTTGGTATAGCCGAGTAGGGCGCCGTTCAGATAGATGTTCTCGCGGGCGGTCAGCTCGGGGTCAAAGCCGGCGCCAAGCTCAATCAGCGGCGCGATGTTACCGTGCACCTTAACGCTGCCCTCACTGGGTTCAAGAACGCCAGCGATAATCTTGAGCATCGTAGACTTGCCGGAGCCATTGGTGCCGACCAGACCCACGACCTCGCCACGATGAATATCGAACGAGATATGCTTGAGCGCCCTAAACTCCTCAAAGAACAACTCGTGCTTGGCAAGCTTAATGAAGTACTCCTTAAGGTTGGTCAGCGACTCAGACGCCATGTTAAAGATCATGGTGACGTCGTCGACCTCGACAGCCAGAGGCTGCTCGCTGTAATCAACAACAGATTCAGTCATCACAGCACTCCTTAGATGTAGAGGATAAATTTACGCTCGGACTTATGGAACACGGTGTAGCCAATAACAAGCGCAAGAACCGCCCAAGCGACGCACATACCAAACGTCAAAAGCGAGGGCGTGGTCTGGAACAGGAAGATGTCACGCATAAACTGCAGATAGTTGTACATGGGGTTCGCGTAAACCAAAATCCGTACGATATGAGGCATCTTCACAACAAAGTCGGTCGTCCAGAAAATAGGCGTGATATAGGTCCACGCCGTAATGACAACGCTCCACAGATGCATGACATCGCGGAAGAAGACCGTAAGGGCAGAAAGCATCATGCCCAGGCCCATGCAGAAGCACATAAGCAGCAGCAGGCAAACAGGCAGCAGAATCAGGTGCCAAGAAGGCATAACGCGGAACCACAGCATGACGATGGCGACGGCGACCAGGGAGAAGGCAAAGTTCACCAGCGAGAAGAGCACCTTCTGCACCGGAAAGACCCAGCGGTGCACCTTAACCTTCTTGAGCAGCGGGGCAGCACCCACGATCGACGTCAGGGCCTGGTTCGTGGACTCGGACATGACGGCAAAGGTGACGTTACCAACGATTAAGTACAGCGGGTACATCTCGGGCGTAATTGAGCCGTTGCGGCCCTGGGCAAAAATTGTCGAGAACACGATGGCCATGACGATCATCATCAGAAGCGGGTTGAGCACCGACCATGCGACGCCCAGAACGCTACGGCGATACTTGATCTTAAAATCCTTGGTAACCAGCTGACGAAGGATAAACGCGTCCTTCTCAAATTCGTTCTTAGCAAACGTCGCAGGCAGACTGCGAGTTTCTTGTTGCTTTGTCTGATCCGACACGGATGCAACTCCTTTACTCGTAATCGTTGACAAATGAACAGTATAGACCCGACGGCCATGCAAACGATTCGCGCAACAAAACTGGAGAACTAACCCACATCTTAGGATGGCAAGCCCAAACGGCTATACTTTCAGGGATTGAATGTATAAGGAGCATTGAGTGAATTCTGAATCCATCGCCGTCATCATCCCCTGCTACAACGAAGCCCTCACGATCGGCAAAGTCATCGACGACTTTCACCGCGAGCTTCCGCAAGCGACGGTCTATGTCTATGACAACAACTCGTCGGACGACACCTCGCGCATCGCCACCGAACACGGCGCCACGGTCCGCTTTGAGCCCCGTCAGGGAAAGGGCAACGTGTGCCGCCAGATGTTTCGTGATATCGACGCCGATTGCTACCTGATGGTCGACGGAGACGACACCTATCCCGCCGAGGCGGCCAAAGCCCTCTGCGAGCCTATCCTCAGCGGCACGGCCGATATGACCGTAGGCGACCGCCTTTCCAACGGCACCTACGCCGAGGAAAACAAGCGTGCTTTCCACAGCTTTGGCAACAATCTGGTCCGCGCCATGATCAAGTGGATCTATGGCTACAGCTTCGATGATGTCATGACCGGCTACCGCGCCATGAGCCGCCCGTTCGTTAAAACCTTCCCTGTGCTTTCCGAGGGCTTCCAAATCGAAACCGAGCTCTCGATCCACGCCGTCGACCACCGCTGGCGCATCAAAGATGTACCCATCGAGTACCGCGACCGTCCGGAAGGCTCCGAGTCCAAGCTCAATACCGTGAGCGACGGCATTAAAGTCGTCGCGATGATCGGCACGCTGTTCAAGGACTACCGCCCGCTGAAGTTCTTCAGCCTCGTCGCGCTTCTGTTTGCGGTGATCGGCCTCTCCCTGGGCATGCCCATCGTTGTCGAGTATTTCCACACCGGCCTCGTTCCGCGCTTCCCCACCGCCATGCTCGTCGCGTCGTTTATGTTCCTGTGCGGTCTGAGCCTTGCAACCGGATTCATCCTTGATTCCGTGGCAAAGGTCGAAAAAAAGCAGTGGGAGGTCAACGTGTACAGCAAATACGCCTACGACGACCAGCCCGGCAAGTTCGCCACCAAGACAAGCGAGAGGTAGATCTTCCGCAAAATACTATTGGCACCACTGCGCAAATAGCCACCAACAAGAAAAGCCGCCGTTAATAAGCGGCGGCTTTTTCTCTCGAAAAGTTGATATCGGCTAGAGCGTCTTGAGGTACTCCCCAAGCTCTTCCTCCCAGTCGGGCATGTGGAACCCGGCCGACTCGAGCCTGGACAGGTCGAGCGCGGAGTGGACCGGGCGCGGGGCGACGGGGCCCTCGGCGCTGGCGTAGTAGTCGGCGGTCGAAACCGGCACGACCTTCTCCCCGTTGCCGTTGACGGCCTCGAAGACGGCGCGGGCGATGTCCGCCCAGCTTTTGATTGCACCGGAGCCGGTGCAGTTATAGGTCCCGTAGGGCGCGTGCGCCCCCAGCACGTGGAAGATGGCCTCCGCCATGTCGCGCGTGAAGGTCAGGCGGCCCAGCTGGTCGTCGACGACGGTGACCTGCTCGAGCCCGTCCTCGGGGTCGGCTACGCGGTCGGAAAGGCCCCTCATGGTCTTGACGAAGTTATGTCCCTCGCCGATGACCCAGGAGCTGCGCATGATGTAGTGGCGCGGGCAGCCGGCCACGGCGATGTCGCCGGCTGCCTTGGTCTGGCCGTAGACGGACAGCGGGGAGAACGGCTCATCCTCGGTGTGTACCTCCGCGGTGCCGTCGAAGACGTAGTCGCTGGACACGTGGACCAGGGTGATCCCGTGCCCGGCGCAGGTGCGGGCGAGGAGCGCCGGCCCCGTCGCGTTGGCCTTCCAGGCGGTCACGCGGCCCTCGGGGATCTCGGCTTTATCCACGGCCGTGTAGGCGCCGCAGTTGATCACGGCGCCGTAGAGCGACCAGTCGTACTTGGAGTAGGCGTCCGGGTCGGACATGTCGAAGGTGTCGATGTCGCAGAAGTCGAAGTCCTTCGCCACGCCGCGCTCCTCGGCGAGCGCGCGCACCGCATGGCCCAGCTGGCCGTTGCAGCCTGTGACGAGCGTCCTCTTGGGCGCCATGGGGACGACGTCCTTGAGCATCGGGTGGTTGAGGTCGGCCTCGGATACGACGGCTTGGTCGAGAGGGATCGGCCACTCGATGGCGAGCTCCGGGTCGGCGAGGTTCACGAAGGTGTAGGTCCTCTTCAGCTCCAGCGACCAGTGGGCGTCCACCAGGTACGTGTAGGCGGTGCCGTCCTCCAGGGCCTGGAAGGAGTTGCCCACGCCGCGCGGGACGTAGATGGCCTTCGACGGGTCGAGCGTGCAGGTGAACACCTTGCCGAAGGTCTCGCTTCCCTCGCGCAGGTCCACCCAGGCGCCGAAGACCGAGCCGCGCGCGACGGAGATGAACTTGTCCCAGGGCTCGGCGTGGATGCCGCGGGTGACGCCGCGGCTGTCGTTGTAGGAGATGTTGTTCTGGACGACCCTGAGGTCGGGGATGCCCAGGGCGGTCATCTTGGCGCGCTGCCAGTTCTCCTTG